>NZ_JALEGS010000061.1 GCF_022763345.1 Phaeodactylibacter sp.
CAGTGAGCTTGAATTGCCCGTCTTTGTACGCCTGGTTGACGTGCATCAGATCGGCGAGCAGGCGCTCGCGGGTAGCGGCGTCCATCTTTTCAATAGCGTCCGGGCTCAGCTTAACCTCCTCGCCGTCTTTGACCCATCTTTTGAGTTTCAGCTGGTCGTTGTTGAGTAGGTCGCCGATTGTTTTTTTGACCTGTGCTTCCTTTTCCGCTGGAGAAAGTGGGGTTTGGGCTGTAGTGCTACCTGCCGATTGTTTGCCACTAACCGATCCCGTTTGATTGCTATTCTGTTGTGAAGCGTTCTCAGAAGTGTCAGCCTCACTGGCGGATTGGGCACGCTGTCGCTGTTCAGTGCGGCTAGTGGCACGCGAAGGGGGAGCGGAATTCGACCGTTGCCGGGCCTCAGTGCGGGAGGTAGGGTTTGAATTGGTATCGCGAGTGGTTGCTGACCGGTCCCGCGTACTTGTATTTGAGGAACTGCGGTCACGGCTGTTGTTGAGGCTGGAGCGGCTACGGCTACGCGAATGGCTGTCCGGCCTGGCGTTGGTCCGGGAACGGCTGGAATTGGAACGGGAACGGCTGGTTTTGGACATAACTGTATTTTTTATTTCAAATGCTCAGGAGATCGCTTTATCAAGATCTACCCGGAGCACCAGGAGCCCTTAGCGGTCGTAGTTGAGTGTTGGGCCATGGAGCAACTTCAGCAGCCGGTCTTGATTGAGCTTGCTGCTCAACTTGTGATGGGGCGCCAGGCATTGGCGCCAATCTAGGTCGCCCGGCAGCTGTCTGAGCTCTGACTGATTGCCCATGGATTCCTACCTTGGGATTGAAAGCGGCCTGTGGTCTTGGGATAGGACCATGCTGATAAATCCCATCTTTGAAAGCATCAAGTTTTTCTAAGTAACCGGGGGTTAAATTTACCGGAGGCTTGTAATTGTGGAATGCTTGAAGTGCTTCATCCCTGGCAATTTCCAATCTGGTTTGACCGGCAACTGTTCTTTGTATGGCAGGTGTATTTACCTGATATTTAGCCTTGTAGTAAGCCTGCGCCAGTTCATTGAGTTTAGCGGTGGTTTGTTCATAAAGCCTGACCTGGGCTTCATCTTCAGTTTGTGCCTGTTTGAGAGGAGTGAGGCCGCTCAGGAAACTGGCGAAGAGTTTTTCGCGGGCGAGTGCTTCTGTTTTTTGGAGCTGAGCGGATTGCACAATTTTTTCACTTTCGGAGATTGTATGTCTGTATCGTAACTCTAAAATTCTAGCCTGAAGCTTTTCTTTTTCTGAGTTGAGTTCTCTTTTTATAGCATCCAGGTTATTCTTTTCCCTGGTTAAAGCCTGGACATCTTGAACTCTGTTCTGTCTGGTAGCAATTCTGATTTTATTATCAAATGATTGGGGCGTTATTTCTTTGATTGCTTCAGATATTTCACCTAAGGATTTTTCAACAGCATTGAGTGTCGCCAAACTCCCATCCGTTTCAGTAACATCTAACATTCTTTCAATAGCAGAATAATTTCTAAGCCCCAGGGTTTTGACTCCGGGAATATAAGACGTACTGATTTCCTTTTGCAAGGAGGTAAGAAGTTCATCAACTTTTGTTTTTCTATCATTAATTGTTTTTCCAGCCAATGCAGCTAGCTCCTGCCTTTTTTGCCCGGTCTCTTCAGATTCCAGGTTTCTATCAGCGAATCGCTTAAAATAAGAACCAAGTTTCTTGAAATCCTCGACATTTTTAGGAATGTCATTGATTTCTGGATGCCCCTTTCCATCATTATCATTTATTAATTTATTTAACCTTATTTTTGCCATTTCCGATTCTTGGGGTGTTAGTACATCTTTCCATTGCTGGATAAGCTCATCTTTTTTGGATTTTAATTTATCAACGTAACTTTGAGGAATTTTTAAATCTGATGGGAATAAATTTCCTGCATCCCTTCCAGTAGTACGCCCCAATCTTGCTAAATCATTTGAACCGAAAGACGTATCGCTGTCAATTCCGCGTATTCTGGTAAATCGGCCATCTTGGTCTTCCACAAAGAGATTAGTAAGGTTTCGATCTGTTTGCCCTGTGATATAGTCGATTACCTGAAGGTTAAAAAGGTCTCTGACAAATGCCGGGTTAAGGGTGTCGGTATTGTATGGTTTCCTAATTACTTCCGCGGCACTTTTTCCTGGTGCCAAAGCTATTACTTGTCCCTTCTGCCCATTTATTTCATCTAAATAAGAGACAGGAAGGGGGACTTGATCACCAAAAAGAGTTTCACCTACATTAAAGGTTGCTACACTTCTTTCTTCAAGCCGTGGTTGGTCCTCAGGTATGCCGGCAGTGATCAAAGGGTTAGGCATTGAAGTCAGCCTTTCTTCAGTAGGCTTAAAGAACGCCTCCGTCCGATCTCCAATCGTATGCCGGACCTTCGTCGCTCCGGACGTATTCCCCTGTTCTGCCCGCTCGCCAAGTATTTTCTCTCGTGGATTTGCATCTTTTTCCCGCCGGGTCACCGCCACACTCTGTGTCCGTCGGCGGCCATTACGGATACTCGTATCAGCCGTATGCCCACCACTTTGATGAGCGACTGAACTTCTTCTGGGGCGGTTATGAATTGTAGACATAGGTTATACTTTTTTAAGCCTCAGGAGTCTTGGAAAGACTGTTGAGTTAATGGAAAATCATTGGTCGAATGCACCTGGTGCAGGCCCGCTTTTGCATGGGCGGACCTGCTTTGGATCAGATGTTGGATTAATTGGCTTAACGCATCACCCCACCTTCGCCCGATACCCCACCACCAGGCTAATATTCTGCAGCTCGCTCCGGTCGCCCGAATAGGTAAGCTGCCAGGTGGAGCCATTGCGGCCGATGTTGAGGCTACCTGGTTTCAGGATATGCTGGTGCTTCAGGGTCAGTTCCTCATCCTGATTGAGTTGAACGTTCCCCCGGCTGTCACCATCCGCCTCCACGAAGAGGTAGATGCTGTTGACCTTACCGCCCGACATATTGGGGAAAAGGTCGCGGGTAAGCGGCAGGGTCAGGGTATCCGTGTCCCCATCCAGGAAGTCCAGCCAGTTGTCACCGCTCACCAGGCTCAGGTCAAGCAGGGTAGTGGTTGGGTAAGGCTTCAACAGCCCTTTGATGGAATCTGCGTAAGCCTGTCCGCCCTGTAGGGCCGTGTACTCTACGTTGATGATGACATCTTCCAGATTGGCAATGTCCAGGCTGTCGCCGGGGCTGCCATTGATTTCCAACCGCCAGCGGGATACGGCTCCTGTACCTTCGAAGTGCTCGTAGCGCTCCTGATCGGGGAAGCTGTCCAGAATGCCATTGTCTTCCTGTATCCGGGATATGGCAATCTGCTGGCCGTCGCGCCAGTTGCTACGGATACTTTGTGGTGGCTGCCCCTTTGGATCCAGCATGAACTTCACGGCCTTGCTATCTGGCTTCGTCACTGTATGGTGGCTCAGTTGTGTAAGGGTAGCAAAAATGGTACGGTGCAAGTTAGGCTGTATGTCAAAGGTAACCGAGACAGACTTGATTTGACGGCAGTAGTGGCCGGGGAAATCGTAGGCAAAGAGTGCTTCATTGAGGAAGAACTCGCAACTGCGCTTGGTCTTAAGGTCAAGGAACGCCAATGGGTTATGCTCCAGCAGAGAGATCGGCTTCCTTACTTCCAACCGGCGTTTATCACTCTGCATAAAGGCTTGCTCCATACGATTGAGGTCAAGCTGCAGGCTTTCACCAGCAAGTAAGCCCTTGCGGCGGCTGTCCCAGTAATTGGGCTGAATGAAGCTGGTGTCACTTTCTGATGCAGCCCGTTCAAACTGATAGGCCCGCTCGGCCTGCTTTGCAACATCGTAGGCCAGCTTATAGGTCTGGTAATACAAGCCGGACAAGCGCCCGATCTGCCACTGATACAGCTGAGCATTGGTGAATTTGTCCCGCATGAATTTAGCGGTTTCTTCCTGGTGCTCAATTTCTTTCTCGAGCAGGTCGATCTCGTACCGGGCAATTTGCTCCTGCAGGTGGGCACCCTCAATTTGGTAATCTAACTGTACCAGTTCACTCAACGCCAGCGCTTTTTCCATTTCCCAGTCCATTTCCTGGCGTTGCTGATTGGCAATAATGGCCGGGATTTCAGCCAGCATACTGACGGCATCGCCACCGGTCTCCAAGCCTTCTCCAATCGCTTCTATGATATCACCCACTTTGCCACCACCGTGGGAGACTCCGGCTATGAATGGACCTACGTAGGCTTCCGGGGCTGCACGAGGCAGGCTGGACGCTGTTTTGATGATCGCTGAGATGCCCATCATCGCTGCACCTGCCGCGATAATGCCCATTTGTATCTGTTCTCCCAGGAAGAACCCTTCATCAATCAGTTCCTCGAAGTGCTCGAGGCGTATCTGAGTACTGTTTTTCGTTTCTTCCAGTACTTTGGTGTTCAAAATCGCATCTTCTAACTGAGCCTGACGTATCTGCCGGTTCATTTTAAGGATGATGCCTTCCTGCCGGTTTTGCAACAAGGTCAACTCCTCGGCATCTTTCTTTTCCAACGCTGCCAGAAGGGCATCACCAAATTGAGTAACCTGGCCCACCAACTCCTTAGCTCTGTCCAGCATGAATCGGAACCGGTAATGCGGTACGGGCAGGTGGAGTCCGCTGATCGCTGCACTGAGTGGCATGCCTCCGGCTACTGCCCGGACCAGGGCCATAGGGTCTATAGGTGGCTGGAAGAGTGGCAGTGGCTGCTTGACACCCAGTATATTTAGTGAATGGCGTATCTTATATAGCCGGTCTTCAACCCGGTCCCAATATTCAAGGAAAAGGAAGTTGTCAGGTACGTAGAAGTAAGGGTTGGCGGCTACGCTCATCACGGAATCACTGGCGCCGTGGCTCAAACCCTGACCAGCCAGCCCTAATTCCTGTGAAGTCCGGCCAATCCCTTTGATGCCCAGAAGGAAGTCATAGTCAGAAGTGTTGGCGTTGTCCAGGCCTTCTGTCCCATCGGCATAAGCCATGGCAGCTTCGAGCTTTAGCCTACCCATATTCGCGGGTTTTTGCCCCAGCAGGTCATAGGCCAGCACATAAAGCATCCGTGCTTCGTTAATGCTTTCCCGGGTGTACTGTCGGAATAGCATATCTCCCCAGTCCAGCAGATTGTCAACGTAAGCCATGACGATAGCTTTGCGATAGGCAACGGGCCGAAGGTTGGCCAGTGTATGCGGATCAAAAGGATCGTCAAGGTAAGCTTTGATCTGGGCATCTGTACTGTCCCGTAGTTGCTCCCAACGATAGCGTATCGGGCCCACAAGCTCGAGTAACTCTACTAAAGATTGTTTTTGCTGTTCCGCTTCAGGCTCTAAACCGGATAGCTCATTTAGCTCATCAATGACGTAGTAAGGATTAAACTTTCTGTCATCAGACTTATGCTCTGATATCCAGTGCAAATCGTCCATGAGTGCTTTCTCACTGTCAGTAGGCAATCGCTTACCAGTAAAAGCCGGGATTAGGGTTTCCAGCTTTTCAGCAATTAAGTCAATTCGCTCCTGAAGATCACTAGCCAATTGGTCTTGTAAATCTTCCTTCAGGCTAAGGAGCCCATCGACCAGCGCCTGAATGTCAAGCCCTACGAATGGCAGGTACTGCCAGTAATGCTCTGCTTCTGTAGGGTCATAGATGTACTCGTACCAGCGTTTGGCTTCTTCAAATTTCTGGCTGCCATTGAGGTGCTGAGCCAGTAAATAAGGGGCGTGAAAGAAGATCTCTTTGTAGTAGATACCGTTGGCACTGGTGAAATCTAAGTGGGAACTAACCGGATACCGGTCCACTTTGTCTTTTCTAAACTTGATGGTGGTCCAGTTGGATTCCTCTCCACTAAAGCGAGGCAACTCATCCAGCTCCTGCGTTTGCCGGTTCAGTAAGGCGTTCATCCCGCCGGCAAATAAGCGTGTGTTCAACTCTACAGCGGTGCTCGCCGTAAGGCGGATGATGTCGTAATTGTCATAAACCCGCGACTTTGATGTCGTTGGTAAATTGTTGTCATCGTAGGCTACATATTGATTCCCCTTGAAAAATATCCAATTGGATGATGCATTAAGTACCGCTGAGAAATTGCCCTTGAAGTCAGGGTGCATATTAGGGAATTCACTGGCCACAGACCGGTTCGGCCTTATCACATCTTTTGAAAAGCCATTGACGGCTGCAAATTGATTGCCCTTGAAAAAATAGGTGCTGCCGCCCTGGTAGCTTGCCGCCGAAATACCGCTGGCATCAGGGTCTGTAACCGGATAATTTTCACCAAGGGCCCATGGGTTTTGTGGGTCATTGGTTAAGCCGTAGAAATAGACCTGGTCTCCACTGAGCAAAACAATACCCTCCTGATCACTGGCGTAAGCGGCATCAACACGAGATGGGCCATCATTGCCATTGCTGCTCTGTTGCTTTAGCCAGTTTTGGACGCTGGTTACCTCCTCTCCGACAATTTGCTGACCGGAAATCAGGTGCAGTTTCGGATTAGAGCTACCTAATGGCCAGAAGAACGCACCGTCTATCTGTTTCCAGGAAGCAGGCAACTTGTCATTGAACTCGCTAAGCTTTGTTGTGTCACCCTGGTAAGTTCCCGTCTTGGTGTCATTGCTCACATCAGAGAACGTGGCGTATTCATCTTGTTTGATTAGATAAAGCTGCCCATTGTGAGCAAAGGCAGCAGTGACAGGTTTGCTATTGCCCCAATCGTGGGAAACGGAAAACATTTCATTGCTACTGCCAAAGATTTTTGAAGTCGCAAGCATGTATTGTTTGACCTTCGTGCCATCCAGCTCTGAAAGGTCCATAGGTGGCCAATAGCTTTCTGAACTGAAAAGCCTGAGTCTATTGTCACCTGTAATCAGAGCCCCTGTTACAGGAGCGGACAGAATATGAGGTGTAATTACTCCGTTTTGAGATTTTTCGATTAGGAATCTATCGTAGAACAGGTAGGTCGTTCCTGCCCACTCAAAATGAGCAGTCAATATTCGGTTGCTGTTATGCTCCTCTATCAGTCGAGCTCTGATTTCTTCAGCACGCTTTGCTTCATCAGAGGTTGTCAAAAACGCTTTAGCTTCGCTACTATTAGTTACCAAGAGCCGGTCTCCGCATTCAATCCAGATGGAACTATCATTACCTGAAGCGTAGAAGACACCCAAAGATTGAAACAGCCACTTTGGCGTATCGGCAATAAGGTTTCCACTGCCTTCAGAATTTTGCAGCAGGCTGGGATTTACGTTGTTCGCTTTGATAGGGGTAGTGTGTTCAATCCCCGCAATACTCACGGCTACCTTCGGTATCGTATCAGCGGGTTTATAGGTATCTACGAGCTTCCCGTCCTTGAGGTACTGTATCTTATCGGTTTGGATGACAATCTGCCCATCCTGCGTATGTGCCACAGACTTTACTTCCTTGCCTTTTTGCGGGTTAGTCAGGCTGCCCTGGTACCCGAGAGCCTGCAGAAGATTGCCTAAGTTGGTGGTTTGTGGTGTGGCGATGGGGGTGTTCAGGTCATCTTTACCGTAGCGGATGAATTGATCTTTGCCTACAACAATGACTTCATTGTTGTGCCGGATGACGCCCCGGACATGGGTTATGGAAGAGTTGACCTTCCAGTCCTGCTGAACAGACCGTGGCGTCTGCAGGCTATCCGAAGTGAGGTAATTATTATTTTGGAAGAAGAAGTTTTTCCCGCCGAAGCGCACCGCAGCCTCTACTTTGCCCAGCGATGGGAAATAATAAGAATTTCCGGACAGTGGGCTCGTTGCAGATTCACTGAGCAACTGGTAACTGTTGCCACTGAACAATACCATGCTATCCTTGCCATTGCTGGTTTTATACTGGAATATAGTGTCTACGGACGGGAAATCAACTTGCTTGCGCCCCCAGTCCAGGCTAATATCTTTAATCTTGCTGAAGTCATCAGAGCTAGTGTATTTCCCACCCCTGAATAGATAAGTGATACCACCGATCTCAAATGCTGCGTCCAGGTTGGTCCAGGTATTAGGCAGTTTACTGTGGTAATCCTTAACCTGTTTGACCGGAATGGCTGCAGGTTCTGTCTCTTCGCCCACTACGGGTTTTACCAGGAAGCTTCCTCCCTTATGATCAAAGGTGAACCAGCCCTTAGACTTGAAACTAACAGGAGTACCCAGGGCGACCATTCTGTCTTGTGTCATCGGTTCATCTTCGTGGATTACACGATAGAAATGTGATTCCGGAGTGATTTGCGGTAAGCTCCCTGACTTTTCTGAAACCTGATGAACATAAAGCTCTGGGGTTAAATGAAAAGTAGTGATATGTGTCTTCCGCTCTTTCTCAAATTTCGGGAAGACCGGATGGGGAAACTTAAAGCCAGGGAGGTCAGGGTGCTCATTGGTGAAGCCTTTGAATACGGTATATTCCTGTGCATACTCACAGCTGATTTCAATATTTTCGTGCTGATTGCCATCCAACTGTTCAGCGTTCTGCACATGTAGCCGGAAAGCAACAATCGGGATATTGTTAGAAATAATGGAAACGGGCTGCCCTCCCATCCCACTGGAGTTTTTGACCTTCAGCAACTGAGGTGCTTTCCATTGCTTGT
The DNA here is from genome assembly GCF_022763345.1 of Phaeodactylibacter sp. GTDB lineage: Bacteria > Bacteroidota > Bacteroidia > Chitinophagales > Saprospiraceae > Phaeodactylibacter. The sequence continues at coordinate 8,597 of NZ_JALEGS010000061.1, forward strand.
TTAGGTCATAGAAAGAATAGTGTATCTGGAGCAGATACTCCGTTTCTGTGCTATTGCGGACCTCTTGTGTATCCTCACCGGAGCTTTTAACTTGTACAGCCCCTGTGTTGGAGGACTTGGAGGTTTGCTCCAGGGTCGCCCAAAAGACGAAGATCCGTCCAAAGGCGTATACCGGGTAAACCCGTGCAGCATTGATCTGAATCTCCATCGGTGTCCAGGCTTTCCAGGCGGCGTGTTCTGTTGCACCACCTACAAAAGTCGCTTCGCGGTAGTAGTAGCGCATGGGGTCTGTCTTGGTGCGCCCAAACAGGATGGTCTCGAGGTCATCAGGTGTATACAGGTTGTTGTAGACGTAGCCACCGGCGATGGTCAGCCGGGAAACTTCTGTATATTCATCCAGGTAGTTTTTGAATGCTTTGGTGACCAACTCCTCAGACATTTCCCCTTGCAGGAGGTCTTCTTCCAGCTTTTGGAAGGCAGGCGTTTTGGTATCACGCAGTTCTGGCCTGATATAGTTCTCGGGGTATAAGAATACTTTACGGTTAGCTTCCCATACCCGGTAGTTTTTAAGCCAAACCCAACGGTTCTTGAGTTCCTGCCGCACCAGGAATTCCTCGTCTTTTGTATTGGGGTCTTCCAGGTGTACCAAATACCGGTGAATAAACAGTTGCGTAGCTGCGATGGCTTCTTTGACCTTTGAGGTCCGCATCTCATTGCCCATTTCGATGTCAATCAAAAGCTCGCCGTATAGGTCGCGGGTGTTGATGTTTGGAGCACCGATGTATTTCTGCCCTGCAGGTACGGGGCTGCCACCTGACTGTTGAGCAAGGGTTTGCTGTTCTTTAAGCCATTCGCTCAGTGCTTCTTTGTTTTGATGAGCAAGAACATAACCGACCAATGCATCCCTTTTCTTCAGGTTCATCTCATCGTGCATCTGTCGCTTCAGGGTATTCCAGTCGGCTTCAGAATTTACGGTTTGCAGGAAATGGGCAGTTGTCTCAATAACTTCCGGACTTACAAATGGTAAGACATCGTTAAATTTATCCAGGTCGTTCATGGTATCGAAGAGCTTCAGCCATAAAGACTCGTAGAGCGCTTCGGGGCTGTGCCCGACTTTGGCGCACAGCCTAAAGATTTCGTACATCTTCAGCACCGCTTCCATATTGAATCGCGTCTCGTAGCGGCCCTGTACGGTGAGGAAGGCATTATTGCGCTTTAACCATTGCACTTTGTCTAGGTCTTCACCGAAGGTCTCCGCAAGGGCGGCATAGGGCTGTTCTTTGAGCCCGGTCACTGCATTGACAAAGTCGGTGAGGGTATAAGACTTGTCCGCAAACTGATCCGAGAGTGCTTTGAAGTCAGCAATGGTCTTAATGTCGATTAAGTAATAATCTGCCCGGCTTCTCCAGTGGTACCAGGCCCCTCTTGGGTAAAGGTCATCCATGCGTTGGTATGTCGGGTCGCTAAACCTGACGTACTGCACCATACCGGAGCCATTAAAGCATAGATAAGACTTCTGCTCAAAGCTAAAAGCACTATCTACTTTTATTTGCTCAGGCGGCATATGATATGCCATCCCTCCCCAGTGCCCCTCAAGTGGCTTGGGGTATCCTGTATCTACATATTCGTTGTTGAAGTCGCTATACCGGACGAATTGGTCGCCTTTAAATGCGTAGATAAAGCCATCCAATCCGTGCATCACAGCATCCACGCCTGTAGGGGCTTCCTGGAAGTTATTGTGGATTTTCCCCCAATTATCCTTGATTGGTATCGGAGTGGAAGAGCCTGTTTCTGAGAACCAGAAGTCTTTCCCTTTGAAAAAGCAAACCGAATAATCATTCAGGCTGCAACCTGCATCTATTCCGTCTCTGAACGAATTAGGTATAGCGAATCCATAGTCTTGCTCAAGGTTAGGATATATATCCTTAGGGTACCCTTCTTTTAGTGTCAGCTCGCCTTTTTCATCAGTATAGAAGTAAAACTGATCACCGCTAAATAAGATCATTTCCTTATCACCACTATGAATTGCCGCATCCACTTTTTTTCCGGACAATAGGTGGTTTTTGGCTTTTGTGAGTTGGCTGAGGTCTAGTTCTGCAGTTTTGTCATTCGCAAATACGTGCAAGTCGTCGCCAATGAATATATAGAGGTTCCGCCCGTTAGAAATGACTTCGTCAAACTGACCTGCTCCATCTACAAACATTTCTTCAAGCACTTCTTCAAACAGTTCCGGCAATAGTTTAAAGCCTGGCTCCATACGAAGGTTGCCCAAAATAGGCTTCGGGTAGTCCGGATCGATAAACTCATAATCAAAGCCAGAGTAGCGGACATACTGATCCCCGGAGAACAGATAGGTGTTGTTGTCAAAGACAAAAGCTGCCTCCAGCCCCTTCCGCTCTTGCAGGTTGTTCTTGATCTTGCCCCAGTATTCCTTAATTTTCAAGGGCGCTCCCTCTTTTTGCCCCTCCTTGTTGATTGACAAGAAAGTATGCTTGGAAAAGAAGTAAGTCCTTTGATTATTGGCAGTGAAGGCTGTTCGTACAGTGCCGAAATCTTCATTGGGTTCCGGCAGCTCCGGATAAATCCGCTGAAGAGGTTTAGGGAAGCTCCAGTAGTCTTCCGCCTTATTGTATTGTATAAATTCATTGTTGTTGATAAGGTACATATTGTCCTCCTCAAACAAAACGGCCTCAATGGTATTGAACCCTTCAGATATGTACTCCTCCGGTATATTCCACCATGAGATATCTGTTTCGTAGTATGCCCTACTGGACTCAATGTCATATTCCTCGCCTGTGATTACCAGGTGTAGCTGTACACCATTTTCATCGGGTTTGCCAAAGAAGTGCGTGTATTCCCCATCCGCGTAGGCTAGTACTACGCTTTCCAGTCCAAAATCTTCGGCAATAGAATGTGGGTAGCTTTCTGCATAAAGCTTGTCAGAAAGCTCAGGGCCTTTATCTTCTAACGGAAGCTTATAAGTCTGGTATTGACCACCTGAGAATACATATAGTTTTTGATCTTTACCGACAAGAATGGCATCAATGCCTTCGTCTAATTGTACATTGATCTCTGGTCTTCCCCATTCGTCAGCCAATGGATAGGCTTTTTCAAGCAGGCGGTTGTAACAGCGGTCGCCCTTGAAAAAATAGGTGTTGCCATCTGTACCTTGCAGCACAGCGTCTAATCCGGATTGGAATTCGGCAGGAATACCGTTAAGCAGCTCAGGCTTAGTTTCGCTTTGTACATCGTTATACGGATAGACTCCCCAGCCGTCACTGTTTTCTAAATATAGCTTGCCGCTATCCATGATGGCCGATAAAATCGGGCCTTTATGCATGTCGGTGTAATGCTGGTAGGGTTGGTCGACATTGGTGATGAGCTTCCCATCTTTAAAGATGTAAAGCGAACGGTGGTCAGCACAGATGGAGTCAAAACCTTCTACCAAAGAATGCTGAATCTGGTTAAATCGGGGTTCTGATTTCAGTTGGTCCAGGTTTTTGGGGTACCCTTCGTCAACGAAAGCGTAGTTTTGATCGGTATAACGTATGTATTGGCTGCCAGAGAACAGGTAACTGTACGCTACCTGCTTCATTTTTGGTGCTTCGTTTTTCTTCGCGGTGCCAGCCAGCTTGTCGGTCTTTGAGTCTTCAGTGTCGGAGTCTGGAGTTGTTTCCGGCACTTCTGCCACCATAAACAGTGCAGCGTCTACTATTTCCTTACGCTGGAAGTTATTGACCACCCGGCCCCAGGATGTAGCCGTTGATCTTGGATAGCCTTCGTCAATTTTAGAAAAGTCCTCGTTGGCATACCGGACAAACTGGTCGCCCACGAAAAGGTAAGTTTTACTGTCTTTTCCTGTGAAGGCAGCTTCAATATTGGTAAAGCCTTCCGGAAGCCCCCGCCATTTCTTCTTGATTTCCTCAGGCTCTGACCACCACCGTTCATTGTGCTCAAAGTAGACATAGTGCTGCCCGGAAAACAAATAGGTCTTCTCGTCCTTTCCGATGAATACTGCATCCGGCTTTTCAAATGTCGGGTACTGTTCCAGCAGTTCAAACGGAAGGTTCCACCAGTTGTCATCCACTGGCTTTGGATAGCCTTCTTCTAGTAGCGAATAGTCATTCGTCGTGTAACAAACATAGCCGGTCTTATCTATAGAGGGGGTTCCGGCAGAAGTGGAATTTTGCTCGGTGTAGGCGCCAAATAGGTACGTCTTCCCGTCCATGACAAAAGCCGCGTCAACGGTGGTTAAGCCTCCCCAGTCTCCTTCGATTTTCTTGGGGTAGCCTTCGTCTACTGTACCGTATTGCTCACCGGAATATCGGAAATATTGGTCCCCACTAAACACGTAAGCCATGCCATCTAAACCTAAAAGGGCTGCGCTCACCAACGGAGAAGGAGTAGGGTTGTTTTCAAAAGGATGATCGACTATACCCCAGAAATTACCGTTATTTCGTACCGTTACGCCATTTGAATCAGGAACAAGATTTAAGTGGGCATCAACTTCAACGAACAGCTCATCTTTAAATAAGTAGCCCCCTCCACTGGAAATTTGCAGTGCAGCATCGATCCCCTGATGGAATGGAGCCGGTAAATTCTTGACGTAATTGGTGATTAGCTTAGGAAAGCCTTCATCTATAATCGTATTGGGGTTCTCAATATTGCCGGAGTACCTCATTACCAACGGCCCGCTGAAGAGCACAAACTTGCCGTCCAGCATAAAAGAGGCCTGTACGGCTTCTCCCTCGTAAGTATGCTTTAGCTGCCCCCACCGATCATTTATGAGCAATGCCTGGGAAAAATCCTTAGAAGAAACATAATGTTCGCCTTTGAAGAAGTAGACCACGCCTTCCTGATCCCTGAAAGCAGCGTCGACCCCATCGTGAAAAGCTTCGGGCAGTTCATCCACACCGAATTCCGCTGCCCAATTCCCTTTAATGGGCTTAGGGTACCCCTCGTCCATCTCTTGAATGTCGGCCGGTGTTGGGTTGCTGTAGCGAATGTACTGATCGCCTACAAAAAGGAATAATTGGTTTTTTTCGTTGGTGATAGCTGCATCAATCTGATCGGGGTCTTCAAATGGATTATTAACAACCCCTATTTTCTTCTCTTTTTTGAGCACCCAATCCTCTTCTTCATGATCAAAGTAATAACAGGCACTGCCTGCAATCAACCATCCGATTTGATGGGTATCGACAAAGGCGGCATCTATTTTTTCAACCTCCGCCAGATTTTCAGATAGTCCGGACAGCGGTTGCTTACCGACGATTTCTTCGTAAGTATCAGGGTCGAAAGCTTTATAATAAGTTTTTCTGTCTGTCCAGTCATATTTAAAAACATAAATAGGGCCGTTGGGGAAGGGCAATATTTCAATAGGGCCGTCTCCCCAGCTCCAGATCTGCTCATTAAAGACAAAGCCCTCTCTGAACTTGTCTACTAGCCCCTGATCTATAAAGGCCGCCCGTGCCTCTTCCGCAGTCAGGTTAAGGTGGTTGCACAGGTGAGCGAACTGCTCAATACGCTGGTAGGTAAGGTTAAAATAATGGTCTTCGGGTATTTTTTGCACCTTGCCCAGAGTGTTGACGCTCTCCAAGACCGGAACGAGGAAGTGGACAGCTACAGATTCACGCCCGACCATCTCTTCCAGTATTACCCTTACAACAGGAAGATCCAGTCCAAGGCTTTCCTGAAGTTGCTCGTAGATCAGTTCTTCTTGTTGAGTAGCCTGGCTTTGGAGCGCTGAAGACACGTGAGCAGTCCAGTTTTGTACAGATTTGGCGATCTGATGAAGAATGCTGAATACGTTTTCCCCTTCCTGCTCATATCCCTCAAGGTCAAGGTCAAGCCGGTTGTTTTCGTTAAGAAAGTACCCCAGCTCGTTAGTAAGGATGTGCCCATTTTTCGTGAAGTTGTATTTTTCCAGCAAGTGCTTAATGGCTGAAAACTGCTCAGGGCTGTAGTCTAAATCCGTTACAGATTGGGGGGCAAAACGAAGTGTACTTACCGTTTTTGCAATTTCCGCGAGCTTTCTAAAGACAGCCTGTTTGTAGTAACTATTGAAATAGGGGCTTAACTCAAAATCGGATACATTTTCATCTTTGGAGAAGAAACGGTCCTCATCATCTCCTAAGACCTGACTTTCGGGTAGATAACCACCTTCGATCAAGTCATTCAGCAATAGCCTGCCAGTCAGTTCCTCGGCCAGATCGCCCAGGTCTTCCTTCTTTATACGGATGAATTGATGCTTGTAATCAAGGACATATTCCTGAATCGCGGCGAGTATTTTGTGCCGATATGGATAGAAAGGTAAAGCGATTTTCAGATCATCGGCAACCAGTTCAAAAATACCTTCTTTATCAACGATGGCATGCCCGGTGTCCAGGTAATCGTTGAACTGCAAGTTTTCCATCAATTCATCCAACTCCTCCTCTTCCAGGCCCAGCTCGTCGAATACGTCCTTCCTCAGGACCAGCTCTTCTTTTTCAAAAACTTCAATCTTCTCGAGGATTTTTTTATGTATTTCGGGAGCCAATACCTCGAAGTTAAGGCTCAGGTTAAATTGAGCAAGGTTTTCCTCATCACCAAAGAAAGAAGGTTCAATCACATTGCCTGCTTCGGTTGTGTACCCGTTGTAAACCAATCTTTTGTGCAGCTCCAGCTTCTGTAGTTCGCTGAAAGGAGCCTGGCCCATATCACTGATAGCGAAATTTAATTCTACGGGGCTTTGTCCCTTTTCCTCAGCTTTATTGTAATTATGGTTCAGAAAAAAGAAGGTCGCCTTTTGAAGCTGACTGAGGTCAGAAGCAATGACAAAGTCTTCAGCTTTTTCCGGGAAGTTTGCTGGAATAAGGCGTCCATCCGTTTCCAGGTAGCGCAGCACCACGAGTTGCTCATATAGTTGATCCAGCAAAAGCTCAGAAATGCCCAACCCCTTAAAGTCATGAGCCGTGACCTTAGGTAGGCTGTGTATCATTGCGTGCGCGAAATCCTGCGCCACCTCTTTTTCAAAATGTAAAATATCAGGATGCCCGGCAACGACTAAGTCCGGGTGTTTTTTCAACGCTCGTGCCAAAAGGTTGGCGGTACGCTGGTCTACAGGCTTCCCCAGGAACATAGCCGGACCAGGAACAACTAATTTGAATTTCTGGTATAAAGCATTGTAGACCGCAATTTTCGCTTTGTCGTGGGCAGATAATTTTTCGCCCTGATTGTTTTTCTCAGCTTGCTGCTCCCTGAGCAATTGCTGAGACCCGTTGGTCTGCTTTTCTCTTTTTTCTCCCCGGAGTATAAACCTTAAATCGCTTACGCTAAATTCATGCTTTTCTGCCCATTGGGTGATTTCGCTCATTAGCAGGACTAACCAAGCGCTCTGATCCCAGCCATCAACCCCTCCCCAGGCCCCTGGCTCAAGCAACATATGAGTACTCAGAAGGAAGCCGCCTTCAGCACCGTGCATAGAACCAAATTTACTAAACATGGAAATGTGAGGGTCTCCATTAAGGATATCCAGCATGTCTAGGAAGTCCTCGATGCTTATCTCAAACAGCTCACTGAGCTTGACGATTCTATAGAGCAATAAATAGGCCCGCATAGGATCTGAGCCTTCTTCAAATAGCAGACATGTTTCGTGTTCTACGTAGATGTTTTGCCGGTCCTCATAGCGCGTTACTATCGTTTCAAAATCTTTTTTGCTAATGCCTAAAGCCTTGGATAGGTGTGTACTAAGGTCTTTATTGCCTTCATCCAGTAAACTCCCCGGTACAGGGCGCAGTGCTTTATATCCTGCAAAAGCGGGTGGTACGAATTCTGAACCTGCTATGTAAGCTTTATGAATGGAGCTGGAATGATGATTGAAAATACGGTTGAACAGATCCATTGGTAGATGGTCATCTCCTATCCCAATAGTATTCAAAGGCCAGCCCAGTAAAGCAACAGCCTCATCAGCAGCTACATCATAGCGCTTGGTAAATCCTTTCAGATAAGCAAGCCTTTGAGCAACCATCTCTGCGGCATAGCCCCAGCCACTCGAAGAACGGGCAATCAACTCAACCTCTTGAATACTGTACCCCGTAACGTTGGACACACTGATCAAAAAGTGTACCCGGCGTAACCAGCCGGGCCAATCGTGATCCCCCTCAGCGCCTGATCCTTTAAATACAATTCGCTCTTCTGCTTCATCCAGGGTAAAACAACCTTCCTCTATGTGCAGATTTTGATAAAATGCTCTGGCAGCGTCAAGCTCCGTTTTACCGCTTTCGTTTTTAGCCGTAGGGCTGAGGTTACCATACAGAAGGCTTAGTAAATCCTCAGAAGAGATTCCTGTAGCTGCCAAAAACCTCGAAACCACTTTTAAATCCTCAGCGGACTCTTCTGCGGTAAGATTGTACAGGTTCTCTATAGATTCCTGCCCGGCTCCTTTTCCGTTCTCAAATAAAAACTCATAGGAGGCTTTTGTGACTTTAAAGGGGTAGCCTTCAGTATTGAGATAGGAGGTATCGTGTTGGGATGCCATGCTACCCTCCGCCGCAAAAGCATGAAACAACTCCTCTAATTCTATATTCAAAAAATCCAGGTGCTGATACAATTGCTCATGCTCCAAATCAAAAGGAAGGTTCATTGGGTAGGCCGCTTCCTTTAGAATATCATAGGCTTTTCGCTTGATCTGGTCGCTCGTCCACTCTTCACCGGGGGGTATTGCGCCTTTTATGTCAACGACCAGGCGCTCCAGGATTTCGTTAACAATATCGAGATACGGCACCATATCAAATGTATTCTCCTCATTGAGCAGGATTTTTTTGATATCGGGCCTTCTGATGTCAAGGTCAGGGTTTTGAAACGTATCATCTATCAATTGAAGCAAATCAGCCAAATACGCTGCAGGGGAATAAACGGACCTGGCATCGGTGCCTTTTTTGAAGTTCAGTTGTCCAAATAAGTCTTGGTAGGAAGGTAGATTGTTATTGCTCATTTTTTGCGGGTATGAAAGGTGTAAGCATTAGGAGGGTAGACCATGTCTCATGGTCATTCCTTCGGAGGGTTTTTTCAAGATCCTGAGCGGTCTTTGTATGCTCAGAAAAGTATAGCGTTTCTCAAACGGGGATACTGGCTCTGTTTTAAAGGGAATGCAGATCAAAAAAGCCTTGGGCTGGGACCACCCACTTTCGCCCTGGATCATGATTGAGCTTGGTAGGGGGGATACAAGTTTCATTCGAAAAGCAACCACTTGTCGTCTCTACCAGACAAGTGAAATACCGGTTACTGGAACCAGGAATGAACTTTCCTAACCAGTTCTGTTGATTAGTCTGAAAGTTTCGAGGGTTGAGTTTTTTAGGCAATATCATTTCAATTAGGGGTTAGGTGCGGAGTTTAATATTGGGTTGTAACTTCTTCAGAAAGATACTTCCGCCTGTTCTTTTCCGATAAAAAAAAGCCTAAAATGTTCTGAATGGTAGCCCTCGTGTTCTGAATGGTAACAATGAGGATGTCGTGACTTGTAAATGGCACACAGTGTTGGGCTGAGTTTTGAAGGGGCTACAACTAAAAACGGGCTGGCCCGTACACAGGCCAACCCGTTTTTTACTCCTCCAAAGTATAGGAAAGTTCCCGCCATATGAGGTGGGCATGGGTACTTCCTTTTACTCCTTCAAACACCGCACATAATTCCCCCACTTCTCATTCCCCTCTTCGTATAGCGTAAGCGTGCCATCTGCCTTCAGCTCGACGGTATAAGCCGTGGAGCCGTCTGCTGCAATGCCCCACCAGGTAACAGCTTTGCCTTCGAGGGCGGACCCGCTCGTGTCGAGGTGGCCCATCATATCGGCATTGAAGCCGGAGCTGCCGCCGCGCTTGAGCTTTGCACCGGCTTTATCGACGCCGCCAAGGTGATTGGCCAATGCTTCCCACTCTGCTTTGGTGGGGATGCGGTAGCCGGTTGGGCAAACCTCGCATTGCAGGATGGCGCTTTGATTGTATAGCGCACCGAACTCCAGCTCGGGCCTGTTCTGGTAGTAAGCAAAGTGAGGGGTCCCGTCTTGAAAGGTGGCGTCTTTTCCCCGCTCGCTGCCGTTGGCAAAGGTCATTTTGGCGCTGCCTTCGCAGGAGGCTTTTTCGGTATTGAGGTTTTCAGCCATCCAAACCTGAGCTCCAATCTTTACGGTCTCGTAGGAATGCCCTTCGCTGTCTTTGACCTTCCCGGTCTGGGCGGCTAGGGAAAGGGTGAAAACCAGTGCAAGCGCTGTGGTCAAAGTGAATTGTGATCGTTTCATTGGTAAATGATGTTTGATATGGTTATAACTAAGGTGAATCGGAATTCCGGTGCCTTTATTTTGGCAGCTCAAATCCGGGCATTTACACGGATTACGAAGTGGTATGCTACGCAATGTCGGTATAACTGCTTCGCCCAGCTGTATATTGTCAGCACTGGTCCTTTAATTCATTATATAACGGTTGGGCTGAAAATAAAATGGCCAGCCCATGGCATGATAGGCTGACCAGTGTTTTAGGTGTTTTCGGCATCGCCTTTTTGAACAGGGTTTACTTCGGGGTCTCAATGTGCGCCAAAGCTACCAACTGCTGATTCCAGTTGCCAAAGGGGAACTTGGCATAAGCCTTGCCATAGCCGCCTGGCCCATCGTAGTTGGCCGTGGTGCGGGAGGCAAAGTTGCGGGAGTTCCGGCCGTGCATCATGTCGTATTTGATAACGTTGCCGGCATCGTCTTTTTCTACTTTTGTTACGATGGCGATGTGCATGATTTTACCATTTGTGCCATCGTGGACGAACTTGCCGGGGTTGGTCAGCAGGTCGATGGTGATATTACTGTACTTTTCCTCGGTGCGGCCAAAGAAAACAACGGTGCCTGGGGTGATCAGGTTACGGTCGGCAATCGCATTCTGGACGATGTGAAAGTTGTTGTGGTCATAATACCATTGTGCGATCTGACGGGAGTTCCGGTCTGCTGTGAAGGAGGGGTAATGAAACTTAGTCTTGTCGCCAAGTACCGACATTTTCTTTTGTACCAGGTCTTTGATCTTGTGGTAGATGCCGGAGCAGTCCTGTCCCTTACTGCTGATGTACTCCAGCTCCTGGGCTTCCAGGTCCTGGGAAATTAAATCGAGTATAATACCCAGCCTTTCCTCATTAACGGTACGTTCCGCCATCTGCCCGTCGGATTTATTGGCGTTGTTGGAGGTGTCGGTTGCATCCGGCATGTCGGGGGCCGGCTCTGTTCCGGCAGTGGCGGTAGCGGTAGGTTCCTCAACAGCTGTGGTGTCTTCCTCAACCGGCTCGGCTTTGGGGGTAGGCGTGACGGCAGCGGCTACGTCATTAGAAGCCTCGGCGGCTTTGCTGGTTGATCCGCCGCAGGAGGATAATCCAATACTCAATGCGAACAAAATAAGAATCGGTAGACTTGGTTTTCTAGGGCGTGCCATTTGCATACAGTTTTAGATGTGTATTTTTAATTTTTTACTGTCTCTTCTTTCGAAAGATAATTTTGGGCAGAATTTGGTAGGTAAAAAAAAGCCTAAAATGTTCTGAATGGTAGCTCTCGTGTTCTGAATGGTAGCAATGTGAGTGAAAGAAAGAGCATTTAGAGTTGACTGGCAACAATGTTTTGGTGCGTGGTTGAGGGGGCTGGTGGTTTCAGTTTTAAAGGCTATATTAATAGTGTTGAAATTGCGGATTAAAGGTCAGGTTCTCTGTTTCTTGTCTTCAAGGAGGGCGAGCACTTCCCGGCGGCGGCCACGGCTCATCGGTACCTTATACTCCTGAACATAAAGGTAATCCTGGTCCCAGCTGGAGACTTGGCTGATATTAACCGCGTAGCTGCGGTGCGTTTGTACAAATTGCCCTTCTGGCAGTTGGTCGATCATCTCTTTAAGGGTGGCCCGTTGCACTACTTCGTCCTCATTTTTCAGAGCGATTTTGACATAAATATGATCGGCCCGGAGATAAAGAATGTCGTCTACTGGTACCTGAAAGTACTGCTTGCCGTTGTAGAGCCGGATGGTCGTCTTTTGCTTTTCCTGGGCACTGTGATTGTGCATGGCAATTTCAATAGTTGCTTTTAGGCTCCGGCCCTGAACTGGCTTGGAGAGATAGCCGGATGGGTAGGTCGCTTTTGCCGCGTCCAGGCTTTGGCGGTCGAGCTGAGAGGTCAGGTAAATGAAGGGCACGGACTTTCGTTGTGCTTTTAGCCATTGGGCCACTGCAATTCCGGTTTTTTTGCCGTTGAGGCGGATGTCCAGCAATACCAAATCCGGTTCCTGCTCCTGAAAGGCTTCAATAGCTTCCTCATAGGAAATGGCTTTTCCGGTTACCTGGTACCCCTCTTTTAACAAGTGGCGTTCTATCGTATCCGCGATCAGGACTTCATCCTCGACTATCAGTATCCGAAATGAACTCATGGCTCAGCTCTCGTTGGTTCTTTTCTTTAAAGAATATTTTATGAACGGCACCGTCATCGTTGTGAGTGGTCAGATGTCCGTTGAGTTGGCGGACCATGCTTTTCAGCAGGTAGGACCCCAGGCCACCATTCCGCTCTCCCATAGTGCCGATGGGGAAGCCCGGGCCGTTGTCCCGGTATTCCAGACAAAAACCATCCGCGCAGGGCTGCAGGTAAATGTCAATTTCCAGCTGATGATTTGGCATGGTGCCGTATTTCAGGCTGTTGGTCATCAGTTCATTCATAATGATACCTAACGGCATCAGTGTCTCCAATGTAAGAGGGGGCGCGTCCATGTCCAGTTTGAAAACCGGGGTTTGGCCTTCAGGAGCGATCTGGCTAAAGTGCTCGCAGAGCTGTTGTGTATAGGCTGGAAAACTAATAGTTTCCGCCCCCTCTTTGCTATACAACATCTCATGCACCGCAGCCATACTGTAAATACGGTTAGACATGGACTCCAGCCGGTCAAGCGTTTTGGGGTCTTGAATTTCTTCTCTTTGGATATCTAACAGACTGATGATGACTTGTAGGTTGTTTTTTACCCGGTGGTGGATTTCCCCCTGTAGCATAATTTGTTTTTCCAGGTTCTTGCCCAGCGACAGGTTTTTTTGGCTGATGAGCGCTGCCTGTTGCCGCATTTTTTTATTGATGTCGCGCAGTTTGACGTAGAAAAACAATAAGATACCGGTAAAAATCAGTGAAAGAAGGGCAATTCCAATACCCAATCGGCGCTTTACAGCCTCGTTTCTCAGCATTTCGGCCTGATCTTCGATCTTCTTTTCCTTTTGTTGATCGTGAAACTGAGCTTCAATGGCCACCACCTGTGCCCGGTTTTCTTCCTGGATGAGCTTCAGACGGCTGTCGAAGGCCAGTTGGAGATAGTAATGCGCGGAATCATAACGCTGCATGGCGCTCATAATCTCTGATCGGATTTCATAATGACTGGAGATCATCCAGGAATCGTTAATCCCTTTTTTGGACATTTCATCCTTTGCTTTTCGGTAGGCATCGCTATACTTCAGCGCCAGTTCTAATTGTTGATGGTCTTTATATAGTGAGGCCAGGTTACAGAGCATGGCAGAGTACCCAATGTAGTTGCCGAGGCTTTCAAAAATTTCGGCTGCTTTCAGGTAGTGCTGGGCTGAGGTCTCGAAGAATTGGTCCTTCAGGAGCATGGCGGTTAGCATATGGCCATTGCCCAGAAACTCAGTTTGCCCAAAATCCGGTGCAGTACGAATGACCTCCTTCGCATAAAACAGGGCGGTCTCAGGCTGCCCGAAAATCCGGTGGTAGGAAGACATCCGGATTGCAAAGCGGGGGTACAGGCTATCCAGCTGCTGGTCTTTAATAGCTACCTGAGCCTGCTGTAGCGCCTTGTAACTATGTTCCGGGCGCTCGTGCTTTTCATGCAGGCGTGCTAAAGACAATTGGGCGTTGGTATAGGCGGCCCATTGCTTACGGGTTTCGCAATCATAAGCTACAGCCAGGAGTTGTTGTATGGCAGCTTCATCCTGATCTGCCTTCTCCAGCGCTTCGGCTCTTTTCAGGCGGGCCTGAGTGCCAAGAGCAGATTGCAGCTCACCGGCCGCTTCGAGCCCCAGGATAAGCTGGTCTAGCAAAACAAGGGCACTATCAAGGTTAAACGCTTCGATTTGTGTCACCGCCTCTTGGTAGCTGATCCCCGGTAAGACCGTCCGAGGGGTTTTAGATGTTGATTCGGCAGGCAGGCATAGTAGGATCACACTCAATAGCCCCCCTGTTCGCAGAAACCTGGAAAAATCGTTCATAGTCAAATGGGTGTGCATAGGTATTGTACAAGGTAGATGCAATAACATTACATTTTCCACAAAACCGATCGGGGAAAATGTGTTTGTGCCTATTTGTTAAATGTGCAAAGTTCATTGGGAGCAGCCACCAGATTCCTGAAAATCCTTGTGTCGGCAGACTACAATACCGTAATCTGAAGCTCAAGGCTGACAGGAGGAGGTGAGCAGAAGTCTATGATTTTTAATATGCAGCAGCTAGGTAATTAGCACCAATGAATAAAGAAAAAGTTAGATGTCTTATCTAATATCACGGTACTCCGCAGGGATTATGCATGACAATAGGATGTCAATAATGGTCAGTGTTGGGAAATAGGTTGGTCGGCTTTGAGATTTGATAGTAGATAGCTCCTTTTGGAGCGTTTTAAGAAGGATAAGGCAAAATGCGCCTGTATTGATCTCAATGATTCTCCTTAACTGCTATTAAAGGTAAACAAAAAAAAGAAAAAAAAGAGCGTATAACTTTTTTTGATCAGTCAGGAGCTTATTTTGACCCTGGACTGAATTTACGATTCAGGCAGGTTGAACGATTGCCTTGGCGGTCCTGGCGAATTGCTATCGGAGACAGGCTCTTAATCCTTCAAAAATATACGGGATTGCGGCATTTGGCTTCTTGCCAGGACTGAAAGCAGGAATTCCAGGGTGGCCACCGTTCCAGCGGGTAGGAGCGATAAGGTCAGGTGGTATTTTATGCCCTGCTCAGATTGGCTGCTACTTATTTTTCCCCGATAGGGAGTAAGCTATTCCAGCCGTTAGGCCAGGGCCAACGTATACATTTTGATAAGGCGCGATCACATTTTCTACCGGCAAGTGGATTTTGGTAAGCAGGCTCCATTGGTCGGTAAGGTTATAGCTCAACCCAAAAGATATAAGGTTATAAGTGGTCCCTTCAGCTCTGAAGAAGGACGTGTTTTCGTTGTTGCCTTCCAGCCCCCGGAGTTGGCTGAACCACTGAACACTAAGCCAGACACCAGGCAAGGGCTTGGCCCCAACTTCTGCTCCCAGCCTCCATTGCCCGGAGTATTCTTGGGTCCGGTAGTTGTAGGTTGTGAAAAGTGAACCGTATGCCTTTCCACCCCAAAACGACTGCGATGCCGCCACCGTAGCCAGAAAGTTGAGTTCCCCATCCCCAGTGGGCAGATTGATCTCTTCAATGATCCCAAAGCTGTTGGGCTCTTTTGCTGAGGCAAAAAGGTCTTTACTGCCGGTAGGGACTTCTATGCCCAGGCTAAAGCTAATGGGGCGTTTATCCTGATTGATGCCGTACTTTGCAGTAACAATGAAGTCTCCTATACTGCCTACCGCATTGGTGGTAGAGAATTGATTGATTACAACAGCCGGTAAATTGGCGATTAGGGTGAATTGGTCGGTGAAGCCATACTCTGCGTACAAATTCAGGACCCGGGTAGAGAAAGTAGCGCCTTCAGCAAAGCGCGTATTGTCGATGCTGTAGTACTCATCAGAAGAAAAGCCATAATAACTGGCCTGGGCATACAGGCCGCCTTCTGCTCTGCTCCATCCGCTCTGCCCATTTAAAGCAAACTGCAGGCCTGCGGTAAATAAAATAAAAAGCCAATATTTCATGATACTTGGTTTGGGAGCATAAAACACCCCGCCTTCCGCACAAAGCAGGAAGGAAGGGTGGTGCAAAGCTTATTCTCCAATTATAAAATAAAGGTTATTGCAATGGTGCATTGCCGAATGGGATATTGGCAGTGCCGCACCATAGGATGACGTGGGTGTATTTGCTGTCTACCCCTCCATCTATGCGAAAGAAGGCCTCTCCGTTTCCGCTCACTGCGCCAACCACCATCAGGTCGGGATTGCCATTGCCCGGGTCAGGCATGAAAGTGTCAGAAGTGGACAGGTAAATGGAAACTGTACCCGTGCCCAGCTCCGTCATGAAGTCATTAGAAAACCGGAGAAAGTTCGTCCCGTCATCATCCGTTCCAAGGGCGGCATTACCTTGGGTTGGTGTCCCGTTTTGGGCAACAAAATCACCAGACCGGGACACCACCAGTTCACCGGTAGGCCGGCTGCTGTCAATGATTTCTACGCTGTCATCATCATTATCGCATGCTGTGAAAAGTACAAAAGAGGATGTGAGGAGTAATACCAATAAATTTTTCATAGTCAAGTATTGATTTTTTGTTCGGGTACAAAATTAGAGCGGAAGGATCACGGGAATATCACAAATCTGTGGTGTGCTTATCACATGGCCCAAAGTGTTCCGGTGGCGACAAGTAGCGCAGTTTTTTGCAGGCAAAGCGTTGGGGGTGCGACAGTTATGGCGGATTGGCCAATCGCTGTGATCTTTACGTGATACTTTGAGCTTAGTTTAGTGATAAAAATCCTCCGCCTTATGAAACAAGCATTAATCATAGAAGACGACCCTAATATTGTAGGACTGTTAGAGCTCCATTTGCGGGACCAAAACTTTCAGGTAGCTACCGCCTACCTTGGGGAAGACGGACTTCGCAAAGCCCGGGAGAGCCGCTTCGACCTGATCATCCTTGACCTTATGCTCCCGGGTATGGATGGGTTGGAGGTTTGCCGCCGGCTGCGCAGTGAAGGTGCAAGCACACCAATACTAATGCTTACCGCAAAATCTGAAGAAATTGATAAGGTGCTGGGGCTTGAAATCGGAGCCGATGATTACCTGACGAAGCCTTTCAGTATCCGTGAGTTTATTGCCCGGGCCAAAGCACTGGTCCGCCGGGCAGAACGGAGCAGCCCTGCCGACGGTGGGCACGGTCAGGCAGTCCGCCTGCAGTATGGGCCGCTCAGTATCGACCTGGACAAGCGCCTGGTTTACCAAAATGAAGAACGGGTTGCGCTTTCCCGAAAGGAGTTTGAGCTGCTCAGTTTACTCGCGTCCAACCCCGGTAAAAGCTACGACCGAGGCAAGTTGCTCAACCTCGTTTGGGGGTATGATTTTGATGGTTTTGAACACACCGTGAATTCTCACATCAACCGGCTGAGGGGGAAAATTGAACCCGATATGTCTCAGCCCCAATACATCCTGACGACCTGGGGCATGGGGTACCGGTTTAATGAAGCACTGGCAAATACACGCTCATGAAAATCCTGAATTTTAGCATGAACGCATTGTACTGGAAGGTATCGGCAATACTCATGATGGTGTTGGCCCTGCTCGGAGTGGGGTATTTATTCATCAGCTCTTTTACTGCTCAGCGTTACTTGCAGGAAGCCAATCAGCAACTTTACGGTGATGTGGCGGGCCATATGGTCAAAGAGACACAGCCTATTGTCAATGGGAAGGTGGATACCGCCGCCACACATGACATTATGCATTCCATGATGGTCATCAACCGGAGCGTGGAGGTCTATCTGCTTGACCCGGAAGGTACCATCATTGACTATGTGGTGCCCTTCGAGACTGTTGAACAAAAAGCTGTTGACGTGAACCCTGTGAAGCAGTTCATTGCAGAAGGAGGGCAGTCTTTCATTCTCGGCGATGACCCTAAGACGACCGGGGAGCAAAAAGCCTTCTCGGCGGCGCCCATCTATGATAAGGGGCAGTTGGCAGGCTATGCCTATATCATTTTGGCGAGCGAACAACAGGATGCGGTGCTCAGCCACATTTTTGGAAGCTATATGCTGAAAACCGGCACCTGGATGTTCTTTCTGGCTTTGATTGTTGCCCTTTCCATTGGGCTTGTGGCTATTGCCTACCTCACCCGCCACCTCAATCAGATTATTAAAACCGCCCACCGGTTTAAAGAAGGCGATTACGGCGTGCGGGTGCCCGACCATACAGATGGCGGGCTTGCCATTCTCAGGGAAGCATTCAATGAAATGGCAGCAACACTGGAATCCAATATTGAAGAATTAAAGGCTGTGGACCGGCTGCGGCAGGAGCTCATTGCCAATGTCTCCCATGATTTGCGTACGCCACTTTCCCTGACTCAGGGGTATCTGGAAACCCTGACCATGAAGGAGAAGACCTTGTCCTCAGCAGACCGGCAGTCTTACCTGAAAATAGCCTATGACAGCTCTGAGCGACTGGGGCGCTTAGTGGATCAGTTGTTTGAATACTCTAAACTCGAGGCCCGGCAGGTCCACCCTGAGAAGCAGCCTTTCTTGCTGGCGGAGCTGCTTCAGGATGTGTCCGTACGGTATCAAATAATAGCAGCGGAGCGTAAGCTGGACATTGCCCTGGAGGTCGAGGAAAGGGTCCCTCTGGTCTATGCCGATATCAGCCTGGTGGAGCGTGCTATTCAGAATCTGCTGGACAATGCCATCAAGTTTACGCCCGATGGTGGCCAGATCCGGATGCAATTGAGCAATCAGCCCGAAGGTGTGGAAGTCCGGATATCCGACACAGGGCCTGGTATTCCGGAACAGGAACAATCGCAGATATTTGAACGCTACCGGCAGGTGGGTAAGGAGCCCTATCAACGCAAAAAAGGAGTCGGGCTTGGCCTGGCTATAGTCAAAAAGATCATGGACTTGCACGAAGCCACCATCCGGGTGCAAAGCTGGCCGGACCGGGGGACTGCCTTCTGGTTTTGTTTACCGGTTTATCAGGGGCGTTGACTACGACCTGGCTTTTTTGTGGGGCAGGTTGGACGGGCTTTGAACGGTCGATATTCCTGCGAGGTTCCTTTTGGGTACAGTACTTATTCTGGCATCCCGGGTTTTTCTTTTGGTCATTCAGAATCAAAAAGGTGAGGAAGCGGAGCGCCTGATCGCTGTAGCTTAGACAAAAGTTAACCCAAACTTAACCCCCCTGACTTTTCATTGAGATGCTCGGGGCTATAATTTTATAGGCTGTTTTAACAACTCAAAATTACAGTTTATGAAAAATGCTTTACTGATTGTACTATTGCTTTTTGCAGGTTTCGCTTCTAATGCTCAGGAAATCCTATTGGAAGAGACCTTTAATGATGGGACTTTGGGCAGCTTCACCGCTTATAGTGTGCTTGGTGACGGGCAGGTTTGGGAGCCCCGGGAGTTTGGGGGCAGGCAATTTGCTCAGATGAACGGTTTTGATGGGGGTATTCAGGATAATGAAGACTGGTTGATCTCTCCTGCCCTTGATATGGATGCACAGGAGGGGGAGGTCCTCACTTTCGAGAATGCCAGTAACTTTAGCGGTCCTGATCTGGAAGTATTGGTTTCCAACGATTACGATGGCAACAGCGACCCTAATACCGCCACATGGACAAACCTTAGTGATCAGGTGAACTTCTCCACGGGCAATTATGAATATGTCAATTCCGGGGCACTCGATTTATCAGCCATTTCTGGTACCGGACACATCGCCTTCAAGTACATTTCCAATACCAGTGTAGATGGGAAGCTTTGGCAAATAGACAGTGTCGTAGTTAGCGCAGAAATGCCAAGCAACCTTGAGGAACCCACAACAGACCTGATCCGCGCACCTATAGTACGTAACGGGCAGCTTCAGTTTGAACTGACTGGGCTAACCGGGCAGGCAAATTGCACATTGTATGATATGACAGGACGTTTTGTTCTGGGCCAAGCGGCGGCTTCAGCTGGCCTGATTACTATGCCGGTTCGTCAGCTTTCCTCAGGAATTTACCTGCTTACCGTCCAAACTCAAGGCACCATGCAGGGGCATAAGATCTTTATTCCTTAAAAGTGCTAAAACGAAAAAGGTTGCAGCAATAAATCTTGCTGCAACCTCTTTATCCTGTTTGGAGTTAATTTACATCCGGCTAAACACCATTCTGCCCTCTGGCCCGCTCCGGCCGGGGCATTCATCTTTAACGGCTAGCATGGTTAGTTGGTCGCCTTCAACGGTAAACTTGTAAATACCTTTGCCATTGCAATCGGATCCTTTGACGTCCTGCACAGTCATCTGATCGCCTTCGATATCGTAAGAGCCTTCTATTTCGGTAGTGCCATCAGCATTGAAATCGACAGCATAGGTGTTGTCCGCTTTCATTTCAACCTGCATTTTCCAGGTTTGCCCTTCCTGATCTGTGAAGGAGGTAAGCCAATTGCCGGTAAAATCAGATTGTGCAGCAAGATTGGATACGCCCAGGCAAAGCCCCAGGCAGGTAAGCCATAAATACTTCATCGGTTATATGGGTTTTAGGTGTTATGAATGCCTAAAGCTAACCTTTCTTTTTTATTTTGGCTTAAATAATTGGAATGCAATTACTTAGAAATTGACGATTTTAAGGGTGTTCACTACTTTTTGGCTTCCGGCTTCCCATTCCAACCGGCAAAGATAGAGACCGGGCCCGCCTGAAAGCTCAAGGGCAATATCATGGGTGCCGGCCGGATAGGCGGTGGTAGGAAGGGAGCGCAGTTCCTGCCCCTGTGCTCCAAACAGCCTGACGGAAAGCCGGCCTGCTTCGGGTAAGGTGATCTGTAGTTGGGCCTGTCCGTGTGCAGGTTGTGGATAGACGTGAGCGTTGAGCGTAATGGAAGGTGCAGTTTCGGTGCTTACCGGAGGCGTACAGGGCGGAATAACACCCTCGCAGTAGCAGCGGTCCGCAACGGTGCAGTCCAATACAAATGGGTTTGCTTTGCCCTCCTGATAAGGGGCAATCGCATGGGTGCGGTCCCACTCCTTTTCACTCACCGGGTCGGAATAATGCCACTGGCACAAAGTGGTACGCTGCTGTTCGAAGAAGTCCGGGTCGGCGGCATTGGCTTCCTGCTGGTAGACGGTGTAAAAGTAGAACATCGCCCGGGCCACATCGCCCTTATGGTCGTCGCGGGGCTCAAAGACCTGATCGCCTACGCGGCTGTATAGCGCGATATTACTGCCCGGTGTATTGCTCTGTTGCTGATCGAGGTAGTACCAGCTGTTGACCTGGCTCGGTGGGATATCGGCAAAAGGGAAATTGCCCCGTGCTGCATTCACCACCACCCGGGTAGGGAACAAATGGTGCATATCGGCTTCCGGAGTTGGCGCTTCTGCACCCTTTGCCCGAGGGTAGGTATGCTCGGTATTGATGCCGGTGCCATTCTCAAAAGCTGCTGTTGTTGGGTCTTCTCCGGGCGGCAAATAAACGGAGTAGCCGGTGTAAACGCAGTACAGGGTGTCATTCCGGGCGTCTACATTCCGGTACATGGTATCGCGGGCATTGCCATAATCCAGCAGGCCATTGGGACGGTACTGGTCTTGCAGGGCTTGTATCAGGGCGCTGCCTTCCAGATTAGGCAGGACAGGGTGGTGCATCTGAGCTATGCTCAGGGTCGAACAAACAGACAGTAAGGCAAGGCATAAATATCGTAGCATAGTTGCAGTTTTCAGTAGGCAAGCAGTTGGGCTATCCAGCCACAAATTTGCAAAAATCCCAGACGACGAGGCGGCTCTCCTCCGTGTAGTGTAGCCCGGCTTGCAACCTTTTTTGGTGCAGGCCGAGTAAGCCTTCCTCCTTTGCCATCAGTTTGTAGAGGGTTTGGGTGACTTTAGCATAGCGCTCCAGGTCGTTGGTTTCAGGAAGTTGGGTGCTGCCCAGTTTTTCCAGCATCATTCGGAAAGCATCCGCCTCATAGTAGGCATAACGGTCGGGGTACCGAAAAGCCAGATAAAGCGACACCATCTGGTAGTTATCGTCGTGGTAGTGGTTGTTGTCAATGGAGCGCGGATTGTTGTCCTTGTATTCCTGAAGCAGCATATCGCAGTAGTAGACAAAGCGGCCGGCGCGCCCTTCCAGGCTCTTCTCCTCATTGAAGAGGTCGATAAACATATGCCGGGTGAAATCGGGCTGCATGCGCATCAGCTCCAGCATCATGCGCTTGGGCTCGTAGGCTTCCCGCTTCCACAGGCGTTTGGTGGTGGAGTTTTGAAGGCTGTAGTCGTACATCCCGGGCCAGTCTTCCGCATCCATATCCCAGTTGTCCTGAAAAACCCGCTGGGACTCCCAGATCGGCAGGCGCTCGGTTTGGGCCAGGCGGGACTTGAGGTAGCCCTGGTATCGGTCAAAGTATTCTTGTATCCGTTTCAGTTGCATAGCAGTAAAATGTGCCGCAAAGATAGGTGAGCCTTTCGGCAAAGTCCAAGCCAACAGCCGCCGATTTTGCGCAAGCTCCGATTCTGCGTAATTTGAGGGGCGTTTTGCCGTTTCGAAGCGCTGCTTAATGAACCGAATATGCGAAACCTTTTCTTTCTGTTTGTATTGCTTAACCTGTGCTGCACAGGCTTGGCGCAGTCTGGCACGGCTGACCTGCAAAAGCAATTGCAAGCGGCAACGGCAGATACCGCCCGCCTGCAACTCATGCTGGAGTTGTCCAATTACTACCGCCTGCGGCAGCCAGACAGCAGCTTATTATACGCCCGGCAGGCGGAGGCGCTGGCTCAGCAGCTGAAAAACCACAACGGTGAAATCCGTGCGCTGCTTATTCGCGGTATGCTGGCCCACAGGCAGGGCCGGGAAGCCGAAGCGGCTGGGCTATTCCATCAGGCCGCCCGTTTGGCTGGTACCAATGGCAAGCGTGCATTACGGGGTTCTGCCCGTCAAAACCTGGCTTTGGTCTACAAACGCATGGGGCGGCAGGACTCAGCTTTTTACTATTTCACTGCTGCCGAACAAGACTTTACTGAGGGCGGGAATGCATATGAAAACTGGCATGTCTACTTCGGGCTCAGCGAGCTCTACGAAGGACAGGGACAAACCCGGGAAGCCGAGGCGTACCTGGTCAAAGCCCTGGAGGTTACCCAATCCGGTGATAGCCGTATGGATAAGGGGTTTGTGCTTTACCATCTGGCAGAAAAGTACTTTATGGCCGACCGGTTTGCTGATTTTGCCAGGGTGCAACAGCAGTGGGAAGCCTTGCAGCAGGACAATCACTCTGCTGCTGAAATTCTTGAGCACCCCGGGCACTACAGCATGGCCCGCCTGTTTCTGACCGATAATACCGCCACCCTTGACCGCATTGACCGTGCTTACGAGCATTACCTAAGCGGTGGGAACCTTTTTATGGCAGGTTGGAGCCAGGAAAACCGGGGGCAGTACTTTGAGCAAAACGCGCAGTCCGACACTGCGCTGAAAGCCTACAAAAAGGCACTCCGCCACTACAAAGCCGCAGGGGCTCACCTGCGCCGGGGGATGGTACAACAGCGGCTGTATCAGCTGTACAAAGCCCGGGGAGAGACAGCGGCTGCCTTAACCGCCCTGGAGCAGTTCCGGCAGCTTTCGGACAGCCTGAATACCGCTGAGGCGGAAGCTCATTTACGTGAGCTTCAGGTGGCTTATGAGACAGATAAAAAAGAACAGGCCCTTCGCATCCAAAACCTGGAAATCCGGCAGAAAACGCAACAGCGCAACGGGCTCATTGGGCTGGTGGTGTTGCTTGTACTGCTTGGCGTATCCATAGGTTTCGGGTTGGTCTTCCGCCTGCGCACCCAACAGCGGCTGGCGGCACAGTCGGCCCAATTGCAGGAACAGCGCATTCAGCAACTGGAACAACAGCAAAAACTCCTCGCCTTCGATGCTGTGCTTGAGGGCCAGGAGAAGGAACGGGCGCGCATCGCTCAGGACCTGCACGATGGGCTGGGCGGCTTGCTCACTTCCGTGAAAGCCCACTTCGGGCAATATGCCAACGGAGGGTTGTCCGATGGGCTAAAAGCCAAAACCCAGGCCCTCATTGATGAATCCTGCGTGGAGGTGCGCCGCATTTCCCACAATCTCATGCCTCGCAGCCTGGCGCTGTACGGGCTTAAAGGGGCCGTGGAAGACCTCGCCGGGCAACTCCGCCAAAGTGGGCTCAGGGTGGACCTGGAAATCCGGGGCAACCTCACCGATATCCCGGAAAGGCAACAGGTGACGCTTTACCGCATGCTACAGGAAGGTACCAACAACATCCTCCGGCACGCTCACGCGCAGTCTGTCCTGCTCCAGATTCTACTGCATGGCGATCAGTTGACAGTCATCCTGGAAGACGATGGGCGGGGCTTCAAGCCGGTCGAATACAGCTCGGCGGAAACCCTCGGGCTGAAAGGGCTCCATTCACGTGCACAGTTTCTGCAGGGCACTCTGGATGTTGACAGCGTACCCCGGGAGGGCACCACCATCACTTTTCAAATGCCGGTTGCCCAATCTTTAAAACCTGCTGTATTATGAAGGCTCCAACCCGTATACTAATTGTTGATGACCATCAGCTGGTGCTCGATGGTTTGCAGCTCATGCTGTCCGATGCTGAAGATATGGCTTGTGTGGCGGTGGCCCGGCACGGCAGGAATGCCCTGGTGCAATTGCAAAAACAGGCAATCGACCTCATTCTGCTCGATATCAATATGCCGGAAATGAACGGGGTGGAGGTCTGCCGGGAAATCCGCAAAACCAATACCACTGTCCGCATATTGGCGCTCTCTATGCTCCGGGAAGCCAGCCTGATCAAAGAGATCATGCAGCAGGGGGCTAATGGCTACCTGCTGAAAAATGCCGGTCAGGAGGAACTCCTGCTGGCGGTACGCCAAGTGATGGCCGGGCGCGATTACCTAAGTGCTGATGTGGCGCAATTGCTTTCCGAGAGTAAAGCACAGCCTGCCCCATCTTCCCCCTTCCCCAGGCTTTCGAGGCGGGAAAAACAGGTGCTGCAGCTCATCGTCGAAGAGTTTACAACCGGTGAGATTGCCGATCAGCTTAGTATTGGCTTCGGCACGGTAGAAACCCACCGCCGTAACCTCCTGACCAAGCTGGGCGCACGGAATACCGCCGGGCTTGTCCGGACGGCACTGGAATATCACTTGCTGGAAGAGAAAAGGTAGCAGGCCCGGGTATTGCACCGGGCCCTTGCGCTCCCGCTTTTTTACTTCACAACTGCTCCCGGTTCAATGGCATTATCAATGACGGGCACCGTTTGCAGGTACGCATACATGGCGTTGACTTCGGCATCGGTCAGGTTGGTAAACAGTGGCATCGAATGGTCAAGGTTGCTGCCATCGTGCCGCTTGCCCGTGCGTACGGCCTTTGCAAACAGCTCCGGGCTATATTTGCCCAAGCCATGGTCCGGGTGTGGGGTCAGGTTGGAGGAAAGGACTTTGGCACTTCCGTCTTTTTTCAGGATGGGGTTGCCGCCCCCAAAATACCCTGCCGAGGCTGTTGGTTCGACCTCGTTGATACCGTCAAAACTGCCGGAGTGGCAATGGTAGCAGGCCAGGTTGTGGGCCAGGTAGCGGCCGTGGGCCACCGGGTCGTTAAAGTCCACCGCTGCTACCGTTTCAGGGTAAGGGGTGGGCTTGATCGCTACCTTAGTCAACAGCTTTGCCAGATAATTGGGCTTTCGCTCCGGCCACTGCTTGTCGGAAGGGCGGGTGAGCGGGCTTTCTGACCTCAGGAATGCGATAACGGCATTAAGGTCTTCATCGGACAAATGCATATACCGGGGCATAAAGAAGGCCACTTCACCATTCTTTTTGAGGCCGGTGCGGAGCATCAGTGCCAGTTCCCCATCAGAATACTGCGAGAGTTTAGAATCCGGGTGGAGGGTCAGGTTGGGGGTGTAGACTTCGCCAAAGTCTTTTTCCCGCCATAGCCCGCCTTCCATTTGGTTGGTGTTCTTGCCTTTGTGGCAAAGGGCGCAGGAGGCGTTGACCAGGTGTTCCCCACGTGCCAATTGGGCCGAATCCGCCTTAATGGTGATAGCCGGTACTTCCGCTTCGTGCTTGGGTATAGGCGAAAAGTTGATGTAAGCCGCACCCAGCAGCACAATGACAACCAGGCCCAGAAGGACCATTCCGAGGATTTTCAATGCTTTCTTCATAATATGGTGGTTTAGGTGATCAAATCCAATGCTGAATTTACGAGGTCGCCCAAAGGTGACCCGCAGGTGTGCAAGGAAAGCTGCGAAAGTGGATAGGAAATATTGTTTGTTCACAAGCAGGAGTTGCCGGTAATTTGAGCAACTATAGTAAGAGGGAACTTAAAAGTACTAAAAGTTGGAATGAAATCTGATTATTTCATTGGAAAGATTTTTTGGGTGCAGGCTCCGGGGGCACTTTTTACAGTTCCTGCAAAACCGCACCCAGCCGCTTTGACAGCTGATCCGCTTCCTTCATCCCAAAAGACAAAGGCGGCTTAATCTTAAGCACATTATGCTGAGGCCCGTCGGTGCTCATCAGTACGCCCATTGCCCGCATACGGTTGATGATGTACGCTCCTTCCCGGGCTTTAGGCTGCCCGTTTTGCGAAAGCTCCACGCCGAGGAAGAGCCCGTGGCCCCGTACCTCAGCGATGATGTCGTGCCGTTGTTGCAGCTGGCGGAGTTGTTCCATCAGGTACTGTCCGGTAAGATGTGCCTTTTCCTGTAGCCCTTCTTCCTGAATGACTTGCAGGACCGCCCGCCCTGCTGCACAAGCGACCGGATTGCCCCCGAAAGTGCTGAAAAATTCCATGCCGGTATCAAAAGCCTCCGCCACAGCCCGGGTACAGACTACTGCCCCGATTGGGAACCCATTGCCCATAGGTTTACCCAGCACCACAATATCCGGTACCACGCCCTGCAGCTCAAATGCCCAGAACGCTTCGCCGGCCCGGCCGAAGCCGGTTTGCACTTCATCCATAATGCACAACCCGCCTATGCTGCGGATGGCTTCGAACACGGTTTGAAAATACCCCGGTGGCGGGACCAATTGCCCTCCGCAGCTGAGTATGCTTTCGCTGATGAAGGCGGCGGGGTGGATGTTATGTTGGGAAAGTTCCTCCAGGCGGGCTTTGGCCTGCTCAAGAGGCTGTTCCGATTGGTCAAAAAGCGGCATAAGGTGGGTACGTGGAGGTTGCCCGCTGCCGCCTTTCCCATTGAATTTATAAGCGCTGATGTCAATGGTAGCGGACGTATGCCCGTGGTAGGCACCGTCCATCGCCAGAATATCGTTGCGCCCCGTGGCTGTGCGTGCCATGCGCAGCGCCAGTTCGTTGGCTTCACTGCCGGAGGTGACAAAATAGACCACCGAAAGGGGCTCGGGCAGGGTGGCGGTAAGCTCCTCAGCGTAGCGGGCCAGCTCGGTGTGCAGGTAGCGGGTATTGGTGTTGAGAATGGCAGCCTGCTGCTGTACAGCTTCCACCACTTTGGGGTGTTGATGCCCGACGTGGGGCACGTTATTGACCGTATCCAGGTAGCGCCGCCCATCGGCGGCGTAGAGGTAGTGGCTGAAGGCTCGCACCATGTGCAGGGGCTGTCGGTAGGACAAGCTCAGGTTGGGCCCGATATGGGCCTGCCGTTTCTGTTGGATGGTCTTTCCGTCCCACTGCACCCGTTTGGGCTGCGTACTGCCTTCCGGCAAATGCAGCAGCAATTCCGGGTTGGGGCAAAGGCTGCGCCAGACCGGCCATTCATCAGGGAAGCCCACACCAGGGAAGTCGCCTTCCTTCCCCAGCGTATCCAACAGCACCTGAAAGTGGAGGTGGGGCGGCCAGTTGCCATTCACCTCTCTCGCTCCGTAGGTCGCAATCCATTGCCCCTTTTGGATGGGCATGCCGACTTCAAGTTGGGTTAAAGATTCCCGGCAGAGGTGCCCGTAGAGGGTATAAAAAGTCAGCCCTTTCCGTGGGGTGTGCTCCAGGATGATGGCGGGGCCGTAGTCGCGTTCCGCTGCATTGTCCGCAAAGCTGTGTACCCGTCCGTCAAGCGGGGCGAAGACGGGTGTTCCTGCGGCGGCCCATACATCCAGCCCCAGGTGGACGGTACGCCAGCGCGGGCCGCTGTTGCCTTCCACCTGATAGGCATCGGTGGTGTAGAAAGGGCGGACCTCCCCGTAGCCGCCCAGCCCAAATTCGACACCATCCTCTTCCATGATCCGCTGTAGGTGGCGCTCGAAGCGGTACTCGTCCTCAAAGTTGCGGTTGTTTCCCAGCTCCAGGCTACCCACGCCCAGGTCCATCTGCCGCCACGGTTCGGGAATAGGGGAGACTGGGGCGAAGGCAGGCTGATCTTCCCGTATCCAATCCTGAAAGACCGTAGCCTGCGGGCAGGGCTCCCATCCGCAGGCGTGGCGGAAGTGGTAATGCAGCAGGTTATATGGGATGCCCTGAAGCCGTTGCAGTAAGGCCCAGGCAGCTTGGTTACTGACTTGCAGGTACGCCCGGTCCGGCGCGGCCTGTTGATTGAGGGTGGAAACGGTGACGCTGATGAGCAGCCTCGCCCAAACCAGGGCGGGCAGGGCGGCCACTTCCGCTTCCTCCAGCGGAAAAGCCTTATGGTACCCGCGGATGACCTCTACGGCGGCACCGGCGGGGTCGGGCTGTTCCATCATAGCGTACGCCAGGGCAACGGCCAGCTCATTGATGGTGGCAGTATGTACGGCATCCCCGAAGTCGAACAGTCCGGCGATGCGGTAGTGCCCGTCCCTGCCGCGTTCGGTCATCAGGTTGTAGTCATTGGCATCGTTGTAATTGACGGAGTGGCGGAGGAGGGGGAGGGTCGGTGCGGCATGTTTCTGAAAATACCCCAGCCCCTGTTCAACGATTGCTCGCTGTGCCGCGTCAAAGCGCTCCAGGTGCTGTGCCACCCAGGGCAGTTGGTTGTTGTCCCAGCGTATTTCCCGGTGGGCGGCCGGATGGTCAAAGCCCTGCAATGCCAGGGTAAGCTGCCCCAGTGCACGCCCCAGGCTTTCGCGCAGTACGGCATCCTTCAGTTTTGCTTTTGCGTAAAGCGTGCCGGGAATCCAGGTGGTGAGGTAGGCGGTGGCGCCATCGGGTAGGGGGCAGGTATGCGTCCCCTTGTTGTTGAGGATAGGCTTGGGCGTGGCGAAGGGTAGCCCGGCAGATGCCAGCCGCTGCATCATTTGCAGTTGAAGGTCCACCAGCGCCGGGGCTGCATGCGTGATTTTCAGGCAGTAAGTGCCGCCCCAGGTGGGCCTGACTTCAAAGGTGGCGTCTTGCTCGCCTTCCAGCTGTCGGGGCTGAGCATGGAGTTGGTAGTGTGCTTCTAGTATTTTGGTGGCATCAGCAAGAGTTGGCATAGGGCGTTACCGTTTGTTCTGGCCCAAAAGTCGGGAGTGTGGGGGAGAAAGCGAACAATTAAGACGTAAAGAATTGTTTGGGCTGTGACTTAGGATGTGTCTCAGTAGTTCTGTTTTTGATTTTCTATCTTCGTATTGTTATAGATTCTTCACCGTATCAAGGTCAGCATAAGTGAGCAGTACCTCAACGCTGGAACACC
This sequence comes from Phaeodactylibacter sp., assembly GCF_022763345.1. Taxonomy (GTDB): domain Bacteria; phylum Bacteroidota; class Bacteroidia; order Chitinophagales; family Saprospiraceae; genus Phaeodactylibacter. The sequence goes on from NZ_JALEGS010000061.1 coordinate 37,974, forward strand.
GAGCCTCCCAGCACCCCTTCTACCTGGAGCACATGGGCCGCCTCTACGACCGCGCCGCCGGGAAAGCTGATGAGCCGCACCGGCACGATTACTACACCGTGCTGTTGATTGAGCGTGCCACCGGGCAGCATTTGGTCGATTACCAGGCGTATCCTTTTCAGGAACGGGAAGTCCACTTTGTCAGCCCGGGGCAGGTGCATCAGGTGTTGGCGGAAGCACGGCCGGAAGGCTGGGTATTCACTTTTTCCAGAGACTTCCTGGCAGAAAATAATATCCCCGAAAGCTTCATTTCCAACATCAATCTCTTCAAGGCCTTTGGCGATACGCCTCCGTTGCAACTGGATCCGGCTACTTTTAACCGGCTGCAGGATATCATCAGTCAGATGAAGAACTGCCTGAGCCCGGATTTGACCTACCGGGAGCGTGCGCTGGGCGCTTTGCTGCAGCTCTTCCTAATCTATTGCAACAACACCACCCAACTGGACACGGCCCAATTGGATGAAGAAAACGGCAGCATCTGTATTTTACGCGACTTCAAACAGCTCATTGACCAGCAGTACGCCAGCTGGCACAAGGTGAGCGAGTACGCCGGGCAGCTACACATTACGCCCAAGCACCTCAGCCAAACCGTGAAAGAACTGACCGGTAAGCCCGCCAAGGAAGCCATTCAGGACCGGCTGGTACTGGAAGCCAAGCGCCTGCTGCTGCATACCGATCTGGCGGTCAAGGAGGTGGGGTACCGGCTGGGATTTGAAGAGCCCCTGCACTTCAGTGGCTTCTTTAAGAAGCGGGTGGGGGTGTCGCCTTCTGCGTTTCGGTCGGAGCGCAAGTTGAGCTAGAGCAAGCTGCCGGCATTACCAATGAGAAAAATCACCCTTTACAGCGATAGAGTTTATCGGAAAGCAACAAAAGAGCTCCTTAAATTTGAAGGTGTAACTAACCTCAAAGCATTATGGCACCTGAATTTTTGCTTCAGTTTAAAGACTTTATCTCCCAGCCCTGGCCTTGGTACGTGGCGGGCCCGATGATTGCCCTGATCATGTTTGTGCTGCTGTTTTTTGGGAAGGAGTTTGGGATGTCCGCCAACCTGCGCGTGATGTGCGCCGCAGATGGTGCAGGCGATATGGCTGACTTTTTCAAGTTTGACTGGCAGTCGCAGGGATGGAACCTGCTCGTTGCTCTGGGCGCGGTATTCGGGGGGTACCTGGCCGCTACTTACTTCAGCGGGCCCGAAGGCAACGTGGCGCATATCTCTTCGGCAACTATAGAAAGCCTGAAAAATATGGGCTTTAACTTTGAAAATGGGGAAGTGCCTCTGGTACCGGAATTTTACGCCTGGGACTACCTCTTCACCTGGAAAGGGCTGCTCATCATCGTTGGTGGTGGTTTTCTGGTGGGCTTTGGGGCACGCTATGCTGGCGGGTGTACTTCGGGGCACGCCATCAGCGGCATTTCAGCCCTGCAGCTTGCTTCGGTCTATGCCGTCATTGGCTTCTTTGCCGGCGGGCTGTTTATGACCTACGTCCTGTTTCCTCTAATTTTTAATGCTTAAACCGACGTTGCCATGCGAATGTCAAGATACATCCTGGTAGGTATCCTTTTTGGAATCACCCTGTACAAAGCTGAGGCCGTTTCCTGGTTTCGGATTTACGAAATGTTCCGCTTTGATTCCTTCCATATGTACGGTATCATCTTTTCGGCCATTGCGCTGGGGGTACTGGTGGTGCAATTCATCAAACGGCGCCACCTACGCTCTACGGAAGGGCAGGAGATTCAGTTCCATGACAAAGACAAGCACTGGCCCCGCTACATCATCGGTGGGTTTATTTTTGGTATGGGCTGGGCTTTGGCGGGTGTTTGCCCGGGGCCGATGTTCATTTTAATGGGCAGCGGGTACACTGTTTTCGTGGTCTTCCTGCTGGCAGCGATGACCGGCACCTTCCTCTATGGTGTTTTGCGAAAGCGATTGCCCCACTAAAATGCTATCTTCGTACCTATGTACGAGTCTTTTAGCTTCCTGTTTTTCACCGCTGCGGTGATTAGCTTTATCAATTATCGCTGGATAAAGTTGCCGCTTACTATCGCTCAGCTACTGTTGTCGCTGGGACTGGCGGTGCTGGTGCTGGTTGCCAAACCGTTGTGGCCTGCCGCTTACGGGTTTCTGAGCAATACGGTGACGCAAGTGGACTTCAACCACTTCATGCTGGATATTTTGTTGGGCTTCCTTCTGTTTGCCGGAGCCTTGCATGTCGATATCAGAGGGCTGGAAGAAGAGCGCTGGCCGGTCTTTTGGTTTGCCACACTTGGCGTGCTGTTGTCTACAGCTATAATAGGGATAGGGCTGTACGGTATTGCTGCCGGGCTTGGGGTTCCTTTATCCTTCTTCGACTGTTTGTTGTTTGGGGCGCTTATTTCACCCACTGATCCGGTAGCCGTTTTGGCATTGCTCAAAGATAGTAACGTCAGTCCTTCGCTTCAGTTAAAGATTGAAGGGGAATCGCTTTTCAATGATGGTGTTGGGGTGATTGTGTTCACAGGTATACTGTTGCTTTCCGAAATGAGTTCATCAGGCGGAGAGTCGCCCTTAATGCTGGAACTGGGGCAGTTATTGTTAAGGGAGGTCTTTTTGGGCCTGTCTTTGGGTGCCCTGCTGGGCTTTTTGGGATTTAGGGCAATGAAAATGGTGGATCAGGATCCCCACCTTACGACGATAGTTAGTCTGGCTATCGTATTCGGGGGCTACAGCCTGGCACAAGCGCTGGAAACTTCAGGGCCTTTGGCGATGGTCGTTGCTGGTCTATTCATCGGCAATCAAATAAAGCAACCGGGCTTTGAAGTTGAAACGAGAAAAGTACTGGACGGCTTCTGGGAGATTCTGGACGATAGCCTCAACGGCATACTATTCGTATTTCTCGGGCTGGCCATCCACCTGATGTCGCCGGACAGCATGGCGGAGATATGGTTAATGCTATCCGTTATTGTGCTGGTGCTGGCTGCCCGGTTTATAGCGGTTGTAATTCCGTATTCCTTTCTGCGCCACGATGCCCACCGTTGGGTGGATACCGCAGCTGTCCTGACCTGGGGCGGCTTGAGAGGGGGGATTTCCCTGGCATTGGCTTACTCGCTTACCGAAAACATGTCAGGCAGTACCCTATTGCTGCTGACCTACGGTTTGGTTATATTTTCTATACTGGTACAAGGGCTTACCCTACCGAAAGTAGTGAAGGTATTGTTGCCATCGGCTCCATCCAAATAGAAGACGAAAAGGGGCTCCTATAGCTTCAGCATAAAGCCCTCCGCCGCCTTCTTATCGTATTTACTAGGGTCAAACTGGTAGAGGAAGGACCCCTTTCGCGACGATTTCTTGTCCTTTTCATCGAGTTTGACCACAATATCCAGGGAGCGGATTTTATTGATGAAGTTGCGCTTGTCGAGGGTGGTGTCCCAGATCGCCTCGTACAGCTTTTGCAGTTGGCGCATGGTGAACTTCTCGGGCAGGAGCTCAAACCCAATCGGCCGGGTAGTAGCCCGTGTTCTCAGCCGTCGGATGGCATAATGTACCATTTTGTCATGGTCAAAGATCAGGGAAGGCGCCTGGGAAACGCTGAACCAGTTGGCGGAGAACTGTTTGATCAGCTTCTCATTGTGCTCCTTGATGTTGATCAGTGCGTAGTAAGCCATGGAAATGGTGCGGTCAGCCGGGTCGCGGTCCACCTCACTGAATGCAGCCAACTGCTCCATATAGACATCACTCAGGCCCGTATAGCGTTCCAGTACCCGCCGGGCGGCATCGTCGAGGGTTTCCTCGGCTTTCAGGAAGCCGCCCACGAGGGACCATTTTCCTTTTTCCGGTTCAAATCCTCTTCGGATCAGCAAAATTTTCAGGTCTTCTTCATCGAAGCCGAAGATGATACAGTCTACGGCTAACAGCACTTTATCCTCCGAGCTGTAATTATTGATCATGATGTGTGGTTGTCGATTTGTTTTGACTGCCTACTAAGACAAGTGTACCAGTAGAATAAATGTTTTCGGGGCTTTGCGGAATAAAATCCCCTCTGTCTTTTCATTAATAGGCACCTTAAGATTGACAAATGTTGCTAATTTTAAGTGTAAAATTAACACAAAAAATGATATTTGTCACTAGTCGGGTGAGCGGCATGTAAATAACTTTTTTGTCGAAAAAACGGAATTATGTTAGGATTTTTAAATCAATCTTACCTATCTTTGGAAGTGTAAAAATTACACTTATAAAGTTAATGTATGAAACTCATGGAAGCATACTTTGCAAAACCAAAGCTTGGTAAGCGGGCTGCGACGCTGAAGCGTATCGTGTCTGCCACCAGTTTGTTTTTGCTGTTCGCCTGCTCCCTAATGGCGCAGAACAGCAAGACAATCAACGGAAAAGTCACATCGGCAGAAGGCGAGTCGCTGATCGGTGTGAATGTAGTGATTCAGGGCTCGAGTACAGGGACCATTACGGACTTTGACGGGGGCTACAGCCTGAATGCAACGCCGGATGATGTGCTGATTTTCTCCTACACCGGCTTCAGAACGGTAGAAATCGAAGTGGGCAGCCAAACGACCATTGATGTGGTATTGCGGCAGTCTGCTGAGCTGCTGGAAGAAGTGGTGGTGGTAGGTTACGGCACGCAGCGTAAAGAAGACCTTACCGGTGCAGTAAGCGTTGTGAACACCGAAGAGATGAAAAAGCAAGCCACCAACGATGTGACCCAGATGATGCAGGGCCGCGTTGCTGGCGTTTCTATTACTTCTGACGGGCAGCCGGGTGCCGCGCCTACTGTCCGCGTCAGGGGGGTTAGTACGTTTGGCCTGGGGGCCAGCGCTGAGCCGCTGTATGTTGTGGATGGTTTCCCGCTTTCCGGTGGTATCCGCGACATCAACCCCAATGATATTGAATCTATTCAGGTCCTGAAGGATGCAACCGCGGGTGCCATCTACGGTAACCGTGCCGCTAACGGTGTAGTAATCATCACCACTAAGGCAGGCAGCAAAAACGAAAGGTTCAGCATTGACTTTTCCAGCTACTACGGGGTGCAGACGGTACCACAGCGTATTCCAGTTCTGGAGCGGCAGGGATATCAGGCCATCAATACCGAATTGCTGGCTAATGCTGGCCAGGCTCCCGTACCTGGTAATGACCCTAACTCTCCTCAGTACATTGACGACATCAATACCAACTGGCAGGACGAGGGTTATAAGGATGGCTCCATTCAAAACTACAACCTGAATTTCTCCGGTGGTACCAAGCGGACCAACTACTTTGTTTCTATGGACTACATGGACAACAGAGGTACACTGGTGGGGAGCGGCCCGGATTACCGGCGCTATTCCATGCGGGTCAACTCGCAGACGGAGATCGGACGCCTGAAGTTCGGGGAGAATGTTTACCTGATGCGTTCTGACGAAAACCCCTTGTTTTACAATGGTGTATTCACTTTGTTCCTGCCAGGAGGGCGCCCGACTCTGGTCAACGACCTGCTGCAGGCTGCACCAACCATCCCGCTGCTTGACCCCAACCGGGAAGGTGGCTTCGGTGGTGCCGATGCGGTCATCCATCAGTCCATTACCCTGAACGTACCGGGTTTCAATACCCTGGTCAACAACTCCACTCAGGTCAACCGCCTTTTGGCGAACGCCTACGGTGAGCTGACGATCGCGGAAGGCCTGACCTACAAGCTGAACCTGCAGTACGACAACTCTGATATTACCGACCAGCTTTTCGCACCTCAGTACGATCTGGGGTACTTCTTCCCGCGCCCCATTGCGGAGTTGCAGGTGGGCGACCGTTCTTCCCGTTCTTTCCTGGTGGAAAACACCTTGAAGTACGAGCGCAAGTTTGGCAAGCACGACCTGAAGCTTTTGGCTGGTCAGAGTTTCCAGAACTTTGACTTCCGTCAGGTATCTGCAGTAGGCTCCGGCCTGGAGAAACCTTACATCCTGAGCCTGGCCAATGCCTCTACTTTTAGCGTGATTGACAATCAGCAGCCGGCTTCCCTGGTTTCTTACCTTGGCCGGGTCAATTATTCCTTTGACGACACCTACCTCCTGACCTTGAACCTGCGCTACGATGGTTCTTCCCGCTTTCGCGAAGAAAACCGCTTCGCGCTGTTCCCATCTGTTGGATTGGGCTGGAAGCTGCACAATACCTTTGAGTTGCCACAAGCCATTTCCGGCCTGAAGCTTCGCGGTGGTTATGGTCAGCTGGGCAACCAGGAAATCGGTAACTTCCGTTATCAGGCTACCATCAACCGGGCGATCCCGTATGAGTTCGCCACCGGGCGTACACTGGGTGCTGCGACGACTATTCTGGTTGACCCTTCCATTACCTGGGAGACTCGTACCACACGTAATATCGGGCTTGACCTGGAAATCATGGATGGCAAGCTGGAATTTACAGCAGAGTACTACTCCAATACCTCTGATGACGTGCTGATCGACCTGCCTATTCCACTGTCCAATGGCTCTTTGGCAGGACTGACGACCAACGCCGGCTCTATTCAGAACTCCGGGGTTGAATTTTCGGCTACCTGGCGCCCGCGTATTGGCGATGTGGTCTTCAACATTTCACCTAACTTCTACACCCTGAGAAACGAGGTGCTCGATATCGGTACGCTGGACTTCCTTTCCGGAACCGGCGCAAGAACCGAAGTAGGACGTGCAGTGGGAGAGCACTACGGCTGGGTTTATGATGGTATCTTCCAGACCCAGGGGGAAGTAGAGTCTCATGCTTTCCAAAACGATAACACCGCACCTGGTGATATCCGGTTTGTAGACCTGAACGAGGATGGCATCATCGATGACGCTGACCGGCAGTATCTTGGACAGGGTATGCCGACTTACTACTATGGCATGAATATCGTTGCGAATTACAAAAACTTCGACTTCACAATCTTTGGTCAGGGTAGCGGCGGCAACCTCATCAACAGCAATCTCTACCGGGGCTTGATGGTCACTTCCGGCTATACCAACTGGCACGAGGACATCCTGAACCGCTGGACACCTTCCAACACAAACACGGATGTGCCACGCGTGGTCCTGAATGACCCGAACAACAATCAGCGGGACTCAGACCGCCCAGGCTGGCTGCAAGATGGGTCTTACTTCCGTTTGAATACCATTTCTTTAGGCTATAGCTTTGGTCAGTCGGTACTGGAGCGGGTGAAAATGCAGAGCGCACGGCTTTACGTGACCATGCAGAACGTACATGTCTTCTCTGCTTATGAAGGGTACAATCCTGACTTCCAGGCGGGTATCCTGAACCCTGGGTTTGACTTTGGTACTTTCCCACGCCCGACGACAACTATGGTTGGACTTCAAATAAAATTTTAAGCAATGAAACTTAAGCACTTTAAAATAGGCTTGATGGTTTGTTTCCTTTTCGGAATCAATGCCTGCCACGACGAATTGGACATTGTTGATCCTAACCGTCTTTCAAACGAATCTTTTTACGAAAATGCCGATCAGGCAGTCGCTGCCGTGGATGCCATCTACAATGCACTCATCATTGATGGTATGTACCAGCGGATAACGCCGGTGTACAACGATGGACGGAGTGATGAACTCTCCTGCCGCAGCCCGTGGGTTTTCCTGACCGGCCTGAGCAACTTCACCGTTCCCGGTACGGATGCCGCCCTTGAGATTTTTTGGGCAGGCCACTACATTATGGTGTCCCGGGCGAACCAGGCACTGGAGAACATCCCCAATATTGAAATGGATGAGGGGCTTCGCAACCGGCTGTTAGGCCAGGCTTACTTCCTCCGTGCGCTGGCGTACTTCAACCTGACCAACGTGCATGAAAATGTACCGCTCATCCTCGAAACGCCTAAGGGGGGCGATTCTTACTACCCCAGCAATGAAGGGGTGACTCGTGATATGGTCTACAGCCAGGTGAAATCAGACCTGGAAACCGCTATCGGTTTGCTGCCGCTCAACTACAACAGCGTTGAAGGTCCGGATCAGGGGCAGTTCGGCCGTGCTACTCAGGGTGCTGCGCAGTCTCTGCTCGGCAAGGTGTTCCTCTTCGAAGGCAACTACTCAGAGGCCGGCCGTTACTTCGAGGCCGTTATCAACTCTAATGAGTACGCCCTGGGCGATAACTATTTCGATCTGTTCACTCAGGACCCAGGTTTGGAAAACAGCAATCCAGGCAAAATCTTCTGGGCGGACTTCACCACGAGCACCGCTGCTGAGTTCAACTGGGGCGGTGATCCTAACGTGAACTGGCGTCAGTTCCTGGCCATTACGCCTACGTACTCACAAGGTGATTTCTACGACTTCTACGCTACGGAATTCCTGTACAATGAAATGCGGGAAGAGCTAACGGTAGACGGCACTTTGGACCCCCGTTACCATGCCACCATCCTGTCTTATGAGCCGGATGAAGGTTATACGACCGCATACGGTGTGGACTGGTTTGAAAGAGGCTACACAGAAACCGACTTCTTCATCAAGAAGTATACCAATGCCGCGACCGGCTCGGATGCGTTCGCTTCCGGATTCGACTACCACATCATCCGTTATGCAGACGTACTGCTGATGTATGCGGAGTGTCTGGCGAATACCGGCGATGTAGCAGGTGCAGCAGGTTACGTACAGCAAGTGCGCAACCGTGCCAACCTGCCCGACCGGGAAGCTGAATTTGCAGCCCTGTCTCTCGACGACTTCATGGATCAGCTGGAGCACGAGCGCATCATGGAGCTGGCTATCGAAGGCCACCGCTGGTGGGATATCCTGCGCTGGGGCAAGCTGGACGATTCTGCTGAACTGGCGGAGCTGCAGTCACACGACTTTGAGTTCAATACTTATGCGGTAGGCCGCAAGGTCTTGCCAATTGCTCAAACCGAACTGGACCGCAACCCCAATTTGGTGGGTAACTCAGCTAACTAAGGCAGCTGAGCTAAAGGTGTAAAGCTTTTCATTGTAAAGAAGTGAGGGCGGGTTCAGTAAATTTGATTTACCAGCCTGCCCTTACTTTTCTCAATCTGGAACGAAAAATGATGTCCATTCACAAGATCAACATACTGGGGGGCGTTGCCCTTTTGCTGGGCTTGTGCGGCTGCCAAAGCGGTCAGCAGGGCACCGGAGCGCTGTTCCAGGTGCTTGATGCTGCACAGACCGGCATCGACTTCGAAAACACCATCGTGCCGGATGACACGTTCAACCTGATGGACTTCGAATACCTCTACAACGGAGGTGGGGTAGGGGTTGGCGACTTTGACCAAAACGGGCTGCCCGATCTGGTCTTCACCGGCAATCAGGTCAAAAGCCGGATCTACCTCAACAAAGGCAACTTCGAATTTGAAGACCTCACCGATGCCTCAGGGCTAAACACAGAAGGGCTCTGGTGCACCGGTGTATCCGTGGTAGATATCAATAGCGATGGGCTGGATGACCTGTACATTTGTGTGGGCGGGCCAATCAATGAAAGCATTTACCCCAACCGGTTGTACATCAACCAAGGGGATAATACCTTTTTAGAAGCCGCTGAAGCTTATGGGCTTGCCGATCCCAGCCAGTCCAACCAAGCGGTTTTTTTCGATTACGATCGCGATGGCGACCTGGATGTGTACTTGCTCAACGGGGGCGGCTTTGAGAAATCAGCCGTGACCATCCGGCCCATGCTGACCAATGGTTCGGGCCGCAATACCGACCGGCTGTACCGCAATGATTTTGATCCGGCTTTGGGGCATGCCGTATACACCAACGTCTCCCGCGAGGCAGGCATCACGATTGAGGGCTTTGGGCTGGGTGCCAGTCTACTCGATGCGAATGCCGATGGCTGGCCGGATATTTACGTGGGGAACGACTACCTCTCCCGCGATCTGCTTTACCTCAATAATCAGGATGGGACCTTCACCGAGGCAGCGGAGGCATACTTTGGCCACACCAGCCACTTCTCAATGGGCAACAGCGTAGGGGACATCAATAACGATGGCTACCTCGATCTTTTCACGCTTGATATGCTGCCCGAAAGTTATTACCGCCGCAAGTTAATGTTTGGCCCCAGCCAGTATGACAAATTCCAGCGTGCCCTGCAGTACGGTTACGGGCATCAGTACATGCGCAACATGCTCCACCTGTCCAACGGGCAGGGACAGTATGCCGAGATCGGGCAATTGGCAGGCGTAGACCGCACGGACTGGAGCTGGGCACCCCTGATCGCGGATTTGGACAATGATGGCTTTCAGGACCTCTTCGTCACCAACGGTTATGGCAAAGACATCACAGACCTCGATTTTGTGAAATTCAGAAAAAATGCTGCGGCGCCCTTTTCCAGCCCGGATGAAGTGGAACAACGGGTATTGAAAAGCCTGGAAGAGCAGCCCGCCATCTCGCAGCCCAACTACGCCTACAAGAATAATGGCGATCATACCTTCGCCAACAAAATAAAAGACTGGGGCTTCGAAGCGCCCACCATTTCCAACGGCGCCGCCTACGCAGACCTGGACCAGGACGGCGACCTGGACCTGATCATCAATAATATTGACCAGGCAGCCTTTATCTACCGCAATACGCTCATGGAGCGGGATACCGCTGCCGGACGCTACCTGCAAGTGCTGCTATCCGGGCCCGAAGGCAACGAAAAAGGCATAGGCGCAACGGTAAAAGTTTATGCGAGCGAACAGGTGTTTACCCGATTACAGCAACCGGTAAGCGGCTTTCAAAGTACGGTAACGGATGTCCTGCACTTTGGGCTGGGGCCGATTGAAAAAGTGGACAGCCTGACGGTGGCCTGGCCAGATGGCAAAAAAAGCACCCTCCTGTCAACGGTTACGAATCAACGCATTCGTGCCCCATATCAGACAGCGGTGGAAGTGGTAACAGCCTCCTCTTCCCGAAAAGCGCCTCTGCTGAAAGCAGGCGGTGCAATACCCTTGCAGCATCAGGAACCGGATTATGCCAATGACTTCAAGGTGCAGCCCTTATTGCAGCATGGCTTTACCCATCAGGGGCCAGGCATGGCTGTTGGGGATGTCAATGGCGATGGGCTGGACGACGTAGTGATGGGTGGCGCCTACGGGCACGATGCGCAAGTCATGCTGCAGAACACCGATGGCAGTTTCACGGCACTTGCATTGCCCACTAAGAACTACGAAGACCTTGGCCTACTGCTTTTTGACGCCGATGGAGATCAGGACTTAGATCTTTACGCTGCCTCTGGTGGTTCCGAGCGTTATGCCCATCATATCCATTACCAGGACCGCCTTTACCTCAATGACGGGCTTGGGCATTTTACCCTGAGTACAGGCCGCCTGCCTGAGATGCTGAGCAGCACTGCTGCCGTTGCCGGGAGTGATTTCGATGCCGATGGGGATATTGACCTGTTTGTTGGTGGGCGGGTTGTACCGGGGCAATACCCCAAGGCCCCGCAAAGCTATCTGCTTCAAAATAACGGAGGCACCTTTACGGAGGTAACCAAGGAGATTTGCCCGTCCCTGCAAACAGTTGGAATGGTCACTGCTGCCCTTTGGACCGACTTCAATAACGACCACCAACCCGATCTGATCGTAGTGGGTGAACTCATGAAAATCAGCGTCTACCAAAATACAGGAGCTGGTCTTACGGATATTACAGATCAGGCCGGGCTCGCCCAGTCTGCCGGTATGTGGAACAGCATCACATCCGGCGATTTTGATAGGGATGGAGATATGGATTATGTAGCAGGCAACATCGGGCAAAATACGCCCTTCAAAGCAACACCAGAGCACCCCCTAAAGCTCCACTACGCTGATTTTGATCAAAACGGGGCCACCGATCCGGTTTTCTCCATCTACGAGGAAGGCGAATACTATCCGTTGGCTTCTCTGGACCTGCTTACGGCACAAATGCCAGTACTGAAGAAAAAAGTGCTGCGGTATAAAGATTTTGCCCAATCGACTACCTCAGACATTCTAAATATCCTGGAGGCAGGGGAGATGCAAACGCTGCAATGCGATATACAAGCTACTGTCTTACTCGAAAACCTCGGCACCGGGCAATTTAAACTGCACCCGCTTCCACAGTTGGCGCAGGCCGCACCTGTTAAAGGGATTGTCTGCGAGGACCTGGACCTGGATGGTGACCCGGATATCATTTTGACCGGCAATGAATACAACACAGAAGTCGTAACCGGGCGGTACGATGCGCTCATGGGCTTAGTCCTGCGCAATGAAGGAGGGCTCAGGTTCCACCCGCTTAGCAGCGAAGCATCCGGCCTCCAAATTAGCGGAGATCAACGCGCGGCAGTAACTCTCAGAAAAGCCGATGGTGAAATGGCCCTGCTGGTGAGTACCAACGGCGGTGCTGCGAGGGCATATGCATTGCCACGATCCGGCCAGAAACTTTTGGCCTTTGAGCCGGGAGAAGTCAGCGCCCTGTTAACCTATGAGGGCGGTCAGCAACAGAAAATCGAATGCCATTTTGGTGGTGGCTACCTTTCACAATCCACCCGCAGCCTGCGCCTTTCACCGCAAGCCAAAGAGATGGCCTTTTACGATCGCAACGGAAAGCCAACCAGAACACTGAATATTTTAGCATTAAAAGCCGAATTATAGCATTATGAGACTATCGCTTAACCACAACAAGATTTTATTTCTGGCGGCTGTCGTTGCCTTTTCGACCCTTATGGGGTGCAAAGATGACGATATGCCTACGCCCATTATTGAGCCGGAACCAAGCACCAATACCGGAGATACCACCACACTTGATGATGGCCCGGTAGATTTTTCCAACTTCTCCGACACGTATGCCGGTGTCGCAACGCCCGCAATGACCGATCAGTGGAGGCATTACAACGTGCACGATCCTTCCTACGTCGTGGATGATGAATTCACCTACTGCTACAATACCGATGTGGCATTCGGGCACGAAATCAGGGCCGGTATACAAATCAGACGGAGCATCAACCTGGTGGAATGGGAGTTTGTAGGCTGGGCTTTCCCCGGCATCCCATCGCAGGGAGGCAATTACATTCGTCAAAACGGCGGAGAACCCAATCCCGGGCTTTGGGCACCTTACATTATGAAGGTTAATGGTGAATATCGCCTTTACTACTCCCTGGCATCCAACGTCCCCCGCCTAAGCGCAATCGGGCTGGCGACATCTGACGACCCCCGCGGGCCGTTTGTGGAGCAGGGGTTGGTGGTCACGTCCCAGAATGACGGCTCTACCCACACTAATGCGATTGACCCCACGGTCATCGTCACCGACAACGGAGAGCACTGGATGTACTATGGTTCTTCCTGGGATGCCATTTACAGGGTACAACTGAACCCGACAACCGGGCTGTCTCAGAACCCAAACGACAAAGGGGTGCGTATAGCCCATCGCGGCTTTACCGGCAACACCATTAACGGAAATATCGAAGCCCCGGAAATCATCTACAATCCGGAATTTGATCAGTACTACATGTTCATTGCCTACGACTGGCTGGAGACCAAGTACAATGTGCGCGTGGGAAGGTCGGATAGCCCAACGGGCCCCTTCTTCGATATTGAGGGCAAAAACATGAATGAGCTGGCTGACGATGAGCCCATGATTCTGGCCCCTTACCGCTTCGAAGGGCATAGCGGCTGGCAGGGCGTCTCCCACCCCGGCGTTTTTGAAAAGGATGGCCGTTTTTACATGGGGCATCAGGGACGCCCGGGCGTCAATCCATTCTTTATGGTGATGCATGTCCGGCAGTTGTTCTGGACCGAAGATGGCTGGCCCCTCGTGAGCTGTCAGCGCTATGCTACCGAAGAAGAAACCGCAGTGGAAGAGGCGGAGCTGATTGGCAACTGGGATCAGATTACGTACGAATACCAAATCGTGCCTGGCTTTGCCGAAGAACAGCTTTCCCCGAATTATATCGATTCAGAACCCATCACACTGGAGGAAGGCGGCACGATAAGCGGAAGCACCGGCGGCACCTGGTCTTACAGCAGCCCCTGGCTAAACCTGGCTTATGACAACGGCACCACAGCAAGGGTGCGGGTGGAAAGAGGCCGGGACTGGGAAAATGAAGTACCGGAAACCGTGCTGTTCACGGGCCTGAATGACCAGAATATTACCGTTTGGGGCAAAAAATTGCAATAAACAACATAACTCCCTTAAAAGAAAAATCATGATGAGCAAATTCATTGCGCTTGCAGTTGGAGGATTCTTGCTGATGGCGAATATCAGCAACGCTCAGGCTGTGGCCATTAAGGTCGAACCACAGGAGGATGCACCACAGATTAGCAAGCATATCTATGGCCACTTTGCCGAGCATCTGGGCCGGTGTATCTACGGTGGCTTTTACGTAGGAGAAGATAGCGATATCCCGAACACCGCCGGGGTCCGCATGGACGTGGTAGAAGCGCTCAGGGAGTTGTCGATACCGAACCTGCGCTGGCCAGGCGGTTGCTTCGCCGATACTTACCACTGGAAGGACGGTATTGGCCCGAAGGAAGAGCGCCCATCCATCCTCAACATCTGGTGGGGGAACGTCCGGGAGGACAACAGCTTTGGCACCCATGAGTTCCTCAACATGTGCGAGCTGCTGGGCACAGAGCCTTACCTGTCGGCAAACGTTGGCAGCGGCACCCCCCAGGAGCTGGCGGACTGGATCAAGTACACCAATCATCCGGCGGGTACAAGCCCCATGCCGGAACTCAGAGAAGAGTATGGCCGCGAGGAGCCCTGGAAAGTGACTTACTGGGGGATTGGCAACGAAGCCTGGGGCTGCGGTGGTAATATGACACCGGAATACTACTCGGATGTCTACCGGCGCTACGCCACCTTTACAACCGACTGGCGCAATTCTGATGGCCTGGTGCGGGTCGCTTCCGGCGCAAGCAGCAGCGACTACAACTGGACAGAGGTGCTGATGAAGAACATCCCCAAAAACCTCATCGAAGCCATGGCGCTGCACCATTACTCGGTCATTGACTGGGGCAACAAAGGGCCTTCCACTGAGTTTTCCGAAGGCCAGTACTTCACCATCATGGAGCGGGCGCTGATGATGGAAGAGCTCATTCAGAAGCACACCGCGATCATGGACAAGCACGATCCGGAGCAGAAAGTGGCCTTGTTTGTGGACGAATGGGGCGGATGGTACGACCCGGAACCGGGCACCAATCCTGGCTTCCTGTATCAGCAGAACACCATGCGTGACGCGATGATCGCAGGTACTACGCTGAACATCTTCAACAACCACGCCGACCGGGTCAAAATGGCTAACCTGGCACAAGCCGTGAACGTACTGCAGGCGGTCATCCTGACCGATGAGGAAAAAATGATCCTTACGCCGACGTATCACGTGATGCGGATGTACAAGGTCCATCAGGATGCTACGCTGATCCCGCTGTCCTTCGAGTCTCCGGAGTATACGCATGAGGACAAGTCCCTGCCCGCGATTTCCGCCTCCGCTTCACGGGATGCAGCAGGAAATACCCATTTCTCCCTGGTCAATATCGATTCAGAAAAAGCGCATGAGATCCAGCTGGATGTAAGCGGGCTTGACCTGTCCAAAGTATCGGGTGAAATCCTGTCTGCTGACAAGTTGCAGGACCACAACTCCTTCGATAACCCCGACAAGGTACATCCGGAAAGTTTTAAGAAAATACAGCTGAAGGGCGGTACCCTCTCCCTGGAGATTCCTCCTTTCTCAGTTATTGTAATCACAGCAAAGTAAAGATTGATGAAGTTAAGTGAAGTGTATTGGACGTTGTTGATCGTAGGGCTGGCTTTAGCCTGTCAGCGAGAGGATGATGAGGTACCGGTCATTGAGTCACCGGTCAGCTCCATTGTGCATCACAATCCTATTATCAAAGATAAGTTTACCGCAGACCCGGCTGCTATGGTTCATGACGGGACCGTCTACCTCTATACTGGTCATGATGAGCAGGAAATTGGAACCGAAGGCTATTTGATGAAGGACTGGCTCGTTTTCTCGTCTACCAACCTGGAAGACTGGACAGACCATGGCCCGGCTCTCGCGGTAAGCGATTTTTCCTGGGCACTCCGGGATGCCTGGGCTGCTCATACAGTAGAGCGGGACGGAAAGTTTTACTGGTACGTATCAGTAGAGCACCGCACGGTCCCCGGCAAAGCCATTGGCGTGGCGGTATCAGATAGCCCGACCGGGCCTTTTTCGGATGCACGCGGGGATGCCTTGATTACCAACGATATGACCACAGCGATAGACAGCTACTGGGATGATATCGACCCTGCCGTGTACATCGATGACGATGGGCAGGCTTATATCTTCTGGGGCAATACGGCTTGCTACTATGCAAAGCTCAAAGACAATATGATCGAGCTGGACGGTGAAATCCACGAGGTAGAAGGGTTGGTCAATTTCACGGAAGCGCCCCACATTCACAAAAAAGACGATCAGTATTATTTGACCTACGCTGCGGAGTGGCCGGAGAGAATTGCCTACGCAACAGCGGATAGCCTCACTGGCACCTGGAAATACCAGGGCATCATTAACGATTATGTGGAGAACAGCTCCACGAACCATCAGACCATTATCGAGTACGAAGGCCAGTCTTACTTCATCTATCACAATGGCAGCTTGCCTTCTGGTGGAGACTATCGGCGTTCGGTCTGCATAGACAGCCTGTTCTACCGGGACAACGGGACCATAGCGCCCATCGTCCAAACGGATGAAGGGGTGGAAAGTATTCGGTAAAGCAAAAAGCAAAGCGCAAATGAAAATACATTCCCTATATCATCTTGTAATTACGCTGGGGCTGGTGTGCCTAGCCCATAGTGCCCTACATGCCCAGGGGCCGGACGAAGCCACCTCCCCGCTCAAGATGAACAACCCGGTGATTACGCACAAATTCACCGCAGATCCGGCGGCCATCGTGCATAACGATACGGTCTACCTGTATACCGGGCACGATGAAGCCGAACAAGACTACCACTTCTACAAAATGAACGAATGGCTGGTCTTCTCTTCCACCAATATGGTCGATTGGAAGGAGCACCAGGTGCCGCTTAAAGTCGCTGATTTCTCCTGGGCAAAAAGTGATGCCTGGGCAGCGGAAGTCATCGAAAAGGAGGGCAGGTTTTACTGGTACGTTACGGTTGAGCATGCTACCATTCCCGGCAAAGCCATCGGCGTAGCGGTAGCAGACAGCCCGGTTGGACCCTTTAAAGATGCCCTCGGTAATGCCTTGGTCACCAATGATATGACCAAAGCAACGGATATTGGCTGGGATGACATCGATCCTACTGTTTTTATTGATGATGATGGCCAGGCCTACCTCTTCTGGGGCAATACTGTCTGCTACTACGCGAAGCTAAAGGAAAACATGATCGAGCTGGATGGTGAGATCAAAGTAGTGGAAGGCTTGCCCCACTTCACGGAAGCGCCCTGGATTCACAAGCGGGGAGACTGGTATTACCTTTCCTACGCCTATCAGTTCCCGGAAAAGACGGCTTACGCCATGTCCAAATCCATCGAAGGCCCCTGGGAGTACAAGGGTATCCTGAATGAACTGGCCGGCAACTGCAATACCAACCATCAGGCCATTATCGAGTACAAAGGCGTGCCTTACTACATCTACCATACCGGCGGCATCCAGCCTATGGGCGGCAGTTTCCGCCGTTCGGTCTGTATTGACCGCCTGTACTACAACGAAGACGGCACGATGAAGCGCATTATTATGACATCAGAAGGCATTCAAAAATGAAGCATTTAACCTATAGCATAGCAATATTGATGATAGGGCTGTTGCCCTCCCGGAGTCTGGCTCAGGCTATCGACATCCGGGTGCATGACCCGGTGGTAATCGAAGCCAACGGGCTTTATCACCTTTTTTGTACCGGCATGGGCATTGCCCATTTTACCTCCACCGATTTGGAAAACTGGGAGGAAGCAGATCCGGTATTCCCGGAAAAGCCAGCCTGGACGGACGAAGTGGTTCCGGAGTTCCGCAATCACATCTGGGCGCCTGACATCCTTTTCCACAACGGGCAGTACTACATCTACTACTCGGTTTCGGCTTTCGCCAAAAATACCTCCGCCATTGGCGTGGCGACTACGAAATCCCTGGACCCGGACGACGAGGGCTATGGCTGGACCGACCACGGCATCGTCATACAGTCCCATCCCAACCGGGACCTCTGGAATGCCATCGACCCAAACATCGTCTTTGATGACGAAGGCGTGCCGTGGATGTCCTTTGGCTCCTTCTGGGACGGGCTGAAACTGGTCAGGATGGCCCCTTCCCTGCTCGAAATCGCCGAACCACAGGAATGGCATACCATCGCCCGCCGGGAGCGCAGCTTTGAGCTGAGTGACAAAAACCCGGGTGACGCCGCTCTGGAAGCGCCATTTATCTTCAAGAAAGACGGCTGGTACTATCAGTTCCTTTCCTGGGACCTGTGCTGCCGTGGCGCCAACAGTACCTACAAGGTGGTCGTGGGCCGCTCCAAAAACGTAGAAGGCCCCTACTTCGACCGGGAGGGCAAAAACCTCTTCCACGGTGGGGGCAGCCTGGTGGTGGAAGGCAATGAAAACTGGTACGGCGCAGGGCACTGTAGTGTTTACCATTTTAAGGAGGAAGACTACATGTTCATGCACGCTTATGACGCCAAAGACGAGGGCCGTCCTAAGCTCATGGTTAAGAAAATCCGATGGTCAGATGATGGCTGGCCCTATGTCAGAAGACTGAATTAGAAGCAAAATGAAGCACACATTATATCTGGCTATCCTATCCTGTTTTGTATTCAGTTGCAGCACACAGGAAACACAGGTGGAAGCTGAAGTTTCCAAATACGCGGGTTATCGGATTGCTCCGGTGGACATACAGCATGTACGCATGACGGACGACTTCTGGCTGCCCATCATCAAAAGGGTACAGGAGCAAACCATTGCCTACGCCCTGGACAAGTGCGAAGAAGAAGGCCGCATGGAAAACTTCCTGATTGCCGGCGGAAAGCTGGAAGGAGCCACCCGCGGGGCCATGCCATTTGATGATACGGATTTGTACAAAATCATTGAGGGCGCCTCTAATTCCCTGATCAGTGCACCTAATCCGGAACTGGAGCGCACCCTGGATACCCTGATTGACATCATTGCCGTGGGGCAGGAAGCAGATGGCTACCTGACCACCTGGCGGACCATTGACCCGGCCAAACCACCAGCCCCCTGGGTAAAGGTGATAGAAGGCAAGCGCTGGGAATCCCTCGAGGCCAGCCACGAAATGTACAATCCGGGGCATTTATACGAAGCCGCTTACACGCACTACATCGCCACTGGCAAAACCAACTTCCTGAATATTGCCCTGAAAAATGCCGACCTTTTGGTAAAGACCTTCGGGGATGGCGAAGGGCAGATTAGCACCGTGCCCGGGCATCAAATCATCGAAACCGGGCTCATCAAACTGTATATGGCTAGTGGAGAAGAAAAATACCTCCACCTCGCCAAATACTTCCTCGACAACCGGGGCAATCCGGACAACCATGAGCTCTTCGGGCCTTACGCTCAGGACCATCTGCCTGTAGTGGAGCAGAAGGAAGTGGTGGGGCATGCCGTCCGGGCAGTGTACATGTACGCGGCCATGACAGATATCGCGGTGCTGATGCGCGACTCCGCCTATGATCAGGCCGTACAGCAGCTCTGGGAGAATATGGTGGGTAAGAAAATGTACCTCACCGGCGGCATCGGCGCCCGGCACGATGGCGAGTCTTTTGGCGACAATTACGAATTACCCAACCTGACGGCCTACAGCGAAACCTGCGCTGCCATCGGTAGTGTGTACTGGAATCACCGCTTGCACCGGCAGTACGGGGACGTTAAGTACTACGATATCATAGAGCGCACGCTCTACAACGGGCTTATCGCCGGGCTTTCCCTGGATGGCACCCACTTTTTTTACCCCAATGCCCTGGAAGCGGATGGGAAGTACGAATTCAACCGGGGTGCCTGTACCCGGCAGGGCTGGTTCGATTGCTCCTGCTGCCCAACGAATATGATCCGGTTTATCCCTGCGGTGGCGGGGCTGCTGTATTCCAAGACAGAAGACACCCTCCTGGTGAATCTGTATGCAGGGAGCGAGGCTACAGTGGAGCTCTCCAGCAATACCTTAAAGATCAAACAAGAGACGAATTATCCCTGGTCAGGTAAAGTACGCCTGACGGTTTCCACCGAAGCGCCCAACCCGGTAATGCTGAAGCTGCGCATTCCCTCCTGGGCAAGAAATGAAGTCGCTCCGGGCGGGCTGTACCAGTATCAGGCGCATGAGCGTGCTGAGCCCACCCTGAAAATCGATGGTGAACCAGTAGCGCTGGAAGTTGCAGAGGGCTACATCCTGTTAACCCGTGACTGGAGCAAGGGCGCTACACTTGAGTTGGAGCTACCCACCACAGTCCGAAAAGTGCGTACAGATGAACGGGTGGAAGCCAACCTCGGTAAGCTGGCGCTGGAGTACGGTCCTATTGTCTATGCCGTAGAGTCTTTCGATAACCCTAATGTTTTTGAAAATCTAAGTATTGCCCCTGACGACACCTTCGAAGTGCGCTGGCAGCCTGAGCTGCTGGGGGGCGTCAATACCATAACCAACAACCAACTAACCGCTATACCTTACTACGCCTGGTCCAACCGGGGCATTGGCAAGATGAAGGTATGGCTGCCTAAACCGGAAATAAGATGAGCAAAAGATTAATGCGACGAATTGGATTTCAATTGCTGATGCTGCTGGGTGTCGCTATTCAGCAGACTGCCGCGCAGACCCGGGCCCTCACCGTAAACGCTTCGGAGTCGATAGCGCCCATACAGCCTACCATGTACGGTATCTTCTTTGAGGACATCAACTTCGCAGCGGACGGCGGTTTGTACGCCGAAATGGTGAAAAACCGGGGCTTCGAGTTTGTGGATCCCATGATGGGATGGCAGCAGCCCAACAGCGACCGACACTCCATGAACCTGGAATCGGGATTCGCGACAGCTATCAAGTCGAAAGAATCCCCGGCTGATCAGACCTATATTCAGGTGCTGGTCAATAAGCCTGAAGGGTATGAGCTGATCAACGAAGGTTTCCGGGGCATGGGTGTTGAGTCCGGAGCGGAGTACCTGTTGTCCTTTGAAGGAGCCAAGGGCGAAGGAGAGGTGTCCCAGGTGGTCTTCACACTCATTGACGAAAGCGATAAAGCGATTGGCAGCACTACGGTGGACCTGTCCGGAACCGACTGGAAGGTGTATGAGGCTTCCATTAAGGCCAAAGCCACATCGGAAAAGGCGAAGCTTAAGCTCACCTTCCAAGGAGCCGGCATCGTCCACCTCGACATGGTGTCTCTTTTCCCTAAAGACACCTGGATGGGCCGGGAGAAAGGCCTGCGTAAGGATCTGGTGCAACTTCTGAACGATCTTGACCCCGGCTTCCTGCGCTTTCCCGGCGGCTGCATTGTGGAAGGCCGGACCCTGGCGCGCCGCTATCAGTGGAAAAAGACAGTAGGCCCTATTGAAGACCGGGAGATCCTTGTCAACCGCTGGAATACCGAGTTTGCCCACCGCCCCACACCGGACTACTTCCAAAGTTTTGGGCTGGGCTTCTTTGAATACTTTCAGTTGGCCGAAGATATGGGCGCAGCGCCCATGCCGATCCTGAGTTGTGGGATGGCTTGCCAGTTCAATACCGCCGAGCTGGTGCCCATGGATCAGCTGGACCCCTACGTACAGGATGCCCTGGACCTGATCGAGTTTGCCAACGGTGATGTATCAACAGACTGGGGGAAGCTTAGAAGCGATATGGGGCATCCTGAGCCTTTCAATATGAAATACATCGGTATTGGCAATGAGCAGTGGGGCCCTGAATACATTAAGCGTTTCAAGGTTTTTGAAAAAGCCATCAAGGCAAAGTACCCCGAGATCATCATCATTTCCGGCAGTGGCCCTTTCCCGGACGGAGAGCACTTTGAGTACGGTATGGAGCAACTCTCGGAGCTGAATTCAGAAATCGTGGATGAGCATTACTACCGTCCGCCCAACTGGTTCCGGGAAAATGCCAACCGCTACGATAGCTATGACCGCAACGGCCCTAAAATTTTTGCAGGAGAGTACGCCGCCCAAAGTGTAGCCATCGCCAGTCCGGACAACCGGAATAACTGGAACTGCGCCCTGTCTGAGGCTGCTTTCATGACCGGCCTGGAGCGCAACGCGGATGTGGTGGTAATGACCTCCTACGCCCCATTGATGGCCCATGCCGAGGGCTGGCAATGGACACCGGATCTGATTTGGTTCAACAACCTGGAGTCCTACGGCACCGCCAATTACTACGTACAGAAGCTGTTTTCCAATAACCGGGGCACAGATCTGATCAGCATCACAGAGGAGGACAGTCCATTGACGGGGCAGTCCGATCTTTATGCTTCCGCCGTGAAAGATGCAAACACCAATGAGCTGATTATTAAAGTGGTGAATACCGCAAAATCGGCACAGGAGATCGACCTGGACTTCGAAGGGGCAAAGGTAGCCGGTAAAGCTATGAGCTACACCTTGCGCAGCGATGACCCGGAAGCCGTCAATTCCTTTGAATCTCCGAAGGGGATCAGCCCGGCGGAAGCAGAAATCCCCTTATCGAAAGGCCGCCTGCGCACATCTGTGCCTTCGGAAGCATTGGTGGTCTACAAAGTAAAAATCAAATAGCATGAAGAGTTATGTCATAGGCTTGGACTACGGTTCGGACAGTGTCCGGGCGGTCCTCATTGATGCCGAATACGGGAACGAAATTGCCTCCAGCGTGCACTGGTATCAGCGCTGGCTGGAAAAGAAATACTGCGAGCCATCCAAAAATCAATTCCGTCAGCACCCGCTTGACCACATCGAAGGCCTGGAGAAAACCATCAAGGGCGTGATGCAGCAATCTGGCATAAAGGCTTCAGCAGTAAAAGGCATTTGTATTGACACCACCGGTTCTTCCCCCGTGCCGGTCACGGAAGATGGAACCCCTCTGGCCATGGTGCCTGGTTTTGAAGAAAACCCAAACGCCATGATGGTACTATGGAAAGACCACACAGCCATTAGGGAAGCCGACGAAATTAACGATCTGGCCGCCAATTGGGGTGGAGAAGACTTCACCAAATACGAAGGAGGTATTTACTCCTCGGAGTGGTTCTGGGCTAAAATCCTGCATGTGGTACGGGAAGATCAGGCCGTGCGGGCTGCCGCACACTCCTGGTTGGAGCACTGCGACCTGATGACCAATATCCTGATCGGGAATAAAGACCTCAGGCAGCTAAAGCGCAGCCGCTGTGCTGCCGGTCACAAAGCCATGTGGCATGAGGACTGGGGCGGACTGCCCCCTGTAGAGTTTTTGGAGCAGCTGGACCCCTATCTGGCGGAGCTGCGCGGCCGACTGTACAGGAATACCTACACCTCAGATGTAGTGGCGGGCCAGCTGAGTGCCGAATGGGCCAGTAAACTTGGGCTGACCACCGAAACGGTCATAGCGGTAGGCACCTTTGATGCCCACGCCGGTGCCGTTGGAGCTCAGATTGACGAGTTCAGCCTGGTGCGGGTCATGGGCACCTCCACCTGTGACATTATGGTAGCCAACCATAATGTAGTAGGCGACAAGACCGTAAAAGGGATCTGCGGCCAGGTAGATGGCTCGGTCATCCCCGGCATGGTTGGGCTCGAAGCAGGACAGTCTGCTTTCGGAGATGTACTGGCCTGGTTCAAGGAAGTACTGATGTGGCCTATTGATGAGCTGGTCATGAACTCAGGCGTGATCACCGCTGAACAAAAACAGCAACTGGCAGAAGAAATAGAAAAGCAGTTCATGGGCACCCTGACCAAGCAGGCAGAAAGCATTCCACTGTCAGAAAGCCTGCCCACTGCTCTGGACTGGATCAACGGCCGCCGCACACCGGATGCCGATCAGTCGCTAAAGAGTGCGATTACTCACCTGTCGCTGGGCACCAAAGCGCCTCATATTTTCAAAGCACTGGTCCATGCCATCTGCTTTGGCGCTAAGAAAATTGTAGAGCGTTTTGAAGAAGAGGGCGTGGAGATTCGGAAAGTAATCGGTATCGGCGGGGTAGCCCGCAAGTCGCCCTTTATCATGCAAACGCTGGCCAATGTACTCAACCGGCCCATAGTGGTCGCTTCCTCCGACTATGCACCGGCTCTGGGCGCCGCCATCTACGCCGCTGTGGCTGCCGGGCTGTACCCGGACATCATTACGGCCAGCAAAAGCCTGGGCAGTAGCTACGAAGCCGAATACTACCCACAAGCAGATAAGGTCGTAGCCTTTGAGCCATTGTTGGAGCGCTATGATGCCCTCTGCGGCTTTGTGGAGCAGATCACCCATAAAAACAAGATGTCATTAGCATGAGCAAATACACAGAACTAAAGCGGGAATGCTACGAGGCCAACATGGAGCTCAATGCACTGGGGCTGGTCATTTATACCTTTGGGAATGTGAGCGCGGTGGACCGGCAGCACGGTGTTTTTGCCATTAAGCCCAGCGGGGTACCCTACGAGACGCTACGCCCGGAAGACATCGTGATGGTGGACTTTGACAATCAGATTGTGGAAGGCAGCCTGCGCCCGTCCTCTGATACCAAAACCCATGCTTACCTGTACAAGCACTGGGAAAACATAGGGGGTGTAGCCCACACCCACGCCACCTATTCAGTCGCCTGGGCACAGGCGCAGCGGGATATCCCCATTTTTGGGACCACCCATGCGGACCATCTGACAGCCGACATCCCCTGTGCGCCCCCGATGAAGGACGAGCTGATCGAAGGCAACTACGAGCACAATACCGGAATTCAGATTCAGGATTGCTTCCGGGAGCGGGGGCTTTCCTACGAGGAGGTCCCTATGGTGCTGGTGGGCAATCATGGCCCCTTCGCCTGGGGCAAGACTGCGGCCAAAGCCGTTTACCACAGCAAGGTGCTGGAAGCCGTAGCTGAAATGGCTTACCTCACCCTGCAGATCAACCCTCAGGCCCCGCGCCTGAAGGATTCACTAATTAGAAAACATTACGAGCGCAAGCATGGCGCCAATGCCTACTACGGGCAGTAAAATAACGCTGAACGAATGAGCAAAATGGAAAGTAAAGTAATTTGGTTTGTAACCGGCAGCCAGCATTTGTACGGTCCGGAAACCCTGGAGCAGGTAGCTGCGAATGCTGCTGGTATTGTTAAGGGATTGAACGCGGCGGATGCGATCCCCGTACACCTGATTAAGAAGGAGGTCGTCACTACGCCCGACAGTATTCAGCAACTTTGCCTGGCCGCAAACAACGATAACAATTGCATCGGTATCATCGCATGGATGCACACCTTCTCTCCCGCAAAAATGTGGATACGGGGCCTACAGCAACTGCAAAAACCGCTTTGCCATCTGCATACGCAGTTCAATGCGGCCATTCCATGGCAAAGTATTGATATGGATTTCATGAACCTCAATCAGGCGGCGCACGGAGACCGGGAGTTTGGGTACATCATGTCCAGAATGCGCAAAAAAAGAAAAATTGTGGTTGGGCACTGGTCCTCCGCATCCGTACAGCAAAAACTAGGGGTTTGGAGCCGGGTGGCTTTAGGCTGGCATGAGCTGCAACAGCTTAAGGTCGCCCGCATTGGTGACAATATGCGGGAAGTAGCCGTCACAGAGGGCGACAAAGTGGACGCACAGCTGCGTTTTGGTTTCTCCGTTAATGGGTACGACACTTCCGATGTCAATGCCTACATCAAAGCCGTGTCTGACAAGCAGCTGAATGACCTGCTGGAGGTTTACGAAAGTGAATACCGCCTCACGAAAGCGCTGCAAAAGGGCGGAGACAGCCGGCACTCCCTGGAAGAAGCTGCACGTATTGAGATTGGTATGCGCGCCTTCCTGGAAGAAGGGGGCTTTGGTGCTTTCACCGACACCTTTGAGAACCTGGATGGGCTGAAGCAATTGCCCGGCATTGCTGCGCAGCGGCTGATGGCTGATGGTTATGGCTTCGGTGCTGAAGGCGACTGGAAAACGGCCGCCCTGCTGCGCAGTATGAAAGTGATGGCGCAGGGGCTGGAAGGTGGTACTTCCTTCATGGAGGATTATACTTACCACTTTACGCCGGAGCGGTCTTACGTTCTTGGTTCCCACATGCTGGAAATTTGCCCCTCAATTGCCAATGAGCAGCCTTCCTGTGAGGTACACCCGCTGGGCATCGGTGGGAAAGAAGACCCGGTCCGCCTGGTCTTTGATGGCCAGCCCGGCCCGGCCCTCAATGCCTCTTTGGTAGACATGGGAACCCGCTTCCGTCTAATTGTCAATGAAGTGGAAAGCTCCCTGCCTCAGGAAGATTTGCCTAATTTGCCGGTCGCCAGAGTACTGTGGGATGCCAAGCCAAACCTGGAGGTCGCTGCCACGGCCTGGATTCTGGCAGGCGGTGCACACCATACCGTGTACACGCAGGCCCTTACCACAGAATACCTGGAAGACTTTGCCGATATAGCAGGCATAGAGCTACTGGTAATCGATGAAGAGACCAGGGTTCGCTCATTTAAGGATCAGCTGAATGCGAATGAGGTGTACTACCATCTTTTTCAGCATAGGCTTTAATTTTAGCATTCATGAAAAATCAGGGACATAACGGCGGGCTTTTGAAAAGGGGAGGAGTGTACCCTATCCGGCTTTTTCTAAGCCTTGCCTTTCTGATGTTGTTGCTTGCCGGGACTTCCACTCCCGGCATGGCGCAACGAGCAGAAAGCTACGAGACGCTAGCGGAAGACGGGGCCTGGTGTTGGTTTTCTGACCCGCGCTCGGTCTACCACGAAGGGGAGCATCAGCGTACTTATACCGGATTCGTAACCTCCACGGGCGATATTACCATCGTTTCGAAGGACCATCAGTCCGGTGCGTTAGTCACAAAGGTGCTTTACGAAAGCGTGCAGGTGGATGATCATGTCAATCCTTCGCTGCTGGTCCTGCCCGATGGCCGGTTGATGGTGTTTTTCACCCGGCATAACGGCACACTGTACTACGCAAAAACTGAGAAACCGGAGGACATAACCTCTTTCGCAACCGTAGATTCTCTGGATTTAGGAAGTGAGCTCTGCTACACCAATCCGGTCCTATTGAGCGAAGAAGATAACCGGATTTACCTGTTCTCCCGCGGAGGGTACGACTGGAAGCCTTCCTTCGTCACTTCGGACGATCTGGGCGCCACCTGGTCCAAGCCTCAGACCTTTGTTTCCAAAAAAGTCAACAACCCTATGAACCGGCCTTACACCAAGGTCGTGTCTGATGGGAAATCAAGCATTCACTTCGCATTCACGGATGGCCATCCGCGGTTAGAGAACCACAATTCGATCTACTACCTGCGGTACGAAGGGGGGCGCTTTTTTGATGCCGGCGGGAAGGTAATTGGAGATACCAAACAACTGCCGCTCGTGCAGTCCGACATTCCTAAAGTATACAATGGCGTTGCCAGCAATCAGCGGGCCTGGATATGGGACCTTGCGCTGACGCAGGATGGGCGCCCGGCAATGGTGTACACGACCTTGCCGGAAGAAACCCTCCACTTTTACAATTATGCAGTTTGGGATGGCGAATCCTGGCAAAACACCCGGCTTTGCGAGGCTGGAAGTGCTTTTCCGCGCTTCCCGCGCCCTAAGGAAATGCGAGACCCCGAGCCTCACTACTCCGGCGGTATCTGCCTGGACCACACCGACCCCAATCGGGTATACCTGTCCCGTCCCGTTGCCGACCGGTTTGAAATTGAGGAATGGGCTACAGGCGATGGGGGGCAGACTTTCAGCTCACAGGCCGTCACCGTTCGGTCATTGCAGGACAATGTCCGCCCGGTAGCTGTACGTAATGCGCCGGAACAGCTGAGCCCCCGCCTCATGTGGATGCACCTGGACCATTATGCGCATTACACCGATTACCGTACCCGCATCAAGACCAACCGGCCCGCAGAAGGGTTTGATGCCGCCATTTCGCCATCTGCCATAAAAGAAGTCATGGGCGCTGTAGCGGACTGGCAAATCGGGCATCAGCATTTGGTGAAGCACCATCCGCTGGACTGGACCAACGGTGCGCTCTATTCGGGTATGATGGCCTGGTCGTTGGTGGCTCAGGATGAGCAATACAAAAACTGGCTCCAACAGATTGGGCAGCGGCACGCCTGGCAGCCCTTTTTCCGGATGTACCACGCTGATGATGTGGTGGTGAGCCAGATGTACCTCGATATGTATCAGCATCACCAAACTGAAGCCCGCTATCCTTACCGGATGCTGGCGCCGACCAAGGCACGCCTGGATTACGTCATCAACCACCCTTCTGAAGGTTCACTGTTGCTGGATTATTCGGACCCGCAAACTCTGGAGCGCTGGTCGTGGTGTGATGCGCTGTTTATGGCACCGCCGGTCTATGTAAAAATGGCCAATATCACGGGCGACGAGAAGTACCTCGAGTTTATGGACCAAGAATACAAAGCAACTTACGACTTCCTTTACGATAAGGAGGAGCATCTATTCTACCGGGACTACCGCTTTTTTCCAGAGCGTAAGCGGGAGGCGAACGGAGAAAAGATATTCTGGGGCCGCGGTAATGGCTGGGTAATGGGCGGACTGGTCTCCATACTTAAAGACTTGCCGAAAGACAGCCCCTACCGGCCGTTTTACGAAAACCTGTTCCGGGAAATGGCCGCCAAGGTCGCCTCTTGTCAGGAAGCAAGTGGGTTCTGGCATGCAAGTATGCTGGACCACGAAGCCTTCCCCAACCCGGAAACCAGTTCAAGTGCCTTCTTCTGCTACGCTTTGGCCTATGGGGTGCGCAGTGGGCTGCTGGACCGGGGTCAGTACGAGCCAGCCGTACAGAAAGCCTGGCAGGCGCTGGTCAGTGCCGTCTATCCGGATGGCAAGCTGGGCTGGGTGCAGCCAATTGGTGAAGACCCCAGGGACGTGACCGCTGAAATGACAGAAGTCTACGGCGTGGGCGCCTTTTTACTGGCGGGTACAGAATTACTGCAATTGGCAAAATAGTGTGGCCATTGCTTAAAGAGACTTTAAAAAACAACCTAATGTTTATGAAAAAGAAAGGCTTATTCCTCCCATTCGCAGGGATACTGTTCCTGTTCGCTGCTCTGCTGAGTTCATGTGGCTCTAACCCTGAATCTGCCGAATCAACAGCTACGGAGTCCGAAACTGTTGAGCCCCCGGTGATGATTACCAGTCAGGCATACGGGCAGCTGGAAGACGGGCGCACAGTAGACCAATACCAGCTCAAAAATGCCAATGGCATGGCGGTAGAGGTTATTACTTACGGCGGGATCATTACTTCCTGGACTGCGCCGGACAGAACCGGTGCTTACGAAAATGTAGTGCTGGGCTACGACAGCCTCTCCCAATATCTTGCAAACAATCCCTACTTCGGTGCTATTATCGGCCGTTATGGCAACCGTATTGCGAAGGGGCAGTTTGTCCTGGAGGGTACCACCTACGAACTAGCTACTAACGATGGCCCCAATCACCTGCACGGCGGCCTCAAAGGATTTGACAAAGTCCTCTGGTCAGCAGATACGGCAACAACCGCGGAGGGCGCCTCCCTTATACTGAGGTACGAAAGCGCAGATATGGAGGAAGGCTATCCAGGTAATCTGTCCGTACAGGTTACCTACACGCTGACTCCCGATGACGCACTGCAGGTGGACTACGAAGCGACCACGGATAAGGCGACAATTGTGAACCTCACCCAGCATTCCTACTTCAACCTCTCCGGTGATTTCAGCCAAACCATTCTCGACCATGAGTTGATGATTGCGGCAGATCAGTACCTGCCAGTAGATGCCACCCTGATTCCTACCGGCGAGCTCGCCCCAGTGGAGGGTACGCCCTTTGATTTTCGGGAAGCTAAAGCGGTTGGGCGCGACATTGGAGCCGATCATCCGCAACTGGAGCTGGGTAAAGGCTATGACCACTGTTGGGTGCTCAATGAGCAGGGCAGCATGCGACGGGTAGCAAGTGCTTACCACCCGGGAACCGGCCGGCAGCTGGAAGTCTTTACGGACAAGCCCGGCATTCAGTTCTACAGCGGCAACTTCCTGGATGGCACGTTGCCTATGCCTGGCGGAGGCACCTATGGGCACCGCACCGGCTTTTGCCTGGAAACCCAGCACTACCCGGATTCGCCCAATCAAAAAGACTTTCCATCAGTGGTGTTACGGCCCGGAGAAACTTACGAAACCCGAACCACCTTCAAATTTTCAACGAAGTAGACAACAACAAAAGACATGAGTGTACTAGCAACGATAGACTGGGTATTCATTGCCCTGTACTTTGTGATTATTTTGGGGATTGCCTGGTGGGTGATCCGGCAACAATCAGATACGTCTGATGATTATTTCCTGGCCGGGCGCAACCTGGGCTGGTTTGTTGTGGGGGCCTCCATTTTTGCCTCTAATATTGGTTCTGAGCACCTTGTTGGGCTGGCAGGCTCTGGTGCTACAGATGGTGTAGCCATGGCTCACTACGAGTTGCAGGCCTGGTGCCTGTTGGTGCTGGGTTGGGTACTGGCCCCCTTTTACATGCGGTCTAAGGTCTTTACGATGCCGGAATTTCTGGAGCGCCGCTTTTCGCCTACCGCAAGATGGGTACTATCAATCATCTCCCTAATTGCCTATGTACTGACGAAAGTAGCAGTGGGGATTTTTGCCGGTGGTATCGTCTTCGGTGTGTTGGTGCCCGAAATCAGCTTTATGGGGCTGGACAGCTTTTGGATCGGATCCATTCTGATGATTTTGCTTACCGGGCTCTACACCGTGCTGGGTGGACTGAAGGCCGTAGCCTACACCGAAGCTATTCAAACCGTCATCCTGATCGTTGGTGCGATCCTGGTAACCGTCTACGGGCTGGATGCCCTGGGTGGCTGGGGTGAACTGCGCCGTATCGCGGGCTCTGAGATGTTCAACCTTTGGAAACCACTGGTGCCCGAAGGCGTTGAGGGCACCTGGGCACCCGTGCTCACTGAAGATCGGATGGCTTGGTATTTCAACAGCAATTATCCCTGGGTGGGCATGTTGTTTTGTGCGCCCATCATCGGTCTGTGGTACTGGTGTACGGATCAGTACATCGTACAGCGTATGTTGGGTTCTGCCAGCCTGACGGAAGCACGGCGGGGCTCTATTGCAGCGGCTTTTTTCAAGTTATTGCCGGTTTTTATTTTCATCATCCCAGGCATTATCACCTTCGCGCTAGCCATGAGTGGCAAAATAGATACCATTACCGAGACGATGGTCGACAGTAATGGTGAACTGATCACCGTGAATGCGCAACAGGCCTTCCCGTTATTGGTGGCAACGGTGCTGCCGGCCGGCATCCGGGGTATTGTGGTTGCGGGCCTTTTGGCGGCGCTGATGAGCTCTCTGGCAGGTGTATTCAACGCTTCCTCCACGCTGTTTACGATGGATTTGTACTCCAAGTTCAAGCCGGGTGTATCCGAAAAGACCCTGGTCCGCGTAGGCCGCATTGCTACTGGCGTTATGGTGGTCATTGGCTTGCTTTGGATACCGGTGATTCAGGGCAGCCGGGGGCTGTATGATTATTTGCAGAGTGTGCAGGGCTACTTGGCACCTCCTATTTTCGTGGTCTTCTTCTTCGGAATTTTCAATAAACGCCTGAATGCAAAAGGGGCTCTTTCTGCCCTTATTGTAGGGTTTGCGCTGGGCCTCTTCCGCCTGGCCATTGATACGCCGGTGATGCTGACCGAAGGCTTTGCTTACGAAGAAGGCTCGATATTCTGGATTATCAACAATACCTTCTTCCAGTATTACAGCCTGTTTATCTTCCTGGTGTCTGCTGCAACCATGTTGATTGTCAGCTATGCCTCAGAAGCACCGGATTACAGCAAGATCAGCGGACTGACCTTCGGTACTGTAACCGCCGAGCATAAAGCAGAAACCAAATCCAGCTACACGCGTGGTGATGTGATCATCTCAGTGCTGGTTGTGGTATTGATTTTCATGGCGTATATTTATTTCAACGGTTAAGCCGGAAGACTTTGGGGCTGAGACGAGTGGTGGTTCCGGCGCTCGTCTCAGCTTTCTGCCTGATTCTGTAAAGCCCTTACGATATGAAAACGCTCCACTTGTTCCCGTTGCTGCTGCTAAGCCTTTTGGGGTGCGCTGATGCAACGATTCCGCCTTTATCTAATGCCTCTGGCAGCCTGCAGTGTACGCTGGGTATCGATACGGAGGGGCAGCCATTTTACCTCTTGTCTTATCAAGGCGCTACGGTACTGGATACCTCCTACCTGGGTATTCGCCTGGAAGGTGCGGATTGCACCCGAGATATGGAATGGGTATCGGTAGGGGAGCCTTCCCTGAAGGCAGTGCGGTATTCCATGACGCACGGCAAGCAACAGACGGTCCGTTACACCGGGCAGCAGTACCGGGCTGTTTTACGGAACGCAGCCGGGTTCGAGTTGGAAGTCCATTTTTACTTATCGGAACAAGGGTTTGCCTACCGCTACTATTTTCCGCGCGCACCAAAGGACAGTATCCTGGTTTTGGAAGAAGCCTCCGCTTATGGCTTTCCTGATTCTACAATGGCCTGGATGCAGCCCATGTCCAAAGCCAAATCCGGATGGAAGGAAACCAACCCGTCCTACGAGGAAAATTACCTGATGGAGGTTCCGGTCTCCACCCCTTCCCCAATCGGCGAAGGGTTTGTGTACCCGGCTTTGTTTAAGGTCGGAGCGCATTGGTTGCTGGCTACGGAAGCTGATTTACACCCGGGTTATTGCGGCACGAGGTTGCGGTACGATAGTCTTTCCCGACAATTGAAAGTCGCCTTTCCGCAAGCCAAGGAGGTATTTCCGGGTGGAGGGCTGTTGCCCCGGGGTGAAGCACCTTTTCGCAGCCCCTGGCGTATTGTGGCGGTTGGCAGCCTGGGGGATATTGTGGAAAGTACGATTGGGACGGACCTCGCGGCATCTTCAAAAGGATTAGGCCGCGATTTTGTAAAAAGCGGACTGGCTTCCTGGAGCTGGGTATTGCTGAAAGACGATTTTACGAATTATGAAACGTCCAGGCGGTTTATCGACTACGCCGGGGAAATGAACTGGCCCTACTGCCTCATTGATGCGGACTGGGACTGGAAAATCGGTTACGAAAGGATGCAGGAACTGATTGATTATGCCAGGACCAAAGACGTGAAGATTTTGTTGTGGTATAATTCTTCCGGAAGCTGGAACAGCACGACCTATTCACCCAAGAGCAAACTGATAGACCCGGAAAGCCGGAAGGCGGAGTTTGCCCGGCTGCAGCAAATGGGCGTAGCGGGCATCAAAGTGGACTTCTTCGGTGGTGACGGGCAGTCGATGATCGCCTACTACCACGATATCCTGCAAGATGCGGCCAAGTATCAACTGATGCTCAATTTTCATGGGGCTACGCTGCCGCGAGGCTGGCACCGGACCTATCCACACCTGATGACAGTAGAAGCCATTAAGGGTGGAGAATTCATTACTTTCCTTCAGGAAAACGCGGATCAGGCGCCCCGCCACTGCGCGGTCATTCCCTTCACCCGTAATGTGTTCGACCCCATGGACTTTACGCCTATGGTGCTGGACAGCATTCCCGGTATTCAACGCCGGACTACCCCGGCCTTTGAGCTGGCGCTGCCCGTCTTGTTTACATCGGGCATTCAGCATATTGCCGAAATTCCGGAAGGGATGCAAAAAATGCCAGCTTATGTGGCCGATTACCTGCGAGATGTCCCTACGCAATGGGATGAAGTGAAATTTATGGACGGATACCCGGGAAAATACGCAGTTATCGCACGTCGCAAGGGAGAAGTCTGGCACATAGCGGGCATCAATGGAACGAATAAGGAGATTTTGGTGCGCTTAGACCTTTCGTTTGTTGCCCATAAGCAGGGCGTACTCCTGTACGATGGCCCGGAAGGACAGATACTGAAAGGAGAGGCTTTGGCAGGTCCGACTGTTGTAGGCCTGCCGGGCAGGGGTGGTTTCGTGATTAAAATATGATTGAGCACATGCCTATGAATCAAATCAAGAAAAAGGACCGTGATGAAGTTTTGGACTGCAGGGCTATTATTCTTAACCACAGCGTTCGCTGCCACCGCACAGGACCTGACGGAAGGCCTGGTGGGTTACTACAGCTTCTGCGGATGTGAGGCAACCGACTACAGCGGGAATGAAAACCATGGAACCATCATTGGGGACCCCAACTGTATTCCCGGTATCAAGGGCGAGGGCTTCCTGTTCAATGAGAATGGCGGAAATACGGGCTGCAGCACAATCAACACGGACTTCATAGAACTGCCCACTTTTGGCCCTATCTGGAGTGAAGGCATTTCAATCTGCGCCTGGGTGGAATACGAAAATATCGCCAACTTTGAGCGCATAGTGGATATCGGTAATGGAAGCGGGGACGATGGTGGCGCTCCGGTATGGTTTGGCAGGGAAGGCAATTCCGATAATCTGACTTTGGAAAGCTGGGTCAGTGCAGACCCCAATGCCAACCGCACTACTGGCCGCTTGGTGGCAGAAGGTGCCATCACCAACGGGCAAATTGAGTTTTACTGTGCGACGATTGGGGGCGATAGCATGAAAATCTATGTCAATGGTGTGCTGGTTGCGCAAAAAGCGGGGCATCCAATTCTCAATGTGGAGCGCACTTCCAACTACATCGGCCGGTCCAACTGGTGCAACGCCGATCCCGATTTTCATGGGTTTATGGATGAAGTCCGAATTTATAACCGGGCCCTGTCTGCAGGGGAAATCCTTCAGATGTACGAAGCCCCTTTCTTTGCCACGCCGCCCGTAGTGGGCATTTGCCTGGGCGATAGTGTACAGCTTCGGGCGCAGGGTGGGGCAGCCTACGAGTGGTCGCCATCCAACTACCTGAGTTCAGATACGGTTGCGGCTCCCATGGCTTCACCACCGGTGCCGACCGAGTACAGTTGCAAAATCATTTTTCCGGATGGTTGTTTTATCACTGATACCGTATTGGTTGAAGTGGATCAGGATACCATGGTGGCCGTAGACACCACTATTTGTGCCAATCAGGATTACTATGGGTATCAGACACCAGGTACGTACACGGATGTATTCACGACTCGTTACGGCTGCGACAGTACCCGTGTGCTGCAGTTGTCGGTACTGCCCAATGTTCTTTCTGCGGAGGAGGTTCGCATCTGCGAGGGCGAAAGTTACCGGGGGTTTGCGGCGACAGGTATTTATGAAGACACCTTGCCTGCGCTTGCCGGTTGTGACACTCTCTACCGGCTTTCGCTGCAAGTGGAAAGCCCTGTCTTTGATGATTTGGCTATACAACCTGCGGATTGTGCCAGGAATAATGGTGCCATACAGTTTGAAATTGGGGAGGCCCACCGGTCTGTTACGGCTTCCCTCAATGACGCACCGCTTTCAACTTCTGAGGTATCTGGATTAACGCCCGGGGCCTACACCCTGCGCCTGACAGACGGTGCGGGTTGCGCCCGGGATACTCTGCTGACGGTTCCACAGGCCGATTGCCCCCTTTACGTCCCTTCCGCTTTTTCTCCCAACGGTGATGGCCGGAACGACCGCCTCCGTCTCTACGCCTGGCCGGAAGCAGGAATAACCATTCGTACTTTTCGCATCTACAATCGCTGGGGCAGCCTGGTGTATGAGGCAGAAAATTTCGCACCCAATGATTCGGGCTATGGCTGGGACGGGACCTACCGGGGCGAACGGCTTAACAACGGGACTTACCTTTACACTATTGTCGCTGTAAATGCGGGGGGAAAAATAACTACCCTGACCGGTGACGTTCAGCTGGTGCCCTAAAAAAAAGGGCAGCGCTTCTGCGCTGCCCGACAGTCAAAATAGTGTATGAATAGTAGTAGTAGTTAACGCTTGGTGCTCTTAAAGATCTTCTCACTGCGGACCTGGCCGCTATCGTAAGCTTCCACTTTGACATAAACGCCAGGCTCAAGATTGTTGAAGTCTTCCCCAACCTTCCGGCCATCCATAGTGAAGTAGGTTACGCTGATGAGTTTGCCGTTAGGCTTGTCTTCAAAGACTTCCGTTGTAGAAGTCGAAAAGTTAGGTGTAACCGTTATGTTCTTCATATAGCTGTACTGCGGGTCGAAGAAGGTGCCATCCGGGCGCATATTGTCACTCCAGAATGACCCGGTTCCAATCACCAGGGTTGCAGCATTCTGCATAAAATCAATGATCTGACTGTAGTCTGTGAGGTTGCCCGCGATGGTCACATCCGTGCTGCTTTCATTATAAGCCAGCTGATTGTCCACGTAAACGGCATAGCCCGTTTGGGTGAACTGCAATTTTACATTCCTCCACTGATTGCCGCCCAGGAAATCGGTATCGAGCCCAAAGTCAATCAGGTTGGCATCAATGAACATGCCGTTGTTAAAGCCTAAGTAGGAGCCATTGGTGAAATACATCCGGCCCAGGGCATCATCAAATAAGGCAATGAGGGAGCCCAGGACTTTGATCGAGTCCACACCTTCATAGTTGTACACATCAAAGGCAATTTCTGCTTCCGTGAAGTCCTGCCCCATCAATGGATTGTCAAAAGATACATCAGGATTAGCCACAGTCGAGGCCGCCTCTGCGACATCGATGACGAGTGCTCCTTCAAATGTTGTTGTGAATGCCGGGTCAATGGCGCTGATGTCAATTGTAGTTTGCTGGGCGTGAACCGCACTAAAAGCCAGAACGGCCACAATGAGAAAGTAAATTTGTTTCATTACACTGATTTTAGATGGTAGAATAATAGTTACCTGCTTATTTGCTGCCCTCCCCCTCGATGGTTGGTTAAGCCATAGAATTCTTGCCTCAATGTTTGCCATTTAAAGCACCTTGAGATCAGGGTTAAGACAGCCTTGTTTTTTCTAAAGTAAAGATAATAAAAATAAATGTTAAAAGTACACTTATCTTAAAAAAGTCCTGTACGATTCTGACCACTAGTGGTTTAGGTCATGTCGGGCTAAGATTAGGGAATGGGAAGTTTTAAGTTGAGCGGGTGTAGATTGGGGGCAACTTCAGCTGCTGCAGATAATCCTATGAAAGCTATCTTTACGTAACTAAGAAAAAACCTTCGTTATGAAAATTTTCCTTACCAGCCTTTTTCTGCTTTTGCTTCCTGCTGTGATGCTGGCCCACGGCGTCAGTAGTGCCGACCATGCCACCTTGGTGGACGGGGGGCTTGCCGCTTATGTGCTAGTTGGTGCCAAACACATGCTCACGGGCTATGACCACCTGCTCTTCCTGCTCGGGGTGCTCTTTTACCTGAGTGGGTTCCGGGATATCCTTCGGTTTATTACCGTCTTTACTTTAGGTCACTGCATTACGTTGATTGGCGCGACCTATTTGGGTGTAACTGCTGATGAACACTTAGTAGACGCCGTCATTGCGCTGAGCGTAACGTATAAAGGCTTCGAAAACCTCAATGGCTTTGAGCGGGTATTCAAGGCCCCGGCTCCGGACCTGTTGTTTATGGTTTTTGCATTTGGGCTGATACATGGTTTCGGTTTGTCTACCCGCCTGCAGTCGTTTGACCTTGGTGCCGATCAGTTTTTGGCAAAAATCCTGAGCTTCAATGTCGGCGTAGAGGTGGGGCAGGTCCTTGCACTCATCCCCATCGTTTTTGTGCTGAAAAAAATACAGCAGGCGAAGCATTACCCGGTCTTTTACAAAGTCGTTAATATTGGCTTGATTGTGGCAGGGGCTGCTCTGCTGGCTTATCAGTTGTATGGCTTTTTTAGTGGGCAGGCGGAAGTGGCGGCTACTGTACATACACATTCATGATTGCATTTACTTTCCGGTCCAAATAACGAGCGCCCGGTGCTGTTGCAGCTACCGGGCGCTTTTTTATGCCGTCAAATGTCAGTTGTTAATCACAAGAAGTTGTCCGCTCAATATCGCAGTAAGTCGACCACCAGGGGTTAAACTGATTGTCCTTTTCATCATTGCTCATCGCCAGTAAGGCTTCTACGTCATCTCCATACCGCAGGTGCATGTGGATTGGGTCGCCGTGGGGTGAACGGGAGATGACATACTTAAATGCCGCACAGTCTCCGTCGTAGTCTTCTACTTTTTGGAACACATCCCAGATGGATGTCTTAGACTGCTCCGGGAAGTAATGCGGGTCTGGCCGGCTGCCGATGTACTGATAGCCGCACTCCGCCAGCTTTTGCTCCATATCGTCATGGGCGTAGAAAGCCATACGGGAGAGCGAGCCTTTGTCCTCACTGGTTTTCAGCACGAGGCGGCTGGGGTTGCGTGGGTCATTTTCCGTTAGGGAGTCGTTGGGGTTCATCCGAAACTCTCCGTTCATCGCCAGGTAGCGGAAAGCCGGGCTGCCATCTGCATTGGGGTGGCTGTGTCCGTCGCCTCCATGCCCGTGGGTGTGGGTACCTGCACCATGATCATGCGTATGTGCTGTTCCGTCGTTAGCATGGGTGTGCCCGTCTTCCGCATGAGAATGGGTACAGTAAACAATGAAGAAGGAAAGGGCGGCCAAAATCAGGGCAGCGACGATTGTACTCTTTGGGTTTTTCATATCTGTAAGGTTTGAATTTTTGTAAAAGAATAGGGCTGAGGCTTACCGTAAGGGGCGCCTCAGCCCAGCGTGTTACTCTTTAGAAGCCGTACCGTACGCCAACGCTGTAATTCCGCAGTGGAGCCGGAGCAAAAGACCGGGCATCCACACTGCCAAATACAGACTCTGCGTAGCGGGCATTAAACAGGTTCTGGATTTCCATGAAAATCCGCCCTTCCCTTGAAGACTGTTTGTTGAAATTGTAAAAGAAGGAAAGATGAGATACGGTGTAGCCCTCGTAGGAAGCTTCGTTATCCGGCGAAATGAAGTACCGCCCCACATCCCGGAACCGGAAGCGGCTGCCAAGCCCGGATGAGGTGACATAGGAAATATCCAGTGTACCGATGGTCTGAGGGACGCCAGTCAGGCCTTTACCTTCCAGGTTGTCCTCCGGATTGTTGGTGATCTCCGTTTCAATGTAGGAGAAGGTACCCGCCAGGCGCAGCCCGGGCAGGGGCGTCAGCGCTATTTTGGATTCTACCCCCATGCGGCGGGTTTCTCCGGCATTGAAAAACTCCAGAGAGCCGGGCGGGTTCTCCACGATTTCGTTGGAAGAGTCCAGAATGAAACCGGCAACGTCCAGCTCCAGCCAGTGATTGGGCAGGTAGGTGGCACCTACTTCATACTGCCACAACTGTACCGGCCCCAGATCGAGCCCGGCTTCATACTTCAATGCGCTGTTGGGCAGCGAAAAGCCATTGGAAACACTCGCGCGCAGGTCAAACCCTTCGTACAATGTGGAGCGAACGCCTACCTTTGGGCTAACGTTGTACAGACCGTCAATTTGGTCAGCCACTGCGTCTTGCCCCGGGTCATTCGCTTCAAAGCTGCCAAAGTAGGTATCATAGCGCAGCCCTATGGAAGGGCGGAAGTAAGGGCTGATGTCAAATTCCCCTTGTGCATAAGCCGATACGGACTGTATGGTAAACAAGCGGTCCTGTGTCTGCCCCTGACGCACGCGGTCTTCGGTGGCCCAGCGCATCCGCTCCGTTTGTTCGCTGTAGTACTCCAGGCCGGCAATCCAGTTGACGGAAATACCGGAGAGCTCGCTGTAGCCATTCAGGCTGGCACCGGAGGCATACACATCGCGGGTGTTGAACCGCTCCGACTGCCCGCCGGGCTGGAAGCCAAACTTAGCAAAACGGGTAAATTCCTGCTGCACGGCATAGCCAAATACCAGCAGGCGGAGGTTGTCGCTAAAGCTGTGGTTGAGATCAAGGCGCTGGGTGTAAAACTGCTTATTGCCACCGTCGTTTTCCCCATTGGGGTCCTGCAGGTTCCGCCGGTCTTCATCCTCAAACTGAGCTTCGGAAATGTAGCCTGGAGCATTCCACTCGCTGCTGTGGCCGCGCAGGGACAGGGCGATGTCCGTTTTATCGCTCAGATCATAAGAAAACCGGCCCGTGAGGTTGCCACGGAGGGTTTCTGAGTTTTCGGAATACCCATCGGTCCGGAACAGCTGGAAGGCGAGGTTGGTCTGCAGTTGGTGATCGGACGCACCGAGCGGGATACCTTTGCCGATGGCAACCTGTGCATCAAAGGTGTTAAAAGAACCGCCGGTAACGCTTACGTCCTGATAGTTGCCGCCCTTGCGGGTCTCCAATGCCAGGGTGCCGCCCTGTGCAAACCGGCCAAACAGTACAGATGACGGACCTTTGTAGACCTTCATCGATTTCAAATTGAGCGGAATGAGGACGTTCAGATCGGCATAGCCATCGGAGTGGCCTTCCGCTTCGTTTAGCGAAATGCCATCGATTTCCACACCAGCCTCCCCGGCGTGCCCGCCGCCGCCGAATCCGCGGATGGAGAACTGATCGGCTACGCCTCCCTGCCGGTAAGCGACGAGGTCAACGCCCGGCACCTGCTCAATCAGCCGCAGGGGCTGTTCGATATTCAGGCTTTGAATTTCTTCCTGTCCGATGATGTCAACGGTAATGGTATTGTTTTCCCGGTTGAGGGCTTCCCCACGGACGTAGATTTCGCTTAGAGAGGTCGCCGTTTGCCGGAGGGTGATGTCGATTTTCGCTGTTTGCCCGGCTGCTACTACGACGGGCTCGCTGTGGCGTTTGTACCCCACAGAACTTATGTCGAGGGTGTAGGTGCCCGGTGACAGGTTGGCAATGGTAAATTGTCCGGATTCGTTGGTGGTCGCGCCCTGGGAAGTGCCCCTAACGGCCACGTTGACGGCTACCAGCGGCCCTTCAGTATCGGATTGTATGGTGCCGCTAATATTGCCATTGGACTGACCCCAAAGCGAGGCTGTACTGAGACTGAATAGCAGGGCAAAAGTGAGTTTTATGAGTAGTTGTGTCTGTTTCACAATTATAATTTTTGACAGGCAACAGGAGGTTGCGTAGTGCATGTCCTGTTGCGTAAGGAATTGGGCCCGGGTTTTCCAGGCTTTACAAATACAGGTATGAAGGGACACCGCAGTACCACGCCCAGCTGCACGAAAAGGCAGGCTGTGTTTGCTGCACAACGGTAGTTCAGGCCAAACCAATCTGACTGCAAAGCAGGGCATTTGCTTCGGCACCTTCATGAAATAGAATCAATAGAGATGCTATGTTAGCATCTCAAATAAACGGAATGAATTAGCCCAGGATTCTGGGAGGCGGGCAGGGGATAAGCGGGTGGACGGACTGATAAGGCAAAAGCATGCCGATCGATAGGGCACTGAGGCTTGTCTCGGGAGCAGAAGCGTAATGCATTGTGCTTAGCAGTCCGGTAAGGCTCAGCATGAGCCAGTTGAGGTGGAGGAGGCACTGCTCGGAAGCCTCCTGATCAAATGCGCTAAAGGTATCCAGTAAAAAAGTAATGGCTCCATGGTGCGTATGATGGTGCCCCGCATGGTGCGCCTCTTCGTGATGATGGGCATGGCCTGCATCGTGGTGGTGCGTATGCCAGTGGACTTCTCCTCCTTCAAGGGCGTGCGCTAGCCAGTGTATCAGGGCTCCGGTGCCTGCGCCAAAAATATTGACGCTAAGGACGACGAGCAGGAGATATGTGGTGGCTTTTTTCATGCGACTAAAGGAGTGTGTCTCTTTTAGTCAAGGTACGGCGATTTACCGGCAGGCGGATTAAAAACAGGGGAGATTCTTTTGCGAAAGCGGTAGATGCGGTCGATTTAGGGCTTCCCAACCTCCGCTATTGACGATCGGCGGCCCATTTTAAGTACCCTTCCAGCTGACTCATTAGGTAGTAAGGGAGGTTGATCAAGCGGTATTCGTATCCGGCGGGTGTCCGGGCATTCTCCACAGAGGTAGTATTATTGAGAAACCGGATGGCAAAGGGCGGTTGCCCGCGCTCCACAAACTGATGCAGAGACCGCAGCCGCCCCTGTGGCCCGGCTTTTACCTCAATCGGCAGGAGCTGCCCCTCATAGGGATAAACCAGGTCTACCTCGGCATTAGCGTTGGCTTTTTCTCTTACCCAGAAATGGGGCTTGAAATCCTGATTGTTGTGAAGTGCAATCAACTCCTGACTCAGTAAGTGCTGCACGATAAATCCCCGGTAAAGGCTGTTTAAGTCTGCCAGGCCCAGAAACTGCGATTGGATCTGGAGGGTATGATTCAGCAATCCTGTATCAATAAACTGAAGCCGAGGGCGTTTTTTTAAGTCAGTGATGACAGGTGGCGCAAGCTGTGTGGTGGGGTAAATTAGGCGAATCACTCTGGCCAGTTCGAGGTTTCGAAGGGCTTCGCCCACTTCTCTTGAGCCATAGTTGGAATGACCAAACCCTGCAAACTTAATCCGGTCATGCTCCATTGGCGCAGACCGGATGATGTGCCGCAGGACTTGCCGTTGCGTATTGTTACTGGCGTATTTCTCGATATCGTCCAGGTAAGCCTGCCAGAGGCTAGCATAGAGGGGCGTAAGGTCAGACAGTGGTGCGCCATCGGTGTAACGCTGTACCACTTCGGGCATCCCGCCAAGCAGAGCATATTCATGGAACAGGATACGCAACTTTTCGTGTGCAAAATCCGGAACGGGGATGTGCTGTAATGCCTGCAGTGCCCGATCCTCGCCTTTCCATTGCAGGAACTCCTCAAAATTGAGCGGGTGAAGATAATAGTAACTGACCCGGCCAACTGG
This sequence comes from Phaeodactylibacter sp., assembly GCF_022763345.1. Classification (GTDB taxonomy): domain Bacteria; phylum Bacteroidota; class Bacteroidia; order Chitinophagales; family Saprospiraceae; genus Phaeodactylibacter. The sequence continues at coordinate 80,609 of NZ_JALEGS010000061.1, forward strand.
GAAACTCCTGACTTCACCCAAAGAGAAATCGAGCAACGACCCGGCAGCAACGACATGAATATCCGGGCGCTCTTCGTAAAAATAGCGTAGCAGTCGGATTGCTTCCGGGCTTTCCTGAATCTCATCAATGAAGAGTAGTATTTTTGAACCTGCACCGGAAATGTTGCGCTCGAAAAAAAGAGCCTCTATCAACTCGTTTACCTCCAGGTGCCGATGGAACAATGCCTGTATACCGGGCTTTTCAGCGTTAAGTTCAATAAAATGATCAAAGTCGCTTGCAAGCATGCGCACAAGGGTCGACTTGCCTACCTGACGGGCTCCGCGGATGAGCAGCGGCTTTCGGTTTGGGCTTTCTGCCCATAGGATCAAATCTTGTAATGCCCGGCGCTTTTTGATCATAAATCCAGTTTTGTAATGAATAACCCCTTATTTGTAACAAAAGTTGTAATGAATAACCCCTTATTTGTAACAAAACTGGGTTGGTTACTTTGAGCTGGTGAAGCTCCGGGACGGATTTTTTCCCTGTCACTTAGATCTGTTAATACTTACAGGTCTAACTAAAGAGTGCCGTTAAATTGGAATAACCCTGTGCTGTACGCCTGTCTGATTGGCTATGGCAGACCGGTACAAAAGGCGAAATCTAAAGCGCTAATACATTCCGTACCTACGGCACGGATAAACTTTCGAATCCAAATTTTCTAACAATATAGCGTACCCAAAGGCACGCTAATTGTAGATTTAAAACCACTGTAATAGAGCAACAGCAAAAAAACGCTCGAAGCGTAAGAACAAATTTGTCATTATGATGTGCCTTTAGGCACAAAATCTAGGTAAAAAAGGGTTTAGGGAGAAGGCTCGTGCCGTAGGTACGTAATGTGAAACGCTAAACCAGGAATCGCTATAATAAAACAACATCCATGAGAAAAATCCTCGATGAATTTAAGGAGTTCGCGGTCAAAGGCAATATGATTGACATCGCCATCGGTGTCATCATTGGAACGGCCTTCAACCAGGTGGTGGATACGATTGTAAAGCAGATCTTTCTGCCTCCCTTGTCGCTGTTGACCAATGGGGTCAACCTGGAGGACAAAAAGTGGGTGCTGCAGGAAGCCGTGTACGCAGATGGTACCGTCCAAACCGAGGCCATCGCAGTGGGTTACGGAAAGCTGATCGAGGTGTCCGTCGATTTTCTGATCATCAGCCTGGTCGTTTTTGGCGTGGTCAAGTTTATGAACCGCCTCAAAGGCAGGGCGCAGGATACCTCAGATACCACCGTAGCTACTCCACGGGATATTGAGCTGCTGAACCGGGTGACGCAGCTGCTGGAAGAGCAAAATACTTTGCTTAAAGGAAAAGCAAAGAACTAGCTCCGCATAGGAAACTTCCGGACCTGCTGGGTGAAAACGAGACCTTTTGGTACCGGTAACCAGGCATTCCTAAACAGAGAAGCTACTTACCCCGCCCGGTTCACCAGCCACTCCCGCGCATTCACAAATGCCTGAAGCCAAGGTGATACCTCATCCTGACGGCCGGCGGGGTAGTGCGCCCAGTTCCAGGGGAAGACAGATCGCTCAATGTGCGGCATCGTAGCCAGGTGGCGGCCATCGGCGCTGACGAGCATGGCGGTGTTATAGGCACTGCCATTGGGGTTGGCAGGATAGGCTTCGTACCCGTACTTCGCAACGATGTTGTAATCGGTTTCAGCGCCCTTCAGGTCAAATTTACCCTCGCCATGGGAAATCCAAACACCCAGGGTACTGCCCTCCAGACCGGATAGCATCACGGAGTTGTTTTTGCCAATTTTCACAGAAGTGAAACCGCTTTCGTGCTTGTGGGAATCATTGAAGGCCATCAGCGGGTGCGGGTCTTGCTCCGGGTAGATGAGCCCGAGCTCCATGAATAGCTGACAGCCGTTGCAAATGCCCACCGAGAGCACATCCTCGCGTGCGAAGAAGTCTTCCAATGCCTTTTTGGCCAGCTCATTGTACTTGAAGGTGCCCGCCCAGCCTTTGGCAGAGCCCAGTACATCGGAGTTGGAGAAGCCGCCTACTGCGCCAAGGAATTGAATGTCTTCCAGCGTCTCCCTGCCAGTCATCAGGTCAGTCATGTGCACGTCCCGCACTTCAAAGCCGGCCAGGTAGAGGGCATGGGCCAGCTCGCGTTCGGAGTTGCTGCCTTTTTCGCGCAGGATGGCGGCTTTGGGTTTGTGGGCATTCTCTTTTAGCTCCGGCAGTCGGCCGCTGAAATGGGCAGGGAATTGGTACTGCAGCGGCTGTTTTTTGTAATTGGCGTAGCGCGCATCAGCCAGTCCGTTGGCCGTTTGCTTTTGGTCGAGCAGCCAGGAGGTTTCGTACCACGCGTCCCGGAGTTTTGGGATGTCGAAGGTGTGCTGCTCGTCTCCGTTCCTGATTCGTAGGGTATCTCCGGACGTTACCCTGCCGATGCGGTGGCAGGGGATGGGGAAGTCGGCAAGCGCGGCGGCGCTTTCTTCATCTCTGAGCTGCAAGACTACACCGGCATTTTCTGCAAACAAAACCCTGACCGTATCGGGCTCCCCAAGTACACTTAGGTCAAGCTCGGCGGCGAGGCTGTTGTCGGCGAAGCACATTTCCAGCAGAGTGGTGATCAGTCCGCCGGAGGCTACGTCATGCCCGGCAACGACGGCTCCGCTTTTTATCAAGTCTTGTAGTGCATTGAAGGTATTCGCCAGCTTTTGAGCATCCTTTACGTCGGGCCCTTTTGAGCCGATCTTATTGCGGGCCTGCGCGAAGGAGCTGCCGCCGAGGTGGAAGTCATCCTGCGAAAGGTTGAGGTAGTACACCGGGCCAGCGTCCTTTTGGAAGACCGGCTCAACAACCTTATTGATATCCGAGCAAACGCCTACCCCGGAAATGATCACCGTACCCGGTGCCAATACATCCCCATCCGGGTATTTTTGCTTCATGGACAGGGAGTCCTTGCCGGTGGGCACGTTAATGCCGAGTTCAATACAGAAGTCAGACACCGCCTGCACCGCTTCATAGAGGCGGGCGTCTTCCCCCTCGTTGCGGCAGGGCCACATCCAGTTGGCGGAAAGGGAAACGGACTTCAGCCCTTCCTCCAGCGGAGCCCAGACGATATTGGTCAGTGCTTCGGTAATGGCATTCCTGGAACCGGCTTTCGGGTCGATCAGGGCATTGACCGGAGCGTGCCCGATGGAAGTAGCGACGCCATGTGGAGTGTCGTACCCCAGCGCCATAACGCCGCAGTTGTTCAGGGGCAGTTGCAGCGGGCCGGCGCACTGTTGTTTGGCCACCAGGCCTCCCACGCAGCGGTCTACCTTATTGGTCAGCCAGTCTTTGCAGGCCACGGCTTCCAGGCGGAGTACCTGCTCCAGGTATTCCTGAATTTTGGCAGGGTCATAATCTACGGCTTCGTACTTCCGCTCCACGGCCTGATCTTCCATGATGGTCTTCGGAGAGCTGCCAAAGAGGTCCGCCAGGTCGAGGTCCAGCGGTTTCTCAGCTCTGGATTCGGAAACGGCCGAGAAGCGCATATCGCCGGTCACTTCACCGACCACGTACATGGGGGCGCGCTCCCGTTCTGCGATTTTTTGCAGTAGCGGGATGTCCTCTGCCGCAACGATCAGGCCCATGCGTTCCTGAGACTCATTGCCGAGGATTTCCTTAGCTGATAGAGTGGGGTCGCCTATGGGCAGGGCGTCAAGGTCGATACGGCCGCCGGTTTCTTCCACCAATTCGGAAAAGCAGTTCAGGTGGCCGCCTGCGCCGTGGTCGTGAATGGCGATGATGGGGTTCTTAACGCTTTCCACGAGGTTACGTATGGTATTGGCAACCCGCTTCTGCATTTCCGGGTTGGAACGCTGCACGGCATTCAGGGTAATGCCGGTATCGAACGCGCCGGTATCGGCTGAGGAAACGGCGGCGCCGCCCATACCAATGCGGTAGTTGTCGCCACCCAGCAGCACGATTTTATCGCCTTTCCGGGGCGTTTGTTTCAGGGCCTGATCGAGGATGCCCGAGCCCACGCCCCCGGCCAGCATGATGACTTTGTCAAAGCCCAGTTGGCGGGCGTGCTCAGCGTGCTCGAAGGTGAGCAGAGAGCCGGCAATCAGGGGTTGCCCAAACTTGTTACCAAAATCAGAAGCCCCGTTAGAAGCTTTGATCAGGATATCCATAGGCGTTTGGTAGAGCCATTTCCGCTCGGGCACGGCTTTTTCCCAGGGGCGGTTTTCCATAAGGCGGGAGTAGGCGGTCATGTACACCGCTGTTCCGGCCAGAGGCAAAGAGCCGATCCCACCTGCCATACGGTCCCGGATTTCCCCTCCGCTGCCAGTGGCTGCCCCGTTGAAAGGCTCCACCGTGGTCGGGAAGTTGTGGGTTTCGGCCTTTAGGGAAACGACCGTATCCACTTCTTTTTTGCTGTAGCTGGAAGGCTCGTCCGGGCGCTCAGGTGCAAATTGGCGGAGCTGTGGGCCCTTTAGGAAGGCAACGTTGTCCTTGTAAGCGGAAACGATGCTGTTGGGATGGGCTTTGGAGGTCTTCCGGATCATGGCAAAAAGGGAGTCCGGCTGTTCCTGCCCGTCGATGACGAAGGTGCCGTTGAAAATCTTGTGGCGGCAGTGCTCGCTGTTGATTTGCGAAAAGCCGAAGACTTCCGAGTCGGTCAGCTTGCGGCCAATGCGCTCCGCCACTTCTTCCAGATAAGCGACTTCTTCCTCGCTGAGCGCTAATCCTTCGGCGGTATTGTAAGCTGCGATATCCTCGATGGGGCGGATAGGCTCCGGTTGGATATTTATGGTGAACAGCTGCTGATCGAGCCTGTCAAAGCGTTGCTTCAGCATAGGGTCGAATGGCGCAGTTGCCGAGAAAGGCGTGTACTGCTCTATTCTTCGGATGCCGCTGATGCCCATATTTTGGGTGATCTCCACGGCGTTGGTACTCCAGGGAGAGACCATGGCTGCCCGCGGCCCACTGAACTGCCCGTCGATCGTCTGCTCATCAAGCTTAGGCTGATCGCCAAACAGCCAGGTGAGCTTGGCTACATCGCTGTCGGTGAGGGCGGCTGTAGCCTGAACGGCAAAAAGGATTCGTTGGGGGTCTCCGAAGAAGTGGATCATCAGCTTATGGATTTAACATTTGCGCAAAGAGACGGAAACAAAATGAGTTAGACCGTTTGAGGTTTTGCGAAATTTTATAAGCAACTGAAGACTTGGAAGTTGCGTTAAAATATCGCAAAAGCCTAAATAAAGAACGGTCTAACTCATTTCCGTCAGACTACAAAGGTCGCTTGTTCGGGTTAAATTCCCAAGGTTTTGCGGTGGGGAGTTGGGATTTCTCTCCGGGCCGCAGCCATTGCGAAGAGAAGGGCTTTTTTATTTGCTTTTTCTTACGATATTGAGTTTGTATTATACTGACGATTAAGTGGTTTGCCACAGCAAACCTACGCAATGTCAGCATTTACGCTGAGAAGTGGCTTGCTCCGATGTCACAAACCACTTCGTATTGCGTATACTCAAAGGTCCAAACCCGAAACACCTCTAATGACCATGACTCAGACCGCCAAGTGCAAGCGCTGCAACCATGAGCTCTCCGGTGAATTTTGCTCCGCCTGCGGGCACCCGAACAACCTGAAGCGGATCGACGGGCGCTACCTGCTGTCCGAAATAAGCAGCGTGCTCAACTTTGACAAAGGTATATTGTACACCGTTCGGGAACTGCTCCTCCGGCCCGGGGAGAGCGTGCGCCGGTACATCCGGGAAGACCGCAGCAAGTTGGTGAAGCCCGTCATTTTTGTCATCGTTTGTTCGCTGCTTTATACGCTGGCTCAGCAGTTACTGCATTTTGAGGCAGATTATGCGGAGGCCAATGCAAAGGCAGCCGGCGAGTCTGCCGTTGGGGATATACTGGTGTGGTTGCAGAAAAACTATGGTTATGCCAATATAATGATGGCGTTTTTTATAGCCTTTTGGGTTCAAATCTTCTTCCGAAAAAAGGGCTATAACTATTTCGAAGTCCTTATTCTGATGTTTTATGTGATTGGGGCAGGTATGTTGATTATGGCGGTGTTTGGAGTTGCGGAAACCTTTATTGGATTCGGCGTGCTTACCATTGGCGGAGTTTTGGCATATATTTATGGCGGTTGGGCCATAGCCCGCTTCTATGATAAGCATAAGAAAATTAATTATCTGAAAGGCTTTTTGGGCTATACCATAGGAACGTTTACGGCATTTGCTGCAGCCATCCTAATCGGCATGTTGATTGATGCGATGACTGGAATTTAGAAAGGAAAGGTCCAGAGATGTGGCTCCCTGAATTGAGGGACTTGTAGTTTACTTTTTTTAAGATTTAGAGATGAGTTAATTGCAGTGAGATCAGTTGATGAAATTATGGGTTAGAGGAAGCCGTTTTGAGCAGAAAGCTGTAAATTGTATGAAAAACTACGAAATGGCGCCCAAAAGAATTAATATCGTACAAAAAGGAAGCGATACGGGGAATATTGATTATTTCAGAAGTCTCAGTAAATTGGAAAGGTTGGTTCACCTGGAGCAATTAAGAACAAAATATATGAAGTGGAGCCATGATACTGAACAAGGATTTCAAAGAGTTTATCGGGTTGTTAGAAAAGCATGAAGTTAAATATTTGGTAGTTGGCGGGTACGCAACAGCCTATTATGGTTACCCAAGGTTTACTCAGGATATCGATCTTTGGGTATGGACATCCCCGGAAAATGCCCGTAAGATTAAGCATGTACTATTAGACTTTGGTTTCGAATCTTTAGCTGTTTCAGCATCGGATTTTGAAGAATCAGATCAAATTATTCAGTTAGGATATCCTCCGAACCGCATAGACATACTAACGACTATAGATGGTGTAGACTTTAATGATGCATTCATTAAGCATGAGGTATTTCAGGATGAATCAGGAACGATAAAATTTATAGGCCTGCAAGATCTTATAAAGAATAAAAAAAGTACAGGCAGGCTTCAGGATTTGGCCGATGTGGAAATGCTGGAGCGCGTTAACAGAGACAGAGAAGATCAATAAGACAGCTCTGAAAATCCGTCCCAAAATGTAAAGCCGAACGATTGCAAGTCCGGGAGGCAGTATCATTGTGCTATTATTCAAGTAAAAAGCATACCATGATACCACCCCGGACAAAACGCTTCCTCACCCGCCTGCTGCCCTTTGGCCTCATCTGGTTGCTGGCTGGCTGGGTATTCCTGCTGATTGAGCATGCGGCTACAGCTGGCATCGACACCCTGCCTTCCACCGTTATACAGATGGACTGGCGCATATTTGTAGTGGCTAGCTTTGCGGTGACCGTAGCTGGCTTTTTCACGGGCTATCTGGAGCTGCGCTTCCTGGACCCCTGGCTGGGGCACCTGCACTTTGCCCGGCGCTTGTTTCTTAAGCTGATGGCCTATGCCGGTATTTTTTCGTTTGTGATCTTGGTGACTTTCCCGGTGGCGGCGAGCCTGGAGATGGGAACAAGTATCCTGGGGCCGGAAGTATGGGTACGGTACCTGGATTACCTCACGAGCATCACCCACCTGAGCACGGGCGTGCAATTGGGCGCAAGCCTGCTGCTGTCCCTGTTTTACGCTGAAATCAGTGAGTTTATGGGGCAAAATGTCCTGAATAACTTCTTCACCGGGCGCTACCACCGTCCAGTAGAGGAGGACCGGGTATTCATGTTTCTGGATATGAAGTCTTCCACGACGATTGCGGAGCAGCTTGGGCATCAAAGATACTTCCACCTGCTGAAGGCCTACTACGACTGTTTTTCGGAAGCCATCATCGACCACGGCGGTGAAATCTACCAATACGTCGGGGACGAAATCATTCTTTCCTGGCCGTACCGGCAGGGGCAAAAAGACAACCGCCCTCTGAACTGCTTCTTTGCCATGCGGGACAGCCTGCGGTCCAAAGCTCTGTGGTTTAAGCAAAGTTTTGGGGTAGCACCTGCCTTCAAAGCCGGCATACATTTAGGCAGGGTGACCACGGGTGAGATAGGGATGATCAAAAAGGAAATCCTGTTTTCCGGCGATGTGCTCAATGCCACCGCCCGCATTCAGGGGCTGTGCAACAGCTACGGCGTAGACCTGCTCCTTTCTGAGGAAATGCTGCAGCAGTTGAAGCTAACGCCTACTGATCAGGTGAAAAGGCTGGGTGAGGCGACGCTCAGGGGGCGGTCCGCTTCTGCTCACCTCTTTACCATTCAGCGGACAGTACCGGAGGCTTCACGGGTCACCTCCCGATGGATACCGGCGGTGGCGCTGCTTTAAAGCATCAGCATGATCAGCGTCAGGATGATGCCCCCGGCGGTGAAATAAAGCCCCTTTTTGAAGATATCGGTACCTGGCATGAACATCCAGAATGCGGAAATCACAAAAAACAGCAAGGATACTCCGAAGAAAATATTGAGAAAATACAAGGGGCTGTTCGTAGTGGCTTTGTGTAGGCCCGTCATTTTATCCAGCACCAGCGGTAATTTTTTTACGGTATACTGAGCCATGCCAGTAGACTGATCAAAGGTGCCATTCTCAAAGTAGACCAGGTTGCCCTCAGTTTTTTCGACCTTGAGGTTCTTCATATTAAGCGCCTTTCCGAGTTCAGCAGTGGTGGTGGCAGGAGGAAGCTGTTTTTCAATTACGGTTTCTTTTTTGAGGAAGTCCGTTTTGCGGAAAATCAGCACCACGCCGCTAATGGCATAGACGGCCATTATGCCAGCCAGAAAGAAGCCGAGGTAACGGTGGTAAACCCGAAAGGTGTTGCTGAGCTTGCGTTTGTCCATTGAACAATGCTTTTATAATCTGCAGTTGAAGGAATGAAGCATTTGGCAGGGGCAGGCAAACTTACGGACTCTTTTCTGTTTCCGGTCAAATGGAATGCTTCAATCTACCAAAATAATACGCCCGCTGGAGGGAAGCTGATTCAATTGTGCTTTAAAAACACCCGCCAACAAAGCAAAATCCGAAAGCTTTGTATTTTAGCAACTGCCAATCAACGAAAACCAACTACCATGAAGCACATGCCTTCCCACTTTTTGCTGTTTATCCTGTTGCTGTCCCTTCCCATTTGGGTGCAGGGGCAGGCATTGCAAACAGCCGTCCCGGAAAGCGTCGGTTTTTCCTCCGGCCGGTTAGCGCATCTGGACCGCACTTTTCAGGATTATGTGGATAACGGGCAATTGCCTGGCGCGGTGGTTCTTGTGGCCCGCAATGGGCAGGTGCCCTACTTTAAGGCTTTTGGGCAGCGAGATATGGAAACGGGCGACCCCATGCCTAAGGATGCCATCTTCCGTATCGCTTCCCAAACCAAGGCGATCGTCAGCGTTGGGGTTATGATGCTGCAGGAAGAAGGACGCCTGCTGATCAGTGATCCGGTGGGCAAGTATCTGCCGGAATACATGGAAACTACCGTGGCAGTAGCGAAGGAAGAAGGCGGGTACGAAGTGGTAAAAGCTGAGCGCCCGATCACCATCCGTGACTTGCTGACCCACACGGCAGGTATCGGTTATGGCTATGGACTGGCAAAGGAGACCTGGGAAGCCGCCGGCATTCAGGGTTGGTACTTCGCGGACCGGGAAGAGCCGGTGCGGGAGACGATAAGGCGCATGGCTGCCCTTCCCTTTGATGCACAGCCCGGAGAGCGCTTTGTCTATGGCTACAATACGGATATCCTTGGCGTGCTGATAGAAGTAGTTTCCGGACAACCCCTGGACGAATTTCTTACCACACGGATTTTTCAGCCGTTAGGTATGGAGGATACTCATTTTTACCTGCCGAAGGAAAAGGTCAATCGTTTAGCAACGGTCTATTCTAAAGAAGCGGACAACCTGGAACGTGCGCCCACTCCCGGGCATATGGTTGGGCAAGGGCATTACGTCGAAGGCCCCCGGACCAGCTTTTCCGGCGGGGCAGGCCTGCTCAGTACGGCTATGGACTACGCCCGCTTCCTGCAAATGATGCTCAACGGCGGCACTTACAATGGGCAGCGTATCCTGTCCCGCAAGTCAGTCGACCTAATGACAGTTGACCACATGCGCGACATTCCTTACGGACCTGAGGGGCAGGGCTTTGGGCTCGGTTTTAAGGTGGCTACCGATCTTGGTGCCCGCGGCACGCTCGGCTCAGTGGGCGATTACAGCTGGGGCGGCGCATACCATTCCCATTATTGGGTCGACCCGGTGGAGAAACTCGTGGTGGTCTACTTCACGCAAGTCATCCCTGCCCGAGGGCTGGACGACCACGCGAAGCTTAGGGCGCTGGTGTATCAGGCGCTGGAGTGAAGCAGTTATGCCTTTTGATAAACCCACTCCTTTGCAGGGTTCTTGTATCTTTTGTACATATTGAGGGCAATCAGCGCAGAAGCGATAACTCCAATGATGATCAGGCCCGTTTGGCCAACGATATCATACAGGAAGCTCAAAATGGCACGTCCGGAACGGCTTTTTGCAGTCCCGCCTTCCCCTGATGCCATTTCAGAAGCATCACCAAACAGGACATATCCGGTGAAGCCCAGGGCTAGTAACAGATAGAAGCTCTTATTGAGCAAAGGTTTTAGCGATTTTTCCTGACGTTCTTCAACAGGCAATCCACTTCGTTGACCGATAAGGTGACCAACCGTTATTGCTTTTGCGGGTTCGTCAAATTTGATCTTTAAGGATTCAGATTTGCCATTTTCATGGAGCATTTTGAATTTCAACTCCGGAGAAGTCTCATTGAGCTGCAAACTTTGAAGGCTGGAAAGCGGGTAAGCGGTGGCAGACCTCAGAAAGCCCGTTCCTGTTGCAGCTTGCTTAAACTGCTCAATATCCTTCATCTTTTTTGCGCTAACGTAAAGTGTCCCTTCACTGAGGAGTAGTGACTTCCAGTTCTCTCCATCAAGCGCGATAATTGTGTTTTCCATTATCCTGATTTGAGTTTACTTTTGCCAAATATAGTTAGGATTGTTGGTCCTCTGGGAAAGAATTTAATTTAGAATTTACTGTTTTTTACTGCTCTGGCAGAGCACTTCAAATAGTCTCCTTCTGTTCCCGGTTTTCCCACTCTACACAGGTAGCTATTACACTATCTTAATCGATACTTTTTTCAGCCCTTCAAAGAAAAGGGCCGGCTTGGAGGCCGGCCCGACAATGGGGTTCGTTAGGCGCTGCAGCAGCAGGCGGGTAGGCTAGCCTGCCGCTTTTAATCCAGGTTAAAAGGCACCGGTGCTTTTGCGTCGTCCGGCGCAATCCGGTACGCCACACTGAAATTGATCAGGTAATCCGCGAATGCGGCATCGCCGTTGCGGGGCTGCCCGGTGGCCTGCTCCGTTTCCAGGTCGGTAAGGCTTTGCGGGCGGTTGCGGAGCATAGCGACCGGCACAGAAAGGCTGACCGTCGTCCGGCTGTTCATTAGGGTTAGGCCGGGCTCCAGCGAAAGCACTTCTCCGGGCCGCCGGAACCCCCCACTCCCGCCGATGAGGTCCTCTACCGGCACAGCTTCGTAACGGGCACCAACGGATACGCTCAAAGCAGGCACAGGGGTGTTGTAGCTGAATCCGCCCCGCAGCCCGTATTGGTCCGGGACCGACATGATGGATTCGTTTTGCAGAATAGGGCTCAGTGTTTCCCGAAAGGTGCGAACGCCATTCGTCTCCCTGGGATTGGCCAGGTAAAAAGCACCAGCGTAAGCAAAAAGCGTGGGAGACAGCTGTTGGAAAAACTGTAAGTCCAATGTAATCCCAAATCCGCCATCACCGGGTTGAATGGACTGATCGACCGGACGGACCTGAGGGGTGCCTTCCGGGCCTACATTGTAAAAAATGTCCGTTGCGTTGTAGTCGCCCGTGGGCAGCTTCACGCCCAACCCAAGCGCGAGGTTGCCCTTGGGGCTGCGCGCAGGGTCGAAGAGCCAGTACCCCAGGCCCAGCCGCACATCAGCAAGGCCGCGGGAAAAGGTCGTATTGCGCTCCTCCCGGCCATGTTCGTACAAAGAAGAACGGGTGTTGACCACAAATGGGAGGATAGCCGTGGCGTACATCCGGTTGCTTAAGCTGTAGTTGACGGAAAAGTCCCAGGCGTGGGCATGGTTGATGACTTCCGTCTCATTCGAAACCCGGTCGGGCTCCTCGTGCGTGCCCCGGAAGTGGCGGAAGGATTTGAAGTAGCGGTAGTTCATCCCAATTTGCCATTCACCGGCAGACAGTAGGTTGGAGGAAAGATTGTTGCCGCCACAGGAAGAGAAGTGGCGGATGGCTACGCAGCCCTGTCCCCGCAATTGCAGGGTGCTAAGGCTGGCGAATAGCATTAGGGTCAAAATACTTTTATAATGGGTATTCATTGATCATAAATTTTAGATGGGCAAGCACGGCACAGATTGATCTGTATACCTGTCAACCCTCCTGAATCGCGTTCAGGGAGTCCGTGTGCTCCAAAGATTTAAATTGGCCAATTGATTTCAGGTGAGGAAATCAGGCTCTGGGAGGAGGGTCAGGGAGCGATAGGCTGGCCATGGAGGCCGGCTGCTGAAAGAAAAACGAACCCTGGGCAGTGGCGACCGGCACCGATGGCAGAGGGTGCAGCGGTGGGTCTACCCTGAATTTGGAAAACAGCTGGTCGAGTAAAGCCCGTCCGCTGTTCGAGTCTTCTGAAACTGGGGGCATAGCCTGCAGGTACTCTACCAATTGAGTGGAGTCTGCCGCGATTTTGTAGTGTATGGTTTCGCCCTCGATTTCTTCTGTTAAAATGAACTGACTGCTGTAGCCAATCAAAGCCGGATGAAAATCTTCTTCAATGATAGCGACCTGATAGGAGGCACCGGTGCTGGCTTTGAGGGCTTCCGCCAATTGCGCCTCACGCTGGTCCATTTTGCGCTGCACTTCTATGACGTGGAGGGTTTCCACCACTAAATGCCCGGCCATCCATTGGAAGGTGATTAGGAACAGCAATAACCATGAGGTTAGTGGTCGCATGCAGTCAATTGGGTAAATCTACAGCTTAAAGGTAGGAAATTCTTTGTATAAACTATCTGTCGTTATTTTTATCTGTTCTATTCTTTGAAAATGAGGTGCAAGTGTGCCGTTTTTTGCAGAAAAATTGATTATTTGCGGGACTATCGACCATTAAAAACCACCGCCTTTATGTCATCAAAAACCGTCTTTGCCATCTGGTTTCTACCCTTGTTGTTTTGCGTTGCCTGCTCGCCCAAATTTGCAGAGCATAAAGAGAAAGCCTCTGCCGGAAATCCCGTATTCCCCGGTTGGTACGCCGATCCGGAAGGGATTATCTTTGGGCAGGAGTATTGGATTTACCCCACCTTTTCGGATCACTATCCGCAACAACGGCAACCCTCCAAAGCGACTACGGCACAACTGGCCCTGCGCAAAAACGCCATCAATGAACAGTACGTGGAGCAGACTTTTTTTGATGCCTTTTCTTCCCGGGACCTGGTCAATTGGGAGCGCCACCCGAGGGTATTTGATATTGACTGGGCAGACTGGGCTTCCTACGCGATTTGGGCGCCAGCCATTACGGAAGCGAACGGGCAATACTATCTTTTCTTTTCGGCAAACGACATCCAAAGTGAAGCCGAGTTGGGCGGTATAGGCGTAGCGGTGGCGGATCAGCCTTCGGGGCCCTTCAAGGATGCTTTGGGCAAGCCTCTGATAAGCACTTTTGAGCATGGAGCACAACCGATAGACCCTTTCGTATTCAAAGACGATGACGGCCAGGTGTACCTCATCTATGGCGGATGGCGGCACTGCAATATGGTGAAACTGAGCGATGACCTGTTAAGTGTGGTGCCTTTTGAAGATGGCGAAGTGTACAAGGAAATTACACCGGACCAGTATGTGGAAGGGCCTTTCATGTTCAAACGGAATGGGCGGTACTACTTCATGTGGTCGGAAGGCGGCTGGATGGGGCCGGACTACAGTGTGGCGTATGCCATCGGAGATTCCCCCTTCGGCCCGTTTGAGCGGATTGGCAAAGTACTGCAGCAGGATACGGCTATTGCTACCGGGGCGGGGCACCATTCGGTCATTATTCTGCCGGAGCAGGACCGCTACTATATGGTCTACCATCGCCGTCCACTTGGCACTGATAACCCCCATCACCGGGAGGTTTGTATTGATGCGTTGCGGTTTGATGAAGAGGGGATGTTGCTTCCGGTGAAAATGACCCGGCAGGGGGTAATGGCGAACCCGCTTCAGTCGCCCTGATAGGGTTTGGAATCAACGCTTCGGCCCCAATCGAAGACCCTGAGTGGTAAAGGACAAGCCCTGTTGGCCAGATGTCGAAATCATAACAGCTTCAAACAACGGCGCATTCCCAGTTAAAGGAGCCCTCCAGTCAAAAAGGAAATTGGCACCGGTGCCCCCTTCGCGGTCGACTTCATCAATAACAATTTCAACGGTTTCCATAGGGGCAATAAAAATAGGCCTGGCAAAGTAGTTTCGGATTGGGGTGCCATGGGTATCGTAGTATACTGCCTCTTCGATGTAGACCGTATCCTTTCGGTTCACATTGCGCAAGCTGATGGTCGCCGTAAGGTCATGGGTGCGGTGCTCGGTCTGACTGTAAATCTGGGAATAGACCGATAAATAAGTCGTGCCTGAAGCCAGAGAATCAGGGTTTGAAATTTCAATCATCCGCTTTTCCCAATTGACGGGGTCGATAGAGCTGATTTCCTCCCTGGGGGTGCAGGAAGCCAGGATAAGCAAGAGGGCTAAAATGAAACCGTTTTTCATGGTCTGCGGCATTTGATTTGTAGTGGTGAAGCTACTGCTTTTAGCTAAAAAGCTAGTTTTCAATCTCCCTGTCGATCAACTCCAAAATGGCCTTCAGCTCTTCCATCAGGGGCAGGTAATGTGTATCCGTGGTGCCTGTGCAGGCTAGCACAAAAAGGAGCAGGTGGTTCTCAAAAGACTTAGATTGCAGTAAAGCCAGATTAGAATGTGGCTGGGCGGATGGTGACAAGTCGAGCCCATCGGCTGTCTGTCCAGCTTGCTCCAAAACCGTCCGGATACTGTAGCGATCGCTCAGAAAGGTATTGAGAATACGCTTGCGTTCCTGTTCCTGATCCTGTTCCTGCCGGGCGACATCCTCCACGGTGGCCATCCAGTTGGTTAGGCGGCGGCGCAGTTCGGGGTTGGATAAGTCGCGGAGACTGCCAGAGTTAATCATCTCGTTCAGTAGCGAATTGTTGGGGTTGAAGGCGATATCATAAGCGAGGGTGCTGTAAATCAGTTTGGAGAAGGCAGCCTCATCCGTGAGTGTTGTAGAGTCGGACATGAAGCCGAGTAAGGTGCGGGCGCCTTCTGCGTTTTGCTGATTGAGGGCGATGAGGGTTTCCAGTTTGTGTTTGCTGACTTTAAACTCTTCCTGCAACCCTTTCAGGTACACTTGCTCCTTGTCCCGGGTCAGTCGCTGCTCATTGCCGTTGTTGATGGCCAGGGCGATGAGGATGCCAGCGACCACCAATACGATTTCCCCCAGTGCATACAACAGATACTGGCTGACGCGCTTTTCAGCAATTAACTGCTGGCGGATTTTCCGGAAAAACTTGATCATAGTCTTGAGTTGCTTTTAGTTAAAAATTCGTATCCGCCTCATCAAGCTCCAGTTCCTTGATCCAGATATTTCTGTAGAATACATCATGCCCTTCAGCTTGCAGTTTGATGCCACCGGGAGTATCTGTAATGCCAAAGCCTTTATCGTTTCCGCCGTCTAATCCGGAGAACTTTCCGCCCCAAACTTTATTGATGGGGACGTTTTGGTGCACCTTATGCCCGTTGAAATACATGCTGACCAGGGGTTGCTCCACAAGTTTGCCATTCTCAAACCGGGCAGCGCGGAAGGTGATATCGTAGGCATTCCATTGGCCGGTCCCGTTGTAGAAGGCGTAGGGGGATTCCGTTTCGTTGATGACCGTGGCCATGCCATGCTTCGTGCTGTCCCCATCCAGGATTTGAATTTCATACCGGTTTTGAAGATAAACGCCACTATTGCCCCCCTCATTAGGCACCAGGAATTCTACATGCAGGCGGAAATCCCGGTACTTCTTTTTCGTTACAATATCAGCCGAACCGTACAGACCGCCTTTTGAAGCGGGGTCGTTGCTGTTCAGTGCTGTGCCTTCATCAACGGGGTCCTCCACGATCTGCCACTTGATGGGCAGTGCTGCTGAAAAGCGCGGGCCTTCCCAGTAGGCCCACTTCTCCTCCAGCATGGCTCTTGATCCGTCAAATAGTACTTCTGCACCCTCCACAGGCTGCATGCTAATACCGGGGCGTTCCTTTGCTGAAGCGCCGGCAGTCTCCTTGTTTAGCGCGTGAGAACAAGCACTTAGCAATCCAATGATAAGCCCCCCTGCAATTAAACAGACCAAATGCTTGCTTTCCATGAGCTGTTGTTTTTGATTGCTGAATTTAAGAGGATTAATCTTTACTTCCGTAACGAAAGCACAGGTGATTTACTCAACGCCTGATAAACCCATTCCGCGCTCCTGACTGCGCCTTCCATATACCCCGGGAAGGCATTTGCTGTTTCCGAGCCTGCAAGGAAAAGCCGTCCATTCCAGTATGGCTTACGGTACATTTCTTGCCCGTTGTTTTGGTGAGGAAGGACCTGGTCTTTGTATGGGGCATAGGTGAATGGCTCTTTTGCCCAAACCGTCTCTTCGTAAGAAGCATACTCCAGGGCACGCTGTCCAAAGAACTTCAAAAGTTGCCCTTCAACCAGCCGTTTTCGGTCCGGGGTGCTCAGGTTTGCCATGTCATTCCTAAGAAAACCCTTTAAAGCAAAGTGTCCCTCCTCAGCATCGGCATGGTCATAAAGCTCCGTGAACGGGCCCGTATGGCTAAAGGCAGTCCCTGTTTGCCCATGCTCTCTCCAGAAAGGTTGTGCATAAGCTACCCCGGCTTTGATGGACTCGCCCATCCAGGTGTGGGTTTGTTGCATAAGGCGGATTAAGGCGTCCGGCAGAGTAGGCTGTAGCTCGATAAGAGGGCTTAGCAAATTAGGCGGAAGGGTGGAAACGACGACTTTGGATTTGATCGTTAATGCTCCACTAAAGGTATAAACCCCATCTGCTTTTGCATGAATCTTTTCAACCGGTGTATCTAAAATTGCGGTGCCATCCGGAAGGTATCGGGCTAGTGCCTGAATCAGCGCAGAGGTGCCCCCTTGTATCCGGTAGCTGGGTTCGTTGTTCGGGGGAAGGGGGATAAACTGTGCCGTACCCTGCTGATGTTGCTCAAACAGCGCCTTAGCTCCCAGATGCTGCTGAAAAACCGGGAGATTCAATTTCTGCAGCAGCTCCACCAAATGAGTGTGCTTATGCCCCAGCCAGGTAGCGCCCATGTCAATGTTCACGCCTTCGGTAGTGGTCTTTGTCCATATCCTGCCGCCCAGCCGGTCGCGGGCCTCCAGGATTAGTGCAGCGTAGCCTGCCTTTCTTAGTAAGTAGTTTAGCGTCAGCCCGGTCAGCCCGCCTCCTATGATTAGCACATCTGCTTTTTGCATCATTTTTTATCTTCTTTTGGACTAACACCCGGGGCCAAGTTTTGGATGAAAAGGGGAGGTTTTGATGAACTGCTCTGGCACTTGTTTGTTACACTTTTCTGACAATATTCGCTTATTACCTGCCTGTTTATTGTATAGTTATTGTCTATGTACCTATAAATGCAATAAATATCGTTTATCCTATCTTTACGTTTTTAAAGCAACCAAATAACCATTCACCATGGAAAAAAATACAGAGCAAAGCAAGCCGAATAACGGTAAGGTCTGGGATGTGAATCAATCCAGCCGCTGCCCGTTTATGAACGGCAGGCTTGAGCACGGCGCTGGTTCGGGCGCTTCCAACCGCGATTGGTGGCCCAACAGCCTAAATCTCACTATCCTCCGCCAGCATTCCGAATTGTCCAACCCTATGGGTAAGGATTTCGATTATGCAAAGGAGTTTGAAAGCCTGGATTACGAAGCCCTGAAAAAGGACCTTCATGAGTTGATGACAGACTCTCAGGACTGGTGGCCAGCCGACTGGGGCCACTACGGTCCTTTCTTCATCCGTATGGCCTGGCACAGTGCGGGTACTTATCGTATCGCCGACGGGCGTGGTGGTGCCGGTGCAGGCACACAGCGTTTCGCGCCACTGAACAGCTGGCCGGACAACGCCAACCTGGACAAGGCCCGCCTCCTACTGTGGCCCATTAAGCAGAAGTACGGAAAGAAAATCTCCTGGGCTGACCTCATGATCCTGACCGGTAATGTGGCACTGGAGTCTATGGGCTTCAAGACATTCGGCTTTGCCGGTGGCCGCGAAGACGTTTGGGAACCGGAAGAAGATATTTACTGGGGACCAGAAGGCGAATGGCTGGACGACAAGCGCTACACAGGCGACCGTGAGCTGGAAAATCCACTTGCTGCCGTACAAATGGGTTTGATTTATGTGAACCCGGAAGGCCCCAACGGCAATCCTGACCCAATCGCTTCGGCACACGATATCCGCGAGACTTTCGGCCGTATGGCAATGAATGACGAGGAGACCGTAGCCCTGATTGCAGGTGGCCACACCTTTGGCAAGACCCACGGTGCCGGTGATCCTGAAAAATACGTTGGCGCAGAGCCTGCAGGTGCAAGCATCGAAGAGATGAGCACCGGTTGGAAAAACACCCTTGGCGAAGGCAACGGTGAGCACACCATCACTTCCGGTCTGGAAGGTGCCTGGACAGACACACCAACGCAGTGGAGCAATAAGTACTTCGAGAACCTCTTCAAGTACGACTGGGAGCTGACCAAGAGCCCGGCAGGTGCCCATCAGTGGCAGCCAAAGGGTGGCGCAGGTGCAGGCACCGTACCTGACGCACACAACCCGGAGAAAAAGCACGCCCCGTTCATGCTGACCACTGACCTGGCGCTGCGCATGGACCCGGCTTACGAGAAAATCTCCCGCCGTTTCTACGAAAACCCGGACGAATTTGCTGATGCTTTCGCCCGTGCATGGTTCAAACTGACCCACCGCGATATGGGACCAAAGGCGCGCTACCTGGGACCAGAAGTGCCTGCGGAAGAACTGATCTGGCAGGATCCGGTACCACCGGTGACCCACAAGCTGATCGAGGAGGAAGACATCACCAAGCTGAAGCGCATGATTTTGGCTTCCGGCCTCACCACTTCGCAATTGGTATCCACAGCATGGGGCTCCGCTTCTACTTTCCGTAATTCCGACAAGCGGGGCGGTGCCAATGGCGCACGCATTCGTCTGGCGCCACAGAAAGACTGGGAAGTCAACAACCCAACGCAGCTGGCGAAAGTGCTGGAAACCATGGAAGGCATTCAGAAGGAGTTCAACGGTGGCGCAATGGGTGGCAAAATGGTCTCCATGGCGGATCTCATCGTACTCGGTGGATGCGCAGCTATTGAAGAAGCAGCTAAGCAAGCGGGGTACGATGTAACCGTGCCATTCACACCTGGCCGTACCGATGCCACGCAGGAGCAGACCGACGCTGCATCCTTTGATCCGCTGGAGCCTGCAGCTGACGGTTTCCGCAACTATATGAAGACGCAGTATTCTGTTTCTGCAGAGGAAATGCTGGTGGACAAGGCACAGCTGCTTGCCCTTACTACGCCGGAAATGACGGCACTCGTAGGCGGTATGCGCGTTTTGGATACCAATTACGATCAGTCTCAGCGCGGCGTATTTACGGACCGCCCGGGCACGCTTTCCAACGACTTCTTTGTGAATGTCCTGGACCTGAGCACCAAGTGGAAAGCCGTTTCGGAAGACGAGACCGTTTTCGAAGGGCGTGACCGCAAGACCAATGAGGTGAAGTGGACAGGCACGCGTGTGGATCTCATTTTTGGTTCCAACACGGAGCTTCGCGCCATCGCGGAAGTTTACGGTTGCCAGGATGGAGAAGAGCGCTTTGTGCACGACTTCATCGCAGCCTGGAACAAGGTGATGAACGCAGACCGCTTCGAGCTGAAGCAATAAAGGTCTTTCAGATACAGTAAGCTACGAGCAGGTAGTCCGGTGACGGGCTGCCTGTTCGTTATTTAGGGCAATCCGTTCGGGATTATATACCGGGGCGTTGTCAGGAGGGTATCCCGCTAATTTTGCTTCCGTAATCAAAACCGAAGTAAAATGAAAAATCACCCGATTGCCCCCAAACAGCTGGCCCGCCTTACCGGGCTCCTTTATCTTGTTGTGATCATTTGCGCAGGCTTTAGTCAGGGCTATGTGCGAGGTACGATAGTGGTGCCTGGCGATGCTGCCCAAACGGCACTGAATATCCTGGAGCAAGGCGGTTTGTTCCGGCTTGGGCTGGCAACCGACCTGATCGCCTTCACCGCAGATGCTGTTATAGCCGTACTTTTTTATCAGTTGTTCAGGCCAGTCAGTCCAGCCCTTTCGATGGTGGCTGCCGCCCTACGGCTGTTGGCGCACCCTGCTATTGCCAGCCTCAACCTGCTCAATCACTACATGGCGCAGCACGTACTGGAATCAAAAGGCTGGGCGCTGTCGCACAGCCCGGAGCAGTTGTACGATTTGTCCCTGTTGTTTATGGATGCCCACCGGGCGGGTTATCTGATTGCGGGTGCAATGTTTGGCCTACATTGTCTCCTGATTGGCTTATTGATCTACCGGTCCGGTTTCATCCCCAAAGCTTTTGGGGTATTGATGAGCCTTGCAGGCCTGACTTACCTGATGGAAACATTTGGTGTTTTCCTTTTCCCCGGCAATGATACGTGGCTGGCGCTATTGGTGGGCGGTGCGGCGGCGCTTGGAGAGGTGTCCCTAATGGTTTATTTGCTGGTCAGGGGAGTGCGGGAGCGTTAAGAAAACCAGAACCGCAGGAAGTCCAGTACTTCCCGCTGAAAGGCCCAGAACTCAATGTCCCGCCACCAGCACCATAGGCTCGTCAGCGCGCCGTAAATCAGCAGGTGGCTGACTGCAAAAGCCCAGAAGATACAGCAAAAAACATACACCCATCCGATCCAGCTCAGCGGGTGGAGGTAGGAAAAAAACTCGCTGCCTCCGGAGCCTTTTACCGGCCGGTTGAAACGCTTCATCACCCGGTGCAGATGCGCTTCAAACCAATCTGCAAAGAAGCAGGGCAGGGAGAAGATGGGGAATTGCCGCCCTTTCATGCTCCGCCCGATGGCTTTCCACCGAAGGTCTACATCGCGTGCGATACCAATTTTAATCCGCCCCGGATTACGGGTGGACATGCCGAGGTAAATAAACCGGTAGCCAAAAAGGGAATAGAGGAGTTGCTTCATCGCCGGGTTTTTTCTTTCCGGGGCTAAAATACATATTTGTTGAAATTTTTTGTGTCTAAATTTGTGTTTTTTAGCGATTGTAGATGGTACGGCCAAAAGGAGCACCCCAAACCCTGGTATTAGCCAGCATTTGGGGTGCTCCGATTCAATTAAATGCCCTGACAATGGGGTTTAGTTCAGGATCAGCTTTTGGGTTTTTATGCCTGATTCGCTCTGAAGGTGGAGCAGGTAAGTGCCCCGGGGCAAATCCTGCAGGCTTAGCTGTACCGAGCCTTGACCGTTAACCGTGACCTGCCTTAAGGGCTGGCCGTAGAGGTTGAGCACCGATAAATATCCTTCGCCGGTTCCAATTTCAAACTCAACGGTGATGTGCTCCCGGGCCGGGTTCGGGAAGACCGAGAACCGGGCAGATGCCGTGACTATGTCCTCACTGGAAGTAAGGGTGTTAAAGTCGATCAGCACTTCTGTATCATCAAACTGAGCACCAAAGTTGCCATCCCAGAATTCTGCATCTCTTCCCCCGTGTTCGAAATAGACATACCTTAGTCCGGTACCGTAGGACGTGAAGACATCGCCGTAATACGCCCAGCTTTCAGAAAGTTCTACGATATCCGAGTTGTATTCAGCCAGAATATTCATTTCATTATCCAGCAATCTGATAATGGTTTGAGCCTGATCCTGATAGTTGGGGTCATGGCCTTTGGCAAAGTTCCAGGCATCAATTTTAGGTTGTAAATCGAGGAGCTCAGCGGAGTAGTATTCCCAGAGGTCGATAGTTTGGCTTTTGGAGCACCAACTATACGAAGTAGTGAAAACGCCTGGTAAGCCATTGATGGCCCAGCCATTGCCACCATTGCTGATGACCTCCCAGCCCGCCAACGTACCTGTAGAGCCACCACTATAGTAAGCGTGGTTGCCAATAGAAAGGTAGGAGCCATCAATAGCGGCACCAAACTGGCCTGCCCAGCTTTCAGTATCCTCCCCGCCATGTGTGAACCGTATTTTCCTAAGCCCCGGCCCGTAATTCAAAAAGTGCCCTTTCACTTGTTGCCAGTTAGCGGTAGTGGCCAGGTCTCCGGTAGAATAAGTAGCCATCAAATTATCGTTGGCATCCAGCAGTTCTACGTTTAGGAAATAAATATCGTGGTCAAAGCTAAGGGTCCTGTACCAGTCTGAAAACAGCACAATAGGTGCGCGGTCCAGCCACTCTTCGGAATAGCCAACTTCGAGCAGGTCAATAAGCTGTGATTTACTGCACCTCGCGTAGGAGGTGGCAAAACAGCTGGTGCCATTCATACCATAAATATTGAGGCCCCAGCCATCACCGCCATTTTCGATGATTTCCCATCCGTCGAGGTTACCTTGTAATGCGCCTGGGTTTTGGAGCAGGTTTTGCCGCTGTTGCCCAAACAGGCCGATAGCCGTACCGAAAATGAGCAAAGCAATTGAGTACAAAGCTTTCATAGTAAAAGGTTTTGATCTGAAAAATGATTTGGATTGTCTCCCTGTCTGGGAGAATTTGGCACAACGCCTGCTATGAGTAAAAGGGCGTTGTGCCAGGTGTAACCAGAAGAAAGGTTTACTGTAAACCTCCTGCTCTGGCAGTGGAGATATTTGCAGCGACGCTGTTGTTGACTCTCATTTGCTTGGTGTGCAGGTCCAGCTGTATGCGTGCACCATCACTTTTCTGGAGGTAGACAGACCATTCGTCCCGGTGCGTTTCTTTGAATGAAGCGTGAGCGCCCACTTTGCCGGTTTTGTATTCCACCCAGTCCTTACCGCACAATTGCTGGAAGTACCCGCTCCTCGGGCCGGAGTAGACGACCTGCGTAACATTAGTCCCATCAACGCGCGGCGGAGTCCAGGAAGACGGCTCGACTCTAAGCTTGGCCGCCGGGCCGCCAGGGTTCATAATCTGCTCCGCGTACAGGGTATTCCCACGCAGGTAGAGTTTGTATTTGCAATAGGCTTCAGATTGGGTGGTCACCTGACTGCTGCCGTTGCCCACAACCGGGTCGTTCTTTTGATTGGAAGCAAAATGGCTGTACTCCCGGACATTGATCTTCTTTGCGTCCAGGTCCACTGTGGCTTTCATATTGGCTTTGGTGTTGTAGGTGTTCGTCAGTAGATTCAGGTCCAGGGCATACACTCCGCCACTGGCATTATTGAAATTCGTAACCTTAATTGGCACACCATTGCCCGCGAAGTCGCTCCTTTGAATCTGAGCTGCGGCCGGAGAGGCGAATGCCAGTAAGACAAAGAAAAATGCGAGTGCCACGGCAATGGCTTTCGGGCCCGTCTGTACGAAGAAGAGGGGCCTGTTGTTGATCAAGTGGTTGTCGTTGGAAGGGTTTGTGATCGTTTTCATTAGTTTTTTTTGAGTTTGAAATGAAAGAAAAAAATCATGCGACAAAGTTAGGTGGGCCCGTGGGAGCAGGGAAGCGCCGTTCAGCGGGATTTGGAAAACCGGGAAGAATCACGGGAAGAAGCAGGTAGAAATACCTGGTTTGTGGCAGTAGGCGCTGACGGAGCGCTATTTAGTGGTATCTTACACAGGTACTTTTCATCAAAACGAAACACCAATGAGCTTAAAACCCAACCTTTGGACCCTGCTTTTCGTCCTGGCTGCCGGTGTGCTGGCCTACCAACAGCTGCCATCAAAAGGCAATACCGATATAGTAGAGGCGACTGCTTCCCTTAATATAGGAGACGGCAGCGATAGCATTCCCAGTAGGGAGGCCGTGCAGATGATTGCTACTTATATGGAACGCTATCAAAGGGTACTGAGCGATCCCAACGCAAGAATTAATGGCCGTACAGTTTTGGATACGACTGGTGTGGTCGCCATTCCCCTTTATTTTAAGCTGGAGCGGAACGAGATAGCCGAAATCTTCCGCCAATTTGGCGGGCAGCAGGTTTACGCGGTCCTTGGATTATTGCCGGGTGCGAATGGGGCACGGGATACGATTGATTTGATTTTATCTGATGTGGAGCCGAATAAGGGAAATATTTTCCTGCAGGGTACCTTCTATGATTTCGCTACACCTTGCCCGCCCCTCTGTGATGAGTAGAGCGCACTGTGCGCGGCCTGCTTTAAGCCCCAAAAAACCTAAACATGTATCAGAATCTGGCACTTCTTTTTGGTAAGGTATACCTTGTTATTTTGGTGGTCAATGTAATTCTGGTACTGTTGTTGTACAGGCGACTGCCGGCGAAAGTCCGTAGCGTACACTTTTTTCTATTGGGGAGCCTGGCTACAGACCTGGCTTCCCGATGGTTGTTTTATCAGGGGGAGAACAACCTCTTCCTGTTGCATGTCTACACCCTTTGGGAGTTGCTGGCCTGGGGGTGGTTTTTCAACCAGGTGTTCGAGCACTCCTCCAAAGCTCAGCGGCAGTTCTTTTCTGGGATAGGTGGTCTGGGCATACTACTGGTACTCAACTCTATATTCCTGGAGCCGGTGATGGGCTTTAACTCCAATGCCAAAACCCTGGTCCAGGTATTGCTTGTCGGCTTTGCCATCCGCTATTTTTTCCTGGCTTTTGGGAAAATCGACCTGACTAAAGCCGCTGCACAGTCCGTTACCTTCATCAATTTTGCCGTATTGCTGTATTATTCGGGGACCTTGTTTATATTTATGTTCTCCAGGTTGCTCAAAGAATATGGCGTTGCAAGTGTGCAGCAACACGGGCTCTGGGTCATTAACGCGCTGCTTCTGGTGGTTTTTCACCTCCTGATCTTCATTAGCTTATGGATACCACTCCGGCGCAGACCGAAATATTGACTACTATCTTTATCGGGATTTTTTTGATGCTATTGCTGGCGCTGGCCTTCGTATTGTTCTTTTATTTCTCCCAGCGAAAATTTCAGGTCCAGCAGATCCTTGCCCAGGAGCGGGAGATCAAACACAGGGAGCAGTTACTGCTTGCCAGTATCAAAACCCAGGAAGAAGAAAGGCAACGCCTAGCCCGTGAGCTGCACGATGAGGTAGGCTCCAAGCTCAATGTGATCAATCTGGGCTTGCATCAGCTGAAAAAGCAGGGCGCAGCGCCCGAGGCACAGCAGTCTTTTAAGGACCTCTTTGGGCTGGTCCGTAAGACCACAGAGACCACCCGGCGTATCGCCCACGATTTGCTGCCACCAACGTTGGAAAAATTCGGGCTGCCCATGGCGCTGGAAGAGTTGTGCGATCAGTACCGGCAATCGTCACCGGTAATGCTGGAGTACGAATTTTCAGAAAGTGGTAGTCAGCTTGACGCATTGGTCGCACTCAATTTCTTCCGGGTAGCCCAGGAGTTGCTGTCGAATGCCTACAAGTACAGTCAGGCCACTGCTATCAAAATTACGCTCCACCTGAAGCCTAATGCGCTGGAGTTGACCTACCAGGACAACGGTATTGGCTTTGACCCCAATGCCCGGGGCCAGCAAAAAGGGATGGGGCTGAAAAATATAGAAAGCCGTATGCGTACCATACGGGCTGATTACCGATTGGATAGCGCGCCTGGAAGGGGAACCGCCTTCACGGCACAAAAAACATGGTCATGAGGATTGCTCTGGCAGACGACGAAGCACTCTTCCGTAGAGGCATTGCGCTTATACTGGAAGAAATGGAGGATACGGAGATCGTTTTTGAAGCGGACAACGGACAGTCCATGCTGGATCAATTAGCCCGCGCTCCAGTGCAGCCGGATGTGCTGCTACTCGATCTGAACATGCCGGTCCTGAATGGCGTGGATGCGGCAAAGGCGCTTCGGGAACAATACCCGGAGCTCAGGTTTATCGTACTGACTACCTATTTTTCCAAATCTTTCGTACTGAGCATGCTGGAGCTTGGGGCCGCGGCATATTTGCCTAAAAATGCCACGCCCGAACTGATGCAAACCACCGTGCGGGAAGTGGTTGAGAAAGGCTTTTTTTACAATGACGAAGTCCTGGCGATCATCCGCGAAAATATGGTGAAACCTACACGGCAAAAACTCAGCAAGCCTTTCCAGCCCAACCTCACCGCCCGCGAAAGAGAAGTGCTGCAACTCATTTGCGAAGAACACACCACACCGGAAATCGCTGAGCAGCTCTTCATCTCCACGCGCACGGTGGAGGGGCACCGAAACAATCTCCTGTCCAAATTGCAGTGCCGTAACACAGCCGGGCTCGTGGTTGTCGCATTACAGGAAGGGCTGGTCGAGATTAAACGCTTCCGCTTTTAAACGCTCTATTGCACAAATCAAAATTAAGCGGAAAAATAGCACCCCATCTGCTACCTTTGTTCACATTGTTAATCAGGCAAGCTGTATGCCTGCTAGTGGATGGAGCCGTAAATGCCTGACCACTTAATGTGTAGCATTTGCAAGGGCTTCAGGGGCATGAAAACTAGCAAGTAATACCGTCCGCTCTGAATCGCTGGCGTACCGCTGTCCGTGGATTTGAGTCCCATCTCGCATGGTATACGTTACCGCCTCAGATGTATTTGGCTGTTCAAAGCCCATATCTGCGATGTCTTTTGGTGAAGGTGTAGCAGTAAATGGTGTGGCAAAGGAAGGCTCGGGCAAGGCAATCAGTTGCAGCGCATCCTGTACTGCCTGAATACTGTCAGTTGTAGTTTGGGCTTAGGTAGCAGCGCAGGTTGATAATATGAAAAAGAAGCCATAAAGCCGGATGATTGAAGTTTTCATAATGAATGTGTTTTTCCGGTTTATCGAATGGAGTGGGGGGGAAATCACAAACAAGCATTCTTTTTTTATTTGATTCGTCGGGTCAGTGGTGGGAATAATGCCTTTGTTTTGATTCTGCGTGTATTAGAGATGCTAACATAGCATCTCTATTCACTTTCAACTTTGGATGGCTGCACCATGAAAAATCCCGCATTTTGAACCATTCAAAATGCGGGATAAATAGCGCGTAACACTATAATCTGTGCTTACTCAGATTTAATGGTAATCGGAAGGCGTGCCATGGTGTTTTCCCAGCCAACAACCAATTCGATTTGGTTATCACCTTTCTCGACGAATGTCATGGAAAGGGCTTCGAGTGTTTCCGGTGTTTTCTCGGTAGGTGCTACCACCTTCACGACGTTATCCTCCTCATTGTGGTTGGGTGGGCCCCAGGACTGTACATTCTTATGGATAATGAACTCCCAGTTGCCTTTATTGACGGTGGCAAAGAGCCCGTAACGGCCCGCCTCAATATCGGTACCCCCAATGGTCACATTCTTGAAGAAAGTCAGTTCTGTGGTTTCATTCGCGCCTACACGCCACATGCTTCCGTATTTCAATAAGCCTCCAAAAATGGTCCGGCCTTTCATTTGTGGGCGGGAATATACAGCGCGAACCAGTGGCTCATTAGCCGCGAGCTCCGCTTCTTCCACGTAGTTGCGTAAGCGGGACATATTAGGATACTGCACCAAATCCATCGGGCTGGTGTCTTCGCCTGACATGATCGGTGGATTGAGGTTGATGGGCAACGCGGCACGGGTTTGGTCCCATTCCAAAACCATATTTACGTTGTAATCGTCAATTTTTTGAAAGCCTATGGTGAAGTATTCACGCACATCAGCTACTGAAGTGGTGGGTACAGATACCGCAGCGATGTCTTTAGTAATGTCGCGGTTTTCAGCACCACCGATGAAGCGCTCCTGCGAGATTTTGATGATCCACTGCTGTGGATAAGGCTGTGCAAACATAGTATAGGTGCCGGCCGGGATATAGGTTCCGCCAATTTCCACAGGCTGGAAAAAGGTCACTTCTGTAGCTTCATTGGCTCCCAGGCGCCAGTCTTGTCCCCAGGGCACCAGTTCGCCAAAGATTTCACGGCCTTTCTTCTGAGGACGGCAGTACAACACCTTGATTTGCTGAACCCGGTCGGGGTCAGCTGCATCCAGATAGTTTTGGAAGGCTGCAGCGCGCGGATAGTGCGCCGCGTCCATTGGGCTTGGGTCCATGCCGGAAAATTTGAGATCCTGGGCATCTAACCCCATACTGGTCCCCAGCATTAAAAAAATAAACAGAAGGATGTTAAGCTTCATTGGTTGATTTAGATTTGATGAATTTATAGGGTAAAAGTAGGGAATTATGTGTGACTTAGGTTAGTGCTGCAGGACTTCCCCAACGATTTGTCTATTCCTTGCCTTATCGGCTCGGATACGGTCTGCTTAAGGTGTCGGGGCATATGCTCCGGTTCAATCCAGGCCCGGGCTCGAGGTCCAGCCCCAGCTCAGAAAATTCCTTTTTGAGCGCCTGGTTCTGCTGGTAGGGTGTGATTTCTTTGGTTTTCATGGTTTTGGGGAGGGTGGGTTCAGCAAGCTCTTCCGGTCAGCTATCTCTTTTTTGCTGAAAGGCCTGGAAATTCACGATAGGTAGGATGACCGGGCTGGGCATACTTGATTCCAGCGTCAGATGCCGTATGACCTGCCTGACATAAGGGTAAATAATTGCAGGTCCATTTACTTTTGCAAATTGTTCGACATTCATTTTTGTACCGCCCTCACTCGGCTTATTGATGCTGAACTCACCAACCATACGGACGGCTAGCGTTAGCTCTTCAGGTTGATTGCTATCCGACACCTTGACCTCTACGAATACGATAATACTCTCGTCGCTGGCGTTAAAACTGGTGTTGATATCAACAGAGAGCTTGTCTGAAGGTTGAAAGCCAATGGTTTTCAACTCGAAAATAGACTTAACTAAAGACACTCTATTTAGCCGAAACTGTGTATTTTCTTTGCTCATTAGGCTGCTAAGCTATATTGTTCAGAAGTAGCAGTTTCAAACTCAGGTGATGTAAGACCCTCAAATTCAGGGATGTGCTCTATGGACGAGTAGCCAATTTCATACCCTTCTTGTTCTAATTCCTCACCAGAAGCAGAAAAAGCTTGAATAGGTTCAGGAATATATACTAACTGTGGTTGTTTAAGCTGAATGAGAGAATCTGTTGATACGATACAAAAATCCTCTTCTGTAGTACGAGCTACCTCTGCAAGCCAAAGCTCGTTAAGCCCAGCCTCAAAATCCAGAAAAGCATCAGATTCATAAACCTGCTGCGGTGTGACTTTTACAAAATGTGTACATGAGCATTCGTCATACTGATAGGAAATACTAACATCAGGAAAGCTCTTGATAAGACCTTGATACACTGTTTCTAGGAATACTCTAATACTCATAGGTTTGTGGTTTCCTTTATTATTCTTCTGAAAGCCTCCAAGTATTGCTTCACCTTTTCAATGTCGGCTATGGAAACTTTCTCGTCTTCGTAGTCTGACTTTTGCCGGATAGCCTTAAGCTGCTTTAACTGCCGGTTGATTTTGGTAATATCCCTTGCTCTTTTCTTGAATGTTCCTGCAAGACATCCAACACACTCACTTATAAAAAGATTATGGGTGCCACTTGTTCTTGTATTAAGTTCAGCATACCGATTCGTGTAATGCTCTTTGAGGATGAAAATCAGTTTTTGATAACATGAATAGTATGCACAATGTACTGCTGCCGTATGAAAGTTGGCATTTTCAGTCTCTCCATGCTCCGTCAGTAATAAAAAGGTACAATAATTATCATGAGATTTACTGAGCAGCGACATTTACAATACAATTTTTTTGGAGACTAGGTTTCCCACTTTTGATTTCAATGTGATTGTCAAGCTATATTTACAGCTATTAAACTTATGGCTAATTGGTGACACTTTTTCTTTTGTTTTAAACATTAACACTATTGCAGCAAAAGTCAATGGAGTAAAAAAAACACACTGTTTTAAACCCCTCACCCTACCTCCTCATACAACGCCCCCTGAAATCCAATAAACAGCTCCCGGATTGCCCTTAGCCCGCTCTGCCGAGACATCTAAAGGGAGCACTATGCCCAAAATTGGGCGGGCTCTATGAAACACGCTGTATCGATAAAATAAAGTAATCCCTTTTGTGTTAATACATTTTCATCATGGAGGTCTTCAATGATTATTCCCAGTTCGGGGTGGCGATAATCATGTTTTCTTGAATGGATAAAGCCATTAGCAGTCATGAAACTTTTTACGCCTTCCAAATCAGTAATTTCGTCTGCTTTGACGAAGGGCTGTTCCACCACAGAGAATAAAGTATCTTCTGCCCAATGAAAACCAAGTAGGTGATAAGCCGTATCTGAAAAGAAGTAATTGTGCAACAACAGGTTATGAAAATAATCCTCCCAGGATGCATAGTAAATAGCATCGTTTAACTTGATCACACTCTTGTCATCGTTAATGTAGACTTTTTGTTCGGCTCCTGCGGAAACAAAGGCTTCTTGATTGATATCATCAATTATGAGTTCGCTTTGCCGGGCAAATTCGAGTAGTCTCTTTGCTTCTTTTGGTTTGTTTTCGTGTTTTTCTTCAGCCATTGGGCTTGCTCTTTTGCCGCTTCCAAGGTGACGGGCGACTGCTTGGATAAGCGCATCATAGCCAAAGCCACTCTTTCCTGAAATGAGATGTTGTAATTCATATTTTATCTGATTGATGTTCATTGATTGAAACAGATTTGGGGGTAAATTCCGAACGAATGAACCTGCAAAATAACCTTTTAGTAATTAATATTAGTTAATCCACGTACCTGCGTACTTGTTTTCCTGAAATCAAGTTTGTAAAGTTGGTGTGCCCTGTAATTATTGAACATCCTCCCCTGTTACTGCATCAACCGCGCCGCCCCCACATCATAATAATACTCCCCAATCGTCCCATCCATAACCTTCTCCACCATCTCATCAATCACAAAAAGCGGCACCAAAAACCACTCCCGCACCCGTACCGGCTTCCCAAACCGGTCTTTGATCTCAATGTCAATCCGGGCGTGATCGAAGAATTGGTGGATGAGCTTCTCCAGCTTGAAACGATTGATGTTGGCGAGCTGATAGGTGGCGACGACTTCCACATCTGCCATCAGGAAGGTGGGCTCATTTTTGGCATTGGCAATCCGGCGTTTCACATCGCTGATGGTGACGCCGATCTTGTGGATGACGTCCCGGCTTTCCTGTATCGTTGGGTGGTCGGACTGACTGCGCAGGACGTAGATGGTGCCGGTGGCTACATCGTCTTCGCTGCTTTGATCCGAGAATAGCCCGCCCAGCTTGGGGTCGGTAAGGAAGCGGCTCGTCTCGTCTTTGTACATGGCACGGATGAGCGACCGTAGCAGGATGTTGCTTTCCATACCGTTGGAGTAGATGACGCGCAGCCTTGCGTCTTCTTCCCCGTTTGGGGCTTTGAAGGACTCCCCAACCTCGGCGATGTACGCCATCTGTCCGCCCACAATTACAAACTGGGCTTTCTTCAAATCGGTCTTGGTAAAGCCCGAATCTTTACGGAACTGAATGGTTTCCCGTATGCCACTATCCAGCTCCTGCTGTACTCGCTCAAAGAGGGGCTTGAATTGGTCAAAATCCTCGCAGCGCGTACGGTTGGCCATTTCTTCCACGGCTCGTTTGTCGGCGCTCGACCGGACGTGCTTCAGGCGGGTGATGGAGGAATCGTCTTTCACCTCTACGCCCAGCTCTTGCAGCAGGGTGTCGTCGTCTATGTCATCGGGTATGGAATGGCCGGAGGCTGGCTCAGCGGTGAGCAGGTTTTGGGTGTCCAGGTCTTTGAGTAATTCTACACATTCTTTTTGGGCGCGGATCCGGTCGAGGCGTACCGCGTACAGGCGCTCGAAGATGTCCCGCTCTTCACCGTGCTGTGGCGGCCGCCCGTGTTCTTCCACAAACTTCTGGATTTCCTCGAAACCGGCTATAATGCGCTCTTCCCGGGCGGTGTACTTTTTGACGGCCTTCGCCTCAACTTCTACGCCGAGTTCTGCCAGCAGGTCTTCATCCTCTTTCGTAAGCTTGTCTTTCTTAGCCATTCGATTGCTCTGCTTTTAGTCTTGCCAATACTGCGATGCCCTGTGCCATGCGCTGCTCCCAGGGGTCAGACGATTTGAGGTCGGGTAAGCGACCGCGCTCCTGTTTGAATTGTAAAGCTCGCTTGGCCAGGTCCCTGGCTTCGTCCAGGGAGATGTTGTGCTTTTTGGCGGCTATGACTTCTGCCATTGCCTTCAGGCTGCTCTCGTTCATGGCTTTGGACATGATGGAGTAGGCGTTATTGAAGGGGTTGATGCTGTCGATCCAGTCCACATTCAGCTCGCGTACATCCATGGCGAATTTACGGATGCCGTCTATCAATGCGGTGTTGCCCTTTTCGCTCAGGCTCTTGTCGCCGTTGAGGATCTCTTTGGCCTTTTGGGTCAGGTTTAGGGCAGCGATGGCGTGTTGCCGTACGGACTCGACATCTTCGGTATCCAGTTCCGGGTACTTGTCTTTGATGATCTTGCCCATGCGGATTTGGGTCAGCTCCTGTGGCACCACTTCTTCGTCAAACAATCCCCGGCCTACGGCTTCCTTGTCTTGGACGAAGGCGGCAATCACTTCGTTCAGGTCTTCTTTGCAGATGCGCTTGGCATCCTCGCTTTTGGGCTCGGTCAGCCCTTTGATTTCGATTTGGTATTGCCCGGACTCTTCGTTGAAGCCGATATTCTCCTTGTTCGGGTCATACCCTTCTTCCCCGTAGTCGTAGCCTTTGACCGGCCCGCTGTCGGCTTTCTTGGGCGTGAAGTTGAAACGGGGCGCCAGCACCTGCTCCATCAGCAGGCTGGCGGAAATGGCTTTCAGGGTGTCATTGACCGCATCGGTGACGGCTTCCTCGGAGGCATCAGGCTCGGCGATCAGGTTGGTAAAGCGGGCTTGGGTTTTGCCTTCCGCGTCCCGGGTGGCCCGGCCGATGATCTGTACAATCTCGGTGAGGCTGGAACGGTAGCCGATGGTCAAAGCGTGCTCGCACCATACCCAGTCGAAGCCTTCCTTGGCCATGCCCAGGGCAATGATGATGTCTACGTAGTCGCGGTTTTTCTTCGCCTCGGGTGCACGCAGGGCGGCGGCTACGCGGTTGCGCTTGGCCGGGTCGTCGTCGACCAGGTCGGCTATGCGGATGGTCTTGCCGGTGGCGGTTTTCACCAAATGGAAGCCGGTCTCCGGGTCGGTGCCCTGCCAATCGCCCAGCTCGTGTATGATGTGCTCCACTTCCTTGATCTTGTCGCCCATGCTCTCGCGGGAGTTGACGTTGGGGATGTGGATGATGGTCTTTTCCTCGGGATTGAGTACGGACAGTATCTCATCGGCGTAGGCCCCGCTGTAGAAATAGTAGCCCAGGTTGAGCGTCTTGAGGTGCTGATAGCCGTTGAGCTGCTCGTAGTAGGTATAGGTGACGGTGTCGAATTTCGCCTCGTCTTCCGGCATGAGCACTGGATTGGCATCGCCCCGGAAGTAGGAGCCGGTCATGGCGACGATGTGGGTCTTGTCCCGCTCTATGAACTGCTTGAGTTGTGTGCCGAGCACGTTGTTTTCATCGGCGCTGACGTGGTGGAATTCATCAATGGCGATCAGGCGGTTGTCGAAGCACTCGATACCGAAGCGCTCTACGGCAAAGCGAAAGGTGGCATGCGTACAGACCAGCACCCGGTCTTCGCTCTCCAGGAAAGACTTTACGGCATTGATTTTGCTGCCGTCTTCCCCGGGTGCATTGCAGAGGTTCCACTTCGGTTCTACCTCCCAATCGTAGTAAAAGCCAAATTTCGTGAGTGGCTCATTGGCAAAGCTGGCACCGATGGACTTTTCCGGCACGGCAATAATGGCTTGCTGAATGCCTTGCTTGTTCAGTTTGTCCAGGGCAATAAACATCAGCGCCCGGCTCTTGCCCGAGGCTGGGGGCGACTTGAGGAGCAGGTATTGCTCGCCCCGCTTTTCGTAGGCTTTCTCCTGCATGGCGCGCATGCCCAGCTCATTGGAGGTGATGGAGCTGCCCGTGCTTTTGTAGTGGACGGCTACTGAGGGGATGTCTTTTTTATTGCTCATGCTGTTTTTTCTTTTGCAGTCATTTCCGTGTACAGTTCAAAGAGCTTTTCCAGGCGCTCCGTATCGTTTTTAAAGCGCCGCCCGATGTAGATGCGCTCCAGCACCTCATCATTACGCTCGTGGGCGTGGCGGAGATCTTCGGGCATCTTTTCCGGGTCGTACAGATCGGCTATCGTGGCCGGGAAGTGGCGCTCACGGGCCAGCAGGATGTCTTCGGCGCAGCGGGTGAGGTCTTCTTTGTTTTTGGTGGTCAGCTTGGGGACGGGGAAGGTGTTCCAGCCGAGGGTGTTGGAGTAGCGGTAGTCGGTTTTCATTTTGCCGCAAACGGTACCAATCCATGTTAAATGAAGTTTGGACGCAATGATAGCCATATTCCAAAGTGGTGCGTCGTAGAGACCGAAAGCATAGTTAACAATTGAGTTGTCAGGTAGATAGCCGACAGGAAAATATTCACGGTTTTCAGAGCTAACAATCGGGAGGATAAGCGCGTTATCATATTTTGGTGACCTTATTTCAACGAAGCGATAAGGCTTTGTTGCCCACTCTCGAGTAGCTTTTTTTTGACTTGACAATCTATTTTGCCTGACCTTTTCTAGCCTGCTCTTGATAACAGGACTTTCGATAGCTTTCTCAAGATCTTTTTCTTCGATCCATAAGCAATAACGTGAATTACCTTTTATAAACTCTTGGCCTCCATACATTGGTCGAATATATTCCTTTGAAATGCTATCTAAAGACGACAGCTCAGAAAATGTAAAAAGAAGGTGACCACCATCCTTAGCAAAATTCCCAAGGAGCATTTCTGACAATCCTGAAAGTGGAGTCTTTCTGGATTTGATAAACACCGTTTTCCCGGGAACTAAATAGGGAGTGATGTTTGATGTTCTAGAGACGATACTTTCGCCATAAGCATTCTCATCGTATAATTCTTTAGAGTTGCCTGTATTCTTTGAAATACCGACTATCACAACTATTACCCCAGCGTTATGACTAGCAAGATTTTTCCACTTGAACGAGGTGTGCGCAAAAGAAATGGAATGGTTCATTTTAAAAATCAAAGGCCATAATACTGGAACTTGTTGTCCTTGACAGATTGAATTTGTAGAAACAAATGCAGAGGATGCTTGTGAATTATAACCGTATTCAGCTGCTTTAAAAAACCATCCTGCTACATAGTCCAATGACTTCCATTTCTTAGTTTTTTTTGAAAGCAAAGATTCAATATCAGCTTTTTGCTCTTTTGATTGTTTCTTGTCACCAATATACGGCGGATTCCCACAAATAAATGTCTCCCCGCCTTCGTTCTCAAAATCAATCTGTGCCTGATGCAGTGGCGTGCTAAACAAGTCATCCCCATACAATTTCACCCCCGTCCCCGTAGGCGGGCAGACCGTCAGCCAGTTGATGCGCAGGGCATTGCCGCAGGTAATCCAGTTTTCCGCATCCAGCGGCAGGAACTCCGCCAGGGCCAGTTGCTGCCCCAGGTAGAGCACATCGCATTGGTACTCCGCTATAATGAGGGCCAGGCGGGCAATCTCGGCCGAAAAGCCTTTGATTTCGATGCCCCGGAAGTTGGTCAGGGGGATTTCGGTGGGGCGGTCCGGCTCTCCCCGCCGGCGGTTGATTTCGTTTTCGATCTCCCGCAGCTGCTTGTAGGCAATGACCAGGAAGTTGCCCGAGCCACAGGCCGGGTCAAAAACGCGGATGCGGGCGATGCGCTTGCGCAGGTTAAGCAGTTTACGGGGGTTGTCGCCCGCTTCCTCCAGTTGCTCCCGCAGCTCATCCAGGAAGAGCGGGTTGAGCACCTTCAGGATATTGGGCACGGAGGTATAGTGCATCCCCAGGGAGCCCCGCTCGTCCTCATCCGCCACCGCCTGTATCATAGAGCCGAAGATATCCGGGTTGATCTGCTGCCAGTCGAGCCGCCCCACATGCAGCAGGTAAGAGCGGGCAATCTTGGTAAAGCGGGGGCAGTCCGTCGCCCCGGAAAACAGCTCCCCATTGACGTAGGGGAATTTACGCGCCCAGGTACGGATGCCCTGTGCTTCCCGCTCCTCCGCTTTGACATCCATCGCCCGGAATAGTTCCCCTATGATCTCATGCATATTGGAAGCATCCGGCGCGCTCATCTGCTCTACCGTGCCCGTGAAGAGGTTGTCGCCCTCAAAAATATTCGTGTCTTCCGCAAAGAAGCAGAAGATGAGGCGAGCCATGAAGTGGTTCATGTCCTGCTTGCGCTCCGGGGTCGCCCAGTCGGGATTGGCGCGCAGCAGCTCCATGTAGAGCTTGTTGAGCCGCCCCGTAGCTTTGATATCGAAGGAGCTTTCCCGTATCTCCTTCACCGTACTGATGCCCGCCAGCTCAAAGAAGAAGGTAAAGTGCTGATGGAAATCGGGGTAGGCGCAAGCCAGGGTCTCTCCGCTGTTCAGGTTTTCGGCCTGCAGCTCTTCGCCATCGGTAGCGAGTACGAATTTGGCTTTATTTTTGGCGGTTTCCGGGGCTTCCTGCAGCTGCCGCAGCGTATTGGCTACCGCGCCCGGTTCGCAGGTCGCAATGTGGATGTTGTTGCGCTGCAGTACCCCGCCTTCCATTTTAGACTTATTGGAGTTGCCCTTCCGCAGGCGCTTGACCGTCGTTTCCTTATTCCCATAGGCTTCCAGGAAGGCAAAGGGGAACTCGCCTGGGTCAAAGGGTTGGCTGACCAGTTGGGATACGGCTTCTTCTATTTCTACTGCGTTCATGATTGGCGCTGCAAGTTAAAGGCGGTTTAGGGCTCCTCCGGCTTGGAGATTTCAAACATGGGATTGTTGGGTTCGTCGCGTAAGGTTTGTCTGCCAAAATAGGAAAAACGGGGCAATTGCGCCTGTTTTTATTACGCTTTCCCTATTTTCACCCTATTAAACAGACGGTGACTGCACCATTAAGTGAGAGTGATGAACTTAGATACCTCTAACAGAACCTACCGGCAACTTATGGGAAACGGGCTGATTTACACCGTGCCCCGTTTTCAGCGCGACTACAGCTGGACGAGTACGGAGTGGGATGACCTGTGGCAGGATATTGAGGCGCTCTTTGAAGAAGGAGGAGAGCAGGAGCATTATATGGGGTATTTGGTCTTGCAATCGAGAGACAGCAAAAACTTTGATGTCATAGACGGTCAGCAGCGTTTAACGACTTTAAGTATATTGGTGCTGGCGGTTTTAGGGAATTTGCAGAATCTGATTGATAATGATATTGAGTCGGATCCGAATCAACGGCGCTTAGACCAATTGCGCAGTGCCTTTATTGGCTATCTTGATCCGGTCACGCTCATTCCAAAAAGCAAGCTCTACCTCAACCGGAATAACAACAACCTGTATCAGCGCTATCTGGTGCCACTTGAACCGGCTCCAAGACGAAACCTGAAAGCAACGGAGCACCTGATGCGGAAGGCTTACGACTGGCTCTATGATCAGGTGAGAAAGCGCTTTGCCTCCAATCAAAAGGGAGCGGAACTGGCACAGTTTATTGATTCTTTATCGGACAAACTCTTCTTCACGGTCATCACGGTAAATGACGAGCTTAATGCCTACAAGGTTTTTGAGACCTTAAATGCGAGAGGGGTCAAACTCTCCTCGACTGACCTGCTGAAGAATTACCTGTTTTCGGTGGTGCACAGTCAGGAAGGCGACGAGCACGAACTGCGCGAAATCGAAGATCAGTGGGAACGGCTGGTTGGGGTGATCGGTAACGAAAGCCTGCCCGACTTCCTGCGTGCCTATTGGAACAGTAAAAATCGGTTTGTACGCCATGCAGAACTTTTTAAACGGGTAAGGGAGCGGATAGCCGGAAAAAAAGCGGTCTTTGATTTGATCCGGGATGTAGAGCAAAATGCGCAGGTCTATGCCGCTTTGCCTCATGCGGAGGATAGCCTTTGGAATAATGAGCAGGCTGAATACATCAAATATCTGCGGATGTTCAATGTCCGGCAGTTGTACCCACTGCTGCTGGCCGCTCACCACAAACTACAGCCGGGCGACTTTACGGGCTTGCTGCGCGCCTGTTGTATCATTTCATTCCGGTACAATGTCATCGGAAGTTTAGCGGCAAATGAGCAGGAAAGAGTGTACAACCGGGTTGCTGTGCAGCTTTCATCTGACGAAATCAGGGGGTTACAGCAAGTGCTTACCGCTTTAAAGCCCATTTATATTGCCGATGATAAATTCAGAGGCGATTTTACAGATAAGGTTATGCGGACGACTCAGGCCAGAAACAAGCGGATCGTCCGGTACATCCTGTTCGAGATCGAACGGCATACTTCGGGAAGCAGCTATGATTTTGAGAGCGATGCGTACAATATTGAACACATCATGCCGGAGTCGTTACAGGAAGCATGGGATCATATCGGCGACAGAGATCACGAACAGTTCCTGTACCGTCTGGGTAATATGACGATACTCAACAAATCAGCAAATCGGGAGATAGGCAATAAAGGGTTTGAAACCAAGCGGGAGGCTTTTGCACAAAGTGAATTCAAAATCACCCAACGAATAGCCAGTGAGAACAACCGGTGGGATCCCGACCGAATCGTAGCTCACCAAAAATGGCTGGCCCGGCAGGCAACGGCTATTTGGAGGATCGCTCAGTTGAGTGACTGAAGCAGAACAACATGCCCGGCGACTACTTCATGATCCCCATCTCCGAAGTCAAAAACATCAACATTACCTACTACGGGGCTTTACCGGAGGCGTAAGTGGCAGATATCGAATGAGCACAACCGGATTATTACTATTTTAGCTTCCAACCACACCTCGTCCATGCAATACATCTCCGTCAGCCTGTACCGCAAAATGATCAACCACGCGCTGAGCGAGGGCATCGACCGTAGTGCCTTTGACGATCTGCCGGTGCCAATGGCAACACTCGATAACATACAAGCCGTGCCCGCTGAGGTGTTCTTTGCCCTGCACGAGCAGCTTGATAACGCCCTGGGGCCTGGCTTTTCCGTAAGGGTAGGGCAGCAGATGAAGATGGACGACTACGGCGTGCTGGGCTTGTCCTGGAAGACCTGCGCCAAGGCCGGCGAAATCTACGAGCGCAGCGAGCGCTACTTCAAGCTGTTGTCCAATACCTATGTTTTCAAAGTGGAAGCCGCCGGGGAGGTGTCCCGGGTGCATTTGCTGCGCGAGCCCTACCGCCGGGGCGTAGCTTTGTCCAATGAGGCGACCTTCGCGGCAACGGTGGTGGTGCTGCAAGCCATGACAGAGACCAATATACATCCGGTAGAAGTAGCCTTTCAGCACCAAGCGCCTGCTGACCTGAGCAGTCATGAAGCAGCCTTTCAATGTCCGGTAAAATTTGGTCAGCCCCACAATTACATTACCTACCGTACCGCCGACCTCAATCGCCGCACCGCCAAAGCCGATGTCAGCATCAACCGTTTCCTGGTGGAAAGGGTAGAGGAGGAGGCCAAAGGGATTGAGGTCAGCCCTTTAAAGGTGGCTGCTGATGTGGAAGCCCTCATCAAAGACGCCCTGCCCGGGGGCATTCCCGGCATCCTTCAAATCGGGGAGCATATGGGCATGAGCAGCCGGACGCTCACCCGCCGCCTGTCTGAAAGCGGGCTGTCCTTTCGGGAAATGGTGCGCCTTACACAGGAAAAAGTAGCCCGTGAGCTGCTGCGGGACACCGCTCACTCCATTGGTGAAATCGCATTCGAGACCGGCTTTTCCGAACAAAGCGCCTTCAGCCGGGCCTTCAAGCGGTGGACGGGGCAGTCTCCGGTGGCCTACCGGAACAACCTTTAGCGATTGAATATTAGGTTAGGTCAAGTGATAAAGAGGAAACCCAACGCTTCTGAGTGACTTCGTAGAAGTCCCATGCTTATAACCCATGCCCCCCTATGGCAGACCGACTTCGTAGAAGTCGCACCTTAAACCAACGCCATAAACGCAGCGTTTCCCCGCCACACCTCATCCTTCAGCCAAAGCCTCACGCCAATTGGCTTAAAGTGTCATAAGATTGGCAGGCAGGGTCAAGCGTACCCTCTCTTTTTGCCCCAATTTTGCTGCTGTAACTAATCAATAGCAAAATGAAAAAGCCAATCACCCCACTGTTCTTTTCCGGGCTGCTCTTTATGGCAACCCTGATTTTCCCGGCTTCAAACCTGCCTGTTTCACCTGCCCTTTACCCGGTGGGTGGAACAACAGGCTTTTCCGCCACCGACCTTAAAGCCGAAGCTTTCGCCATTCTGGATGCGAAGTGCAATACCTGCCACCGCAGACAGAACCCTTTTCGGGTCTTTACGCTGAAGAATATGAACCGCCATGGCGCTCGTATTTACAAGCAGGTGTTTGTCTTACGGCGCATGCCCAAAGGCAACGCCCCCCGGCTGACCGACCTGGAATACCGAACGCTGAAGCTTTGGATAGATACACTAAACCTCTAAAACCCTATTCAACATGGACTTTTCAATCAAATCCTTTACCCTGTTTGTCGCAGTGGTCCTTACCGGACTTTCTGCAGGTCTGTTCTACGCCTGGTCCGTATCCGTCATTCCCGGCACTCGCAAAATTCCGGACCCGGTTTATCTGGAAACCATGCAGTCTATCAACCGGGCGATCCTGAACCCTGCCTTTTTCCTGATCTTTTTTGGGAGCCCCCTGGCTTTGGGCATCAGCACCTTTCAGCAGGTGGGCGGCGGTTGGGCCTTCGGGCTGCTGCTTGGCGCAACATTGACCTACCTGGCCGGCACTTTCGGTGTAACCGCCCTGGGCAATGTCCCCCTAAATGACGCCCTGGACATCCTCGATTTGGCCGAGCTGAGCCAACAGGAAGCCACCGACTTCCGGCAACACTACGAGCAAAAGTGGAACCGCCTGCATCAGCTGCGGATGGCCTGCTCCGTACTGGCTTTTGCCTTGTCGCTGTTAGCGCTTTTTAAAGTTTAAAATCAACGAATTTTATTTTTTAACCATAGTGAGTAGTGTCAAGCAGGAGCGATCAATACCAGGTCCGCTACCCAACGCAAACGGGTACCGTTCCAACGGCTTTAGGGACCCATCACCAAATGCGCTGTGGCCTTTGCGAGTCCCTTCGCGCCCTTAGCGTGAACCCCCTTGATACCCCACTCATCCAAACCCAATTCTTATGAAAAATCCAAGTAACATCCTCGTCATCGGCGGTACCGGCAAGACCGGGCGCAAGGTCGTTAAAGGCCTGCAAAAGCACGGTCAAAAGGTCCGCATCGGCGGCCGTAACAGCCATCCCGCATTCGATTGGAGCAAGCCTGATACCTGGGCAGAAGCTTTGGAAGGCATGGACAAGGTCTACATCGTTTTCTACCCCGACCTGGCTGTGCCCGGTGCCCTGCAAGCCATCGAAAAGCTGACGGAAATGGCCAAACAGGCGGGCGTGCAAAAAGCCGTCCTCCTCTCTGGCAAAGGGGAGCAGGAAGCGGAACGCTGCGAGCAGGTAGTGGCCCAATCCGGTATGGACTACACCCTGGTGCGCGCTTCCTGGTTCAGCCAAAACTTCAGCGAAAGCTTCCTGATGGAGCCCATCCTTGCCGGTTATGTTGCCCTGCCCATGCCTGATGCTAAAATCCCGTTTGTGGATACCGGCGACATCGCTGAGGTCGTTGTGGAAGCTTTACTGGATGATACCCATAACGGACAAACCTATGAAGTTACCGGTCCACGGGCATTAACCTTCCGGGCCGCAGTACGGGAGATTGAAGCAGCTACCGGGAAGTCCATCGTCTACCGCGCGGTTTCCCTACAGGACTATAAGGCATCGATGGAGGCTGCGGGCCTTCCTGGCGACTACGTTTGGCTGATCGATTACCTTTTCCGCGAAGTGCTCAGTGTACCGGCCAATCAGGATGTCACCCGCGATGTGGAGCGCGTGCTCGGGCGACCGGCGACCGACTTTGCCGATTACGCGAAAAAGACTGCAGCAAGTGGGATTTGGGGGGAAACCGTCCCACAGTCTGTTTAATACGTGGAAATGCAAGGCTGAAGGGTTGTTTTCAGCCTTGCCA
This sequence comes from Phaeodactylibacter sp., assembly GCF_022763345.1. Classification (GTDB taxonomy): domain Bacteria; phylum Bacteroidota; class Bacteroidia; order Chitinophagales; family Saprospiraceae; genus Phaeodactylibacter. Next base: position 122,796 of record NZ_JALEGS010000061.1, read on the forward strand.
ACCAACTCCTTAACCTTATGGACCAGCCTGTATTCCGAAGCGCAACCCGTATTGATGTGGCTGCAATCGTTTAGCTGTCCTACTGTTTTTAAAGCCACAGAGGATTGTGGCTTCTCGTGAATGGATGAAGTTGCATTTGGATTAGATTTTAAATGTATCCACATTGATTCAACAGATCCTACTGAATGTTCTTCCGGCTTTTTGATAGCCCCCGATTAAACCCTAATCCCAGGGGATTGTCAAATGGTACAAATATCATCAAGTATGAAACCAAGTGCATTCTGCCTTTTTTTGTTCTGCCTTATAGGGGCTGCAAATGCGCAAACCAGCTTTTGTCCCAATGACCCGCCCCTGAATCCATGGCTGGCAGATTCGCCCTATCCCATTTACCACAGGAACAGCTATGCGCAGGCCTCAACTTGCATTACAGGGGTATTGCCACAAGATAGTGTCGCCGTCCGAATGAGAAGAGATATTACGGGAGGCACCTCTCCATGGATCTATTTGTCCGAGGAGTACCCCGGCGGAGTAAGGACCATTCTCTACTCCAACTCAACGCATATTTTCAAATTCATTGATGATGGCACAGCACTGTTAGCGGTCGATAGCTTCCGGCTTGATTTCAATACCCTGACGTCGAATGGCTATAATCACCTGCTCAGCAAAAACAGGATTTGGTTCTCCTACGAACCCACCTATGATCCGGCAGATAACCGCTACTCCCGCTTATTTAAATTTTCTGATGCGGATACCACGGACCCGTATTCGCCAATTGTGGCGTTGGACACGCTGGACTTCGGAGACTATGGGATTAATCGGGTCAATATGTACAACCTTAATTACAATGGCGAAATTGTCTGGTATTCAGAAGAAGACGAAGTCAATAACATAGCCTACGCTGGTGTCATTGACCAGGATTTCAATATGCTCGACACCTTGGTCTTTGCCCGCCTGCCTAATGAAAGGATCAACCACAATTCTATTTCCGTTGACGAGAATAACACCTTCTACATCGTCACTTCGCACCGCCTGATTGCATTTGAATGGGATGGTACGGAAGTGGTCATCGGGTGGGAAGCCCCTTATGATTTTGTGCATGACGGACCGACCGGGAACTTTGCATACGGAAGCGGGACCACCCCCACCTTGATCGGCTGGGGAGCAGGGAATGACAAGCTCGTCGTCGTTGCTGATGGCCATGCCAATAATAACTTAGTCGCTTTCTGGCGGGAGCTCCCTGCCGGATGGACGGGGGTTCCGGGTATGCCGGTTCGTTTTGCCGACTCCATTGCCATTCCCAACGCACAGTCCTTTAGCAATTTATTTCAGTCGATTGAAAACTCCCCTACTGCGTATGGGTATGATGTCGCCATAGCCCAGTTTAATGGTTTTCTGGGTTATGATTGCAACAATTTCAAAGGGGTCTCGAAATTCAGATGGGATACTACCGCTAATGCATTCAATCTGGAGTGGACCAATAACAGCGTCAACATGAATGGCGTGCTGGCCTATTCTTCAGGCAGCAACTTAGTCTACGGAACAGGAAAGGAAACGGATTGCATTTATTACTACTATGGGTTAAATTGGGAGAATGGAGCGCTCGAACTAAGCATTCCGCTGGGGCCTGAAGAAGACTTTCCTGATGACCCGCTTTACGATCAGGGCGTTAACCACGTTATTGATGAAGACGGCAGTATTTATTATTCGGGGTCAAGGTCATTGGTTAAGCTGCAGCGGTTCCCCCGATTGACTTCCGTCAAAGGGGCAGAACGGGCTGCACCGGAATTTATCGTTTATCCGAACCCGGCCGGAAACGCGGCATGGGTTGACGGCATATCCCTGGAGGGAAATGCGTATCGGATATTCTCTGCTGAAGGGCGCTGCCTGAAGCAGGCCACAATCGTCAACCAGCGTATCGACTTGTCCGGAGTACCGGATGGATTGGTGTTTGTACAGTTTGTTGTCGGGGGGCAATTGGTGACGAAAAAAGTAATAAAGGCCAGTCAGGAGTAAGCCTTGCACTCTTTATTCTATGAAATTTGACGGGACAGCTCTGCCGCCGGAATCCAGATTTAAAAGATTTTGATTGCATCAGAGCCTGATGTCTCACAAAAGCCCTTCCATAGACTGCTTTAGTACGGAGGCAGAATGGTGCAGCGCCTGTTGTTCCGCCTCGCTCAGGTTGGCTACGAGCACTTTCTCAATGCCGTCTTTGGAGACCAGGCAGGGCACGCTCAGGCAGATATCATCCAGGCCGTACTCTCCCTTCAGCTTTACCGAAACGGTGAGTATGCTGTGGCTGTCGCGCAAAATGGCTTTCACGATACGCACGAGGGCCTGCCCAACGGCGAAGTTGGTCGCGCCCTTATAGTCGATGATGTGGTAGGCAGAGTTTTTGACCGCCTCGAAGATGCTGCGGCTGCGTTCCGGCCAGTGCTCTTGCAGCCCGTTAGACTGCACATATTGTTGAATAGATACGCCGCCCAGGTTGGTCAGCGACCAGGCCGGGAGTTCACTGTCGCCGTGCTCGCCAAGAATATAGGCATGCACGCTCTTGACATCCACCCCCATTTCCTGACTGATGAAGTAGCGGAACCGGGCACTGTCCAGTACGGTGCCGGAGCCAAAAATATGGCTGCGCGACCAACGCGAATGGTTGAGCGCCACCTGCGTCAGTACATCCACCGGATTGGTGACGATGACGACGATGGCGCGGGACTGCTGCTCAATGATGTCATCCATGATGCCCTCGATGATACTGGCGTTGCGCTTTAGTAAATCAAGACGGGTTTCTCCGGAGCGCTGGGCGCTGCCCGCTGTGATGACGATGACATTTGCATCGCCGTAGTCAGTCGCATCTCCCACTTCAATGGATACAGACGGGTAGAAAGGCAGCCCATGCGAGAGGTCGGCCACCTGCCCCTCTGCCAGGTTCTGGTTTTGGTCAATTAGGCAGATGTTGCTGGCGGCACCACTTTGTGCCAGCGCGTAGGCAAAGGTGGCACCAACGGCACCAGCGCCAACAATAACAACTTTACGGGGGGAGGATGGGGTGGGCATGAGGTTTAGGTTTTTATTTTGAAAAGCAAAACCACAAGGGAGCTCCTAATGTTCAGACGGGTTGAACGCCTTCAGCCTTATTCCTGCCTTCGTCTACCTGGCTTTCCAGTGCCAGGGTACAAAAAAATTAACAAAAAATTAGCCTCCGCCGCTCACTGCACATCAGAATTCCCCCGTTCTTTGCAAAAACCTTAAGCCATGGTAGTTCTGACCATTTTGGGGTGGGCGATATTGGGATTTTTCCTTTTTGTCGCTCTGTACAGCCTCATCGGCCTTCTGTGCTTCACCATTCCCGTGAACCGGCGATTCCGGAATATCAAGCGGGACGTGGAAATCTTCGTGGTGTCCAATGGGGTTCACGTGGACTATATCGTGCCCAGTATTTCTTCCGTTTTTAACTGGAAAAAGGTCTTGGACGACCGCCATTACGAAACACCTTTCACCGCAAACAGTTACCTTGGCATCGGCTGGGGCGACCGCGGATTTTACCTGGAGGTCGACGAATGGGCCAACCTAAAGCCCAGCGTGGCGGCACGGGCCATGCTGATCCCTACGCCTACTCTCATGCACATCACTTCCCACCCGGAGCTGCCCAAAGACCAAAAACGCCTGGAGCGCATTCACCTGAGCAATGCACAGTACCTACAGCTGTGCGACTACATTTGCAGCTACTTTCAGGAAAAAGACGGTAAAGTTATCCACCTGCCGGGCAAAGGCTACACTGCCAATGACAACTTCTACGAAGCCCGGGGGCATTACCATGCCTTCGGTACCTGCAATTTCTGGATCAACCGGGGGCTGATTCGGATTGGGGTGCGTGCACCGGTTTGGTCGCACGGTGGTGCCGGTATTTTTTATCAGCTGAAAAAAGCTTTGCCGGAGCCGGTGACCGCTTGATGCTTACACTGCCCCGGAGGCTGAAATACAATCTGTAACAGCAGCCGCCTGCCATGAGAGGTTTACCACCATTTTCCGTTTCCCCTCCAGCTGTTTATCCATATACAGCTGGTTAAAGATAGGTGCCTGAAGGCAATTGGCTTAGCCGTACTTCTACCTGGAAAACATCATGAACATCATCGGTACCATGAAAAAGACCACTAGAATGTACATCAGCCCTACCATACGGTTGTTTTGCGATAGCTGCCCCAGCTTGCCTGCCATGCGGACTGGTATATTTCTGATATACTCAATGGGGAAAAATAGGAATACACCTGCTAAATTGAAGATCACATGACAAATGGCAATGGCGAGGGCTATTTCATTCTGCGATAATGCCGCAATCAGTGCAGTAATGGTCGTGCCTACATTGGCTCCAATAAGAAAGGGGAAGACCTTCTGTAGGGTCGCCCGGTTGGAAGCGACAAGCGGTACGGTCAAAGAGGCGGTAACTGAACTCGATTGCACCCCTGCTGTAATGGCAATGCCCCAGAAAAGCGAGCGCAGGGGATGACCAAACACATATTTGTCGACGACTTCCTGCGACTTTCCAATCAGAAAGCCGCGCAGCACCATAGAAAAACCACGAAGAGAAATCAGCAGCAGGAAAAGGGAAAGGCTCAAAACCAGCACGACATTACTGTTAAGGCTGTCAATAATCCAGGCAGTAGCCGGTTTGATCGTCGCGCCTAAAATGCTGAACCCACCGCCAGAGTTGTCGTAAAGGGGGATCAGCGCAGCAAGATAGGTGGCCGCCTGACTGAGATAGCCGGTCAGCAGCTCAAATGGTAATAAGAATATAACAACCAGTATATTGAAAAAATCGTGAACAGTAGCCGCACTGATGGCATGCCCGTATTCGTCTTTATTGTGAATATGCCCCAAAGCCACAATCGTGCTGGTCACGCTGGTCCCAATATTGGCACCCATAATCATGGGGATGGCATTTTGAAAGGATAAGGTACCTGCCGCAACCAGGGTGACGATGATGGAAGTGGTCGTTGAGCTGCTTTGCATCAGCGCAGTGGCAAATAACCCAATGAATAGGGAAGTGATAGGATTGCTAGTTACCTTAAAAACGTCAGCGACTAAATCCTTGCTCATTAGCTTGAAGCCACTGCCCAGCATCGATAAGGATAGTAAGAATATGGATAAGATGATCAAAACCAGAGCAATGCGGTAGGTTTTCTTGAGTGTGGTATGGTATTGTGATTCCATGGATTCGGAAAGTGAAGTATCAAGGGGATAAGATGAAACACGTGCTCAAAATAGGAGTTTAATCGCTATTTTGATAGTAAATCTATCGAAAAGGCCAAGCGAATTCATACGGAGTAAATGGGTAGCACCGCTCTACTGAAAATAATCCCCAGGCTTCTTTCCAAAGCGCTGATGGTACACTTTGGTCAGGTAGCTGCCTGAGCTGTAGCCGGCAGCCTGTGCGACTTCATTGACGGTGGTGTAGACCTGCCGTTCGAGGAGTTGCCGGGCAAGCTGAAGCCGGGCTTCCTGAATGTAGTTGTTGGGGGTAAGGCCGGTGAGTTTTTTGAGCCTGCGGGCGAATTGCCGTTCGCTGAGGAAGACTTGCTCAGCCAGCAACAGCGTATTGAGCTTAATCCCTTTTTCAAGGGCTGCTACAGCGGCTGCTTCCACTTCTTTTAGCCAGTCCTGATCGGCAGAAGTTGATTTGGTCTGGAATTCAAAATCCGGCTGGGCCAATGGTGTAAGATCCGGCTCGGGGACAGCCTGCCGGGTTTGGTAGTTGCGGATGAGGTTTTCCATTCGGGCTTTGAGCTCGTCCGGAGAGAAGGGCTTGAGCAGATAGTCGTCCACCCCCATGCGCAGGGCCTGTAGCTTGTCTTCCTCGGCAGACCGGGCGGTGAGCATGATGACGGGCAACTGTTGCCAGTCTGCATGTGCTTTTATTTTTTCCAGAAGGGTATAGCCGTCCATCTCCGGCATCATAACATCAGAGACGATTAACTCAATATCCTGGACTTCAGCACTCTTCGACTCCAGCCAGGACCAGGCTTCTGCGCCATGGTTGGCCACCTGGCAGTGGTAGGTATCGGAAAGGAGCTCCAGGAGCAACTGCTGCATATCGGGATTGTCCTCTACAATCAGGACTTTCGGGTGCCCGCTGCCATTTGGGGAGGCTGGGCGTTCGACCGTTTGCGGGGACGAAAGTGCTGGTATTGGTTTGGAAAAAAGTGGGTGTGCTGCTTTTTCGTCCTCAGCCCGCTTTGCAGGAAGAGTTAATGTAAAGGTGGCGCCCTCACCCCATTTGCTCTCTACGGTGATCGCCCCATTCATCAGTTCTGCCATTTCCTGGGACAGGGCCAGGCCAATGCCGGTGCCGCCTTCGGTGGCTATTTCGGCCTTCCGGGTTTGGAAGTACCGTTCAAATATATGGGGGAGGTCCTCTCCGGGGATGCCCCGTCCGCTATCGGCAAGCTCAATGACAAGGTTCCTGGCGGCTTGTCGGATCCGCATTGTAATGACCCCGTTTTTAGGCGTGAATTTTAGCGCATTGGACAGGAAGTTATTGATGATTTTCTCAAAACGCTTGCGGTCAATCAGGTAGAGGGCATCTTCCTCCAGTTCGCATTCCAAACGGTATTCGATATGCTTTAAATGGGCACCGGACTCATAGGCGGCAAACAGTTGACGGCAAAATATGGCAAGGGGGGTAGGCACTTCCTTTAGTTCGGCTTTTTTGGCTTCCAGTCTGGAGAGTTCGAGCAATTCTTCAATCAGCCGGCTTAGCTTGCCAGCGTTGTTGAGTACTTTTTGCAGGCCCTCTTTTATAGTGTGTGTTAGGGAGGAACCCTGGGCTTGGATTAGATGTTCCAGTGGGGCTTTGATCAGCGTGACAGGCGTGCGCAGCTCATGGGAAATATTAGTAAAAAACCGGGACTTCAGCTCATCCAGCTGTTTCAGTTCTTCAGCTTGCTGCTCGATGAGCTTTTTATCCTTACGGATCTGTCGGGTGCGTAGCCTCACCTCGCGTTCCAGCCGCCTGGACTCCAGCTGTTTGTTGCGGGCCCAGAGCAGACCAAAGGCTATAAATGGAAGGGCAAGCAGCAAATAGAACCAGGCTTGCTTGTAAAAGAATTCCCGGGCGTGGATATCTATGGCAATAGGGTTGGTGGTCCAGTTATTCCTGAAATCAGCTCCCTTTATCAGCAACCGGTATTTTCCGGCAGGCAAACGGCTGATGTTCAGTTCCGGCTGAGTGCCCAGGTAGCGCCAGTCTTTGTCTTTGCCTTCGATCATATAGGCATACCGGTTGTCCTCCGGCTTCAGATAGCTGGAAAGCCCAAACCTGAGGCGCAGGTGGGGGTGCTCGGGTGTGATCTCCAGTACACCCAAATGGCCCAGATTCCGGTGCCGGACGACTTCGGCATTCAATTCCGTATCGTAATAACCGATCTCCGTCAGATAAATCTTGACCTCTTCTTCGGATTGGAGTTCATTCTTTAAGGCAACAGGATCAAGAATACTGGCCCCTTCCCGGCTGCCAAACCATAACTTGCCATCTTCATCCTTAAATGGGTCAAAGCGCTCAAAAACGTCAGAAGTGAGCCCATCTTCTTTGTGGAAGCTATTGAGGACTACCCCTTCTTTTGAAACCAGATTAATTCCATATTCTGTACCCACCCAAATATCTCCTTCCCCGTCCTCAGTGACACTCATGACGGTATTGCTGGAAAGGCCCTGACCTTTATTGATCACCTTGATCGTTTTTGATTTTGGGTCATAGAGGTTCAAACCTCCAAGAAGTGTACCCAGCCACAACTGTCCCCGTTGGTCTTCCCAAATGGAAGTAAAGCGGAAGTCTGAAAAGCCTTGTTCGGTACTCAGCTTTTCGCTTTGTTCCTTTTCGAGATCTATTCTCCACAAACCATTATTGGTGGGTATCCAAACTATTCCATTGCCGGCTACCAGGATATCCCGGACAAAGCCCTGAAAACTTCGCTGAACCCCCGGGCCAAAGGTTACCTCTTTATTCGTCTTTAAATCCAAAAAGAAAATCTCAGCCCGGTTATATTGTATAATTGCAAGGTCGTCCCGCACCAACGCAAAAAGAGCTGACTGGATTTTCAAAGGGTAGGTTTTACAGCTTTGGGTGCGGGGGTCAAAGCGCACAAGATGGCTATGAGAAAGTAGCCATAAACGCCCTTTGTCATCAGGAATAATTTGCTGCCTCATCCCTTTGCCAAACGGAGGAGGGGTGATGTGGCAGTCCGGACCCTTGAACGCAGTGGTTTCACCTGTCTCCTGATTATATGCGAACCAGCCCTCCCCAATGGTATTGACGAGTACACGTCGGTCCGGGAGCTGAGCCATGGAGCTGATCCATTTACCCTGTAGCGTTTGCTGGATCAACTTTTGGTTTCGGACCCCTGCGGTGACCAAGCCTTTGCCTGTGATCATGAAAACCTGTTCCATGAAATTTTGGCTTGCGAGGCTTCTGATTTCCTTCTGGTCTGCGATCACCTCTGAATAATCAAACCACGCACCGCTGCTGGTGGAAAGGAGCGCATGATAATCTCCGGAGCGGTCCATGAACAGCAGGCAAATTTGCCCGGCTTGATCCTGGAAGATGTTCTTGGGCTGCCAGTTAGGAGGGAAATCAGCCTTTGTTGAGATAAAGTGGTCCCGGACAGGATCATATTTCAGTAACTGCAAGCCTTCTGCTGCGGGTAATAGTAGAAAGGTTGCTCCCTGTGGTTTTTTGCAAACAATGGGCAAGGGGCGATTATCTCTGGAATCAGGGACAGAGATTGGGGTTCCTGCCTTAAAATCCTGCAGCGTATAGACTTTTTTCTCTGACGACCTGAGGTCAAATTGAATGACTTCGAAATCAGGGGTGCCAATCCATACAGCCTGCGATTCATTCCGCATAAAATAACTGCCCAAAACACCGGTGCAAAGCCGGTGCCTGAAAGAAGAAATAGGGGTGAGCTGGTCGTCCTCCAGTTGGAATAATGCAAGGGTACTGTCTTGTTTCATGCCGAGAACATGGGATTTTCCATATTCTGTGGATACGGCAAGCGTACGAAGGATTTGGAAAGCGTTGTCTGTGAATAAATTTGTTTTGCTTATCCGGGTATCAGGGTTCATTACGAAAAAGCCGTTTTGCCTTTCAGTACCCAGAATACGCCCGCTTTCTTCAACTGCTCTGACCCATGGAACGTCTAGTATACTTCCATCTTCTTTGAATGCTTCAATAGGCTGAAAGCTATATCCGTCAAACTGGAACAAACCAATAGAGTTGATCAGGATGTCAACGCCGCAGGGCTTGAGCCATAGCCGGCCATTCCCATCCATCAAAGTGCCTTCGAAACACTTTTTGGAGTAAGGGTCATTTTCTTTGTAGAAGGTGTTGAGGTAGGAGCGCTCCAACTTGGGCAAAGCCTGCACCTGTTGTGCAACAGCACCGGGTATTGCACAGCCCCAAATGATCAAGAGAAGGAACAGGATGCGCTCTCGCATCTTCATCGTGTTATTTGCCTATGTTAGATTTGAATCGCTTCTCAAATATAGCGTAAAGTAGGAAGGGAGCAGGCTGTTTTCCAATTTTGTTGAGCGTATTTCCAGTTTTTTGACCCATTGGTATTCCTGCTAAGTGTTTGGTTTTTAATGGTTTGTTGCTTTGTGTCCGGGTTTTGTCCAATAATGTCCGGATTTTGGCCTTCACCTGCCCCCATCTTTGCTTCAACAAATTTATTGATCACCTAAACTATAATACAGATGAAAACGCAAACCCTGACTTTCGATGCACAGCCAAAAACAGAAACTAAGGTTGACCTCAAAAAAGCTGTAGTATGCACAGCCTGCCTTTCCTTTTTTCCACTTGTCTACGTCATAGGTAAACTTTTTATGTCGCTCGGTTAAGGGCAATTGCTGCGTTCAACCCCACCACACAGATGATACGAACTGGAAATGACCGCTCCAACCGAGGTTGGTCAGATGTATTGCCTGTCGTTTCCGCCCCCTTACTTAGGCGCTTCTTGCTCCGCCAGGTGGGTGGGGGAGAGCTAGATAGGCGTTGGCGTTTCGTGAAAGGAGTAGACGCTGGTCCAAGGAGCACTAAAGGTTTTTTGTCAACGATTTGTATACTGACAATTAAGTGGTCTCCGATAAAGATCGGAGCAGCAAACCTACTCAATGCCTGTCCGTGTCTCGCCCCCTGTGGCTTTGGCCACCGGAGACTGTACTTAAAGGCAGGCGGGTCAGCGTTGGCGCTGGGAAGTGGCTTGCACTTGCCCTGATAAGCTTGACTTCATCAGCGGACTGTCCTGACAAGCTGCGCTTCGTCAGTGGCCGATGTCGCAAATCCAAGATTCCAGACGATGAGTGTCTGGATCCAAGACCCAGACGATGAGTGTCTGGATCAATGACCCCAGACGATGAATGTCTGGATCATTGACCCGACATTTATCGTTCCCCCGTGCGGGCTGACAGCGCCAGTAGGTGACCACTTCGTATTGTGTATAAATAGGGAATGTATTGAAAGTAGAAAACCCCTGAATACTTTGATATTCAGGGGTTTTTCTTGTAGACCTACTAGGTCCACATATCAGTGCAATTATACGGGATAATCCGGTATTTCTACCTAAAAACCCCTCTATTTTGCTCCATTTCTAGCGAAACCTCTTCTTGAAGCGGAAAAGGCAGGAACACTTCTGTCAACTATTCTGTCAACGCAGTTGGCGTGGGAATCGAAAATTATTTTCGAAACCATAAACCACGCTCAACATGGCAAAACTGCCCAAACCTAAGTTTTATTTACGCCTGCCTAATGGCGATTCTGAGACGCTTATCTCTTTGATGGTAAGCTATTGCGGAAAGCGGCTTGTATACTCCACTGGCTATTCTATTCACCCGCAGGACTGGGATGCTAAGACGCAACGTCCGATCATCCAAACGGGACGTGCTGACCTTTTCGAGATCAGGCGACAACTCGATGAGTTAGCAACCCATTGCCTCAACATATTTATTGAGGCAGGCGGCATCGCTGTATCGCTGAAAGACTTCCGTGAAAGGTTAGACCTGCGAAATGAAAAAAACAGCACTCCAGAGTCTTTAAAATCCGATCCTGACACTAGATCAACTTTCCTTGAATTTCTCGACATCGAGGTAGCCGAAATGAAAGCCGCCAAGATGAAGCGCGGTAGCTGGAAGGTCTTTGAGCTACACGCCGGTCGGCTGAAGAAGTTTGCTGCTGATGTATATGGTACTCGCGGCTTTACTTATGAGGATGTAGACTGGAATTTCCGCTTAAAGCTGATCGACTGGCTAGCGAAGCAGAATACTCAGCTTGCATACGGCAATAAGACGCTAAAAGTGCTGCGGCAATTTTTGGAGCGGGCGCGACGAAAGAAACTCCATTCCCACACTGACTATCTCGGGGAAGGGTGGGTTGTCTCGAAGAAGAAAGCGGAAGGGCAACTGGTAACACTTTCCAATGATGAACTCGGCATCCTCGCCGAAATAAAACTGGCTGGCTTTCTTGCAAAGGTCAGAGATATATGTCTGATCGGGGCAGGGACGGGGCAACGATGGAGCGACTTTTCGCGCTACAGCCAAGACCACTTCTACCGCACCTTAAAGGGCGTGACCATACTTTCGGTCATCTCCACCAAGACCGATACGCCGGTCAAAGTACCCGTCAATCTTTTCCCCTGGCTGATCCCTGTTTTGGAGCGTAACGATTACGCTACGCCCAAAATGTCGATGCAGAAGTTCAATGACGGACTGAAGCAGCTTTGCGAGCTGGCAGGCTTTGATGAACGCCTGCTGGTAGTGGAGCAGTATTTCGGGCGCAAGGCAACGGTAAAGAAGTCCTTCGCGCCAAAATACGAACTGGTCTCTTCTCACATCTGCCGCAGAAGTTTTGCCACCAATCTATACCGTATGGGCTACAGTCTCGCCCAAATCATGCCAATGACCGGCCATGCTACCGAGTCACAGCTTAGGAAATATATCGGTATCGATGGTGAGATGAACGCAGAAGAAATAGCCCTTCAGATCATGCAACAAAAACAGGCCGGTACTTATCAGTACGGTTCCGGCTTACGGATCGTGAACGGCTAATTATTTCAGTGCTCTTGAAAAGAAAAAAGAAATGAAAGATTCATATAACACCTTCATCAACGATGATTTCAGCAGATCGGTAAAACGGCTTCGCTCGATTTTACCTAAACTCAGCTTCGGTCTGCTCATTGCTACTTACCTTATCTCAGCTATTATCATGGGCATCTTCCATGCCCAGAACGCTCCCAATATCGGATTTATCATTGCGGCCTTTCTGGTGCCGCTGGCGATACAAACGGGTAGGGGAACGCTGGTTTTCTTCTTCCAGCTAAACCCCGCTCATATACAGGGAAGGTTCTCTTTCGGTATCGTGGCCGCAACTGTATTACTGTTGCTCTCAATAGCGGAAGCTTGCCTTGTCCTATACCCCTATGGTATTTCTTGGATAGTATCCGTTTGTACCCTCATGCTCATCGGCTGGGTGATCGAGATAATGATACTTAGGGAGACCATCTTTTCTACTCAGATGGAGCTATTTCAAGATCAGGAAAGGTGGCAGCAGGTAAGACAATTTTATACCGCCAAAAATGACCTAAATAATTTCATCAAAGGAATAGGGTCAGAGCAGAGCGAAGAGATTAAATCCCTTCCTGAACCTGAAGCGGAACAGCCTGAACCCTCCGAAGAAGAAAAAGAGTTGGCAAAGCTTCTTTCAGAATTAAAAGGACTTTTGGAGGGAAACGCATAAAGCCCTCCGTCAATCCATCAGACGGGGGGCTGAGCAAGCCCTTAATTTTCTACGGTGTGGAACTGGATAAAGATGACTCCTATCTACGGCATAATCTTTCCAGGCTCGAAAAACGCTTTAAAGAGCGATACCTGAATTCTTTAGAAAAGAATAAGAAGCGGCAAGAGGAGGGGAAGGCACCTCACCAGACTACGCTTAAATCGGCTACTAACAATAAAAGACGGCTTCAGATGGTACGCCTATTAAGGCACCTTCTACTAGCTGAACCGCTCGATCTTTCTCTGTAAAATTGGGGCTAAAATGTTAAAAAGTGTTAAAGTTTGACATTTTAGCCCCTTTTCGGAATTTCCCAGATTATCCCATTTGGCAACAGATGGTTTCAAAGCCAAAAACCAATGATGCCATATTGTGTCATTTGATATCAAATCAAGTCATTATTCACTGATTTTCAGTTATTTGTATCGAACATTAGTTTTCCATAGGTTGCGAGAAATTCATCAAAAACAATCTAAATATCATGGAAAACAATGTCATGTTACACTCCATCACACCACATCAGTTGAAGGAGATTTTACGAGAAATGATCCGCGAAGAATTTGAAGCGGTTAATGAGGAAGTACAGCGGGTTATTGGGGAAGATGACCTAGTCAGCACCGGCACAGCCTGCCGTCTGCTCGGTATGTGTTCGAAGCAACTCCGCTACTTAGTCAACGAGGGGCATTTCACCGTTTATCACCACATGAAAGAAAAGCGATATGCTAGGGCTGAGTTATTGGACTTTCGGAATAAGCACAAGATCAGTAGGCTATCCAGAAAATGATCGTGCTTGCTCTGAATCATGTATTTAGGACAAAAGGCTGCAACATCTCGCGCAAATCGGTCGGTATTTCCATCACTTGCAGTGGCGGCACATCAGCTCCTCCGGTATTACCCGTAGGAATTTTGCCTACAAAAGATTTAACCCCGCCGAATACTAACCGAAGTATCTGACCTCTTATTTCTTTCCAGCTTTTAATGGCAAAGCCAAACTTTAGCATCTTCCAGTGTACTTCCGAATGCTCCACTGCCCAGGGCTGTCCTAGTATGTGTGCTCTTTCTAGGTGTCGCCATGCTAGCGGTAAATTACTTTGCTTAAAAGCATCCTGGTAACTGGTTAGTTCTTTTTCGTAATACGGACGAAGTCCGTCAGGCATTGTCCAGTAGAATTTCATATTTAGCGGTATTTGATTCTGTATAGTGATTTCGAAATCATAAAAATCTCCTCATAATCTTACAGCATTAGTTAGATGGACTTAATGTACAAGACTCTGAGTCTAATTCAGTTTCAATAGTATAGTGAGTGAAGGGATATTCCTGGAGTATACTTTTTACCTTACTCTTGACGGAAAGAATTTCCTGAAAAGAATCAATCTGTTCCAAGCATAAATGTGTAGTGAACACATGATGCTCTCCCTCGAGAGACCAAAGGTGGGTATGGTGTAACGACTTAACGTGCTCTACTTCCAATAATCTTGATTCTAATGCTTCTAAGTCGACATCATCAGGAACGCCTTGCAGAAAAAGGTGGAGGGTTTCGCGCAAGCGTTTAACAACATTCCACAACACATATAACGTAATGAGTAAGGACAAGGCAGGATCAAGGTAGTGTATGTCCTTCACGAGTAAAATCAAGGCAACGATCAATACGCCTACCCACCCCAATACATCTTCTAGCAAGTGCCAAGAAACTACCCGTTCATTGAGGGTCTTACCTTTAGAAACTTTCCATGCGGCATAACCGTTGACTGTCACCCCAAGTACTGCGAAAGCGACCATTCCTAAGGCATCTGAATGTTGGGGATTAAGGATACGCTCTATTGCTTCGCTAATAATAAATATCGAACCACCAATTAGTACCAGACTATTGACTAAAGCCCCCAACAAGGATAGTCGGCGATAACCAAAGGTATAGCGTTGATCGGGGGCTTGCTCCGCTTTTCGACTAAGATACCAAGACAAACCCAAGCTAATACTATCGCCAAGATCGTGCAATGCATCCGAGAGTATAGCCACACTATTTACCCAAAAGCCTCCGATTATCTCAAGAATGGTAAACCCAAGATTGAGAAAAAAGGCAAGCTTCAGATTCTGATTACTATCGTGATGATGGTGATGTTCCATAAGTTCTTTTCCTTGCATTTTATTTGCTACAACCAGCGGCGTACTCGTTTTCTATATTCGATATAATCCTCTCCGTGTACGGTAGTCAAATACGCTTCTTCGAGTCGAACCTGCGTTTGAATGACGACAATGGACAATACACCTATCAGTAACGTAAAAGCATTGGGTGCTACCAAAAACAAGCCTATATCAGCCAAGATAATCCCTAGAAAAATTGGATTTCTTGACATGGAGAACAGGCCAGTTGCCACCAACTCCGTATCATTTTTAGTATCAATGCCAATGCGCCAAGCATCAGCCATTTGTAGCTGGGCAGTAAATGTCCAGACCAAAGAAAGGACAAGAAATACCCAACCAGCTACCTGTAATTCCCAATGCTCTAGGTACCAAAATGGAAGTAGATACTCATATACCTCTCCTCCGAATGCATAAATGGCAACAATGAGTACTTCTAGCGCAACGATGAACTTGAATAGCCGCCCATTATAACCATGTGCATCATCCGTATCATCGAATGTAAATGGATTGACCCCTGTTCTTTTCCACAATAGCCAAGACCGCACTACAAATACGATCAGGAAGTATAGCACCAGAAATGCGAATAAGTAGATGCGGCTAGTCATGTCTATCGGTTTTAACACTACAAACATAGCTGCCTTTCCAGTGCAATGCCATTGCAAAGTTAGGATTGGCATTGGGCACAGATGCCTTTCACCGTCATACTCACTTCTTGGACAAGATAACCATTGGGATATTCCAATACTGGTACTTCCAAAGCTTCCAGACAAATAATTCGCTGGCATTTTTGGCAATGGAAATGGGGGTGTTTATCTAAATGCTTACTGGCTGTACAGTAGGCTCTACACAAAGCATATTTGACCTCCGTGTTTCCATTTTCTATGGGATGCACGATTCCGTTTTCACTGAAGGTTTTTAAAGTGCGGTAGATGGTAATACGATCCGCACGGGGTAAAGCAGTCTGTAATGCGTTTAATCCACTAGGTGTTTGCTGTAACAGTAACTGCTCCAAAACCAAAAGCCGCATGGCGGTAATACGTAATCCTTTTTGGTCTAGTATTTTTTCCGACTCACTCATTGGCTTAAGATTTTCCAAGTTGTAGAATACTACGGGCACCACGCATGACCAGTAAGAAGACGATCAGGCCAATCAGTAAGTCCGGTAAGCTAGAATGAGTCCAATGCACCAATATACCTGCAACAATAACACCTGTATTGATAATAATATCGTTGGAAGTAAAGATCATACTGGCTTGCATATGTGCCTCTTGACTTTTAGATTTTTGTAGCAAATACAAGCAGATACCATTGGCCAGTAGCGCAAATAACGAAACCATAATCATCGTCTGAAATACCGGTACCTCCGCAAAACCAAAAAATCGCCGTAATACTTCAACAAATCCCACAATGGCGAGCGTCATCTGAAAATACCCAGCTAATCTTGCTATTTGCTTTTTCTTAGCAACGGCTGCGCCTACGGCCAGTAAACTAATGCCATACACAAGCGCATCGGCTAGCATATCCAGGCTATCGGCAACTAAGCCCATCGAATTGGCGAGTAGACCAAAGGTCATTTCGACAAAGAAAAAGGCCGCATTAATCAGCAGGACAATCCAGAGTACTGATCGTTGTTGGCGTGTATCTTCGATAATGACATCACCAGCAGCTTCGGTCTTTAATCGTTTACTGCCTAATCGGAGTTCATCGAGTAATTGTTCGATCGTACTAATACCTCCCTTGTGAAAAACCACGAGTTCCCGCTGATTCAAATCGAATTGTAACTGAACAACTGCGGGCATCTCTTCGAGTTGGAGGCGAATGAGGTTTTCTTCGGCAGCACAATCCATTTTGGGTATATTAAAAGTAGATTTTTCCATCCTTTTTATTTATTGGGAGCGAAATAATACCATTCCGCTCCCTACAATAATTAATGCTCGTGTTCTAATTCTCCTGCCTTCGATTGGGCATATACATAATAAGCACCATCCGTCACTATCTTCATCCCTGTAGGTATTTCATCAATCAATTTTACAGCAGTAAAACCTTTATCGGTAGTACCGGGAATTACCATTACCTGTTCAAATTTTACTTCATCCTCATTTTCTTGTTCATTCGTCATATAGATATAAGAGGAAGCCCCGTCTTTGATAATCGCTTTTTCGGGCAACGCTTGTACTGTTTGGTCATTCAGCCAAATTTTTGCTTCTACAAATAGTTCTTTGATGAATCTCGGACGGTCTTTATCCAAATGCCCGTGAATGCGAACAGTCTTGTTTTCCGTGTTAAATTCTTTTCCTATAATATGAACTTCCCCCTCATAAACTTGATTACCTAAAGCGGGTACGGTATAGCTAATTCGCTGTTCTTCCTTAACGGTAGCAATATCCTTTTCAAAAACATCCAATTCCAGATGTAGGTGCTTTTCATCAACAATTTCCATCAACTCTAATTCAGGGGTTACATACATTCCGTTGTGCATTTTGATAGAAGTAATATAACCTCCCATCGGAGCGTATATAGGGATTCTTTCTACAATATTATCTGATGATAAATTTTCAACCTTGATCCCCAAGTAAGCTAATTGTTTAGCGATACCCTTTAGTGTTGCCGTTTTGCTATTCACTTCGGCTTGAAGCCTTTGTACATTTTTTTCGACACCAGCATTCGATTCGACCAATACTTTTTGGCGCGCTAATTCCTGATTATCAAAAACTAATTCAGCAGCTATCTCAAGGTATTCTCGTTGGTGTTGGATAAAGTCTGGATTTTCCAAATACGCCATGATGACTCCTCTTTTTACATAACTCCCTTCGACGTATTTATTACTGTTTTTAATAAAACCACTTGCCTTTGCACTTACTGAAGTCAATGCATTAGGTGGCAAACCCAATGTTCCGGTAGCACTTACATAGTCATTGATTTTGATTTGAGAAAAATCGCCAAATTGAATGCCCATCGTTTCGATTTGCTCTTGGGTGAGGTGAATTTCTCCCTCTTCGTGTTCTTCGCCGTGACCATGACCGTCGTCTTCACCATGGGCTTCGCTACCGTGGTCGTGGCCATCCTCTTCGCTATGTTGTTCCGTTCCGTGGTCGTGACCGTCGCCTTCGGTGTGTTCGTGACCACAAGAGAAAATCAATAGCATGATAGCTACTGAAATTATGGATAGAATTGATTTATTTATGAATTTCATTTTAGAAATATTTTTATTGATTTGACAAAAAATCATGCAGCACCACCGCTTTATTGTGTGCTAAAACCTGCTCCCAATACTGCTTGTTGTTTTTGGAAAGCAGGTTGAGGGTGTTGAGTAATTCGAGATAGGAAATTTCACCTGCCTGATAATTCAGTTCAGACATTCGTTCCATCTCAGGATTAATGATTTCCAATTGTTCCCGATAATAGTCTACTCCTGCTGCATAAAGTTGAATGGTGTTTTCGACAGACAGCAATTCCTGTTTTGTTCGCAATCGAACTGCCTCCAAATTGGCTTGGGCAACATCAACTTGTATCCGTTGGGCAGTAATTCTTTGCTTCGTGCTTTTGTTAAAAAGTGGAATTTGAACCCCTGCCTGTAAGCCATGTAACCAACCATCCTCCAAGTAATTTTGAGCAGCATAACCCAGGTTGAAATCAGGTTTCAACCTTGCTTGCAGCACATCGGTATATGCCTGTTCAATTTGAATTTGTTGATTGGCTAATTGTACTCGAAAGGAATTGATGCTATCGGTTATTGCAAATGGGATTAGGACAAGACTGTCTGTTGAAGTAATCGCTTCGTTGGTATTTAGTAAACCAGCTAATTGCTTTTCCAAGTTGGCAATTTCCAATTTCACCTGATTAACCAATAAACTGTATTCGTTCAAAGAAGATTGAATAGTCAATAATTCCATACGATTGGCTGCTCCAACGTCTGTCCTAACCTTTGCTATTTGTGCGTATTGCTGATACGTTTGTACCAGACTTTCGTATAACTTACGTAATTCCTTCCGCTGTTGTAAGTCCAGATAGATTTGTTGCACCTGCAAGCGCAATTCTTTTTCCGTTAGTTGCTTTTGCAAAACGCTTTGAGTTACCTGTTCATTTTGCCAACTATTCTGCGCTTTAATGGAAGCAGGATTCGGAATATTTTGCACGATCCCGATTTGATTGACCTGTTGTCCATTTTTCCTAAATAATCCGTCACCCTGATAGCTGATTTCTGTATCGCCGAGTGAGTAAGGCAGGTTTTCCAGACTTTGCCCTTGTTGAATTTGCAAGTCTGCTGCCCGTATGGAAGGATGGTTTTTTACCGCCATTTCGACCGCTTCATTCATGGTTATTGGTCGCTGTTGTGCTTCGGCTGATAAGCTAAAAAACAACATTGGTAATAAAATTAAAGCGGTATTTGGAGAGATAGAATTCCCGCCTTTTCGTTCTTGCCATTGCGCCAACCAACTATATAAAATTGGCAATACTACTAAGGTGAGAAAGGTAGCGGTTATTAAACCTCCAATCACAACGGTTGCCAACGGTCGCTGCACTTCTGCACCGCCAGAATTAGAAAGCGCCATTGGCAAAAAGCCCAATGAAGCGACGGAAGCAGTCAAAAGCACCGGACGTAAACGAACACTTGTACCCTTGATAATGCGCTCTCTAATATTGGTAACGCCCTCTTTTTTAAGTTGATTAAAGTAGCCAATCAGGACAATACCATTTAAAACGGCTACTCCAAACAAGGCAATAAATCCAATACCTGCGGAAATGCTAAATGGCATTCCTCGTAACTCCAAAGCCCAAATTCCACCAATCGCAGAAAGCGGAATAGCAGTAAAAATCAAGGCTGCCTGTGAAACCGAACCGAAAGTAAAAAATAGTAGAATGAAAATTAACGCTAGTGCTAAGGGAACAGCAATGGCTAAACGAGCATTCGCAGCTTTGAGGTTTTCAAATTGACCGCCGTAAGTGAAATAATACCCTGCGGGTAGTTCTACTTTTGCATCGAGTTCCGTTTGGATGTTTCCGACTAGTGTTTCTACATCAGTATCCCCTACATTTACCCCAATCACAATTCGTCGGTTGGTGTTTTCTCTGGAAATCTGCATCGGAGCATCTATCAATTCTACATCTGCTACGGCAGTCAAAGGCACTTGTGTGCCGTTGTCCAGGGTGATATATAAGTTTCGGACATCTTCGATACCATTACGGTATTTTTCATCCATCCGCACCACTAAGTCAAAGCGTTTTTCTCCCTCGTAAATAATCCCCGCACTTTCTCCCGCAAATGCTGCCCGTACTACCTGATTGACCTCTTTGACTTGCAAACCATATTGCGCCATTTTATCATATTTGAAATTGATGATAATCTGTGGCATCCCAATCGTTTGCTCTACATTGACCGTGCCGACACCGCCCAGTTGAGTAATAACGGCTTCGGCTTCTTTGGCTTTGCTGTACAATAACTCCAAATCTTGCCCGTATAATTTAATGGCAATATCCGCCTTGGACCCCGTCATTAACTCATTGAAGCGCAACTGGATAGGCTGCGAAAATTCATAACCGACCCCAGGAATAACGCTCAACGATTGTTCAATTTTTTCAAACATTTCCTGTCGGTTATCGGCAGAAGTCCATTCACTTTTAGGTTTCATCACCAAAGTATAATCTCCGATCTCAACGGGCATGGGGTCAGTCGGAATTTCGGCTGCACCTATATTGACGACGACATCTTTGATTTCTGGAAAATCTTTGAGTAATTTCCGCTGAATGATTTTGGACATTTCGATGCTCTGCGATAAAGAAGTGCCAGGAGGAAGTATTTGCTGCATGGCTAAATCGCCTTCGTCCAAAGTGGGAATAAACTCACCGCCCATTCTACTAAAAACGACGAAGCTAATGACAAACAAGGCTACGGTCGCTAAGACGAAAACGGTTTTTAAGCGCAGAGCCAAATTCAAAACAGGCGTATATAAACGTTGGAAAAAGTCAATGATACGGTCGGCAATAGTTCTTTTATCCGATATTTTTTTATTTAAAAACAAAGCAGACATCATTGGTACATAGGTCAGCGACAAAATTAATGCGCCACCAATTGCCAACATAACCGTCTGCGCCATCGGCTTGAACATTTTGCCCTCAATACCCACCAAAGCGAGAATAGGGATGTAAACCATCAGGATGATGATTTCGCCAAAAGCAGCGGAACTTCGGATTTTGATTGATGCTTTTTTGACTTCTTCGTTCATACGGGCTTGGGTCAATTTTTGCCCGGCAAAACCCACTTGCAAACGGTGTACAATGGATTCTACGATAATCACCGCCCCATCTACAATTAATCCAAAGTCAATTGCCCCCAAAGACATTAAATTGGCAGAAATACCAAAGACATTCATCATCGAAACGGCGAACAACATTGCCAAGGGAATGACGGAGGCTACAATTAAACCTGCCCTCCAATTACCCAGCATCAATACCAGGATGAAAATTACAATCAAGCCTCCTTCTATCAAATTGGTTCTAACTGTTCCGATAGCGGTAGAAACCAATTTATCCCGCACCAAATAAGGTTCGATGATTACCCCTTTTGGTAAAGATTTTTCAATCTGTATAACTCGTTCTTTCACTCTTTCCGTCACCGCAGCAGAGTTTGCTCCTTTCAACATCATTACCCGACCGCCTACGGCTTCCTCTCCATCCCTGACCAATGCACCGTAACGAGGTGCTTTGCCAAATTGTACCGTAGCCACATCTTTAATTAAAATTGGTCTGCCGTTGCGCACATCCACCACAATATTGCCTATATCATCCAACTGTTGAGCGATTCCATTGGTACGGATGTAATAGGTGCTGGTATGTTTTTCGATATATGCTCCGCCTGTATTTTCGTTACTGTTTTCCAAGGCAGTAAAAATATCGGTAATACTAATGCCTACTGATTTGAGCAAATTAGGATCAACGGCAACTTCGTATTGCTTCAAAAATCCGCCCATTGTATTTACTTCTACCACTCCCTCTATTCCAGACAGTTGGCGACTAACGATCCAATCTTGAATACTCCGTAATTCAGTGAGCGAATATTTATCTTCGTACCCTTCTTGGGGGCGAATGACATATTGATATATTTCTCCCAAACCTGTAGAAATCGGAGCCATTTCGGGCGTACCTAAGCCGTCAGGGATATTACTTTCTGCCTCTTTGAGGTATTCGCTGACCAATTGGCGAGATAAATAAACATCCATATCTTCCTCAAAAACCACCGTCACCACCGATAGCCCAAAACGAGAAATAGAACGAATCTCTACCAACTGCTGTATGTTCTGCAACGCCAGCTCGACAGGCGTAGTAATGAACTGTTCCACTTCTTGTGTAGCAAGGGTAGGTGAAATGGTAATGACCTGCACCTGATTGTTGGTAATGTCAGGTACTGCATCAATAGGTAATTGTCTTAAGGAGAATACCCCCCAGACGATTAGAGCGACTACCAATAGCCCTATTACAAACTTATTCTCTATAGAATAAGCGATAATCTTATCAAACATAGATAATTTGAATTTTAGTTAAACCAAGAATTTACGATAGGAGTGGGCGTAGATAGCCCACGAAAAGCGGTTCAACTAAATTTCGGCGGCTGCCAGATGTCATCCAAACAAGCGAAGTCTCGCACGTCGGATTGGGTGATAGGAGTTTTGGTCAAAATAAGTAGGGGGAGGTCAAGCTGCCAACCTGTCTTTACCGGGGGGCGAATGGTAATATGACAACAGCTACAACTACAAAGTGGAGAACAGTAATCGGTGGCACCGTGATCGTGATCGTGACCTGCTGTGCCTGACCATTCCAAGGCTAAGGATTCATCTGTATCATATCCACCCATTGTCGTGCCGTCGGCACAAGGTATAATGGCCAAAGCCAAAAGGTAAAAACCCAATATGATAGGGAGATACTTCATTGGAGCGCAAAGGTAGGGTAAATTATGATGCAACACAATGGCATAAAGGAGCATAAAAAGCAATGTAGAATAGTGTTTCGATTTTTTCTTTTGAAAGTTTTCGCCAGATCAAATTCACCATCGTACTCACCTCTGTGAAAAAAGTAATCACCCTTACAACACCATTGATAGACATATGTGGGACTTACACCCACCACAAAGTATGGTTTTCACACCTTATTCAAGGATGAATAATTGAGGGTTTTCTCATCCCTCTTTTGGTAAAACTTTATGCCCTAAAACTTTGTATCCGGTCGAGGCAATTGCCTCTTCAATTGCTGCAACAGTCGTTTTGCTATCATCGAATTTGACGACGGTATTCTCATTTTCATAAGAAGCCGTTACCTCTATAACCCCTTCCAAATCATACACCGCATCGGAGACGTGTTTTTCACAACCTCCACAGGTCATGCCTTCTACCTCAAATTCTACGGAGACAATGTTTTCATCGGCAACATCTGCCATCAACACAGCATTGGCAGGACTACTCGCAAATAAACTCCCAGAATAATAAGGAAACGCCATCATCGCAATAGCAAAGACCGTCACAATACTCAAAAATTTCTTGGATTGAAAAAAAGACGTTGCTTCGATTTCACAACCGCAATCATCTTCTGCTACGGGTTTTAGTTGTTGATACCAAGCAAAACCCAAAGCGAGGATACTGATGCCATATAAATAGGGTTGGGCGGGTTCTATCCATGAAAAATTAGCCGCCAAGCTACTTGTGCCGGCTATGACCGCGATCAATGGAACAATACAACAAAGTGAAGATGCAAAGGCGGTTAAAACCCCCAAACCAACTGCTGAATTTTGTGCTTTCATGATATTAAAATTTTCAATTTTTTAATTGAATTACAGAAACCGTATTGTCTCCATAGTTGGAAACATATAACTTAAAGAAAATTTTAGCTGGCGCAACAGCTTAGTTTTGACACATCCTTACCAAAAGTTATCGCAGCTAGTTTGATACCTTCTCCCAGTGTGAGATATGGGTAAAAACTTTCTGCCAATTCTTGTACCGTAATGCCATATTTAATTGCCATACTCAACTGTTGAATCAATTCGCCGCCTTCGGGAGCGACCACTCTTGCGCCAATCAGTTTATCCGTTTTGGTATTGCGAATGAGTTTGATAAAGCCTCTGGTATCTTGTGCTGCTAAGGCTCTGGGTACGTGTGTTAAATCCAGCTTACTAACTTCAAAAGGTATACCCTGCTTTTCAGCTTCAATTTCATCCATTCCTGCACCGGCAATTTGTGGGTCGGTAAACACTACCCAAGGTAAGGAGGAATAATCTACCACTTTGATTTCTCCCGTAAAGGCGTTTGAAACTGCTGTACTTCCTTCAGTTGCTGCGGTATAAACAAAGGGTGGCGTATTAGTAGTGTCACCAACTGCATAGATATTAGGGAGATTTGTCTCCATTTTTTCGTTTACGATAATGTGACCGCTCTTTGTTAAGTTCAAGCCAATATTATCTAAGCCTAACTTTGAAGTATTTGGTTTTGTACCCGTGGCAACAACAACATATTCTTTTTCAACCAATTGAGTAGTAGAGCCATCAGGACATTTACAGTGGATAATGGTGTCCGAACCTGATTTTTCAAATTTGAAAGCCCTGAAGTTTGGTAATATTTCAATGCCTTCATTTTCATATTGTGCTACCAAAACATCTGTAATATCCTTGGTTTGACTTCTTAGTGGTCGGTCAGTAAATTCAATGATGCGAACTTTCACCCCTAAGCGGTTATAGGCTTGAGCTATTTCCAGGCCAATGTAACCTGCACCCATTATGGTTAAACTGTCAGGTTTTTCCTCTAAATCAAACAATGACACATTGGTCAAATAACCCGCATCATTTAATCCTTCAATATTTGGAATATTGGTGGTAGCTCCTGTTGCAATAACAAATTTGAGGGCGGTGTATTTATCTTCACCGTTTACCACAATCGTTTTTTTATCTATAAATTCTGCCCAACCCTTTAACATGGTCAGGTGTTTAAAATCACTTACCACATCCATATATTTTTGTTGCTGAAGTGTGGCAACCAGTTGTTTTTTATCCTTTATCAATTGTGGGAAATCAATGGTTGCCCCCTTGGGTTGGATGCTTCCGAAATTGGAATGGGTGGCATGATAAGCGGTTTCTGCTGCTCTGATTAAATTTTTAGATGGTACACATCCCACATTTACACAAGTACCACCGAAGTCTAAACCACCATTGACCATTAATGTGGTTAGTCCTAAGTTTTCTGCCTTGATCGCTGCGGAAAATGCGGCTGAACCACCGCCAATGATGATAAGGTCATATTGCCCTTTCCCTGCTTTTTCAATCGGATTGTCCTGACCGATAACGCCTTTTACTTTGAAGTTTCCTTGATTGATAATACTTGTAATTTCCTCAAGGGAGATTTTATTGGAATCATAAGTAAAAGCCCCTTTCCCATTAGGATAACTTATTGACTTTGATATAACGCCATCCTTCCCAGCAAAGCGACCCTCTATAGAGGTGGCACAATGGTCGCAGGTCATCCCTGCTATTTCAAACTCAACTGATTCTTTGTTTTGGTTATCAGGGTCGTTTAGCATTCCATTGTCTGAAAACGCCTTTTTGATTTTATCGAACATAATAAGTCGTTATTAAAGTGAAGGTCGTTGTCTTGATGATCACTACTTATACAGCTTCAACAAGAATGAATGGAAACAATGCCTGTACTAATGATTTCGCTTTATCCGTCAGGTAATAATAGATCGTTGATCCCTCTCGTTGTGTTTGC
The DNA here is from genome assembly GCF_022763345.1 of Phaeodactylibacter sp. Lineage (GTDB taxonomy): Bacteria > Bacteroidota > Bacteroidia > Chitinophagales > Saprospiraceae > Phaeodactylibacter. The sequence goes on from NZ_JALEGS010000061.1 coordinate 148,500, forward strand.
ACCAAATCTGCATCCTTCATCTTCCTCAAATGCTGTGAAATAGCGGGAACCTCCATTTCCAGTATTTCGCCCAGATCGCAAACACAAAGTCTATCTTCTTCCTGAAGAAGAATAAATATCTTCATTCTGACTTGATTACCAGCCAAGCTCAATGTTCTGGACAAATCAGAAACAGAAGTGCTAACTTCTTCCATCTTTAACTTACAACGGCTTATTTGCTTTGCGTCCCTATCTATCCTGATACAGGCGTTGTTATCTTTTTTCATAACGCAATATTAAGCTCATTTAATCATTTAAGCAAATACTTAAATAACTTTAACAAAACATATACAAAGGAACAAACCTAAAGTCTTTTCTATGAAGCCGTAACTAGCCCATGTCGAAAGGGGCGTAAATATTGTGGAGGCAGGAACTATCCCATGTTTCTAAGCTTTATTCGAGGACAGTGACTCCATCATATTTTGGAATACTAAACTGTAGTAAAGATTAGGTGATTCGCTAGAATGAACCTTGCATACAATTTACTCCATCGCATAAATGTATCTTTTTATCGCTAAAAGATATTTTCAAATAGGGAGTAAGCCGCTTTCACCCGCGCCAGCGGGTCGCGCAAATTGCGAATAGCGCATTCCTTTAGTCAGAATCCCTGGGTGCGTTATTTAAGTGTTAGCTGTTTGGAAGGTTGGGATTCATCCCCAACCGCCCAAGCTTCTAAAAGCTGTTGCTTTGCATCATAGAGAGAAAGCGTAATAGGTAAGGCCGTACAACCATTTTTAAGCCTGTTTAAAAAATTCTGCGCTTCTTCCAGTGTATCAAAACACCAATAGCAGATTAATAATTCTTCCCCTGCTTTATCCATTTCTACCGAATAGAAATTATCTGATTGACTGTTTTCTGAGTTCATGCGTTTAAAATTTATCTGCGACTGCGCATAATGCAGATAAATTCCTGCACTCATGTAACCGCTTCACTCTCACATAATTTTCTTTAATCATTCCCTAGCGTGATGTTGTGATTAAACAAAATCATGCTCGTTTCATAACCCTTAGTTTATCAAAGATGAGCTAGGGCAGGGAGGTTTTAGGCTCCCTGCTAGGTTCGTTTTATTAACCTAAAATGTAGTTCACCGCTTTCTGTGCATCTGCGGCGGCTTTAAAGATCAGTTTGTTATCCTCCTTCAGCACCTTTAACCATCCTTCCAGATAGGCGGCACTATTGTCTATCTCGTCGTCTCCATCAATACCCGTATGACCTGCTAAAAAGGCGGCTCCCATTTCTGCTATCAGTTCCTCTCGGCTGTATCGCTCGCTCTTGAACTTGGCAGGTTTGGTGATGCCCTCACGGTTCAGCCTGCTTTCGTGGCCGGTGCTATGGGTCATCTCGTGGAATAAGGTCAGATAGTACGCTTCGGGGGTCTTGAACTGCTCAAGCTGCGGCATATTGAGTTTGTCCGAGCTAGGAGCGTAATAAGCTTGGTCGGCGTTTTCGTGTACTAACTCGGGGGAATTCTGATAACCTGCTACAACAGCCTCACAAGCTGCTATTCTCTCGTGTGAGGTGAGGGTGATTTCTGGCGTTTCTACTTCTACGCCTTCCACATCGGCGATATTAAAAACGTGGTAGAACTTCAGAAAGGCAATGCGCTGTGTTTCTCCGCCCATTTCGTTAATGGTCTGCGCCTGTTCCGCGTTGATGTTCTTCCCGCTCTCATCCTTGTAATAGGACTTATAAAAATAGACCCGTTCGGCTTTGGCTCCCTTCCTAATCTTGCCGCCCATCGCTTTGGCTTGCTTAAAACTCATATAGTAGGGAATCGGATGCTCACAGAACAGATTGAGAATAAAGGCATTTACCCCGCTGTAAATATGCCCCGTGGCGGCATTACGGGCAAGACCGTAGCGGCTCCAGTTCGGCTGCCAAGGCTTAACACCTGCTTCCAATTTGGCAATAATACGGTCGGTGAGTTCCTGATAAACGTCTCTTTTAATGGCTTGCTTAGTCATCGTTCAATCCTTTATTAATTGTTTGTGAATGGTTTTAACCGTTCTGCCTTTCGGCGAGAAAAAAGGGGGAGCAGGCGCAAGCGGGTAGGGGAACAGCAATAGCTGTCACCGTTTGCACAAATGAACTTTTGGGAAAGCGGAAAATGGGGATGCCCTTGCGCCTGTGGGGGAACTATGTCCCCCTAGTAGATTTGCAGGAGCTAATGATTAATTAGTCCTTCATCAGCGAAGGAGTAAAAACCGCCTTCCGGGGCTAGAATTAAATGATCCAGCAAGGGAAGGTCTAAAGCCTTTCCGGCGGTGAATAGCTTTTGGGTGAGTTCGCTATCTGCTTTGGATGGGCGTAATTGCCCGCTTGGGTGGTTATGAGCGAGGATAATGGAACTTGCCCGTGCTTTTAAAGCAGTAGCAAAAATGACCTTAGCATCTACGACCGTTCCGGCCATTCCTCCTTGAGATACTTTAAACCACCCCATCACTCGGTTAGCCCGGTCTAGTAAAAGCAAATAGGCCGTTTCAAAAAGCCCGATAGTATCCTCCTCCCAGTTATCCCAAAAGACCTGATAGGCGTGGTGAGAACTGCGAATCTGCGGACGGTCGGCAGCATACACTTTATTGCGGTAGGTTAATCTAACTTCTGCTACTTCGGTTGGAATTTGGACACTCATCTTAACTGATTTAACCGGATTCATAATTAGGAAGATTCCCTTCTACAGTGAGCGGCGGGTATTCCGCTGGGGCAGTTTTGCTTGCTGCCGGATATCGTAATTGAGGTTGCTTCCCTTTTGCGAAAGCCAGTTTCACGCAGGATGTGGAGACCCTAGCCAGGGTGGAGGGCTTATTATTTATTGGAGCTTGTGAAAAGAAAAAATCAGTCTGGAAAGGGAGTACGCGACCGGCCCTTGAGAGGGTTTGGAGCAGACCAGTTTCTTGGCGACAGCAAAAAAGAGGGAAGGAAACAGCAATTACGGGCTGGCAAGGAAAATGACAAGACCGAGAGGGATATCCAAAGCAAAACCATCAGCACGCTGATCGCTCCCCTGGTGCCTGAATTGGCAGCGGTTTTTGGATGAAAACCATGACAGTTTAGGGGGAGTGTGAGGTGGGATGAAATGTCTAATCCTCTAATTTTCTAGGGATTAAGAATTTTTTTATTCATATGCGGGAACTATTTATTAACTGGGAGTGTAGTAATTTGCTATTCACTAACCATAGTTCTCTGATATCTAAACTTAATAAGGAAATTGCGCTCGGACTTACTGTTGGTGCTGTACTACTTCTAATTCTCTGGTTGGTAACCGAAAATCAGAAAAAACAAGAGGTGATAGAAGAATTAGAAATAGACCAACTTAAGATTATCAAAGATTCTATTGAAAACTCTAATCAAATCACCCCAGCGCCAATATTATGTAAATAACAACCAAAATTATGCAACAAGCTTAGAGTGAATTAAGGGTACCTTTGTTCAAAATTCGTTCATTATGATCACCAAGGCATTTCACATCCTTCTTGCTGTGCTACTACTTATCAGTTCTACTGGGCTGGTATTGAGTAAGCATTATTGCAATGGAGACTTGAAAAGCACTGCTCTATTTGCAGAAGCTGCGCCTTGCCATCAAAACAAGAAATTAAAGAGCTGCCCAGCCCACGGAACAATGCCGGTATCTGATGAGGATGCCCCTCAAAAAAAAGGTTGCTGTGATACCGAAACTGACTTCGTCAAGGTAGATGATGATCAGGTAGAAGCTTCCTTAGAATTTAATCTCTTCGATTATCCGGCATTGTTTGCTACTTTGGTTGTACTTGCTGGCTTTTCGCCAGTTGATGAGGATGACAAGTCACGTCATTATTTCACCTATAAACCACCTCTCCTTATCTGTGACCTCCCTGTGAGATTGCAGACCTTCCTTTGTTAGTCTAATACTTCAGTCTATGCCGCTGTTACCAGTCTTGGTTAATAGTGGCTAATGCTATTTATGCACTTCCTTCCTGGCTTGCGTCAGGTATTATCACTGCTGAAGTTTAAATTATGTTAGCTAAATATATTCGTTTCTTTTTGGAGAATAAGCTGGTTGCTTATCTATTATTACTCCTGTTTGTCGGTTGGGGACTTGTTACCGCTCCCTTTGATTTTGGAATTGAACAACTTCCAAGAGACCCTGTCGCGGTAGACGCCATTCCAGATATTGGTGAAAATCAACAGATTGTATTTACTAAGTGGATGGGCCGCTCTCCACAAGATGTAGAAGATCAGATAACCTACCCGCTCACTACAGCGCTACTTGGTATCCCGGGCGTGAAGAGTATTCGTAGTAATTCTATGTTCGGGTTCTCCAGTATCTACATCATCTTCAATGATGAGGTGGAGTTTTATTGGAGCCGCAGTCGTATCCTGGAAAAACTAAACTCCCTCCCTGCTAATACACTCCCTGAAGGAGTACAACCTACACTCGGGCCTGATGCTACTGCGCTCGGACAAATATACTGGTACACACTGGAAGGAAGAGACAATGACGGTAATCCTACCGGAGGGTGGGATCTGCACGAACTCCGAACTATTCAGGATTTCTATGTCCGCTATGGGTTATCCGCAGCGGAAGGAGTAGCGGAAGTGGCCTCCATTGGTGGCTTTGTAAAAGAATACCAAGTGGATGTGGACCCCGAAGCAATGAAGGCCAATGACATCTCTTTGGAAGAAGTGATGAAGGCCATCAAAAACAGTAACATTGATATTGGTGCGCAAACTATTGAGATCAACCTTGCAGAGTATTTCGTAAGAGGCTTAGGATATGTAGAGAGTATCGAGGACATTGAAAACAGTGTCGTAAAAGTCAATAATAATGTCCCACTTCGTATCGGAGATGTTGCAACAGTGAACCTTGGCCCCGCTACCCGGAGGGGAATTCTTGACAAATCAGGCGCAGAGGCTGTCGGAGGAGTCGTGGTTGCACGCTATGGCGCAAATCCACTGGAAGTCATTGAAAATGTAAAAACAAAGGTCGCTGAGTTAGAACCTGGTTTACCAACCAAGACTCTAAGTGACGGTACTATCTCGCAAGTCAACATCGTACCGTTCTACGACCGTACACAACTCATTAATGAAACCATTGGCACACTGCAAGAGGCCCTAACTTTAGAGATCCTCATCACCATCATTGTGGTTATCTTAATGTTGCTCAACCTGAAGTCCTCTCTTCTGGTTTCGGGCACCTTGCCGGTTGCTGTACTTATGTGTTTCATAGCTATGCGGTACTTCGGAGTAGATGCCAACATTGTAGCCCTCTCCGGTATTGCCATCGCTATTGGTACAATGGTTGACATGGGCATTGTACTTACTGAAAGCATGGTTAAACGATTAGAGGAAGCACCGCCGGATGAGAGTCTGCTGACCAGTATATACGAAGCTACCATTGAAGTAGCTTCAGCCGTGATTACAGCGGTAGCTACCACCGTAATAAGCTTCATTCCAGTATTTACAATGGAAGCTGCCGAGGGTAAATTATTCCGGCCATTGGCTTATACCAAAACTTTTGCTCTGGTTGCTTCCATTATAGTGGCCATAACCATAATCCCTCCACTAGCTCACTCCGTGTTTTCAATCAAAACCAGGAACCGAGGTATTGCCTTTGCTGCTAATACTCTTGCTTTAGTTGCAGGTATCGTTCTTGCATTGGTATACCAGCCAACTTTAGGCGCAATCTTAGCAATTGTCGGCCTTGCTGGCAATGCTTCGCTATGGCTTAAAAACAGGAGTCACGCTGATAGAAATCTACAATTGCTGAGTTGGATCACGAATGTGATATATGCTCTCATTATTGCCTGGTTGCTCGCAAATGTATGGATGCCGTTGGGCGTAAACAAAAGCAGCTTGACCAATTTCAGCTTCGTAGCCTTACTGGCAGGCGGGTTGATTGGTTTCTTTTATGTTATCATTCATTTCTACGAGCGAATTTTACGATTCCTACTACGATTTAAAATACTCTTTCTATTAGTGGTAGGCTTCATTGTTTATCAAGGATTCTTGGTTTATCAGAATACTGGCGAAGAATTCATGCCATCTCTGGATGAAGGCTCATTTCTCTTAATGCCAACTTCCATGCCACACTCCGGAATGCAGGAAAACATTAAAAACCTGCGTCTGTTAGATATGGCTGTTACAGCTATCCCTGAAGTGGAGTCTGTGGTGGGTAAGGCTGGCAGGGTGAATAGTGCTTTAGACCCGGCACCGATGTCGATGTATGAAAATGTTATTCTGTACCAATCAGAATACAAAACCGACCAAAACGGCCATCGTATTCGTTTTCGCTACAAGGATGGAGAATATGTCAGGGATGAAGCAGGAGCGTTAATCCCTGACGAGAACGGCCAGTATTTCCGACAGTGGCGCGATCATATTAAGAGTCCGGACGACATTTGGAATGAGATTGTCAAAGCCACCAGGATACCAGGCGTGACATCGGCGCCACGGTTACAACCCATTGAGACCCGTCTTGTAATGTTGCAAACCGGTATGCGGGCTCCAATGGGTATTAAAGTACAGGGTACTGATTTAGATGCAATCGAAGCATTTGGGTTAGAGCTGGAAAAGCACCTCAAAGATGTTGATGGGGTGAAGGATGCTGCCGTATTTGCCGACCGTATTGTCGGAAAGCCATACCTCCTATTGGACATTGACCGAGAAGCTATTGCTCGCTATGGACTCACCATTTACAAAGTACAGCAATATATACAAGCTGCTGTAGGTGGCATGGCCATGACCACAACCGTAGAAGGTCGTGAGCGTTACTCTATCCGAATTCGCTACCCACGCGAATTACGCGATGATCCAGAGATGCTGAAACGGATCTATATATCTACGGCAAGCAAGCAGCAAATCCCGCTAGGTGATCTAGTGGAGATCAAATATGAACCAGGTGCGCAGTCAATCAAAAGTGAAGATGGCTTCCTTATTGGCTATGTGCTGTTCGACCGAGAAAAAGAATATTCCGAAGTAGAGGTGGTTAATAATGCACAAGACCATTTTGCCGAGCTTATTTCAAGAAATGATTTAGATGTCCCTGCGGGAATCAGCTACCGCTTCGCAGGAAATTATGAACAGCAAGTCAGAGCAAGCAAGCGGCTAGCCATAGTGGTTCCCATTGCTCTGGCCATTATTTTCCTCATTCTGTATTTTCAGTTCAGTTCCGTAACCATTTCTCTAATGGTGTTTACCGGGGTGTTCATTGCTTTTGCCGGAGGGTTCATCATGATTGGTCTGTACGATACCTCCTGGTTCCTAAATTTTGAACTGTTCGGCACCAATATGCGTGAACTGTTCCAAATCAGGGCAATCAATCTGAGTGTAGCCGTATGGGTTGGTTTCTTAGCTTTATTTGGTATCGCTACGGACGATGGGGTATTAGTTGCCACATTCCTGCGCGATAGTTTTAAGCGGAATAAGCCTGATACAGTACCAGGTATTCGAGATGCCGTAGTAGAGGGTGGTTTAAGGCGTGTTCGCCCAGCCATGATGACTACCGCTACCACGATTCTTGCTCTTTTACCTGTTCTCACTTCCACCGGACGTGGTGCCGACATCATGCTGCCGATGGCTATTCCTTCCTTTGGAGGGATGACCTTGCAAATGATCACCATGTTCACAGTGCCAGTACTGTATTCACTTTGGCAAGAATGGAGCCTCCGGATCGATCAGGGATTTAAAACCGGAGGGAAATGGAAAAAAATGTTAGGAGTCAGTTTGATTTTGATCATATCCTTTACTCCAACGGCACAAGGCCAAAGCTTGCAAGAACTCTCAGATGAAATCAAAGCGGCTAACCCTAGCTTAAAAATGCTCCGCACTGAACATTTTGCAGCTCTAGAGCGGATTCCTCAGGTAGGGCAATTACCTGATCCCGAATTTGGATTAGGCGTATTTCCACTGCCTGTCGAAACTCGAATCGGGAGTCAACAGGCTCGACTGAGTGCAACCCAGATGTTTCCCTGGTTCGGAACATTGAGGCAACGGGAATCAGTGGAGGCTGCAAAGGCTAGCGCCATATACGAGCGAATTGATGTGCAAGCTCTCAATCTTATTTTCCAGGCCGAGCAAGCTTATTTTACACTGTATAATTTACGTCGCAGCCAAGTGATCATTGAGGAGAATATTGAACTGCTCCATGCCCTAGAGCAATTAGCACTTGCGAAAGTAAGAAGTGGAAAGGCAACAGCTGCAGATGTGCTACGAGTGCAACTGAAAACCGAGGAGTTGGAACAAGAACTAAATATTCTGAATTCCGCAGAACGTGGCCCATTAGCCACTATCAACCAACTTCGAAGCCAGGCGGTTGATGCTCCTTTTGAAATTACAGAAAACTTGGATTTGGCAGTTCTCCCATTTTCAAAAGATACACTCCTTAACAATATAACTGCCCATCACCCGATGATCAGGATGTTTCGAAAAGAGCAAGAGGTCGCACAAGCGGCTCTTGCCCTTAACGAATTAAATGGAAAGCCATCTTTTGGGTTAGGCCTTGATTACATCTCTGTAAATGAGCGAACGGATGCCATTCCGGAAAACAACGGACGTGATATCCTGCAACTACGCGCCAGTGTGAAAATTCCTTTGTTCCGTGAGCAGTATGCTGCGAAGGAAAGAGAGGAGAACCTTCGCATACAGGCTTTAGACTATGAACAGGAAGCAACGCTAGACCAATTCATTGCCATTATTGAACAGGCCTATGCCCAGTATGAGACGGCACAGCTTCAATTTGAGCTATACGAAAAGCAGATTGAAATTACAGAGTCCGCCATTCGCATTTTGCGGGACAATTACAGTGGAGAAGGGAGTGATTTTGATGAGTTGCTCCGTCTTGAAGGAGATTTGATCAATTATGATCTCAAAAAACTGCGGGCAATTGTACAAAGTCGCATGGCCCAAAGCAGTATCCAACGATTTATCATCCAATAATAAGAATCATGAAAAGCAATATAAAAATAATTCTCATTAGCCTGGCAACACTAATTGCAGGACTTGCCCTTGGCTATTTAATATTTGGTGCTAACAACACATCCAATGCGCCAATGGACGAACAAGAGCATCAACACGATGACTCCGAAACAACAGTTGGTGAAGGAGAAATCTGGACCTGTTCCATGCACCCGCAGATTCGCCAGAATGAGCCGGGAGATTGCCCCATTTGCGGAATGGACTTGATTCCACTTGCAGAAAATACATCCAATGACCCATTGGTGCTGGAAATGACCTCGGAAGCCGTTAAATTGGCTAATGTGCAGACTACCGTAATTGGTGGAAGCACAGAGGTGTCCAGTCAAACCTTGCGTTTGTCTGGTAAAGTACAAGCAGACGAACGCTTAGCATCCAGTCAGGTAGCCCACATACCGGGGCGGATTGAAAAACTATACGTTTCCTTTACTGGTGAGCAAGTACGTAAAGGGCAGCGACTGGCTGACCTCTATTCCCCCGAAATGATCACTGCTCAACGCGAACTACTGGAGGCCAAAAAAATGACGGACATCAGTCCGGAGTTACTGGCAGCCGCCCGCGATAAGCTACGCTACTGGAAAATCCCTGATGCCACTATTGAGCAAATAGAAGCAGAAGGTGAGATTAGGGAAACCTTTCCGATCTATGCCGACGCTGGAGGTGTAGTGACCAATCGGCGGGTAGCAGTAGGAGATTACGTTCGGCAAGGAGAAGTGCTTTTCGACCTAGTGAACCTAAGCAGAGTTTGGGTATTATTCGATGCTTACGAAGAAGACCTGAAGAACATCCGTCTAGGTAGTAAAATAGCATTTACTACCCCTGCTATTCCCAATCAGACTTTTACGGCCAACGTTTCCTTTATCGATCCGGTCATCAATCCTCAGACCAGAGTAGCAGCTATTCGAGTGGAAGTTAAGAATCCCGGTGGTCGTTTAAAGCCGGAAATGCTTGTTTACGGGACACTGGAAAACCGGCAGGGTTCGTCCGCAGCACTTACAGTTCCTAAATCTGCGATTCTTTGGACGGGCACACGTTCAGTTGTTTATTTAAAACTACCTGATACGGCAGTGCCGAGTTTTCAATTCCGTGAAATTGAAATCGGTGACCGACTGGGTCAAAGCTACCAATTGATCTCGGGCTTGGAAACGGGTGAGGAAGTGGTTACCAATGGCAACTTTGCAATTGATGCCGCAGCTCAACTCAATAATCAGGCAAGTATGATGAACAAAGATGTAATGCTTAAGGGAGCTGATCATTCCGAGCATTTACCAGATTACACAAGTGTAAGCCCTGTAGCCTTTAAGCAACAGTTAGCCGAAGTAGCAGATAGCTATCTTTTATTAAAAGATGCCTTCGTAGCAACTAATGCAAAGTTAGCTGGTGAGCAAGCAGCTAAATTGGTCGCTTCGCTGGAAAAAGTAGACATGTCATTGCTTGATGGTGATGCTCACCTTTATTGGATGGAGCAGCTTTCTGCTTTGGAGGCTCATACTGCCCAGATTCAGACATCAAATGAGATAGAACAACAACGGACACAATTTTCTTTTCTGTCTCAAGCCCTGATTAAAAGCCTTAAAGTGTTTGGGGTACCAGCATCGACTTTTTACGTACAACACTGCCCCATGGCCAATGACAATGAGGGAGCTGATTGGTTGAGTAGGGAAGAGCAAGTGCAAAATCCTTACTTCGGGGACAAAATGCTTACTTGTGGAACGGTGCAGGAAACTATTACCAAGAATTTTAAAAACCCAGCTATCGAGGCAACTTCAACACCTCGAATGACGGGCCATAATCATTAATTATCTCTTGACGGGATAGACCGTCAACTATTTTTTAATCATCAATATTACCAAAATGAACTATTTGAAAATTTCTTTGGCTGTTTTAGTAGTAGCACTTTTTGCTACACCAGCCTTTAGTCAAAGCTGCCATAGCAACAACGCTAAAGCAGGTGAGACGGAAGCGGCCAGTAGTGCCAGTATCCTTGAAAACGTGCCTACTGACTTTGAAGCAGGGCAATTTATCGTAGGTGGCGAATGTGGCATGTGTAAACGCACTATTGAAGGCGCCGTAAACAGTCTTACGGGTATCCAAGCCGTGAACTGGGATGTAGAAAGTAAAATGCTAACTGTAAGCTATAACCCCAAGGCACTCACGGTACAAACGATTCAAGAAAAGATTGCGAGTGTGGGTTATGATGCTGGAACTGTTCGGGCCACCGACGAAGCTTACAACAACCTACACGGTTGCTGCCAGTATGAACGAGTAAAGCTATGATAATTTAGTAGTGTGATTGATGAGGGAGCGAAATTCTGTTTCGCTTCTTCGTCTCTAATCAAGTTTTCTAAGGGTATGATTCCACGAACCATTCCTACAACCATGAAAGAAAAAATAAAGATGAAAAGCATAATTCCTTTTGTTATTCTCTTGTTCTGCTTCACCACTGTTTTAGCTCAGTTTCGGGTAGAAGGGGTTGTTAGTGAAAGTTCAACGATTGTACCAAATGCCCGGGTGACCCTATTTAATGAGGATTTATCGATCTTTTTTGAAACACGAACTAATGAAACAGGAAACTACGAGTTCAATGAAATACCTGAAGGTAATTATACAATAGGAGTAACGGCCTTAGAAAGGGACTATCAAACGACCTTGCTGAGTATCGATAGCAACCTGGCATCGATAAATTTTTCGCTGGGACCAGAAACTCACGTTGGTCGTTGGGAGGTTGTCATGGAAAGCCCAGAACCTTTGGGAGGCACTGATCTTGGAATTTTACTGCCTAATGGGAAGATTTTTTATTGCCATAACTCAAAGGACCCGTTTTTATTCGATCCAGTCACAAACGACACCGCATTCGTTTTCGGTGATGATGAGGTATTGGGATGTGTTGCTCCTGCCTTACTTCCAAACGGAGATTTAATTTTTCTGGGAGGAACCGATCAGGAAATTTACGGACCAGGAACCAAAATCGTAAAGACCTTCGATGCACAAAGTGAAACATGGGAAAACCGGCCAGATTTATCAGATTTTCGTTGGTATCCCACTTTAGTCCAATTAGCAGATGGGAAATTGCTCCTCACGGGAGGAGGGGGCCTAGATAATCCAATAAGAGTAACGACTTCGGAAATTTATGATCCCGTAGATTTCACCTCAACGCCAGTAGATGAAATAGCAATAGGTAACGAGGTTTCACCAATAGTACTATTATATAACGGTGAAGCATTAATGACACACCGGCCTCCTCAATTGTTTTCACCACCAACGGAAGAATGGGATTTGGCCGCCGATTTTGTGCAAAACAATCGCATGCCAAACGGAGATCATTCCGATCACGAATTAGTACTGCTTCCCGAAGGAAAAGTCGTAGCTATTGGTTACAAATCATTCAATCCTCCAAATTATGGAAGTATTGTTGAAGTATACGACCCTGAATTAAATCAATGGTCATTAGGCCAGAATTTCCTGCCGATTAGGAGTAGAGCTAAGACCGTTTTGCTACCCAATAAAAAAGTATTGGTTATGGGTGGTGAAAAGGAAGATCCTACTGATCCTACCCATACGAACCAGTGGAATTATATGGGAATAACGGACCTCTACAATCCCTATGCGGATACCTGGAGGAGATTGGAGGACTTGAATATACCTCGGGAGTATCATTGTACTACAATTCTGGTGCCAGATGGAAGAATCATTGCAGTAGGTGGAGAAGGATCTCCGGGCAACGAACCCGCGACGAGTACGATTGAGGCTTTTGAACCTCCTTATCTATTTAAAGGCGTTCGACCTGAAATTCACAACCTGAATAAAGATGATTTTTCACGCGGCGAAAACATTGTTTTCAATATTGAAAAAACGAACTTTCCTACCTCTGTAATCCTCGTGTCTCTGCAATCAGTTACCCATTTTATGAATACGGGGAATAACCGTTTTTTAGAGCTCGATTTTTCTCAAGTAGAGAATATGGTAACGGCCCAAGTTCCATTGGATAGCATGGCAGCACTATCAGGATACTATATGCTTTATGCGATGGTTGATGATATTCCTTCTATAGCAAGAATTATCAAGATCAACTCTGAGCAAGTAATTACAGGGATAACTACATCTTCAAGTACTTCACGAGTAAAACTTTACCCGAATCCAACAACAAATTCAGTTATCCTAAGTGGGCTCAGTGGTGGAGAACTTGAAATATTCAATATCTCCGGACAGTTAATCGATAATCATACGATTAGAGGTGATCAAACCGAAATAGATATCTCAGCTTATCCGAAAGGGACTTATTCATTCCGAATCAGAACAGCTTCATTTAATCTAGTCCGTCAAATTATCAAACAATAACAACTAGTCTGATGAAGAAAAAGAAAAAATATACTCCATTACTAATCGGTACCAAATGAAATTTACAAAAAAAACTAATAACGCATAAAAAATTACGCATCATTTTAGTGGGCTTGCTATTATTAATAGCAGGTTCACCTTTTGCGCACGGCGATGAAGGGCACAAAGCAAAACAGGACTCTGTTACAACAGATACACTGATAGAAACTACGACTACAGTAGTAGCTCATCCGCATACAGATAACCATCTGATGGTTACAGAAAGTGAAATCGTAGATGCATCGATGAGTGATTTTTCTAATCTGCATCCTTTGGTTGTGCATTTTCCGATTGTTTTACTTCTCTTGGCTGTACTAACCCAAATAGCTAGTTTATTTATCTGGAAAAAGCAGTTGGACTGGGCTACCTTATTGCTTTTGTTCGGCGGTCTTTTGAGTGCTTACTTAGCTTCGGTTTTTGTACACCCTCATACCACAGGACTTTCTGAGGCAGCATTAATGGTACTCGAAAAACACGACCAATTTGCTTACTACACGCTTTGGTTTAGTGGCATAGGACTCTTATTGAAAGTGATTAGTCTTTTCTTACTGAAGGACAAACTTTGGTTGGAACTGACAATTGTTTTATTACTTGCCGGTGCTGCGTTTAGTGTATCCAAAGCGGGGCATTATGGAGCTACGCTTGCTCATATACATGGAGTGGGTGTACAGGGCAAATTTATTGAATCAAATGATGCTCAACACAGCCATGAGCATTAAGACTTGTGGCTGAATTACTTCCTTAATTTAAAGACCAATTATGCGGTTACTTATTATTTCTTCCTTATTACTATTGACCTCTTTCAGTTGCCAAAACAGCGCAGTCAATACAACTGATACTGCTCCCGCTGAAAAGCCGTTGAGTCCGCACGAAACCGCCATGATTATGATTGGCGATGCTCATATCCATCTGGATTATTCTTCACCTGGCGTTCGGGGGCGAACCATTTTTGGCGAGCTGATCCCTTATGGCGAATTGTGGAGAGCAGGTGCAAATGACGCTACTTGGATAGAAACAAACCGAGATTTATTAATCAACAATCAAGTTTTACCAGCAGGGAAGTACGGTTTTTTTGTTGTACCCAATACGGATAAGTGGACCATTGTCATTAACCAGCGCTGGGACCAGCACGGGGCCAATAAATACCAGGAAAATGAGGATGTACTGAGGGTCGATGTAAAGCCTGTTTTACTGACTGAGGTGAAAGAACATCTAATATATGAGCTTGTTCAAGTTAGTGAAGATTCGGGGCTCTTAAGTTTAGCCTGGGAGAAGATTCGGGTAGAACTGCCCTTTGCAGTTAGTGAACTAAACCAATAGCATGAAATACGTCATAAGTTTTTTAATTATACTTCTTCATTTAACTGGCCTGCTTGCTCAAACAAAAGCTTCGGAGGAGGGCAATATTGACAATTTGCCTGTTCGACAATACGAGCTCACAATTGAGCAAAAGGGAGTCAATATTACTGGAAAGGAAGTCATGGGGATGACCGTCAATGGTTCTATTCCGGGGCCAACATTACGATTTACAGAAGGTGAATATGCCGTGATAAAAGTAACCAATTTGATGGAGGTTGAAACCTCTGTACACTGGCACGGATTATTGTTACCCAATTTCTATGATGGCGTCCCTTATCTGAATACTCCTCCTATTAAGCCCGGAGAATCCTTTACTTATGAATTTGCAATTAAGCAGTCTGGTACTTATTGGTATCACTCCCATACGATGCTTCAGGAACAAGCTGGTGTTTACGGTTCTATCGTCATCGAACCTAAGGAAAAAAAACTGGAATACGATACTGATTTGGTAATGGTACTCTCGGACTGGACCAATGATAAGCCCATGCAAGTATTACGTAACCTGAAGAGAGGCAACGAATGGTTTGGTATCAAAAAAGGTACAGCTACACCTCTTAATCAGGTCATTGCTCAAGGTGCATTGGGGGCTCAGTTCAATTTCTGGAAACAGCGTATGGAGGGTGCCGACATTGCCGATGTGTACTATCCTGCTTTTCTAACCAATGGCGAGCCTAGTCAAGATTACCCTGATTTTGAAGCAGGAGAAAGAATTCGTTTGCGATTTATCAATGCTGCTGCTTCTACATATTTCTGGCTCACCTTTGGGGGGGAAGACCCCTTATTAGTGGCAGCTGACGGCTTAGATGTAGTTCCTGTAAATAGGAATAAAACGTTGATTGCTATTGCGGAAACCTATGACTTTATCATCACTATTCCAGAGAACGGAAAGTTGGAAGTCAGAGCAATGGCTCAAGACGGCTCAGGATTCACCAATAGCTTTTTGGGGAAAGGAAAGGTAATTCCAGCCCCTGTAGTACCACGGCCAGACAAAATTGGAATGATGAAAATGATGGCCCAAATGGATATGAAAATGGGTGCTCCCGCACTTAAATATCGTCCTGGCATGGATGAGCGTCTCGAAATGAAAGAGACATACGGTATGCAGATGAATGCAGAGAAGGGAATGAAAGGTATGGCTGGTATGAAACATCACGACAGCAAAAATGCTGCCGAAGCTCCACAGAAGGATTCGATGCAGATGGAACAGATGGATATGTCCAACAATGGAGATGCACCCATGAAAGAGATGGAAGCAGAGCAGGTGCCGATGACAGGAATGAACATGTATAGCGAGTTTAACTACGATTATTTGCAATCCCCTGCTGAAACAACATTTCCAGAAGATTTACCAGTAAAGGAGGTTTTACTTAATCTGACGGGTAATATGAATCGCTACGTATGGAGTATGAACGGTGTGCCAATATCGGAAACGGATGAAATAAAAATAGCCCAGGGCGAGGTAACGAGAATCCGGCTCAATAATCTGACGATGATGCACCATCCTATGCATTTACACGGTCATTTTTTCCGGGTTCTTAATAAAAATGGCAGTTATTCTCCCCTTAAACATACCGTCAATGTACCTCCGATGCAAGAGGTGACGATTGAATTTTATGGCAATGAATACGGAGATTGGTTCTTTCATTGTCATATTCTGTACCATATGATGGGCGGGATGGCGAGGGTTTTTAGCTATGACACACCTCGTGATGAACGCATGGAACCGTTTCCCACGGAAGAAATCACTAAGGAAACCGACTTGTTCTATACCTGGGGAATGGTTGATCTTGCTTCACAGATGACAGCTCTGAATGTAACCTCGGCCAATATTCGTAATCAGTTCAATCTAAGTGCGGAATTTGGGTATAATAACAATATGGAGGCAGAGGTCTCCTACGAGCGGTACCTCTATGATTATGTTCGAGTTTTTGGGGGTGTCAATGTAGAAAATACAATTCCTGATAATTTAGACTCGCTTAGTATTACTGCCGTAGCCGGGCTAAGATTTTTAACGCCCTATCTCTTTAATCTGGATGTTAGAATAGACGATCGATTACGTCCTCGAATAGGAATAGGAAGGAGTGTTATGATTTTTCCCCGCCTTTCTGTTTTTGGCTATTATGAATACCAGGCTGATTTTGGAGTGATTACCGATTTTGAGAATCAGGTCAATTATGAATCTGAAACGGTATGGAGTGCAGGGCTGGAATACCTATTGGGAAAAAATATTTCACTACTGGCCAGTTATGACAATCGATTTGGAGCTGGTGGTGGATTAAGTTTAAGATTTTAAAAAACGGACAATATGAAACAGTGTTGTCAAACCAATGATAAGCCTTCGAAGGCTAGAGTGCTATATAACAAGCTTATAAAGCTGATTCTTGTCCTTTTGTTGCTTGCAATCATTGTCTCTTACATCAATTGTTAATCTAAAAATATTAAGATGAAGACTTTAAAAATTATGTTTTTGACACTATCACTGCTGGGAATAGGTGTTGCCTTTAGTGCCTGTGGTAGTAGTAGTCATGTCGATGAAATGAAACAACAAACTAAAGAATACACCTCTGCTTATGTATGTCCAATGCACTGCGAAGGAAGTGGAAGCGAAGAACCCGGTAAATGCCCCGTTTGTGGGATGGAGTATGTGGAAAATGAATCTCACAATTCTGAGGGCGCTGCTGGTCATGAAGGACATGACCATTAAGGTACTTAGAGGGAGGTCTTATAAAATAATTCCTCCCCCTAGTTTTAGGAACTAATTGTTGATGTTTATCAAAGAACAAGATTTTCTATAAATGACCAACCTTCCACGGCAGTCTTCTTTGAAGCCTCAGGTATTGACCAAAGGAGCTTTTATCTACAATGAAGGTGATCCGGCAAAGTACTTGTTTACGGTACTTAAAGGAAGAGTAAAACTACTAAAGAGAGGAAAGAGAGGCAGTGCTCGTAATGTCATTTTAAGAGTTGTTCAACCTAATGAGAGATTTGGAATACTTGATTTTTTTGATGCTTCACATATTCGCCGGTACGACGCAGTGGCCATGGATGATGAGGTGATATTAAGTCTCACGTTGTTTTCTAAGTTCAAGACCTTACTGGACAACGACCTAGAGCTACAAACAGAGCTATGTCGAGAGTTTATTCAGATGAACAATAACTTATGGTTTACCTATAAAAATTTGCAGCTCAACTATACAATAGAGAGAGTCACTATTGCACTGGAAAACCTTGCTGCCTTATATGGGAAACCAACAGATGATGGGGTAGAGGTACTGGGATATACTCATCAGGAATTGGCTGAAGTGATTGGGATATCACGCCAAAGTGTTTCAACGTCCTTAGCTTACCTACAAAAAGAAAAATTTCTTCGCTATCAGAGAGCTAGCTTTGAAATCCTAACTTCTGGAAAAGAGAAAAACTAGGTTTTTACAATTATATCAAAACTACTTAAAATTTAACTATGAAAAATTTACAGCAAAATAAATTCGCCATTGCATCAGGGGGAGCCTCCGTAGTTGTTTACCTGGGCTGTTTTTTGGTTATGCAATTATTGGGAACAGAGAGCCTAGTTAAATTTTCGAATCTCTTGTTTCATGGAATGGATTTTTCAACGATTATCCGAACAGATATTACGCTTCTTGAAACCCTGATAGGCACTGCGGCCTCATTTGTTTTCTGGGCTGTTATTGGTTATGTAATTGCGTTCATTTACAATAAATTGAATTAGTAACTACGAAAAAAACAGAATATGAAACAGTACAAAATAAGGTGGTTTGATGAAAAAAATATTGATTAAGAATATGGTTTGTGACCGCTGTATCACTGTGGTTAAGCAACAAGTTGAAACCTTAGGCCATCAGATTGCTCAAATAGAGTTGGGGCGAGTTGAGCTTGTACAACCTATCGAAGCCTCTAGCCTCAAAGAGATTGAAACAGCATTGATAGATCACGGATTTGAACTACTCAAAGGAACGGATGCGGTGGCAGTTGAAAAAGTAAAAAAGCTAATCCTTGATCACCTGTACAAACGCGAACAAAAACCAAGTAGCATGAACTTCTCGGATTACTTGGCCAAAGAAATAGGCATGAATTATTTCGCCATATCAAAGTTGTTCTCATCAACTGAAGGCCTAACGATTGAAAAATTCTTGATCCTGCAAAAAACCGAACGGGTGAAAGAACTATTAGTGTACAATCAAAAAAGCCTAAGTGAAATCGCCTTTGAACTAGAATACAGTAGTGTATCTCACCTATCCAGACAATTCAAAAGTGTAACAGGGCT
Organism: Phaeodactylibacter sp.; assembly: GCF_022763345.1. Lineage (GTDB taxonomy): Bacteria > Bacteroidota > Bacteroidia > Chitinophagales > Saprospiraceae > Phaeodactylibacter. Next base: position 167,506 of record NZ_JALEGS010000061.1, read on the forward strand.
AACTCCCTCCTCATTTAGAAAACTTGGTGTTGAAGGACGTAGGTCATTAGATAAAGTTTGTTCAAATAATATTGAGGTTAGCTCCCCAAAAGAATGACAAAAATCACCGAAAAATCGAGTTAATTAAGCTATCTTACAATTAATGTAGTCTTAATCATAAATCATCACACTTGTTAAAGGCCTTCTCAAATATTACTCTTGCGTTTTTAATCTTCATAAGCTCGACGGGCTTTTGGATAGAAGGGCATTATTGCCAAGAGCAAAATGAGAAGATAAGCCTGTTTTCATTCTTCGGTAGTTGTTGTGATGATGAAGATCAATCATCCTGTTCTCACGATTCCCAAAAAGAAGCAGACCATAGTGAACATGGAGATTGCTGTAAACTCTCTTTTAGCTTTCATAAATCTGACCTCAAACCAAGCGTTTTAAGCCAGGATCTAAGCACTTCTTACGAATTATTTGCAGTCCCTCCGAGTTGTCTGCCTATAGTTAATTCTACTATTCCTAGAGGACACGATCTTCCACTAAGGATATACGTCCCTCCTCCTATCTTGACGGATTACCAAGCTCAGTTTCAAGTCTTTATTTGTTAGCCTCTCTTTTCTTCGATCAGTTGAAGGCTTTATCCATGTTGCTACCTGTATCTGGGGCGAGGTGTGTCGTGTTGTAGGTGAATTTTACGCACGATACCTTCTTTCTTTATTGCAGTAACTAAAGCTACTGTGGAGTAATCATCTCCACGTATAACGGGATAAAGCTTCAACTTCATAGGCTATCATTTTAGAAATTTCAAACAACACTATTATGAATACCAATTCATTGAGTACTCGGGAGCTAGTACTAAAAAACATGATCTGTACGAGATGCATAAAGGTCATTCGACAAGAGCTTGAACAATTAGGTGTTGAGGTGCTGTATTTACAACTAGGTAAGTTGAGAATACGATATGCAAGTCAAAAGGTTTCTTTTGATAAAATTCGAAACATTCTAGAAAAAGACGGTTTTGAATTAGCGAAGAACAAAGAGGAGGTTCTTGTAGAAAGAATCAAGCGGGTACTGATCGAAACCGTGAATTCAATGCCAATTACCATAGACAAGAACCTATCTGATTTTCTTGGTAAAACTCTTAATAAGGACTATTGGACACTCAGTAAAACCTTTTCTAGAGTAGAGGGAACTACGATTGAGAAGTACTTCATCAAGTTAAAGATTGAGAAAGCAAAAGAGTTGATTGAATATGGAGAAATGAATTTTTCTGAAATCGCATTCGGATTAGGTTATGCCAATCTCAATCATCTGTCTAATCAATTTAAAAAGCTTACAAATATGAGCATGAGTGATTATAAAAAGGTGGAGTTTAAACGCAGACTCCCGTTAGACAAAATTTTATAAACATTACCCCAAAAGACATAAGCCCAGTGCTTTTAACATGCATAACTTTATAGAAGAGGGTGGGGTGTTAAGGAAAGGGTACTATTTCTTTACTAAGGCCCAAGCCTGATGTTCTCCTCCTCTATCAAACTTTAGAACACTAAAACATTAGTGACAACAAGAAGTGAAATGACAATAAAATTATTTTTTTTCTTTACCCTTTTCGCATCATCAGCATTGCTAGTTAACGTCAATGCTCAGGGGACATTTAGTACCACTAATGGTACTATCCAGATTGTTACTCTGCTTAATGGTGAATCACTTATCGCTAAAAGTAACTTCTTGGTTGTAGCAATCAACTACGAATCGGCTCATTTTGAAATTCGCTTGGACAAATCCACCCTTCGAACTGGTGTGGATTCACTTGATGAGAAACTGAAAGATCTTCGGGGCGAGTTACTGATTTTTCAAGGAAAGCTAGGGGTCGAATTTGTTCAGACTCAAAGCCACCCACCACAAGATTTTGAGGTAGCAGGTTATTTGACATGTGCTCCACATTACGACTATATTGTTGGGCGGGGGCATTTGGAACATATTTTTGATGGTGTGTATTCCTGCATTCTCAATATGAGTTTTGATATTGATCTTAGGGAAACGATGATCGATATTGGCCTCGCCGGGTTGTCAAACGAAATTTATGTGGAAATCGTGCAAACGGTGCTTAAAAACGAATATGAATAATTCCTACATGATGGATGTGATACAAGAAATTAAAGGTGTAGGTATGTAGATAACGAAATTATTAATCAACAAACTATGAATAGACATACAATTTGGATGGTCATTGGATGCGGGCTTCCACTCTTGCTAATATTTATTGCTCCTGCACTCGGGTTGAGCGGAAATACATCTCTGTTCATCTTCATCATTATCATGTTTGGCTGCCATTTGCTCATGCCACATGGTCATAGTGAAAATCATGACAATAACTTACCTCAAGACAAAAATAGACATGAATCACATCAACATTAGAAAATTTGGCTTCGCCGTTGGCTCCACTGGAGTCCTTTTGTACCTAGGCTGCATTCTTGTGATGTGGACTGTGGGCAGAGAAGGCACTGCACAGTTTTTCAATAACCTGCTGCATGGTTTGGATACGAGTTCTATCATCAGAATGAATATACCTGTATCAGAAGCATTAATAGGGATAGGACAAACCTTTTTGGTCGGCTGGCTGATAGGAGCCTGCATAGCTGGATTCTATAATGCAGTAACAAAGGTCGATTAATGCAATACGCTTGGTTCATATGGTCAATAGTTTACTCATGAAAGCATGTAGAATAGGCGATGAGGTATGTATACCTGACAGTCAACTTCCTAGAGTAGTTATCATCGGCGGGGGCTTTGCTGGTATATCGTTGGCCAAGAAACTCAGAAACAAGCCTGTTCAGGTGGTGATGTTGGACAAAAATAACTTTCACCAGTTTCAGCCTCTCTTATACCAGGTGGCCACCAGCGGCCTCGAACCTGATAATATTGTTTTTCCCCTTAGAAAGCAATTCATTGGATATGATAATTTATGCTACCGAATGACAGAAGTAGAGACCGTTGTGTCGGATAAAAATATTCTGCTCACAAGCATAGGTTCGATAGAATATGACTACTTGGTGATCGCAACTGGCAGTAGTACGAATTTCTTCGGATTGCAGGATATTCAACACAATAGCCTGGGAATGAAAACGATACAAGAAGCCTTGAATATACGCAGTTTGATCTTGCAAAATCTTGAAAAAGCGGTGGTGAGCTGCGATGAAAAAGAGCGGGAAGCACTTACCAATTTTGCTATCGTAGGCGGTGGCCCGGCAGGGGTAGAAGCTGCGGGAGCTATTGCAGAATTTAAAAAGTATATCCTTCCCAAAGATTACCGGGAGCTGGATAACTCCATCGTGTCTATCTATTTGCTTGAAGCAGGAAGTGAGCTATTGAATACCATGTCAGATAAAGCTTCAGCACGTGCGTTGGCGTACCTCACCGAGATGGGAGTTGAGGTAATACTGAATACTGCAGTAGAGTCCTATGATGGTCAATTTATCGAAACGAACAGCAAAACTATTTTGCAGGCAAATACGGTGATTTGGACAGCCGGAGTAAGTGGGAATGTTCCTAATGGCATTAAAAAGGAAGCGATCATTAAAGGCCAACGGATATTAGTAAATGATTATTCAAGGGTGGAAGGTACGGATAACATTTATGCCATTGGAGACATCGCGGCCATGATCTCAGGAGCATATCCCAAGGGACATCCAATGGTTGCACAGGTAGCTATTCAACAAGGCAAACAATTGGCAAACAACCTGTTACTTCGGTTGCAACAAGATAAAGAAGTGAAATTCACTTATCGTGACAAAGGGGCGTTGGCCACCGTAGGAAAGCGAAAGGCAGTAGCAGATTTGGGGCGTTTTAGCTTTGGTGGGAGACTAGCTTGGTTGCTATGGTCGGTAGTACATCTATTCTCCATCAGTGGATTCAGAAATAGATTGATAATAGCGCTTAATTGGGCATGGAGTTATTTCACCTATGACAAAGGGAACAGATTAATCATTCGAAAATATATAAAACAAAAAGATCAGGAATATGAACAAAATTAAAGTGGCGGTAAATGGGTATGGTGTCATTGGTAAGCGAGTAGCAGATGCTGTTCTTGCTCAAGACGACATGGAGCTAGTTGGTGTTTGTGATGTGGTTTCAGACTGGCGAATAAATATGGCAGTAGAAAAAGAATACCCTGTTTTTGCTTTTGATGATTTGCATAAAAATCAAATAGAGGATGCAGGCATTCCAGTGGAAGGGACGTTAGCTAAACTGATTGCTGTTTCCAATCTTATTGTGGATTGTACCCCAAAGAAAATAGCCGCAGGCAACATCGAAAAGTACAAAGCTGCTAACCTTAAATTCATAGTTCACGGAGGGGAAAAACACGAGGTCACTGGTCATTCTTTCAGTGCCGAAAATAATTACGCGACCGCAATTGGCCGAGATTCCACCCGCGTAGTATCCTGTAATACTACCTCAATACTACGAACGCTCACTGCTTTGAAAAGAGCTGGCCTACTCAAAAAAGCAAGAGGTACTTTGTTGCGTAGGGCTACTGATCCCTGGGAAAGTCATTTAGGTGGAATTATGAATACCCTGGTTCCAGAGCAAGAAATTCCAAGTCACCAGGGACCAGATGCGCAAACAGTAGACCCAGAACTAGATGTCATCACGGCAGCAGTAAAAGTACCGCAAACCCTAAGTCATTTACACTATTGGAATGTACAATTGACCAGAAATGCTAGCAAAGAAGAAGTGTTGGCTGCGATGAAGTCGTCGACAAGAACTCTCTTCATTAATTACGATGACGGCCTCTCGGCTAATAATGCCATCAAAGAATGGATGCTTGCCAAAGGTAGACCTTATGGAGATATGTATGAAGTGGCTTTATGGCAGGATATGCTTAAAGTTGTGAATGACGAATTGTTTTATGCCTATGTCGTTGACAATCAGGCCATCGTAATTCCGGAAACTATTGATGCAATCCGTGCACTGACTAGCATCGAAACAAACGCTCAGAACTCTATTCTAAAAACCAATCAGAGCTTAGGAATCTGACATATACCATGCTTTTTCGAATTCGGTATAGGTCATTCTCTTTTTTAACAAAACAAGGAAATAGCAAAATGAAATTTATTCTAATTATCCCCGCAATTGCCGTTTTAATGATAATGAGTACATGTAATAACGACAAGCAGGGCAGTTTTGATCGCGAACAGAATAATGAAATGGACACTAATGAAAGTGAACATAAAACTACAACTATGCTTCCCCCACATTCGATGGATGTTGGAGGAAGTACTAACGATAATTTAGCAGGCCGCCAAGTGATAGCGCAACAAGTATGTATGGTCAATGATACTTATATGGGTAAAGACCAGATCGCTGTCCCTGTGAATGGAAAAACTTACTATGGCTGTTGTCAGATGTGTGTTACTACCCTTAATGAACAGGAAAGTTCCCGACAGGCTTCAGATCCGTTGACTGGAGAGGAGGTGGACAAGGCGGAAGCAATCATTGCTGTGCTCAATCAAGATGGTTCTGTTGGTTATTTCAAAAATGAAACCAACTATCAGAACTATGCTAACAAAAACGAATGATCAAATCCTTAAGTAAGGAGATAAACTATTGAAAAAGGTAAACCAATCCTCTTATTAAGAGACTTAAAACTACATTACTAAACTACTATAAAAACACAATCATGAAACGAATTTTATTTTTTATCACTACCACATTTCTGTTGATCGGCTGTAGCCAACAAGTAGATATTGGAACAATACTGGAAAATCCGGAAATGAAAAACGACCTATACTCCTCCATTGTAGGAGATCATGAATTAATGACTGAATTCATGGATAAAATGATGTCGAACGAGCATGCCATGATGATGATGAAAGGTAGTAATGGTATGATGGATATGATGATGAAGGAGGTCAATATGATGCAAATAATGGAAGACAAACCGGAGATGATGCAGAGCATGATGACCGACATGATGAAAAGTGAAGAGATGATGACCCATATGATACAGATGATGAACAAAGAAGGTATGATGAGCGAAGAGTGTATGCAATCATGCGTGACAATGATGGCTGACAAAGACATGTCATCAATGGATATGGACCAAGCTAACGACGATCATAATGATCATAATCATTAAGAATTAAAGTGACAAAGCACAAATAATTATTTGTTTATTCAAAAGCAATTGTTATGCATTTTTACGAAGGATATCATTTTGGAGGCATGCACCTCATCTGGTGGCTTATTTGGATCATAGCCCTTGTCTGGATTTTCGCAACGCCCTGGGATATACCTGGGCAGCGAAAGCAGAAAGATGGGCCATTTGAAATTTTACAAAAAAGATATGCCGGTGGATCCATCTCTAAGGAAGAATATGAAGAGCGGAAGGCTATTTTGGAAAGAGATGGTGCGCTGTAGCCCGTTTGATGACTTTCACTAATATACTATTCATCCTTATCCCTCGCGCGGGGTAGGAAAGGCAGAGAAAGGTTTTGTTAGAGCAAAAAACAATTGGTCATGGAAACATCAGAAATAAAGAACAGGCCCTTTCAGGCAAAAGAAGATAAGGAAAGACTCTTCCAGGCGCTGGAGGACGACGAACAGCTATTCAAAGAAGCCCTCGAAGTGATGCTGACACTGGTCGTTTCTGACCCGAAGCTGACCGTCGATGTAGCCGACCTGATTGAATCCGATTTCAGGAACATATACCTGGCTATTATGAAAATAATAGCCAGGGAAAACAGCAACGATAAATCAATGAGCTGTTGCAGTGATATTACTTGAAAACTAATGAAATCAGATTATGGAAATGATAAAAGTAGCAGTAAACGGATACGACCTCATTGGTGAATGGGTAGCGGACGCTGTCATGCTCTACCCCACACGGAATTAACGTGCGTCAGTGATGTAGTCTAGAGAAAGTCAATAGCCAATTAGGCGACCGGAAATCTATTTTAAGCCCTAAACACGAGTTCCTCAAATAATGAATCCACATGAGTAATAACCTTTTCATTACCAAAGCCTCTGGTGATACGGTGCCGTTTTCGGCAGAAAAACTCCGCCAATCGCTGCGTCGTGCAGGGGCAGAGAAGAAGGTGATAGATCGCATTCAAAAAGAAATAGAACTAAAGCTCTATCCAGGGATAAGTACTAAGGAAATTTACCGACAGGCATTTTCCTCGCTCAGGAAGGCCTCTACCCACTTAGCTGCCAAATATAAGTTGAAAAAAGCTCTTCAAGAGTTGGGGCCTACAGGTTTTCCTTTTGAAAAATATGTTAGCGAAATTTTAAAATATGATGGTTACAAAACAAAAGTTGGGCAAATTGTGCAGGGGCATTGCGTAGAGCACGAGTTGGATGTCATCGCGACCAAGGAGGATCAACATGTTATGGTTGAATGTAAATTCCACAGTGACCAAGTACGGAAGTGCGATGTCAAAATCCCCCTTTACATTCACTCCCGGTTTCTGGATGTAGAAAAAGCATGGGAGCAACGCCCTGGACATGGCCATAGATTCCACCAGGGATGGGTGGTGACCAATACCCGCTTTACAACGGATGCGATTCAATACGGGACTTGCGTCGGGCTGAACCTCGTCTCTTGGGATTTTCCAAAAAAAGGCAGCTTGAGGGAGCGGATTGATGGTTCAGGGCTACATCCTATCACTTGTCTCACTACCTTAACTAAAAAGGAAAAACAGATGCTGTTAGATAAAGGCATCGTACTCTGTAGAGAGCTTTGCCAAAATGAGCAGTTGTTAAAAGAAATTGATATACAGCCTGCACGGCAAAAAAAAGTAATGGAGGAAGCAGCGCTTATTTGTGAAACAAAAATCCACTCAAAATGAATGATAATATTCAGATCCATTTTCTCGGTGCTGCAGGGACCGTAACTGGCTCCAAATACCTAATTGAGGTTTTGGGCAAAAAAATCATGGTGGATTGTGGCCTTTTCCAGGGGCTAAAAAAACTGCGGAATTTGAACTGGGATACCTTCCCGGTAAACGTGTCGGAGATAGATGCTGTTTTGCTTACTCACGCCCATCTCGACCATACGGGCTACCTGCCACGATTGGTCAAATCAGGGTTTAAAGGCAAAATATACGGCACAGCCCCTACGCTCGACATCGCAGAAATCATCCTGCGGGACAGCGCTAAAATTCAAGAGGAAGAAGCGGCCCACGCTAATAAGTATGAATACTCAAAACATAAGCCAGCCAAGCCATTGTACAACCTAAAAGATGTGGACAGGACGCTCTCGCGGTTTGAGGAAGTGCAACTCGACCAATGGTTACCGTTTTTTGAAGGCATCAAGGTCAGGTATCAATACAACGGCCACATTCTCGGTGCTACTTTCATCGAAATGGATGCTGCTGGAAAGCGGTTGGTCTTTTCAGGTGATATCGGACGGGAAGAGGACTATTTGCTTTTTTCGCCGAAAAGGCCCGAGCGGGCTGACTTCCTGTTTATCGAAAGCACCTATGGCGACCGCCTACACTCAGAGGGGGATATTGAACAGGAACTGCTCCAACACATCGAAGAAACTTATCAGGACGGTGGGACACTCATCATCCCCAGTTTCGCTGTGGAACGCACCCAAACGCTGATGTATTTGCTTTGGAAACTACGTGAAAAAGGGCTAATGCCTAACATCCCCGTGTACATGGACAGCCCTATGGGGGCTAAAGTACTGGATGTGTTTCACCGCTCCGCTGCTTGGCACAAATTGCCGGAAGAAGATTGTAACAAAATGTGCGATTATATCCAAACGGTCTCCAGTTTTCGGGAAACATGGGCAATCATTGATGACAAATCTCCAAAAATCGTGATCGCGGGCAGCGGCATGGTAACAGGAGGTCGGGTACTCACCTACTTGACCAAATATTTAGAGAGACCGGAAACCCGGTTGTTACTGGTAGGCTATCAGGCGGAAGGCACCCGTGGCAGACAATTGCAGGAAGGGGCCCACGAAGTGAAGATTTACGGAAAATACTATTCTGTCAGTGCCAAAATTGTGAGGATAAATGGGCTGTCGGCACATGCCGATCAGCGGGAGTTATTGAACTGGATGGGCGGAATAAAGAATACACCCGAAAAGGTTTTCATCGTACATGGCGAAGCACATGCTGCGGATGTATTGCGAGTGAAAATCAAAGATGAATTTGGTTGGGATTGCATTGTGCCGGAGTTATATTCGATTGAAACAATTGAACTACAAGAGTAAAAAAGCTTAGCGAGTAATCAATCAAAATAAACCATGCTCATACACAATCTAATAATTAAACTGGTGAAGCCTTTCATCAATTCATCAGCGCGAAAGGTTTTGGGGCGGCTTCTTGATAAAAGCACAGTTCAAACTTTGCTCAAAAATGCTTGGGAGGAATATGGCATTTTGAAAAATGAAGTTCATCTTGAGCCAAACTTCGGAGCAAGAATCATGGTAGAGTTGGCCGTGATTTCGGAAACATTTTTCCGGCAGCTTGCTGGAAAAATGAGTAAACAGGAAGCCTACCGGATTTTCAACGAAATAGCCTGGGACATCTACTCGAAAATGGGAAAAACTACCTATCGGCTCACCGGGCTGACTTCCAAAAATAAGTACGACCACCTGCTAAAAGCCACCCGACTGTTCCGGACATTTCCTTTTTCCAGCCCGTCATATCAGTGGAAAGATTTACCCGCAGAGCCAGGTGTGGTTGCTTTTGATTGTGAGCGCTGCCCAGTAGCTAATTATTTCAAAAGTAAGGAAAATGCTGCACTGGGGTTTAACACTTGGTGCCAGTTGGATTACAAACTTGCAGAACTGTGGGGCGGCAACCTAAGGCTGACCAATACGATTGCAGGTGGGGCCGAGGTTTGCGATTTCAGATGGAAGGTGGATGAAGATGAAAGAGAAAACAAAACATAGAGCGTATTGGAGGTTTTTGACCATCGGAATCGTTGAAAAACAACCAGATTGGTTTCAAAGGCTGACCATCTCAAAAAAAGTGGGAAAAGAAGGTAGTAAACCCAAGGTAAAAATATAAGCATCGTAGCTAAGTGGACAAAATGGATAAATACAAAAAAAATAGTTTAAGTTTAACTGGAGCAGTGGCACTTGGCACCGGGGTCATGATAGGGGCCGGCATCTTTGCGTTGTTGGGGCAGGTGGCGGAGCTTGCAGGAACTTTGTTTCCTTTGGTCTTTTTAGTCGGGGCAGTCATCTCCGGTTTTAGTGCCTATTCCTATATAAAGTTATCCAATACTTACCCATCAGCGGGTGGCATTGCCATGTACCTCAAAGAGGCCTATGGAAAAGGTACGATTACTGCAGCGGGAGCTCTTTTAATGGCTTTTTCAATGATTATTGGTGAAAGCTTGGTGGCCCGCACATTTGGATCATATACCCTACAGCTTTTCGATGTAGGAGAAAATAGTATTTGGGTACCTGTTTTGGGTGTTTTATTATTGGTGGTTGCCTTTTTAATCAATATTTCCGGTAATAAGGTGATTGGCCGCTCTTCTCAAGTGTTGGCAGTTATCAAAATTGGGGGACTTGCCATCTTCGCCCTTGGTGGTTTATGGGCAGCAGGTTTTTCATTTGGTGAAGCCTTGCCTTCTTCCATCTCCAGTGAACATACGGTATCCAGTTATATAGGGGCCTTGGCTTTTACCATCCTGGCTTATAAAGGTTTTACAACCATCACAAACAGTGGGGGGGAGATTGTGAATCCTAATAAAAATGTGGGACGAGCAATAATGATTTCGCTACTTCTGTGCACACTTGTGTATGTATTGGTGGCTTTGGCGGTTTCAGTCAATTTATCAATCCCCGAGATTATAGCAGCCAAAGATTTTTCGCTCGCAGAAGCTTCCAAACCAGCATTTAGTAAATATGGATTGTGGTTTACGGTGGGTATTGCCATAGTAGCCACTATTTCGGGGGTTATTGCTAGCCTGTTTGCCGTTTCCAGAATGACAGCTATGCTTACGGAAATAAACCTTATCCCACATAAACATTTTGGAATGCCTGGTCGATTACAAAAGCACATGCTCGTTTATACCGTGGTTATAGCTATTATACTCACCGCATTTTTCGATCTAAGCCGGATTGCTTCGCTTGGAGCTATTTTTTACCTAACGATGGACGTAATACTCCAATGGGGGGTATTAAAAAATCTTAGAAAAAAAGTTAAAGCCAATATCTTAATTGTTACCACTGCTATTTTACTCGACTTAGTGGTATTGGGTGCATTTGTTTGGATAAAAGCCTCCAGTGATCCTTTGGTAATAGTAGTTTCCACAGTACTTATGGTTTTAGTTTTTGTTGGAGAAAGGTGGTTTTTACAATGGGAAACAAACGAGAAGAGTTAAAACGGAGTCAGCGAACCGATGAAAGCGGTTGGGCTTTCTGGCAAAATCAACAAGCGCTCTTCCAATCAAAATGAACTGAATTGAAAAAGATGATTTTATTAATGTTTTCAGCCATCATAATTGCCTTTGCAGGGGTCGGAGTACACGGCTACCTCAAAGGAGTCATGGCACAACCTTATGACTCAGAAAAAATGATGCTCAACTATGAGCGCATTGGCAATGGCCCGAAAAAGATGATTCTTCTGCATGGTTTGACAGGTTCATTGAAATATTGGAAAGCTGGATTGGGTGAATTACCTGATTATAGTTCTTATTCATTATTGCTTGTTGACTTATTAGGTTTTGGGGATTCCCCAAAACCTAATAGCAAATATGACCTTAAAGAGCATTTGGGGGCTATAGAAAAAGTGATAAAACAAGAGGGCTTTGATGATGGCGATGTCATGGTCGTAGGACATTCACTCGGCTCAATTTTGGCCATCGGACTTGTTGGGGAACACCCTGATTGGTTTCAACATCTGGCCATCATTGGGCTTCCTAGTTATAGCGGAAAAGAAGCTATAAAAACCAAATTGGGCAAGGCTTCCCTCTTCGATGGCGTGAGTGTGGATTCCAGGTATAAATTCGTTTGCTTTTTCCATCCACTGTACATGACGGAGTGGTTTCGGCCAAATAATATCCCGAAGGATATTTTTAGAGACGCCGGCAAACACACTTGGGTAAGTTATTACCGCACACTGGATAATGTCATTATAGATACTGATTTGCGGGAATTGGCTTCCCGAATCAAGGACAAGAAAATCCTGCTCATACATGGTGAAAACGACGCTGCCGCACCGATTGAAAACGTGGAGGTATTGCTTCCTATTTTCACCAACTCAAAATTTGAAAGGCTAACAAATGCTGACCACCATGTTTATTTGGCGTCCCCAGCGAAGGTCTGGGCTTTGATTAATGATTTTGAAAAAGTACATTAAAATATGACAACCATTCGAAAAATAACCGACCTGCTTGGCTCTGAGGCCTTATGGCTGCTTGAGCATCAATGCACCCTAATTTCAAAAGAATCACTGGAGCTTCCTGCCCCTGATTATTTGGAAAAAGTATTTATCAACAGTAACCGTAATCCTCAAGTACTGCGCAGTTTGGCGCAACTTTTTGGGCATGGAAATCTGGGTGACTCCGGCTATTTGAGTATACTGCCCGTTGACCAGGGGATTGAACACAGCGCCGCTTTTTCTTTTTATAAAAACCCTGAATACTTCAAGCCAGGAAATATTGTTCGTCTGGCCATCGAAGCGGGCTGCAACGGCGTGGCTTCTACTTTTGGTGTGCTCGCTTTAAATGCTAGGAAATATGCCCACAAAATACCCTTCATTGTTAAAATTAATCATAACGAATTGCTCACCTATCCTAATAAACATGATCAAGTAATCTTCGGTAAGGTGCGAGAAGCGTGGAATCTAGGTGCGATAGCTGTAGGGGCAACTATTTATTTTGGCTCAAAGGAAAGCAACCGTCAATTACAGGAGATTGCAGAAGCATTTGCTCAAGCCCATGAATTGGGTATGGCGACTATTCTGTGGTGTTATACCCGTAATGATGCTTTCAAAACGGAGGAGCAGGATTATCACTCCGCCGCTGATTTGACTGGTCAGGCCAATCATCTTGGCGTCACCATCCAAGCCGATATCATCAAGCAGAAATTGCCTTCTACTAATTACGGTTTCCGAGATATTCAATTCGGAAAATATAGCAAGGAAATGTACGAAGCCCTTACCACTGACCATCCGATTGACCTCTGCCGTCTTCAGGTCGCCAACTGCTACATGGGGCAGATTGGGCTGATAAATTCCGGAGGTGGTTCAGAGGGCGGTTCTGATTTAGCAGAAGCAGTAAAGACTGCCGTTATTAACAAACGGGCAGGGGGTATGGGCCTCATCCTTGGTAGAAAAGCATTTCAGCGACCGATGAAGGAAGGCGTTGAAATCATCCAGCATGTCCAACAAGTGTATCTGGAAAAGGAAATTACCATTGCCTGATTACAAAAAAAAGAAATGAACTACGATTCAAACATATTGAAACTCAAACGCCTCGGTATTGATACCCAAAGAGAGTATTTCGTATACATGCGTTCGGATTGCCATATCTGCATTTCTGAAGGATTCGAGGCACTGACGAGGGTTGAAGTGACGGTAAAAGGGAAAACCATTATCGCGACCTTGAATGTACTGCATAGTGAGCTGCTCCAACACGGCGAAGCCAGTTTGTCGGAAAGTGCGTGGAGAGCCTCAGGAGCCAAAGAAGGAGATACGATTGCCTTTGCTCACTTACAGCCAGTTCATTCGATGAGTTATGTACGGTCAAAAATGTATGGCAATAAGTTAAACGACGAATCTTGCCAATCCATCATTTCAGATATTGCAGAAGGCAAATATTCCAATATTGAACTTGCAGCATTTGTTACAGCCTGTGCAGGCAAAAACCTCGACGCTATCGAGATTGCTGGTTTAACTAAGGCAATGGTAGCAGTAGGAAAAAAAATGGATTGGGGTAAGGATATAGTAGTCGACAAACATTGCGTCGGTGGCTTGCCTGGTAATAGGACTACGCCTATTGTGGTATCTATCATAGCTGCTGCTGGGTTGACTATTCCCAAGACCTCTTCCCGTGCTATTACTTCACCTGCGGGAACCGCTGATACGATGGAAACTATGACACCTGTCAATCTCTCTTTAGCGGAAATAAAGAAAGTGGTCAAACAGGAAGGAGGTTGTATTGTATGGGGTGGTGCCGTAGAGCTTAGCCCTGCCGATGACGTACTTATTAAAATAGAAAAGGCGCTTAATATAGACAGTGAAGGTCAAATGATAGCTTCCGTCCTATCTAAAAAAGTAGCAGCAGGTTCGTCTCATGTGATAATTGATATTCCTGTGGGCAAGACAGCTAAAGTCCGTTCTGAGTCAGATGCAAAGCATTTAGAATTTTATTTTCATAGGGTAGCTCAAGAAATTGGATTGAACATCAAAGTACTGATTACTGATGGCTCTCAACCTGTAGGAAGGGGTATTGGGCCGTCCCTTGAAGCCTTAGATGTACTGGCTGTTTTCCGACAAATCAATAACCGTCCTCTGGACCTGGAAGAAAGAGCCATTTTGATAGCAGGTGAACTACTGGAAATGGCAGATGAAGTCACTTCAGGTAATGGTCATGCAATGGCAAAGAGGCTGTTGCAGAGTGGTATTGCTTGGAAGAAATTTCAAGCAATTTGTGAAGCACAAGGTGGTTTTCGTGAACCTGTTCTGGGAAACCTGCAGCACGAAGTACTGGCTAGGAACAGCGGTCAAGTATTCGAAATTGACAACCGACGCTTGGCTAAGGTGGCTAAGCTATCGGGAGCTCCCTCCCGCCCCGGAGCGGGGGTTCTAATGCACTGTAAAATTGGACAACGCATGATAGCAGGTGAACCTATGTTCACCCTTTACGCTGAGACTTCCGGAGAATTGAACTACGCGAAAGATTATTTGGAAAAAGAATTTAATGAAATCATAAAATTATCCTGAATGGAAACTATTCTTTTCGCTTTACCGGGAAATGAAAAATTGGCGAAGACCTTAGCAGTTAAACTAAATGCCGAAATGGGTGAGGTTACCATCCGCCGCTTCCCCGACGGCGAGTCATATGTCCGAATCCACTCTAATATCGCAGAGAAAAAGGTGGTTCTTCTCTGTTCACTTCATCAGCCAGATGAGAAACTGTTGCCGCTCTATTTTTTGTCTAAAGTGGCAAAAGAGTTGGGGGCAAGATGCACCTGCTTGGTAGCTCCCTATTTGGCTTACATGAGACAGGATAAAATTTTCCATCCTGGTGAAGGAGTAACTTCAAAATACTTTTCCCAGCTAGTTACTGGCTTTGCTGATAGCCTGATTACTGTTGATCCACACCTGCACCGCATCAGCAGGCTGGGCGATATTTACGACATACCCACAGAGGTACTCCATGCGGCAGACGCTATTTCTGATTGGATAAAAAAGCACATCGAAAACCCAGTGTTGGTTGGCCCTGACAGCGAAAGTGAGCAGTGGGTCTCAGAGGTGGCAAAAAATGCTGGTGCACCATTTATGGTCTTGAAAAAAATAAGGCATGGAGACCGAAACGTGGAAGTCTCGGTTCCGGAGTTAGAAGCTTACCGCAATCACACACCTGTATTGGTGGATGATATTATCTCCACGGCAAGGACGATGATTGAAACAGTTGGGCATTTGAAAAAAGCGGGCATGAAGCCTCCTGTTTGTATTGGCATACATGCTATTTTTGCTGATAATGCTTATCAGGATTTGTTGGACGCAGGAACTGCTAAAGTCGTGACCTGCAACACCATTCCACACAAAAGCAATAGCATTGATTTGAGTGAGTTGTATGTGGATTTTATTCAAAATTTCGAAAAACCAACTATTGCAAAAGATATAAAAAATTATTTATTCATATTGGGTTGTTTCCTATTTCTTCTTCCGCTCAATGGGTTTGCCCAGAACGAAGAAGGTATGTTGATTTTCCAAATTGACGGCAACCGTTATTATCGAAAAAATTACGACGGGAACAATAAGCTAACAAGCTATCAGGCCATCGAGGTTGGCAGTCTTAAAGCCAGTGCAGAAAAAGTTGAAGCGAAACTGACCGTGGTTACTTACGATGCCAATGATAATATGAAAGACGCTTCCCAAACGGTCATCACTTGCGATCCGGCGACGAGCGAGGTCATGATGGGGATTTTTCCATTTGCCGGAGGTGCCACCAATAAATCATTGAAAATTGAGCCAGAAGATAATAGCCAAATATATCCCGAAGGTTGGAGGGAGCAAAATACGCTAAGAGACTTCGTCTTCAATCTCGATTTCAAAGGTGGTGCAGCTGGTTTTTTTGGTACTAGTAGCAAGGTCTCTTTTACGGAAAGAAGTGTAAAGAAATCTAGTGAAAATACTTACCGGATATCAGGTAACATGACTCTGGTAGCCTATATAATAGGGGTAAGAATTTCAACTATAGAGTACCGTTATTTTGAAGATATTGACCAGGAGGCAGGTATTATCTATCAAAAATTTACTGAAAAAAATGGAAATTATTTCACCATTAAAATAATAAGATAATCAAATGAAAAGTACCGCAGCAATTCAAGATGCACGAATAAAAAACATCTTGGTTCCTACCGATTTTTCTGATTGTGCCAATGCCGCATCAGCCTTCGCTATTCATTTAGCACAAAAGGCTGGAGCAGGAGTACATTTTTTACATTTACAGCATACACCTGTAAATTGGGTGAAGCTGTCAAAAGAAAAAGAAAAACGTTACCAGGAAACCCTTCGGGCTATTGGGCATGCTAAAAGTGAATTGTCTGGATGGGTACGAAAGACGAAAGAAGCAGGCTTGCAAGCGGAGCGTTTCCTGGTATTTGACTCGGGCGAAGAAGAAATACGACGCCACTTGGAAGCCCATCAACATGATTTTCTGGTCATGGGTTCACATGGAGTCCAAGGTCTAGAGGAGAGCCTGATCGGTAGCAATGCTCAACAGATACTTAGGAAGGCGTCTGTTCCCGTTTTGGTAATCAAGAAAACTGTTTCTAGGCCGATCAAAAACATCCTTTTTGTTTCTGATTTTACGGATGTTTCCAGCGCTTCCTTCCATACATTGATCCATTTTGCCGACCTAATCGAGGCTCATATTGACCTGCTGTTTGTCAATACCCCCAATCAGTTTACAGAATCTGCGGAGACCAACAAAAACATGGATAGGCTTATGATCCATTGTAATCGGGAAGACAGCTGTACCAGGAATATCATCAATGCTGCTACTGTGGAGGATGGAGTACGAGATTTTAATCAGGAAAGATCGATGGATTTAATTGCCATTTGTACACATGGGAAGAGTGGCTTACAACAGTTGTTTTCACCGAGTATAGCCGAGAAAATAGCCAACCATTCGATGCTGCCAGTGCTGAGTATAAGGTTGTAATTAGTTTTAAGAAAACCACTGCTATGTCAGTTAATAATACCCTTCGCGGTGCCTTTTTTTATAAGCAGTTATACCAAAAAACAATATTTGCGATAGCAAGTGTTTTGGGTGTAGGTCTACTTTATATTCTGATGATGTCTTTCATTGATCATCAGGCATTCCCTTTTGATTATTTGATATTGGTACTTGCTTTAGCGAAAACAGGTATTATTGCCTTTACCACCTTAAAGCAACTAGCGAAATTAATCAGGATCTGTCATTCCGCTGAGCGTCTGCTTTGGGTCTTTGGGCTGCTGATAGCTATCAGTATTTTCTCTTTTGCAACGGATTATACTTGCCTTTATCAATTTGATCATACCACCTTTGACAGTGTACAGGCACAATCTGAGACTTACATATACCATTTATATCACTTCGTGTATTTCAGTGTGATCACATTTGCTACTGTAGGTTATGGAGATATTGTACCCGTTTCTGAGATAGCCCGGCTAGTGGTGATGCTCGAAATATTTTTGAGCTTTTTTCTAGTAGTCTTTGCCTTAGCTAATATTAAAAAAATTCACATTAAAGAGTGAATAATTATTGAACTAAATAGCCTGTCGACTCGTACTTCCAAGTCTGCTAAAAAAGATGGGTGAATTACTCGACCTCGCTTCAAGGTGACAAGCTTTAATGAATATTGAACACGAATATTAATCATAAACAATTATGAAACATACTTATTCAATCACCGGGATGACCAGTGCGCACTGCGTACGAGCGGTAAAAAAAGCATTAGAACAGATTGACGGGATAGCGTCGGCCGAAGTAATCCTCGAACCACCGCATGCAACGATTACCATGCATCATCATGTTGCTGAAAAGCTAATGAATGAGGCTTTGGCTAAAGCAGGTGATTATCGCATAAAGTTGTCTAATGGGGAAGAACACTCTGAACATCATCATCAAATGAACCAAACTGGAAGCGCTCAACAGTCCGCCAAAATGCAAGACGGCCATGGTCAACACCAAATGGAGGGCGAACATGGTGATCACAATCCGGGCCACGGGGAAATGGGGCACGATCATCACCGCATGATGATCGCCGATTTCAGAAAAAGATTTTGGGCTTCTTTGATACTGACTGTTCCTATTCTGCTGCTTTCTCCTATGATCCAACGCTGGTTGGGACTGGATTGGCAATTTATCGGTAGTAGATATTTGCTTTTTGCCTTATCGAGTATTGTTTATTTCTATGGTGGCTTACCTTTCCTGAAGGGGTTTTTGAAAGAAGTTCGGGATAAATCTCTCGGTATGATGACCCTAATTGCTATGGCCATTTCTGTAGCCTATTTCTATTCTGTAGCCACCACCTTCGGTTTGCCGGGCGAGAGTTTTTACTGGGAGCTCGCTACGCTAATTGTCATTATGCTCCTCGGACATTGGATTGAGATGAAGTCGGTACTTGGGGCTTCTAAAGCTCTAGAACTGTTGGTAAGCATGATGCCCTCGGAGGCCCATAAAATAGAAGGAGATCAGGTCGTTGATATCAGCCTGGAAGATCTGCTAAGTGGAGATGTTATTTTGGTAAAGCCTGGTGAAAAAGTTCCCGCTGATGGGACGGTGCTAGAAGGCGAAAGTTACCTCAATGAGTCTATGTTGACTGGTGAATCCAAGCCGGTACAAAAAGGATTGCACGACTCGGTGATCGGTGGCTCTATCAACGGCAATGGTTCACTAAAGGTAAAGGTAGAGCATACGGGTAAGGATAGTTATCTGAACAAAGTGATTACGATGGTTCAGGAGGCCCAGAAGACCAAATCTAAAATGCAGAATCTTTCGGATCGGGCGGCCAAGTGGTTGACTTATATTGCCCTAGCAGTAGGTTTCGGTACCTTGGTCTTATGGCTGGCCCTCGGGAAAGACTTTGTTTTTGCGTTGGAGCGCATGGTCACGGTTATGGTTATCTCCTGTCCGCATGCCTTAGGTTTGGCCGTTCCATTGGTGGTTGCGATTTCCACGGCGATTTCGGCTCAAAACGGTTTACTGATTCGCAATCGGACCGCATTTGAAGAAGCCAGAAAGATATCAGTTCTGGTTTTTGATAAAACTGGTACACTCACCAAAGGTGATTTTGGAGTAACTCGTTACGAAAGCTTACAAAATGATCTTGATCAAGATGAAATGCTTCGTTTAGCTGGAGCTTTAGAGCGAAGTTCAGAGCATCCAATTGCGGTGGGGATTGTTCAAAAGATAAAGGAATTGCAAATTACTATTCCTGCTCCCGATAACTTTGAAGCCATTACCGGAAAAGGTGTACAAGCAAGCGTAGAAGGGAAAGCCGTAAAGGTGGTTAGCCCCGGGTACTTACGGGATGAAAAAATAGAGATTCCTGAAGGAGCCTATAGCAGTGCTGCCGAAACGGTAGTTTTTGTGATCATAGATGGAGCCTTAGCAGGGTACATTGCTCTTGCTGATGAAATCCGACCAGAATCAGCGGCAGCTATCAAGACTTTTAAAGCTAACAACATCAAAGTTTTTATGGCCACTGGTGATAATGATGTAGTCGGTAAAGCCGTGAGTGAAGAACTTGGATTAGACGGTTACTATGCAGAGGTATTGCCTCATCAAAAAGTAGAAATTGTCAAGGAATTGCAAGCTAAAGGGGAATTTGTAGCCATGACTGGTGACGGTGTCAATGATGCACCTGCGTTGGCCCAAGCCGATGTGGGCATTGCCGTAGGATCAGGTACCGATGTAGCTGCGGAAACCGCTGATATCATTCTCGTCAATAGTAACCCCAAGGATATTGCCAATCTCATCCTGTTTGGAAAAGCCACGTATAGCAAGATGATCCAGAATCTGGCCTGGGCTACTGGTTATAATGCCATTGCTATACCCTTGGCCGTAGGTATATTGTATCCTTGGGGCTTTGTGTTGAGTCCTGCGATAGGAGCGGTTTTTATGAGTTTAAGCACGATTATAGTAGCCATTAATGCACAATTGTTGAAGAAAAAGATAGGACAGTAGTCCATACCTATGAATGAATTCAGTTTTATTGATAAAAGCCTGGCAACTGTTTTTATCACGCTTTTTGTGGTCGCTCTAGGCTTCGGTGTGATTTTACCGGTTCTACCATTTTTCACAGAGCGATTAGCTTTGGGAGAAGGTGTGTCTTCTGACCAAATTACTTTTCATATTGGGTTTTTAACGAGTGTTTATCCCTTTTTTCAAATGCTTTTTGCTCCCCTTTGGGGGCGTTGGTCAGATCGTGTTGGTCGAAAGTCACTTATGCTCATGGGAATTGCTGGTTTCGTAGCGATGCAACTATTAATTGGTGTGGCTACTTCAATTTGGCTGCTCTATCTTGCTCGCATTATCGGTGGAATTTTTACTTCAGCAATTATTCCTGTAGGATATGCATTGATTAGCGACCTCACTTCTGCCGATAAGCGTAGTCTTGGTATTGCATTAGGCGGCACTTCCTACAGCTTGGGAGTAATAGTAGGGCCATTCATCGGTGGATTGCTCAGCCAAAGGGACTGGCACTGGAATCTGGAATGGGGCCATTTTTTGATTAATGGCTATTCTATTCCTTTTTTCTTTCTGGCTATAATCGGCCTTTTGCTATTCCCTTTGATAAATAAAGGACTACAGAATGGAGTGTTCCTCCTTGCTGAAAAGCCAAAGCGTTCTAGAGGGGCAACATGGTATCAGATCGTAAGGGATTTGTTTCCTTTATTATTTTTATCCTTTATCTATCAGATAGCCCTCACCTTATTTGAAGCGGTATTTTCCATCTTTTCCAAAAATGAGTTGCAATACAATGCCGTCACCATTGGATATGGATTTATGGTCTGTGCCTTGGTCATGGCCTTGTTACAACCGTTAGTAGTTTCCACAAGGATCAAAAAAATAATCTCGGGTAGGAAACAGATCACTCTTGGGTTTGGAATATTTGGAGTTGGTGTTTTATTATTACTCCTAACTGACCAACTGTTATATGTTTTTCTCTTCATCGGGCTATTGGCTGCCGGGGTGTAGACTTGCGTAAAAATAAGACAGTTTAAAAATTCACTAACTTTAAGCTGTTATGAAGAAATCAAAGTTTACAGAGAGCCAAATAATCAAGG
>NZ_JALEGS010000062.1 GCF_022763345.1 Phaeodactylibacter sp.
GATCATGCTCGAAAGCATAACCTCCTTTGGTAGTGCTAATCTATGAAATTTTCAAAGAACTTGCTCAGATGCTAAACATAGCATCTGACATTGAGTGGGTTTGCCGCGGCAAACCACTTAATCGTCAGTATAACCACATAAAATAAACAGTAGATAAGCGGCTTGATCCATTCTTGACCACAATATACAATGGTCCTGGCTTTCTCTTCGTGACAGTTTTGCGGAAAAAAGACAGGGCAGAATTTAGTGCAGACTAAAAGAACATAGCCTAGCCGCCTTATTTTTTTTGATTTTTACTCAATCAAATTAGTAGCTCTTAATACATTTCCTTTTCGAAAAAGCCGCAAAATCATTCCAAAAAAGACAGTGTAAACAGAGCGTTCTCACTTCTGCAAAGGCATAGCAATCCTGTCTGGAGATTAAAGGAAGCTAGTGCAGAGCGCCTGGAAAGGCCCGGGCTCAAGCGCTATACCAGCAAGCTCACCTTCCGCCGCAGCCAGCTGCGGTTTGCCAGCTCGGGCTGAGCATCGATGCGGTGCAGCAGGGCATTCAGGTTGTCCGGGGGGGCGCTGCCGTATTGTGCCTGACGGCTGCGCAGTTTTTGCAGGCGGGCGATCATCTTGAGAAAATTGCCGTTGGACTGTTTCTGATAGGTGGAGAGTTGCCGGTTGCGCTTGATGTACTTGCGGGACGCTTCCAACAGAGCGTAGAGCGCTTCCTCCTCCTGTAGTTCGTAATAGCTTTTGAGCTGTATCATTTTGGCAGCCATGTGGTAGAAGGCGTCGGAAAACTCGACGCCCTGAAGGGTTTGCAGGGCTTCCTGATACTGAGCGCGTTCAAATTGCAGGGCGGCCAGGTTGTAGGTAAATACGTTTTCCTGTACCTCCGGCGCCAGCTGAGACCGGTAAGTGTAAATAAAATCTTCGGTCCACTTAAATTCCTTGAGGCGGATACCGGCAGTGACGATGTTGATGTAACTCCACTGCGTGAGGTAGCCTTGCCGCAGGAGCACTTTGCGGTCCAGCATTTCCTTGTAGAGGTCCAAAATATCCCGGTAGAAAGCGGCTTCCCCGGAGTTGATACGCTTGACGCAGTAGTTCTGGGCGTAGTCGTATAAATCCTGCAACTCTTCCAGTGCAAAAACACTATGGTGCTGACTGAGCAGTTGGCGCAGCGACCGGTAGTGGGCTTCCTCCTCCGAGGAAAGCATCATGAGGGCCTGATAATAGGTTTGCAGGGCCGGAGATTCTGCCAGTAACGGCGGTTGTTGCCGGAACAGGCTCAATAGCTCGTCCAGAAAATGGCAGGTGTAGGTTGCATTAATCGCCCGGTTGCGGCTGGCCATATCGCAAGCCAGGCGGAGTTTGTTGCACCAGTAATAGCGGTCAAGGGCATCGCTTTGGTGTTGCAGGTGGGGCGTAAAGCGGCGGGGGTTACGCTGTAGCGAAAAGCGGTCCAGCAACTGCGCCATCTCGTAGCGCTCATGCTGATAATGATGGGACCGGTGAGGCAGGCGCTCGGTAAGCTGTTGCAGCCGCTGCGTACTGTGCCGCAGGTGCTTTTCGGCCCTGCGGCCGAGCAGGGCCTCTAGCTCCAGGCGCTTTTGAAAAGGGCTCCGGGTTTCCAGTTCCAGTTGGGCCAGTAGCTGATAGCCTAGCTGTAGGGTGTCCGACAGTAGGTTGTTAATGCGTAGCTCCTCATACCCTTCCTCTTTATAAATATGGCGGTAGGCGGCACGCTTGTCCAGCTCTTCCGCATCGTAATCCGGTCCAAAACCCAGGCAAAAGTCCAGCAAAGCCCGTATCTTTTGGTTCTTATTGAAAAACGGAGAGGCTACCAGCTCCCGAAAACGGGCTGTTTCTCTGGCATCAAAGCTCCGTAGCAGGTCAATTAACTTAGATTGCCGCATCTTTATATCTATATTTTCCTATCGCTAATCTATTAAAAACAAGCATTTCAATACCTAACCTCAGCTTTAAAAATCTATAATTGAAGAATAATGTACTTTTTTCCGGGATAGGGTCCGGCTACATTTGTATCGTAATAATTCCAGGAACGCCCGCAAGGGGCAGACCTTTTGCGGAAAAAAGACAAAACTATTATCTCCATGAAAAAAATGATCTTAGGCATAGTCGCGCTTGTGCTCAGCACCTTTGCCCTACATGCCCAGCAAAATTGTTTCAACCTACTCATTGACAGTCAGACCGCCACGCCTGGCGATACGGTCTGTTTGTCCGTGCGCGTAAACAACTTTGAAGACATACTGGCCGTACAAACGGCTTTCGAATGGGACACCACCCGACTTGACTTTATAGAAATTTCTAATTTCAACCTACCTGGCCTTATCATCCAGAATTTCAACGTAGAAGGTGGAAATATTGGGGACGGCCGAGCTACTTTTGCTTGGTTCAATACAGACTTTACCGGTCTGGATTTGATGGACGGCACGGCAATATTCGATTTTTGCTTCGAAGTCATCGGGGACGATGGCTATGGTGGGTTTCAATTCGTTTCGGCCAGTGAAATCACTTATACAGAAATAGTATTGAGCAATTCTGAAATATTGCCCAGCTTCAGCCTGCTGGGAGGCGGAGTCTCCATAGAAGATGGTTTCTCCGAGCCGGTTAGGTTTGCCAGTGCCTGTCAGGACCTGGGCGACTGCAACACAGGCAGTAACCTTTCAGTTGTTGTAGCTGGAGGCACACCGCCCTACACCTATTCCTGGATGCAGGGCAATGCCACAGTTGGCAGTGGCGCCGATTTCACAAATGCCCCTGCCGGATTATACGAACTCATCGTATCCGATATGAACGGCGATGAAGTTTCCGGCTTATTCAATGTGACCCCTGAGGATGGCATCAGCGTCAGCAACCTCATCCTTACACCCCCTACCTGTGGAAACAGTGACGGCGCTATTCAGGTACTGGTGGCAGGCGGCTCCGGAGCTTATGATTTCATTTGGAGCACCGGGCAGACGGACGCTCACAGCATTTCTAACTTACCAGCAGGCAGCTATAGCCTTACCGTTACGGATGCCAATACCGGCTGCGATTTTGCGATAGGTATTGCCCTCGAGGACGAAGAGCTGATTACCAGCTACGCCTATGAATGCACCATAATGCCGGATGGCAGCACGATTGCGGATATTTCCTGCGCCGTGTGGTCAGACGGGCAGACGCCTTATACGTTTGAGTGGAGCACCGGCTTTACAGAGACCACCGATGAAATCATAAGTACGCTTGCCGGGGTGAGCCCCGATCAGTCTTATTCTGTAACGATTACAGATGCGAACGGCTGTACGAGTATCCCGGGGCCAGCTACGCCCGATTGCCCGGGAACGGGAGGTGACCCCACCATTTACGTTGCCAATGAAACGGTAGCCGAGGGCGGGTCCATCT
Organism: Phaeodactylibacter sp.; assembly: GCF_022763345.1. Lineage (GTDB taxonomy): Bacteria > Bacteroidota > Bacteroidia > Chitinophagales > Saprospiraceae > Phaeodactylibacter. The sequence goes on from NZ_JALEGS010000062.1 coordinate 3,399, forward strand.
GTATTCCGGTCAAAGCAAGCGAGGTCCCGCCCATCACCCGGCTGGATTTTGCACTGACCTGGTCCACTGATGTCCTGTCCTTCACAGGCGTCAATGAAGGGGCGCTGACCGCCCTGCTTGACGATGGGCTTGACCTTTCTCAAACGGACAATGGGGAACTGACCGTGCAGTGGGATATCGATATCCCGGAAGGTCTGCCGATACAGGAAGATGCCACTCTCTTTGAAATCTGCTTCGATGCCGTAGGCGATCCGGGCAGCTCCACCGACATAGCATTTGATGACAGCATCCTGGCCAGTTACCTCGAAAGCGGGGCGGAGGTGTCTGCTGCTTTTGAGGATGGCAGTTGCAGTATTCTGTGGGACTTTTTGACCGCGTATTCTTACGAATGCAATGAATTTGCAGACGGTTCGGTACTCGCTTCTGTGTCCTACGTCGTCTGGGCTGGTGGTGTACCACCCTACACTTTCGAGTGGAGCACGGGGTTGGTGGAGCAGGACTCCATCTTTTCAACCCTGGAAAATGTACCGGACAATACAACCTACAGCCTAACGATTACAGATGCGGAAGGTAGGACGCATAGCCCCGACCCCGTTACACCGAATTGCGGAGGCGCGGGCAGCTCAGCTACCGTGACGATTGGCGAAGCGGTAGTGAATACCAATACCAACTTCTGCGTACCGGTAACCGTCTCAGGTGCAGCTGAAGTTACTGGTTTTGAAGCAGGAATGGCTTGGCTGCCAGGTATACTTAGCTATACCGGGGTTACAGGTGGCGTTCTTGGCGATGCGGCCACCTTCACCATTGATGACAGCGATTCGGATATTGGGCAACTGAGCCTGATTTGGAATCCTACCGCGCCTGATGCTATTTTTGTTGAAGACGGAGATGTGCTCTTTGAATTGTGTTTCGATGCAATCGGGGATCCGGGCAGTTCCACCGGAATCAGCTTCAATGCGTCCAATCACCCCTTCCTGTTAGAGAATGTAGAAGGCATTGAATTCACACCGGTCAACGGCGGGGCTTTCATACAGGGCTCCGGGGGACCGGATGATGTGACGCTGCAGATCGGTAGCGCTATGGTGGACACTGGCGAGGTGGTTTGCCTTGACGTGACCGTTGAAAATTTCACGGAAGTTGGCACTGTACAGCTATCCATCAACTGGGACGAAGACCGGCTCAGCTTTGACACTCTGATATTAGCCGGCAACCTACCCGGGCTGAATCCGGCAACAGACTTCAACCTTAATCTTACAGACGAAGGCATTATTGCCATGTCCTGGTTCAATCTCGACCTCAATACGGTAACCCTCCCGGATGGTGCACCGCTATTCACGCTTTGCCTGCGGGCCGACACCCTGCAGGGGCCCACTCCGGTGACCTTCTCCCCCACCCCGGTCAATATTGAAGTGACGGATCTGGAAAACATCCTTCCTGTTGTCCTCCAAAACGGCACCGTGGATGTGCTGCAGCCCGAAGTCTGGCCCGGTGATACCGATGTGGATGGGCTGGTGACCCACTTCGACCTGCTCAATATTGGGCTTGGGTTTGGCACTGCCGGACCAGAACGGGCCAATGCAACGATTGCCTGGGAAGCCCAGGTAGCACCAGGCTGGCAAAACGCCACACCAAACTCCAACGTCAACTACAAGCACTTGGATACCAACGGCGACGGCTTCATTGATGCGGCAGATACCCTGGCGCTGGTGAACAACTGGGGCGAAGAGGTGAACTTCCTGCCGGAAGAGGAAAACCGCAGCATAGCGGGCGTCATCTACATCGAACCGGACACGGTGGTCCTTGGCATCCCGGCTACCTTCAATATTATGCTTGGGGAGCCTGGCACGACCGTACCCGAAGTCTATGGCCTGGCGTTCACCATTGTGTACGACACTTCCGCGGTAGCGCCCGGCAGCGCCTCCGCTTCCTTCCTGGAATCCTGGATTGGCAATACCAACGAAGACCTGATCGGGCTTTCCAAAGACCGCTACGACGACGGCCGCATTGATGTAGCCCTGACCCGTACCAATGGCCTCAACGCGGAAGGCAGCGGCGCCATTGGCCAATTGCACATTACCATTCAGGACGTCATTTTCATGCGGGGCAATGACTATCCACTCGACTTTGACATTGAGAACATACGGCTGATCAATGCTGCAGAGATGGACTTCCAGCTGGAAGGGCTGCCTACTTCAGGAGTGGTCAAGGATGGGCTGGTGAATGTGCCGGAAACTGCTCAGGCGTTTAATGTACATGCATTCCCTAATCCAGCCAGTGATCAAATCAGCATCCTGGTGGAGGGTGCGCAACTGGAAAGCGCCCGCCTGATGGCAACTGATGGCCGTACCGTACAACAAATCCAGGGCGGACAGTCTGAGGTCAACCTGCAGCATTTGCCGGAAGGCTTGTACCTGCTTCAGGTGTTGACCAGCGAGGGGGCGACTACCCATCGCATCATGATTGCGCGTTAACTTTAATTTCCTTTCGATGAATTATTAGTGGTGCTGCCTGCTTACGGGCAGGCAGCACCTTTTAAAACCCGACTATTATGAAAAATACACTCATAACTCTGGTAGTGCTATGTTTATGCTCAGCTACCGTCTATGCTCAAACGGCTACGATTAGTGGCCAAATCACCCGACTGAATGACAGCCCGGTAAGCGGTATCGTAGTGCATCTCCTCAACTGGAATGAGGGGCTTATCGCAGTGGATACAACCGATACACAAGGTGCATATGCCTTCAGTGGCCTCACGACCGGGCAGGAATATACTATTGTGCCTCAGGACAATCAGGAAGTCAGCTACCTGCAGGATGTCTCGACCTTAGATTTGGTGATTGCTGCGCGTATCATTCTTGGGATACAGCTACCGGAATCCCCCTTCGTTTACGTTGCAGGAGACGTCAATAGTAGTGGTAGCCTGACCACACTAGACCTGATTATGATGCGCAAGCTAATCCTTGGTATTGATACAATTTTCGAGAACAGCCCTTCGGTACGGTACCTGCGTACAAACGCCAGTTTTATTAATCCTGACACCCCATTTTCAGGCATCAACTATGGTAATCCGACCCTGCTTTTAGACACCGATGCCCCTGCTTTCGACTTTTACCAGGTAAAAACAGGCAACCTTGCCCCATAAGGGCCTCTACCCCATTATTGTAATCCCATAAATCCCTAAGGGGCAAGCTGGCACTGAACTGCGCGGCTTGCCCTTATTTTTTTTTGGATTTGCCGACTGTGCCCGGCTGTTTTTGCTGTAAATCAGGATGGAGCAGCTCTTAAATTGAACGAATTAACGTTAATTCGTTCAACTAACGGTCCGTATATGCGTAGTGCGACCGCTTAGGTAGCATTATCGCATATACATTGTTGTAGCCAGTTTTTCTCGGTATTTTTTCTCCAAGGCACTCGCAAAAGCCATTTTATCTTTCCGTAGTAATTCCATTGCTTCTCCATTTACAATGGTCGGATGAACATCCCTGAGGTAACTATCGCTCCAAGTTGCAAGTTCTACAAGTATGGGGGTTAAAGCTAAGCCCTTCTCGGTCAACAGATAAAGATTGGTCTTTTTATTATCAGGTCGTTTTGTTTTCATAACAATCCCTAACTCTTCCAGCAATTTGAGTCTGGTTGAAAGAATATTGGTAGCAATGGCTTCATCACTTTCAACAAAGTCCTTAAAGGTTTCCATGTCCTCTACCAGCATCTGCTTTATGATAACCAATGTCCATTTGTCACCTAAGATATCCAAGGCTGAAGTAAACGGACAATTACAGCGAAATTTATGTTTCATGTTAAGTCTATGTTAATTTTTACTTGCAAAATGCAATTTAATCTTCATTAATGCTTGCATATTGAAAGTTACTCTGTAGTTTTACTTGCTAATCAAAAGTAATAATGATTTTTCAAAGGACATAGCCAATGAGAAGAGTATTAACTGCAATAGCTCTAACAGGTATCCTCGCTTCCTGTGGTACAGCTCAGACAAATTCAACAAGCGAGGTCAACTCAAACAACACCAAAATGGATCATAAAGTAACCGTAGGCACTTTTTTAGGTGCAGTAATGAACAACGACCCAGAGACAATGCGTAAGTACGCAAATGCCGATTACATTCAGCACAATCCATTTATCCCAACAGGTTTAGAGCCATTTATTCAAATGCTTCCTGTTTTACAAGAAAATGGAACAACTGCTGAAAATATCCGAATGTTTCAGGATGGCAATTATGTATTCATGCACAACATTTGGAGAAATGCCAAGCCGTTTGGTGCCGATGAGGCGGTATCGTTCGATATTATTCGATTGGATGATAACGGCAAAGTAGCCGAACATTGGGATGCCATGACTCCATTAGTAAAAGAAACTGCGAGTGGAAGGACACAGACAGACGGACCAACAACGCCAACAGATTTAGATAAAACGGATGCCAATAAGGCATTGGCAAAAGCTATGGTTGAAGATATTCTCATGGGTAAAAATCCACAGAAGATTACCGATTATATAAGCACCGAACAATACGACCAACACAATCCTGGTATCAAAGATGGATTGGCTGGTATCGTCGAAGCCGTAGAATACCTCACTTCTCAAAACAATATGTTCCAATACACTAAAATTCACAAAGTGTTGGGCGAAGGGAATTTTGTACTCACCATAAGTGAAGGAAAATGGAACGGAACGACCAATGTTTTCTATGATTTACTACGCTTTGAGAATGGAAAAGCTGTGGAGCATTGGGATGTCATTCAAGAAATCCCAACCGAAAATTTAGCAAACGATAACAGCATGTTTAACTTTTAAACTAAAAAAATGAAAATACTAAATCTTAAAACAATAGTCGCACTTTTTATTCTAACCGCATTTTTTGCATCCTGCGACAAGGACGATGACTTAACTCCCGAGTTGACTCAAAGAGAAAAAATAACAGCATTTTTTGAAGCTGTTAATACCCGTGATGTTACTACCATAGAGGAGCTGGTAACGGAAGATTACATACAGCACAATCCATTTATACCTACAGGCAGAGACCCTTTTGTTGGCCTTTTGACAACGGTATTGGAGGATAATGGCACAAAGGTCGAAAATATCCGAATACTTGAAGAGGGTAACTTTGTCGCTATTCATAATCTATGGACTAATGCTGCACCTTTTGGAGCAGACACAGTAGTGAGTTTCGACATATTACGGTTTGACGAAAATGGGAAAATTGCAGAACATTGGGATGCCATTCAACCTTGGGAAAGCCAAACGGCAAATGGCAATACGATGGTTGATGGACCAACCAATATTACTAATTTGGATGAAACAGAGGCTAATAAAGCGTTGGCTATATCTATAATAGAGGATGTTTTGATGGGGCAAAACCCAAATAACATTATCAATTATATCGCTGAGGATTATGTTCAGCATAATCCTGGTATCGATAATGGTTTGGTGGGGATTCAAGCCGCTGTGGATTATCTAATTTCTATCAATAATATGTTTCAATACAACACGATTCACAAAGTTATTGGTGAAGGCAATTTTGTATTGACGATTAGTGAAGGAACTTGGAATGGTACTTCTAATGCCTTTTATGATTTGTTTCGCATGGAAAATGGTAAAGCCGTAGAACATTGGGATATTATTCAGCCTGTTCCTACCGAAGGTTTGGCGAATGATAACGGAATGTTCGGTGGCTTTTAATAGTAACCGTTAACTTTTAAAACAAAATAAATGAAAAATATTATTATTACAGGCAGTAGTAGTGGTTTTGGCTTAAAAGCTGCCAAAGATTTGGCCGATAAAGGCAACAAGGTATTCGCTACGATGCGTAAGCCTGATGGCAAGAATGCAGAAAAGAAGGCGGAATTGGAAGGACATTCTGTTCACATCAAGGTCGTGGATATGGATGTGACGGACGAAGCATCTATAAAAAATGCTATTGATAACATTATCGCTGAGGTAGGGAATATTGATATTCTGATTAATAACGCAGGGATTATGTACTTGGGTATTACCGAAGCGTTTAGTGTGGAACAGGCTCGTTTCCAGATGGAAACCAATTATTTTGGTGCGATTAGAACAATGCAAGCAGTTTTACCAAGTATGCGTAAAGCTGGTAGTGGATTAATTATCAACACATCCTCGCTGGTTGGTCGTATGTCGCCACCGTTTTTTGGCACTTATACTGCCACCAAACACGCATTAGAAGGGTATTCACAAGCCTTGCGTTACGAGGTTTCCCCATTTGGTGTAGATGTGGTCATGGTAGAACCAGGACCTTTTGGAACAGGACTTTTAGCATCTGGTCAAGCTCCTGCACATTCCGAAGTACTTGATTCTTATGGAGAATTGGCAGGAGTCCCAACAGCTATGGGCGAAAACTTTGCTCAAATGTTACAGAGCGAAGATGCTCCAGACCCACAATGGGTAGTGGATGCCTATTTGAAGTTAGCCGAAATGCCTTTTGGCAAACGTCCTACACGAACCGTAGTTGGAATTACTTGGGGTGTTGACAAAATAAATGAATTGACGCAACCCATTCAAGATAGTGTCCTCAAAGAAATGCAATTGGATTCCATTCTTGCCGGTGCTTCTGCCTAATCGTTGAAAATTCAATTAATTGTATAAAATCACAAGGGTTACGGCTCTTGTGATTTTTTTTGTTTTCGATATTCTAATTGGCTACAACTGAATGAATTAACGCGAATTCGTTCAAAATACAACCCTGGCAATATTTCTTCGTATTCCCATTAACCACACAGCGCCACCCCGTCGCAACAGGCTGGCGCTGTGAATTTCCATTATTGAGTAGCCTTTGGGAAAGCGTAAGACAAACGGTATTAGCTGCACGACTTCATAGAAGTCGTATGTTAGTATCAACAGCACACCACGGGAAGCCGACTTCGTAGAAGTCGCATGTTAAACCACCAAGGGGCAGCCCCCTGACTACCTCATCTCTTCCCTCACTCCCTACAGCCCAAATGCCGCTTTCACCTTATCCACGTAGTCAAGTTTTTCCCAGGTGAAGGTTTCCACCTCCATCTCCTTAACGCGGCCGGCACCATCGACGAACTTCACCGTCTTTTGCTCCGGTGTACGGCCCATGTGGCCATAAGCGGCAGACTCGGAGTAGATCGGGGTGCGGAGCTTCAGGCGCTGCTCAATTGCATAGGGGCGCATGTCAAACACCTCCTCTACTTTCTTCGCAATCTCGCCATCACTCATTTTCACGTTAGCGGTGCCGTAAGTGTTGACGTAAATGTTGGTAGGCGCCGCCACACCGATCGCGTAGGACACCTGCACCAGGACTTCATCACAAACACCGGCAGCCACGAGGTTCTTCGCAATGTGGCGGGTCGCATAGGCCGCAGAACGGTCTACCTTGGAAGGGTCTTTGCCGGAAAAGGCACCACCACCGTGGGCACCCTTGCCGCCGTAGGTATCTACGATGATCTTGCGGCCCGTTAGCCCGGCGTCTCCGTGCGGGCCACCGATGACAAACTTACCGGTCGGGTTGATGTGGTAGGTAATATTATCATCAAACAGCTTCTGAAGTTCAGGCTTGAGCTGAGCTTTGACCCGTGGGATAACAATCTTGATGATGTCCTCACGGATTTTATTCAGCATGCGCTCATCCTCATCGAAGTCATCGTGCTGTGTGGAGACGACGATGGTATCGATGCGCTGAGGCGTGTTGTCATCTGCATACTCGATCGTCACCTGCGACTTAGAGTCCGGGCGGAGGTAAGTCATTTCCTCCCCTCCCTTGCGAATAGCCGCCAGTTCCTGCAGGATTTTGTGAGAAATGGCAAGCGCCAGTGGCATATAGCTCTCCGTCTCATTGGAAGCATAACCGAACATCATGCCCTGATCGCCGGCGCCCTGCTCCTCCGGGCTTTCGCGCTCCACGCCCTGATTGATGTCAGGCGATTGCTCGTGGATGGCAGAAAGGACACCGCAAGAGTGGGCCTCAAACATGTATTCTGACTTAGTATACCCAATGCGCTCGATCACATCGCGGGCAATTTGCTGCACATCGAGGTAAACATCAGACTTGACCTCACCGGCAAGCACCACCTGACCGGTTGTTACCAGCGTTTCACAGGCGACCTTTGAAGAAGGGTCAAAAGCAATGAAATGATCAACGAGGGCATCGCTAATCTGATCAGCGATTTTGTCAGGGTGCCCTTCGGAAACAGACTCAGAGGTGAATAAGTATGGCATAAATTCGGTTTATTTCGGATTAACGCCGGGAAATAGCCCCGGCAAAATCGCTGCAAAAATAGGAATAAAGCACAAAATGGCTCGCTTTTCAGGGCTTCTCGACAAATAAAATACACAACTGGGTTTGCCCCAATACTAAGGCACTTGTTGCGCCCTTATTTGATTTCGCAGCGGAACATGGATTTAACTTCCGTCTTCGTGTGCAGGAAGCCCTCCAGCTGATCGCCAATTTGCACCGGCCCTACGCCGGCAGGCGTGCCTGTGTATATGAGGTCGCCCATTTGCAATTTGAAGAACTTCGATACGTAAACAATGATGGCATCAAAGGAGAAAAGAAGGTCTTTGGTGTTGCCGTGCTGCACCGTCTCCCCGTTTTTCTTCAGCTCAAATTCTATGGCGCCCCGGTTGCACTGCTCAATGGGCAGAAAATCGCTGATCACAGCAGAACCATCGAAGCCCTTGGCAATTTCCCAAGGGTGGCCTTTATCTTTCAGGCGTTGCTGCACATCGCGGGCGGTAAAGTCGATGCCCAAACCAATTTCCGGGTAGTACTCAGCGGCAAACTCCGGCTGTACGTGGCGGCCGTTTTTGCCGATTTTCAGCACCACTTCTATTTCATGGTGCAGGTCTTTGGTGAATTCCGGGTAGTAAAAGGGCTTGTTGTTCACCAGCAGCGCAGAAGGCGGCTTCATGAATACCACCGGGCTGCCCGGCACCGGGTTATTGAGCTCTTTGGCATGTTCGGCGTAGTTGCGGCCGATGCAGATGATCTTCATAGTCGTGATTTAAAACTTCACATTGGACAGCCCCGCCATTTCCTTTACGGCACGGACGGTCTCCTGTGCTTTCTTGCGGATTTCAGCAGAAGACGCCTTGATTTGGTTCTTGATCTCCTTCTTATCGGCCTTCAGGGCTTCCTTACGGGCTTTAAAATCAGCGCTCAGCCCCACAAGGGCATCGGCTACGGCATCTTTTAGGTCCACATACTTTAATTCGCCGGCCTCGTAGTCTTTCATCAGGCTTTCGTAGGCCTCCATAGACTCAGCAGCCTTGAGCAGGGTGAAGAGGTTGTCCACGCCCGGGCTCATTTCGCCGGCAGGCGTATCTCCGGTATCGGTTACTGCGGAGCGGATTTGCTTGCGGATGCGGTTATCGTCACCAAACACATCAATGTAGTGCTTCTCGCCTGCACTTTTGCTCATCTTACGAGTGGGGTCGGCGGTAGAGCGAACCTTAGGCACTTCTGTATACAGGGGCTCCGGCAGGACGAAGTATTCTTTGCCCATCTGATTATTGAAGCGTTGGGCGATGTTGCGGGTGAGCTCCAGGTGTTGTTCCTGATCCTTGCCTACCGGTACATAATCCGCCCGGTAGATCAGGATATCCGCGGCCTGTAGCACGGGATAGTCCAGCAAGCCAGCGGAGATAAAGCTGTCGGTAGCGGTTTCAGCCACCTGCGCGCTTTTGTCCTTGAACTGCGTCATACGGGTCAGCTGCCCGTAGGAGGTGAAGCAATTGAAAATCCAGCACAATTCTGCATGCTCCGGCACCAGGGACTGAATAAACAGGGACTCCGGCTTAACGCCAACCGCCATCAGGTTAAAAAGCAGTTCCCAGGTATTTTCCCGAAGTTTTTTCGGATTGTAGGGCATCGTCATGGCATGGTAATCCACCACCCCGTAGATGCAATCGTACTTTTCCTGTAGGGCGACCCAGTTCTTCACTGCCCCGAAGTAGTTGCCAAAGTGCATTTGCCCGGTGGGCTGAATAGCAGAAAGGACTTGTTTGCGTTGCTCCATGGTCATTTTTTTGGACAGCGCGAATATACTTGTTCCATTGGTTTTGGAGCAATAAAAACGGGGAATTCCCATCAGAAGCCGGGTTTTGGCCAGCCCGGCAGTCACAGCACTGGAAAATCCAAGTTGGGCAGGCCAGCCGCAGTTCGTACTTTTGCTGCGGATTCAAACAATACCGAATTGCGAATGAGAATACTGATTGTTGTTTTTGCACTGCTCACCATCCTCCCTGCCTGCCAGTCGGGCTATCAGCCTGCCGACCTGCAGGGAAACTGGCAAGCTGTGGCTATCACGGAAGAAGGCACGCCTTTGGCGGTTGACCCCAGTCAGATTGAACTTCAATTCACGCCCGCAGACCGCTATACCTACCGGAGCACGCTTAACTACCGGGAAGCGGGCAGCTTTTACTTGGATGGCACTTATCTGTTCACCCGCGACACCCTCAACCAGGCCAGCACCGAAAAGGCAGTCGAAATTCTCAAGCTTGCCAATGACACGCTTCAGCTCAAAATGATGGATGGGGATAAGGAGCGGCTCTTAACGATGGTAAAACGGTAATGCTCTCGTACTGAAACTGGTTTTTCGGGCGTAAATTTCGTACCTTTAATAACATTAAAAGCTGACTGACAGCAGATTAAAAAAGTCAGTTCCTATTATCGTGTACTCAATCGCCCCTGCTTATGAAATCTCTTTACAACGGTTTACTATCTGGTCTGCTGATGCTGAGCGCCTTCCTCAGCCACACGCAAACCCCTGGCAACCCCATCCCCCTAACGGCAGGAACACGAGCAGATGCTTACTTCCCTTGTGATTTCTCTGCCTTCGCCTTTACCAATGAGTATTCGTATGACCAATTAGAGGTGCCGCCTGATTATTGCCCGGGCAGCCCTATTGTGCCCCACAATATTCAATGGATTGGATTTACGCCACAAACATCGTCCTTGATCATTGAACTGGAAGCCGTAGTCTGTGAATGGCATTTCGGCATTCAGGTTGGGGTTTGGAAGGCACCGGATGAGCATTGGCCTTACCTGCAATACGTTCTGCCTTGCTACTATGAAGTGCCGCCCTATGCACCTACCAATCTTTACCTGGATGGCTTACAGCCGGGAGCACTGTATTATTTTGTCTTTGATGGCTATGATGGAGATATATGCGAAATCGAAATGCATTTGCAAAGCGGCTTAATGGATTCAGGTACTATTCTTGGGGAGACCTCTATTTTGATGGGGGGCAATGAGGACTTTCAGGTTTGTACGGGGTCTGATTTTTCATTGGAAGCCAGTTCTGTGTTTAACGCCAGTATCTACAATTGGACCATTGATGGGGAACCCCAAAGTAACCTGCGGTCCTTTGAACTCAGTATCGAAGAAGCTGGCAGTTATGAGGTTTGTGTCACTCCGACGAATGGTTGCGACAGCCTGGGCACTACGGTATGTGAAACCATAGAAGTTTTTGACCTGCCTGACCTTTCTACCGTTCAGGATACTGTAGTCTGTGGCGCTTACACACTACCACCAATTGAGGGCAGTAACCTTACCGGCAACGAAAACTATTACCTCAGTAACGATTTTAATTTTTGGGAAAGCACACCAGTCCCTGTAGGCACGACCATAGACACTTCCGTTTCCTTAACCATCATGGACGGAGTTGAAAACTATTGTGCCTCCACCCGAAGTATTGATATTCTGATTACCCAGCCGCTAGCCCCGGATACCCTTGCCGACCAAACCGGGTGCAGTTTTTTCGTATTTACCGCACCAGATACCAGCCTGCAGCTTCCGCCAGTAACGTATTATTCCGCCCCCAGTGGCAATGGCGATATTTTTCTGCCCGGAGACACCACTTTCAACAGCGGCACCTACTATCGTATTTTTGAACAGGATGCCTGCCTGGCAGCACAAGCTTTTGAAGTCGAGCTTTCCGCAGCCTATTGCCCCGATGGCGTAGTAAGTATTGCCGGTCAAACCACTAAACCCGATGGCACACCAATCAGCAATACGCAGATCAGCCTGCAGTCTTTTTCTCAACTCCTGCAATCCACCGATACAACCGGGCATTTTGCCTTTGACAGCATTCCCGGAGGATTCAATTACACGCTGCTGCCCACCCGTCAGCAAGACGTTCTCGATGGTGTGGACTTATCGGACGCTTTCGCTATTCTCAAGCACGTTTACGGGCTGGAAACTTTTTATGATACCCCGCAGGCCCCGTACCTGCTCATCGCAGCAGATGTCAACAGCGATCAGGCGGTTACTGTAGCTGACTTTGCCATTGTCCGGAATACCTTTATGGGGCTTCTGGACACTTTTCCCTCAGCACCTTCCTGGCGGTTCATCCCTGCCGGTTTCACTTTCGATTCCCCCAATAACCCCTGGCTGGACGATTTTCCGGAAAGTGCGGCCTTCCCAAATTTGCTGACAGACACATTAGTGGATTTCTACGGCATAAAAATCGGGGATGTCGATTTCACCAATACCGCAGAAGGCTTGCAGGTAGCCCCTCCCACCCGCCTCTGCATGCCTAATCCGGCCTTAAAGCGCGGGGAAAAGATTACGGTGCCCGTTACGGTGAAAACAGACCGGCTGGCGGGGGTCCAATTTGAGCTCAGGTATGATACTTCCAGGCTGAGGCTTTTGAAAGCGCAGCCCAACAAAGACTTGTTCCCGGATCAGCCTGTGGAGGAATTGAGACCAGGACAACTACCGGTTATGCTACTCTGTCCAGCGACGGAAGGCATAGCAGCCGGTACGACCCTGCTCACCCTGGAATTTGTAGCTAATCAACCTGGTCAGCTGTACAGTGGATTAGAATGGCCTATATCGGAACGGCAGGCTCTAAGCGTGCAGGCAGATGGGCAGAAAAGCCCTTTGCTGTTTACGGATTGCAACCAGGCTACAGTCAGCACTTCAGACAATATTGAGGTGCCCAATTTAGAGATTGCATGCCTGCCAAATCCCTTCTCAACTTCAGCAACGCTTAGCTTCCATACGCCTGTTGAAGGCCCTGTTGAAATACAAGTCTTCACGCCATCGGGCCAACGGGTCAAAAGACTGCAACAACAATATGGTGCAGGTACGCATCACGTTGCTCTGGGAGACTGGCTCCCTTATTCGGGCAGCTTTCTCATCACTGTGACAAATCAAAATAAAACTGCCCGGCTGTGGGCTGTGCGCATGTAAGATCAGTTCAACCCCTTCACCCGCACATTGACGTTGCCCGTAAGGGCCAGGTCAACGACCATGCCATCCACCGTGAGGTAAGCATTGCGGAGGTCGAGGGCTTCCAGGTTGCCATTCAGCACCACGCCGGTAGCCAGCTCATACTCCTGAAGCTGCTCCTGGAATTGCGCCTGCATGTCCTTCATGTTGTAGTCGAGCAGGAAATTGAGGTTTTCGGCAATTTTGTTTTTGATGGTACTCTTCATCAGCCAGCCGGCAGACCGGAAGAGGTAGTTTTTGGTATCGAGCGTATACTCCAGGTCTTCGATATCGATGGTATTCTTTTTGGGGTTGAAGACCGGGCGGCCGACCAGGTAAATGCTGCCGTTGTAGGTGCCGCTCAGCGTGGTATTGACTACGATATTACTGCCTTTCCCAAAAAACTCCAGGTCCTGTATCGTCACGGACCGACGGCCGTAGGAGAAGGTTTCGCCAACCAGCTGGGTTTTGGCGAGGCGTTCGGCTTCATCGTAAGAAATCTCGGCGTTGATGTGCAGGGTAAAGTCTTCGGCTTCCACCGGGCTGATGCGCAGGGGCGGCAGGGGCTGTATGTACTTGGGGTCCGGGCGCTCACCGATTTTCACCGAGGGTTTGCCCTCCACGTAGATGGTAGTCGCGATCCTCCCCCGCTCGGTGGAGACCGGGCTCATACCGATATACTGTGGGTTCACGGTAAGCCAGGTGTTGTATTCTTCGGAAACCAAGGCCGGCTGAAACATCTCCCGCCAGGCTTCCTCCACGGTCTTGCGCAGGTCAAACTGCTCCCGGACCAAGTCGTCTATCGCTTTGGAAATCTGCCGGGTACTGTTGCGCAGGACGATGTCCGCAATAAAACCTACAGGCAGGTCCACGAAGCCCATTTTCACCCGCGGTTTTTGTTGCCATTGGTGGCCTTCCAGCGTGGTCGTGGTAAAGATGCTCCAGTCTGTATTCACTCCAAAGCCGGTTTTGAAATCCAGCGAAATCTGACCATTGGCTTCAACGGTACTGATGCCAAGGTCGTACTTGATCCAAAGGTCGAGTGGGATACGGTAGGTAATGGCTTGGGAGTCAAGCCCCAGGAGGATATCATCTTGTTTGATGGCCCGGACCATCATTTTATCGCCATCCCGGAGGTTGTTGTCTTCGTAGAGGATGCCGCTCAGTTGTTTGTTGAGCACAGCCTCCAGGTCCCGCACCGGGACATCCACAGGGATGTTGATGATGGATACTTGATCACGGTACAGCTCTTCGTATTCTTCCATAGGGCGAACGGGCTTCGTCACTTTGCAGCTGCTAAGCAGTAGCATCAATATAGCGCAGGCAGGCAGTAGATGTTTCATTTAGGGTAGTTCTTTGCCCCGAAATTAGCAGAAAGAAGACTACCGAAGCAAATAATTGAGGTAGAAAAAGATGACCAAATAAATCCAAAGCCCGTCCAAAAAATGCCAGTAGATGGTCAGCAGGCGGAGCTTGAGCCGCTTTTCGGGGTCAGAAAAATAAACCAGCACACTCACCGGCTCTTTCATGCGCTTGCGGGCCGTCCACAGGAATAGCCCCAGGAAAGGCAGGCCAGCGATAACGTGGGCAAAATGCAAGGCTGAAATCACATAAAGGTAGCCCGCAGAATTGTCGCTGTGGATGTAAATCTGATTGCTAAATAACTGATACCAACCCACGCCCTGCAGGATCATAAAGATGAAGGAAATCGCCATGGTGGCGATAAGCGCCCGCTGATAGTTTTCCGTATCATCAGATTTGTAGCAGCGCTTTGCCCAGACCATTGCGCCACTACTTGCCAGTAAGACCAGCGTATTGAAAATAAAAATATTCGGTAGCTTGATTGGCGGAAGGTCACTCTGCACCCTGGTGTACACAAAGGCGGCAGTAAATGCAAGGAACATAGCGGTAATGCCCAGCAGGGACAATATCAGCAATACGTTGTAAGGGTGGAAGGCAAAGTTGCCATATTCGTTGTACCCTTCCTCTGCAGGGTCTTTTTGCTGTGATGGTGGATTTTCAGACATATTATTTGGCTGCTTACCAGCTAAATTTTTGAGTGAACAGTTCAGTTTCGGTCCCGTTTGGCCTCCCGCCGGCAACGCTCGCTGCAATATTTGACCTCCTCCCAGACCTTTTCCCATTTTTTTCTCCAAGTGAAGGGGCGGCTGCATTGTACGCAGTCTTTGGTGGGGAGGTCTCCCTTTTTGCGTTGCTTTGGCATTCGATTTTCTGAAGGAAACGGCAATTCGCTCTTTTTGTTTTCAGGATATTTTGGGGCAGCGGAACGTTAAAATATTTGCTGGCACCTCAAGGATAAGGATTTCACGTTTAATCAAAAAATCAATCACTCATGCGCACGACTATTCTCCTGCTTTTTGCCCTATTGATGCTGCAATGCGCTGCTCAGGCGCAGTCTGATACGCTGCCCACTTCCCCGACCTTTGGGCCTTACTACAACCAGATTGGCGTGGATCTTTTGCCTGCCATTATTACAGGGGGAGGTGGAAAACTCGGACATTATCAGATAGAAGTGCTCTACCGGGAGCATCAGCCCAATGGCGATTTACGGATCAAAATCGAGGTCAACAACAGAAATTACTTTGAAGGCTTCGTTCCGTATCCGGACCAATTGCTGCCGGGCAGTACGTTGGAAGAGCAGCTCTTCCAGCAGAACGACCTCTTCCCGCGCGCCAGCCTCCTGTTTAGCATAGGGCGGTCTACCTACCGGTTAAGCCAAAAGCTGCCCGTCTACCTCGGCGTGGATGCTCAGGCCGGTGTGATTTTCACCGAACGTATCACCTTTATAAACGATCGTCCACTGGAAGGCATGCCTTCTGGCTTCAGCAGTATTGTCGGCTCTGCCAACCACACCCATTTTCTTGGAGGGCTGACTCCATTTATCGGGACCAATATCCCGGTAACTGACCGCCTTTCTTTTGGAATAGAATTTGGGCTCCCTATCCTCTACCATACCGGCACCTCCAGCTATATCACGGAAAACGGGGACCGCTTTGATGTGAACATTTCGGAATTCACGCTATTTGACGGGCGGCCGATTAATGACCTGGCTATTTTTTACCGGCTTTGAAACGTTGCTGTAGCCGCTTAAGCAACTTGAGCATCTTGATATTGAATCGGAGGTTGATGTTGAAGAACTTTTCATCGATGAGCAGCCAGTCCTTTTCGCGCTCTACGTTGCCCAGGGTTTCGTAAAGCACATAGTGGGGCGTTTGCAACTGCGCTTTCCAGTACAGGCCCCGCTCGGTCATAGCAAAGCCTTCTTTGCAGGAGCCCAGCAGGCTTTGATCGCAGATAAAGTAAATCCGCTCGTCCCGGCGCTCCGGCTTCAGGAAGAACTTGCCGGCATTGCGCAGTTTCTGTACAGGCATTTTTATAAAGTCCGTGTAAACCGTTTCATCGGGCTCGCTGCCAAAATCGAGGTAGTCAAAGATGAGTGTTTCCAGCGGGTGATCATCTGCGCCAGACCCCTGATGCCGCAAAATGGCTTCGGGGAGAGGGACGGAATTCAGGCCTTTTGCATAATGAATGAGGAAATAATCGGTGAGTTCTTCCAGATGGCGCTTTACCCTGATATTTTGCGAAGTAACTGACTCGCCTTCTCCATCCAGGTATCGCAGCTGATCGGCCAACTGAGTCTCCCGCCGGTGGAGCATATCCCGAAAACCGGATTCGTACAATAGTTCCCGGTAGGCTTCCACTTCTGTGCCGGGCTGTTCCTCTTCTACTTTTTGGCGCATTAGGCGGAAGAAGGCTTCCGTCAGTTGTTTGCTTACGTTGCCATTGAGGTCAATCATAGGCTGCGTATCTGCTTCTACAGCCGCCTGCCCCTCCGGCTGCGGCGCACCGCACTGATGGCAAAATCTTGCATGATCAGGCAATTCGGTATGGCAATTGATACACTTCAACAGACGTCGGTATTTGCTCCAAAGTTAACAAACTTATCTTATGGTCAGCTGTACCTGAGGCGTGGCCGGGTAGGCTACACAGGTGAAGATATGACCGTTGGTAGCGTCGCTGTCTACCCGGCTGTTGTGGGTGTACATTTCGACCCGCCCTTCGGTCAGTTGAGCGGAGCAGGTTGTGCAGCTCCCGCTCCGGCAACTGTAAGGCAATTCTATACCTGCAGCTAATGCTCCTTCCAACAGGGTCTGCCCCGGCGATACCGGAAACGACAGCACCTTGTCTTTGAACTGTAGTGTTATTGTGGCCTGCGGCAACTGACTGGCTTCCGGCCGGAAAGGGGTGTGAATAATAAAGTCCTCCTGATGCAGCCGGTCGTCTCCAAAACCGAGAAACCGCAAGGTCATAGACGCTTTGAGCATGAGCCCCGGCGGGCCGCAGACATAGGCATGAGTCTCTGGCATTTGCTTACCCAAAACCTGCTCCGCCCAGAACTCCAGCCACGCATTGCTCATCCGCCCCTGCCTGACTTCTGTGTGGGCCGTTGCTTTTAATTCGTCTTCGCAGGCTTCCGTGGCCTGGCTTAGGAGGTGAAAGACCTTTAGGCGGCCAGGATGGCGGCGCTCCAGTTGCTTCAGTTCCTCCCGGAAAAAAACGGACTCGGCATTCCGATTGGCCAGCAGCAGTTGGGTTTTTTCGGTTCCCGGCCCGTTCAGCGCGGCTTTGAGCAGGGCAAACACTGGCACAAAACCACTGCCCCCGGCAATCAGCAGCAAAGGACGGGGCGTGTCGGGCAGCACAAACTGACCGGCGGGCGGCAAAGCCTGAAGGGTATCCCCCACCTGCAGCTTTTGGGTCAGGTAAGCCGAAGCCTGCCCGTTCACAGTCCGCTTGACGCAAATCGACAACTGAGGGTCTACTCCGGGAGTGGAAGCCAGCGAATAGGACCGCCGAAATGGTACAGGCCCAAGGTCCGGGAAAAGCAGGGTCAAAAACTGCCCGGCCTGATAATCCGGCAATGGCTGCTCCTCCACATCAAAAAAGATATGCGCACTCCCCGGCACCGGCCGGCTGATGTGCGTGACAATGAGGGTTAGAAGTTCCTGGTTCATATTTATGCTTAGTCATGCGGCGACCACCGCTTCCAAAACGGCAATCTGAAGGTACGAACATACAACACTTAGTGTAAAAATTGGCAAAACCCTGCAAGCTGAGTATATTTGCCCACGCGAAACAGCAGCGCCGCAAACAAGGTATACCTTCAGGTGTTGTAATGACAAATATTGAACACTAACCATAGAATTCAGGTATGGATACAGCGACGGAAAAGAAAAAAAACACCCGCAAATCGCGGTCTAAGAAGCCTAAGTACAGCAAAGAGCAGTACCTACAGTGGTATGAACTCATGTTCCGCATCCGCAAATTTGAGGAGCGGGCACTGATGATGTACGGCCAGCAGAAAATCCGCGGGTTCTGCCACGTTTACATTGGGCAGGAAGCGGTTGCAGCGGGTATGGAATCTGCCATCCGCCGCGAAGACGCTATTGCTACCGCTTACCGTCAGCACGGTACAGCACTGGGGCGTGGCTGTGATGTCAACGCCTGTATGGCAGAGCTTTTCGGTAAGGAAACGGGTATTGTGAAGGGAAAAGGTGGTTCTATGCACTTCTTCTCGAAGGAGCACCGCTACTTTGGTGGCAACGGTATCGTGGGCGCTCAAATCCCAATTGGTACAGGCATCGCTTTCGCGGAAAAGTACAAAGGGACGGACAACCTCTGCGTAACCATGTTTGGTGATGGTGCTGCCCGTCAGGGTGCCCTCCACGAATCCTTTAATATGGCTATGGCGTGGAAACTGCCGGTGCTTTACATCGTGGAGAACAACGGCTACGCCATGGGTACTTCCGTAAAGCGGACGAGTAACGTGACCGAGCTCTACAAGATGGGACTGGCCTACGATATGCCCAGTGAAGCCGTAGACGGCATGCAACCGGAAGCAGTTCACGAAGCAGTGAGCCGCGCTGCTGAGCACATCCGTGCCGGCAATGGCCCTTACTTCCTTGAAGTGCAGACCTATCGCTACAAAGGCCACTCCGTCTCTGACCCGGCCAAGTACCGTACCAAGGAAGAGGTACAGGAGTACAAGGACCGCGACCCGATCAAGATTACGGAAAGAACGATTCTGGACAACAAAATTGCGACAGAAGACGAACTCAAGGAAATTGAGAATAAAATCAAGGAAGAAATCAAAGCAGCTGTAAAGTTTGCGGAAGAATCAGACTACCCTGACCCTTCAGAACTCTACACGGATAATTACCTGCAGGAAGACTATCCTTTTATAAAGGATTAGGATACCAAAGGAAATTCTGTTTGAAGAAACACTGTATCAGCAGTTCCAAATTTGGGACTGCTGATTTTTTTTGCCCTCCTGATAAATGTCAGTGGCTCAAGTGAGCAATCTCAATTGCAAGGCTAAAGATATCGCGCATATTTGAACCGTAATCAACAACAAAAAACTAGGATTCATGCAAAACGCCAAAGCAATTGAGACGGCCCTAAAGAATCTGGGCATAGAAAGCCCGGCAGCAGTTCGCTACAACCTGCTACCGGAGGAATTGGTCGAAGCTACCCTATGCAAGGATCAGGGCGTACTGGCCGATAGCGGCGCGCTCTGTGTCAGCACAGGCAAGTTTACCGGACGCTCACCACAGGACCGCTTCATTGTTGAGGATGAAGTATCCAGAGAACGGGTAGACTGGAACGCCATTAACAAGCCCTTTGATGCCACCGCTTACGACAACCTTCGCGCTAAGCTGGTGAAGTACTTCGATGGCAAGGAAATCTACGTACGCGACGTACAGGCATGTGCCGACCCCGAATACCGGACCAATATCCGGATCGTTACCGAATATCCATGGAGCAACCTCTTCGTTTACAATATGTTCCTGCGCATGAGCGAGGAAGAACTCGAAAACTTTGAAGCCGACTGGACCGTGCTGAACGCGCCAGGCTTTGAAGCGGATGTCGAAATTGACGGTACTCGTCAGCCTAACTTCTCAATCATCAACTTCGCTAAGAAAGAGGTGATCGTAGGGGGCTCCGGCTACACCGGTGAGATCAAGAAAGGGGTATTCTCTGTACTCAACTTTGAATTGCCTGCTTTCCGCGATCTGCTGACCATGCACTGCTCTGCAAATGTAGGCAAAGACGGCGACGCTGCCGTATTCTTCGGCTTGAGCGGTACTGGTAAGACTACTTTGTCTGCTGACCCTAACCGCCTGCTGATTGGTGACGATGAGCACGGCTGGGGCGAAAATGGCATCTTCAACTTCGAAGGTGGCTGCTACGCAAAGACCATCGATCTGACTCGCGAAAAAGAACCGGAAATATTCGATGCCATCAAACATGGGGCGATTCTGGAAAATATTGGGTTCTTCCCCAATACTCGAACCGTTGACTACGAAGACAGCACGGTTACGCTGAATACACGGGTATCCTATCCGATCTATCACATTGACAATATCGTTGAGCCATCTATGGCCGGGCATCCGAAGAATATCTTCTTCCTGACTGCTGATGCTTTCGGTGCATTGCCTCCGATCAGCAAGCTGACGCCCGGACAGGCGATGTACCACTTCATCTCTGGCTATACTTCCAAAGTAGCAGGTACTGAAGTAGGTATCGACGAGCCGGTGAAGACCTTCTCCGCCTGCTTCGGCGCACCATTTATGCCACTGCGCCCCACTGAATATGCCCGCATGCTGGGTGAGCGCATGGAAAAATACGGTGTAAATGTATGGCTGATCAATACCGGCTGGACCGGTGGCCCTTACGGTGTGGGCACGCGCATCAAACTGAAGTATACCCGGGCGATGATCACGGATGCCCTGGAAGGCAGACTAGACAACGTGGAGTACGAACAGGAGCCGGTATTCGGCCTGCACATTCCAAAAGAATGCCCTGGCGTGCCTTCAGAACTGCTCAACCCTCGTAATACCTGGGCAGACAAAGATGCATACGACTACAGAGCCAATAAGATGGCAAAAGCCTTCATTGACAACTTCCGCAAGTTCGAAGACAGCGCGGATGAAGAGATGATGGCGGCAGCACCACGCGTCATTGAAACGGCGTGAGCAACTACAGCATACTGACTGACAACTAGACAATAGCTTGGTTTTCGAATGCTGCGGGCGAACTTTTGTTCTCCGCAGCATTTTTTATGGATAGCAGTATTAATCAATGCTAAAACCTAACCACATGAAAAACCTACTCATCCCCGTTGATTTCTCCAATGCTTCCCGCAATGCGTTTCAGTATGCCATGGAACTGGCTGCCCATATTGGTGCAGAACAGGCCAAACTGGTCCACGTATTCCTCCCGGAATCAAGCGGGGAAGCGGACTTTATCCCACCCGTAAATGCTTTAATGGAGACCCGCCATAAGCTGCTGAATGACTTCTTAGAAGACTTGATCAGCGAAAGTCCGGGCGACTTACCGGTAGAGGTGCAAACGGAACTGCTCGTAGGCTTCCCTGCCGATGAGATTGCCTCGAAGAGTGAAGATTTCGACCTCGTAGTGATGGGTACTACCGGTGATGGGGGCGTGCTGGAGCGTGTGTTTGGCAGTGTCTCCTCCAGCGTGTCGCAAAGAGCCGAGTGCCCGGTGCTCCTCATCCCAAAAGACGTGCGCTATGCCCCGATCAAACATATGGTGTACGCCAGTCATTACGATGCCCACCATGAGACGGTAGTCAAAAAACTCATTGCTTTCAACCGGCTTTTCAATGCTCACGTCCACTTTGTGCACGTACAGCGCAAGAAGGACATCCCGTTTGAGCAAGAGCAGGGGAAATTGTTTGAAGAGCTATTCGAGCAGGGCGATCCGCCTTTTGCTTTCGAAATGGCAGAAGTCAAAGACGACTCTGTTGTTGAGGGGCTAAGCGCTTATGCTGCTGCTCACGGTGCACAGGTCATTGTCATGGCAACCCGCCACCGGGGCTTTTGGGAAAACATTCTCCACAGCAGTCAGACCAAAAAGATGGTGTTATCCGCAGAGACACCATTGCTGATTCTCCACCTGGACATGGATTAAAAAATAGGGGGTGCCCGGACTGGAGGCTCCCCCTTCATGATTTTAACGATGCGTCAAAGCCCGCGAGACTACGCACTTTGACAGATGTGACTTTTGGCTTACTCCGCGTTATCGGGCTGAGGTTTGTATTCTGCCCGGAAGGACAGTTGCCCCTGCCCGCCTGAGATTTCCAGAAAGACTTTATTCACGCTATAGGCATTTGCGGACTTCAGTAAA
Source organism: Phaeodactylibacter sp. (assembly GCF_022763345.1). Classification (GTDB taxonomy): domain Bacteria; phylum Bacteroidota; class Bacteroidia; order Chitinophagales; family Saprospiraceae; genus Phaeodactylibacter. The sequence goes on from NZ_JALEGS010000062.1 coordinate 25,840, forward strand.
TCGAAAAAGCGGGATTCCTGAGTCATTTTACCCTGGCAAAGCATTTTCGTGGAAGCGATCTCACCAATGTTTAGGGTACCGTCCTCCTGAAGCGTGATAGTGGAACTGAACTTATTGCAGCCACTGTGCCCGGAGATTTTACCATTAGCGATGGTAATCATAGGGAGGTCCTCTTTTCCCATTTTAACACTTCGCCCATCGTAAACATACTCCGTCAGAAACCACTTCTTTACCTCCACCTGAGGAAAAGCAGGCTTGTAATCCGGTGACACCAGGCTGGCGTCTTCGATAGGCGAAGCTTCTGTCTCCGCCGGAGCGGCAGGAGCCTGACCTACGTCCCCTTCTGTTCCTTCCTGAGCAGCATCACTACCACAAGCCAATAGGCTGAACGACAGCAACATCATCAAAAGCGTTCTCATTTTCTATCTTGTTTATTAGAAATTGGTTCTTTTATGCAGCAGGATGAGCGCTCCGGCCCACTTCTGTCTGTGCGGGCGAAATTACAAAATTTTAGTGCGATACTATCTTTTAGGTGTGGAGAATGGACGGATAATGCAACCCTCTGCTTACGACTGCCCCCCTACAGCCCTGTTCTTGGCGCTGACCGTAATGCTCCCAGCGTCTCCACACCCCGCTTTTGGAGCCGGTGCAACAGCTTGAGCAGCAATAGCGCCGTTATAAAAGCGTCTCCCGGGGCTGTATGCCGGTCACTTTGGGGAATCCGGTAGATATCACACAGGTGGTCAAGCCCAAATGCACCGGGACGGGCCATCTGAGGGTTCCGGGCCACCCTACGGGCCAGCACCCCTGTATCCAGGACGATATTCTGCAACTTCCCGCCACCTGCTGACCGAATGGCCGCGTTGAGCATCGCAACATCAAAGGCAGCGTGATGAGCAACCAGCACATCGCCCCCAACAAAGGCCAGAAAACGGCGTACGCCTTCTGACTCCGCAATACTGTGAAGTTTTTCTCCTGGTAATATACCATGTACGGCGACGGTTTTCCCATCCGGATGGTATTCCTGATGAATGTAACACTCCAGGCGGTCCTCTACACTAAGCTGCCAGTTTTTCACCCGTACGGCACCTATGGAAAGGATTTGGTCTTCTTGTACATCCAGACCCGTGGTTTCGGTATCAAAAACTACAAAGCCAATCTCTTCGATTGGGGTCTTTTTGTAATAGGGGGCAGCGGCCAGGTCTTCCAGGTAAGCCCTCCAGAAGGCAGGCGCATTCGGGTCAGGGGGCGGCTTTTTTTTGAACCATTTGAACATGCAGCACAGGGTGTATTGGTTAGGAAATAGGGCGGTCAGCTAAGTAGAGCCAGCCGGAACCGGGTATTTAGCAAAGATTGCAGCTCTTTAATGGGGCGAAAACAATTGCGCAGGTTAATCCGCTCCATTTTGGTCAGGTCGGAAGGGTTGAAGTAACGGCCGGAGTTTTGCTTTTTCAGCCCCTGAAGCGCCCGGTAGCGCATCAGAATTTCATAGGCATCGGCAGCCTGCTCGTAAAGTTCTCTGTTTTTGGGCTCCAGCTCTGCCAGTCGCTCAAACCGTCGAAAGGTATTGTTGATCATGCCAACCCGTGCGTGCAGGACCAATAGACGGGCGGCATCTGCCAGGGGCATCATGGCCCGGGCTTTGATGTCGAACTCATCTTTATGAGCACCGCTGCTCTCTACCACAAAGTTCCGAAAGAACGTCAGGGGCGGTGGGTTTTGCAACGCATTCTTACCCAGGTAAACGAGGAAAATCTCCTGATCGTCAAGTGCCTCGAAGATGTGTGTTGTCAGAGCTGAGGATAAGGAACGGTCACCGTGTATGGGGCGGAAGTCGAAGAAAATCGTACAGAACATCACGGCTTTAGGCTCCGGCTTGTGAATCCATGTGGAGAACTGCTGCTTCCACTCGCTCAACGACAGGCACCAGGAAGGATTGCTCGCCATCATATCTGCCGGGCAATATTCGAAGCCCACCTCATTGAGCAGGCGGGTAACCCGGCCGGCAAAATCCAGATAATAAGCCTTGGTTTGCTCATAGGCATCCTCCGGCACGTCCTCAAAGACCAGCGCATTGTCCTGATCGGTCCGGAGTAGCTGCTCTCCCCTGCCCTCGCTGCCCAGCGCCAGCCAGCAATACTTTGCACCAGGGCGCTGCTGTCCTTCTGATGCCAGATCTGCCTCTGCCAGTTCAATGCAACGGACAATGATCTCGTCGTTGATCTCGGTCATCACCGTTGAGATGAATGCGATGGACACTTCCTGAAAAATGTATTTTTTGAGCAATTGCTCAGCACGATCACGGATATCCCGGAGGGCTTCCACAGCCTTGCAGCGCCGGATTTCCCGAATAAGAATAGCGGGGTTGTTGCCCTGCATCACCATCAAGTCATGCTCTGAGAGCACACCGACTACCCGGCTATCGGTCGTCCCGTCTTCTGTCAGGCAAATGTGGTTGATCCGGTTTTTGACCATTTCCATTTGCACATCCGCCACAGTAACGGTAGGGGGCATCGTAATGACCGGGCTCGACATGATATCAGAGATGGGCGCGGTCAGCTCCATTTTACCGGTTGCCACTTTATGCCTCAGGTCTTTGTCAGTCATAATGCCTACCGGATGGCCCGAGGGATTGACCACAATGATCGACCCTACTTCCTCCGCCGACATAATGAGCGCCGCTTCCTGAATAGTGGTCTCCGGCGGGCAGGTAACCGGAAGCTTACTCCGCTCCAGAGATTGCACCTCCATAAGCGCAAAATTGTCTGTGGTACGGTCAGAGCGGTCCAGAAAAAGCTGAGAGGGGTTTGCCGTTTTGTACTTTTGCCCCACACCAGCTGCGTAATTGCTTGCCAGATAAAATGCCACCTGAGGGTGAGCTTCCATCACTTCGCGGAAGCCCTCAATATTAATGGCGTAGAGCAAAGTTTCCTCAGCAGCACGGGCGGTAAGGGCATAGGTTTCTTCAGCCAGCATGGGGCGGATGCCAAAAACGTCACCCTCATCGCACTGTTCAACTAGAAACGCCTCTGACTCCGTTTCCCGGTACAATTGGACAGCGCCTTCCCGGACGATAAAAATATGCGTTCCTGGCTGATCACCCTGATGAAAAATTTCCTGCCGGGGCTGATAGTACTGTACCAGCACCCGCTGTGAGACCTTCAGCAGCAAATCATCGGGCAGTAAACTAAAGGGTGGATAGGCTTTCAAAAAATCATAGATGCGGCGCGGAATGATGTTTTCCATGGCATTCAGGTTTGGACAACGGAATATCCTGCTTTTTAGCAACGGCACCAAATATTAACGCAATTAGATGTATATATTTGTTTATATCAGCCGGTAACCCTATTTTGGAGTTTTGTTTGCAAGCTTCCTGAGCCTGCCACCCAAGTATATACAGCCATGAAAACTCATTTCAACGTCAATTTTTTGGAGGACTCGACCGAGACATTGCGTGCAATTGCCCACCCTATACGCATTGCGATCATTGACTTGCTGTACAACAACGGGCAAATGACCGTAACGGATATCTACCAACACCTGAATATTGAGCAGGCCATTGCCTCCCACCATCTTCGCATCCTTAAAGGAAAGGACGTCGTGAATGCCGAGCGCGACGGCAAAAACTCCCTCTATTCCCTGACCCGGGCAGAATTCTATGAGATCATCAAGACACTGAAAAAAGTCATTTAAGCCTGTAGACAATCGGTAGTCCCCCCCTCAACTTTTCTTCCTGCCTATAGTTCAGCCACCTCCACTTGCCATAGAACCAACAAGCTGCCCTTCATTTTTCCGCATATTTTTTTGGTCAACCCCACAGCATTTGCAATAAGATTTTGAGAAATGCAGAAAAAAAGCACAAGAAAACTTGCACACATATACATATCTATATACTTTAGCCAAAGTAAACTACGCTCATCAACAAATCAAATACCAGTTAGTATGAAACTTTTTACCAAATTCCTGACCCTTGCCTTGCTGCTGTTGGCAGTAAGTATGCAGGCACAGATTATTGAGGATGACATCGATCATTCCTACAAGCCACTTACGCTTAGGCTTGATGAAAGTGGCAACAAATATATCCGGTTTATCGTCTGGCATCAGCACTGGACCGTTACCAATAATCTGGCAGTAGAAGATGCCAACCTGCAGCTGACCCACCTGGCCCGCCGCTCCCGTTTTCTGGCCTTTGCGCAGGTTTCTCCCCGCTTTTTGATCCTGACCCACTTCGGGCTCAACAACCTGACACCGGGCAATATGACCTCTTTGGGCAATAACGGGGATGCCCCACAGCTTTTCCTGCATGATGCCTGGACAGAATTCAAAGTCAGCAATGACAACTCCTTCTTCATCGGAGGCGGCCTCCACTACTGGAAAGGTCTTACCCGCCTGTCCAATCAGAGTACGCTCAACTTTATGACGCTGGACAACCCCCGCCCGTTTGTGCACTGGCACTCGCTTGGGGTTACGGACCAATTTGCGCGGCACTTAGGCCTCTATGCCAAGGGGGTTATTGGGAAGTTTGACTACCGGATCGCACTGAACAATCCGGGACGAAATGCTAATGCCGGCTTACCGCTCGGAAATGGCGTAAGCTATGGCAGCAACAGCAGCAGCGTGGCCTATACCGGTGTTTCCACTCCTGATAGGGACGGCAACCCAACCGGAAATAACATTATCGAAGGTTACTTCCGGTACAACTTCATGGATAGCGAATCCGTAAAACTGCCTTATGCCGTTGGCAGCTACCTGGGCACCAAGAAGATCTTCGCACTGGGCACTGGCTTCTTCGCCCACCCCAATGGCATGTTCAATGAAGCTACCGGCGAACACGAGAATGTGACCCACTTCGCGGTTGATGCGTTTCTGGATATGCCGATCACAGATGGGGACTGCCTCAATGCCTACGCTTCTTTCATGAGCTTCGACTATGGCGACAACTACGTGGCCCGCTGGGCAGGAACGGGAAGTGTGCTATACGGGCATGTAGGGTATAAACTCCCCAATTCAAGGTTCATGCCTTACATTGCTGCACAAACTGGCAACTACGGAGGCTTCGATGAAAACACCTCAGCGCTGGATATTGGCCTTAACTATTTCCTCAACGGGCACAGCGCCAAGCTGACCCTGGAGTACCATACGATCAGTAATGATGTCCGCGAGGGCGGTCTTGATGCCAATGGCAATATTCAGGATGTGCGCCAAATCCGTATGCAGGCACACATTTTCTTATAGACTATTTTTTTGCCGAAACGCAACAAAACATTTAGATAACTATATTCAATCATCTTAAAACTCAGGCTTATGTCCAACGACAACAAAGCTCAAAAGTACTGGAAAGAGAACCTGGTTTACCTGGGCATTCTGCTTGCCGTATGGTTCCTTGTTTCTTATGTGTTTGGGATTTTCCTGGTAGAGCCCCTGAACACGGTCAAAATTGGCGGTGCAAAGCTCGGCTTCTGGTTCGCTCAGCAGGGCTCCATCTACGTTTTTGTCATTCTCATTTACGTTTATATCGCCTTGATGAACAAGCTCGATAAAAAGTACGGGTACGACAGCTAGTGGCCAACCGCCCTGTTCTATTATCAAATTAGCTAAAAATTAAACCGAAATAACATGAGTGTTCAAACCTGGACTTTCATCATAGTGGGGCTGACCTTTGCCCTGTATATCGGCATCGCCATTTGGGCGCGGGCCGGTTCTACCTCAGAATTTTACGTAGCCGGCGGCGGTGTCCCCCCGATTGCCAACGGTATGGCAACTGCGGCTGACTGGATGTCGGCAGCTTCTTTCATCTCCATGGCGGGCCTGATTTCCTTTATGGGTTACGATGGCGGTGTTTTCCTGATGGGCTGGACGGGCGGCTACGTCCTCCTGGCATTAACCTTAGCCCCCTACTTAAGGAAATTCGGGAAGTTTACGGTCCCGGACTTTATCGGGGACCGTTATTACTCCAACGTAGCCCGTACCGTGGCCGTTGTTTGTGCCATCATCGTGTCCTTTACGTATGTAGCCGGACAAATGCGCGGTGTAGGGCTGGTTTTTTCCCGCTTCCTTGAGGTAGATATCAATACCGGCGTATATATCGGTATGGCAATCGTTTTCTTCTACGCGGTTCTCGGTGGCATGAAGGGTATTACCTATACACAGGTAGCACAGTATTGTGTGCTGATTTTCGCCTTTATGGTACCGGCTATCTTTATTTCCATGAACATGACCGGCAACCCAATCCCACAGCTTGGTTTCATCGGTACTATGGCTGATGGCTCCAACATGGCGCTACTCGACAAGCTGGACCAATTACACCGGGAACTGGGCTTTACAGAATACACAAGCGGTACCAAGAGCATGATCGACGTATTCGCCATTACCTTTGCACTGATGGTTGGTACGGCTGGTCTGCCGCACGTGATCGTCCGGTTCTTTACCGTACCTGACGTAAAAGGTGCGCGTGTTTCAGCGGGTTACGCGCTGATTTTCATCGCCATTCTCTACACCACTGCACCGGCTATAGCAGCCTTTGCCCGCACCAACCTCATCGAGACCGTGAGCAATCAGCCTTACGCTGATATGCCAGAGTGGTTCAGCAAGTGGGAACAGACCGGACTGATTGCCTTTGACGACAAAAACAATGACGGTACTATTCAATACGTAGCTGATGCTGCTGCCAATGAACTGACGATTGACCGCGATATCATGGTACTGGCCAATCCGGAAATTGCCGAATTACCAGCATGGGTTATTGCCCTGGTGGCTGCCGGTGGTCTCGCGGCCGCCCTGTCTACTGCGGCGGGCTTGCTACTCGTGATCTCTACCTCTATCGCCCGTGACCTGATTAAGATGCAGATCAAGCCGGATATTTCCGAAAAGGGTGAGCTGCTCTCCGCTCGTATCGGTGCAGTATTTGCGGTGATCGTGGCCGGTTACTTTGGCATCAACCCACCCGGGTTTGTAGCTGCGGTTGTGGCCCTGGCTTTCGGGCTGGCAGCGGCATCCTTCTTCCCTGCTATCATCCTGGGTATCTTCGATAAGCGGATGAACCGGCAGGGTGCCGTATCAGGCATGATTGTCGGTATCACGCTGATGCTCTTTTACATGATCAAATTCAAGTTCGACGGCTTCGGGGGCGGCACGCCTGAGCAATGGTGGTTCGGCATCTCTCCGGAAGGCTTTGGCACAGTAGCGATGTTCGTCAACTTCATCGTTTCCTTTGCTGTGTCCCGGATGACCTCTCCGCCACCACAAGAGGTTCAGGATATCGTTGAGGATATCCGTCTCCCAAGTGGTGCAGGCGAAGCGCACGTACACTAGAAAAAGTCAAACCATTCAAGGGCAGCTGTCTCCGGGTGGCTGCCCACTTTTCATACCTGCCAAATTCTTACCATGAAACTTCAACTTGGCCGCAAGGCATCAGACATTATCGCTTCCATCTACATCATCGGCACCCTTTTCCTGCGTATCCTGCTGGAGCCTCAGCTCAATGGGCACTTCATCATTTCTGTTGCGCTGGGTGCATTCGGGCTGCTTTTTCTTTGGGCTCTGGTCAAGTCCAAAATTCTTAACCCTTCCTTCTTTGGCTTATGGCCTGGCGAAGAAGCGGAAAAGGCAAAGGCAGCTTAAGCCCGGCTGCCTCCAATATCTTCTAATGCCAGGTAAAGGCAGGGGACAATCACCAGAATAATGGAGGTCGCAAAGACAATGCCGAAGCCCAAAGAAATGGCCATTGGAATAAGATAGGTGGCCTGACGGGAGGTCTCCAGGATGATCGGCGTTAACCCGCCAAAGGTTGTGAGCGTCGTCAGCAAAATAGGCCGGAAACGGCGCACTCCGGCATCTAAAATGGCAGAGAAAGCAGCTTGATCCTGACGTTTCTTATTCGCATAGTCGATCATAATCAGCGCATCATTGACTACCACGCCGGACAGGGCGATCACGCCCATCAGGCTGATGAGGGAAAGGTCGTAACCCAATAAAATATGCCCTAACACCGCGCCCACAATTCCAAACGGAATGGCCCCCAGTACAATTAACGGCTGTGTGTAACTCCGAAAGGCAACGGCTAGCAAAGCATAAATCACCATCATCGCTAAGGCGAAACCGCCCCACAGGGCCTGCGTGGACTCTCGCATGTCGGCCTGACTGCCCTGAAAACTCCAGGTAATCCCCGGATAATCGGCCCGCAATTGGGGCAGTACTTCCTCCTGAATAGACTCCAGCACGCGGGTCACGGCATTGGAAGGCTCCACGTCCATACCTACCGTTACAATACGGCGGGCATCTCTCCGGTTGATGGAGGTAAATGCTTCCGTCTCTTCCACCCGGGCCACATCCATGAGCGGGACTTCCATTCCGGCCGGGCTCCGCACCAGAAAATCTTCCAGGTTATACATATCCTTCCGCTCGGCTTCCGGCAGTTTGACCCGGACTTCAATTTCATTCGTGCCCCGGAGCTGCCGCAGCGCCAGTGCCCCAAAAAACGCATTCCTGACCTGCCGCCCCACTTCATTGGAGGTTAGCCCAAGGTTGCGCCCTTCCGGCAGCAGCTTAAAGTCCAGCTGCTGCTTGCCTTTATTGTAATTGTCGTTCACATCGCGGGTGGCGGTGAAGGACTCCATCCGGTTGAGAAAATCCTGGCTAGCCTGTTCCAGCACGGCCACGTCCTCATGGCTCAGGTCTACGCTAATGTCCTGCTGCCAGCCACCGGGGCCACGCTCTGCCTCAAAGGTGATCTGGTCCACTCCTTCGATTTCTCCGATTTCGTCCCGCCAGATTTCTATGACTTCCTGGGCGGTCATATCGCGTTCGGTGGGAGGCTTCATGACAATTTCCACATCAATGAAGTTCTGTCCGCGTACGTTGGTCTTCACCCCTTCTGCTACTTCGTACAGATCATGGGTGTCAAACATCCGCTGCGTGGAGGCTGTAATTTCCTCCGCGACCCTTCCGGCCTGATCGATGGTCGTACCTACCGGAAGAGAAACGCCCGCTTCGATTTCATCAGCTGCGACTTCCGGCATCATGATGACGCCCATGTGGTCACTGTAGGCATAGGCGCAGACCATCCCAAGGAGCGCTACGGCGGTAGTTAGTGTGATGTACCGATGCTTCAGGCATAGTTTCAGCAAGGGCCGGTACCGTTGGTCAATAAAGCGGGTAAAAGCTTGGGCTATCCGCTGCTGCCCCCGCTCGAGGTACTGCCCGATTTTGAACCGGTTGCCCTTCGAGCTGTGCGCCAAGTGGGCCGGCAAAATGAACAGCGCCTCAATCAGCGAAATGGCCAGCACGATAATCACTACGGCGGGCAGAGGCCACCAAAACTTACCGGTGGTGCCGGGTATGAACAGCAGGGGCACAAAGGCGATAATATTCGTAAGAATGCTAAAGGTCACCGGACGGGCCATTTCTTTAGCTCCTGCTATGGCGGCATCCATGTAGGAATAGCCCTGCTGCCGGTACTCGTAGATATTTTCACCGACCACCACGGCATCGTCCACGACAATACCCAGGACTACCAGGAAGCCGAACATGGAAACCATATTGATGCTGATGCCAAAAAGCGGCAGGAAAAGAATGCCCCCGATAAAAGAAATCGCCATACCCATCATTACCCAAAAGGCGAGGCGGTACTCCAGGAAAAGCCCCAGAATGACCAGCACGATGACAATAGCCAGCACACCATTCTCCGTGAGCAGGGAAAGGCGCTGCTGGTAGTCTTCGGCGGTGTTGCTGTCGATGCGATAGGTGATGCCTTCCGGCAAAAAGGTTTCAAAATCAAGCAGTACGCCTTGTACTGAATTGGCAATGTCCAGTGGCGACTGATCGCCCACCCGGAAGATTTGCAGCTCTACCGAGGGTTGCTGATTGAATTGAGCGTGGAATCCGGTCTCCTCAAAGCCATCGTCAATGCGGGCAATATCACCCAGGGCAACCCGTGCACCATTTTCCCCGGTGACGATCTCGATCTGGGCGAATTCCTCAGCAAATTGCTTGCGCTCCTTCATCCGCAGCAAAATTTCGCCCCGTTTGGTTTCCACTGCCCCGGCGGGCACATCCTGGCTGGATTGAGCGATCAGGTCAGCAACCTGCCCCAGGGTCAGGTTGTACTGACGAAGCTGATAGCGGGGTATTTCAATATGGGTGACGTATTCGGGCACATTGCCAATCTCTACCTGCGTAATGCCCGGCGTACTGAGCAGCCGGTCGCGGAGTTGCTCCGCCAGTTTACGAAGGGTCCAGATGTCCGCATCGCCGTAGAGGCCAATTTCAATAACCTCCCGCTGCCGGGCCTGCAAGCGGACTTCCGGTTCCTCAATATCATCCGGGAAAGTACGGATACGGTTGACGGCCTGATCAATATCCTGAAAAGCTTTCATCCGGTCAGTTCCCGCCACCAGTTCGATAGAGACCCGACCCGACCCCTCCTCGGCGGTGGAAGTGATTTCCTTAATACCCTGCACGCCGCGCACGGCCTCTTCCACCGGCAGCAGTATCCCCTGCTCCACTTCTGCCGGAGCAGCGCCCGGGTAGACTACGCTCACCTCCACTATATCCAGCTGAAATTGTGGAAAAACCTCCTTTTGGATGCTGTACATAGACCATACGCCCCCACCAATCAGCAGGATCATCAATAAATTTGCGGCTATGGAGTTGCGGGCCATGTAGGCAATGCCCCCTCTCTTGTGGTCAGACTGGCTCATTTACTGTACATCTTTTGTGGTGCGGGAATCTGTGGACGTAATCGAAGAATCGGCGGCAGATGTCTCGGGCAGGCGCAGGGCGGCACCTTCCACAACAGTGGACAGATTGGTCTGTACCACTTGATCGCCAGCATTCAAGCCGGATCGGATGTAGGCATATTCCGCATCTTTGAGCACCACCTCCACCTTGCGGATATCAAGGCTGTCCTTTTGCATCACCCAAACGGTCTCATCCTCCCGGAGCATATCGCGGTTGAGGCGGACTACACTGTCCATCGTTTCTCCTTCCAGGTGTGCTTCCAGAAATGCGCCGATCATTAGTCGGGGCTTGCCGGAATTTTCAGCTTTTAGCGCCAGTGGGTCAGGGACTTCGACAATGGCTCTTGCCATGCGTGTATTTCCCTCCAGGGTACCCAGTAGTTTGAATAAGTAGCCGGTGCGGTAAGTGCCTTCCTTCCAGGCATTCGGGCTCGTCAGTTTTACCGGTGCGCCCTGCTGTTGAGCCGTTTTGGGAAAATCGAGCCATTGCAGTTGTGCCGTGGGTATGGCTACCGTTACCCAGTACTTGTCTGTGCCAATGAGTTGTCCAAGGCTATCGCCGGGGCCGACCTGTGCGCCTACATTTGCGTTTCGGCCCAGCAACTGGGCATCGAAGGGTGCGCGGATAGCGGTTCGTTCCAGATTGAGCCGGGCTTGATCCACTGAAGCTTCTGCCGCTTTCAGCCGGGCTTTAACTGCATTGAGTTGCGGCTGTCGGAGTACGAGCGCTTCCCGTTCCACGGACAAGGTGTCGCCCAATAAGGTGTAGTCCTGCCGGGCGACCTGCTGTTGCCCCTGTTCCATTTCCAGGTCGGCTTGTACCTGTGCCAGCTCGCTTTCGCGGAGCTGTAGGGTATTCTTAAAATCAGCGGGATCCAGCTGTAACAGTAGGGTGCCTTTTTGAACAAATCCTCCGGGGACAAAGCTCGGCGTTATTCGGACCACCTGCCCCGTTACCCTTGGACTTAACTGTACTTGCCGGGCGGGCTGCACGGTGCCTGTCGCCACAATAGTCGGCTGATAGGTGCCCATTTGGACCGATTCTGCCTCCACCAGCATAGCCGTTTTCTTAGTTGCACCCTGCCGCTGTGCTTCGGGCTCGGTATTGAAAATCCAAAAGACGACCCCGCCAGCTACGGCCAGGATGAGGATACAAATCAGTAAGGTGCGCTTCCAGTTCATGTTCTTTAATTTACTGTGTGGAGGCTTTGGGGGTATCGATGGGGCCTGCCAATGCCCGGTAGAGGCTGATCCTGAATTCCAGCAGGAGGTAGCGGGCGGAAAGGAGGTTGCGTTGCAATTGCTGTAGTTGGTCCAGGGCAGTCAGCACATCCAGGTAAGTACTTGTGCCGTTGAAATACTGCAGCCGGAGTTGTTCGTAGGATTGTTCGGCCAGGCGGATTTGGTCTTCAATGGACCCGATAGCCTGTTTTTGGTGAAACTCTCTCGCCAGAGCGTCCTCCACTTCCCGGAAAGCCAGGAGGGTAGCCTGACCATATTCATATAACCTTTGATCGCGCACGGCACGGCTCCGGTCCACCTCCGCCCGCAGCCGCCCGGCATTCAGCAGAGGCGCTGCAAGATTAGCACCCAGGGAGTAGGCCCAGTTTTCAAAAACATCACGCAGGTTATTCGACCGTAAGCTGGTGGAGGCACTCAGGGAAAGCCTTGGGTATTGGTTACTGATTGCCGCTGCCAGTTCCCGGTCCGCTGCCTTGACCTGAAGGAAGGCCCGCTGCAAATCCGGCCGGCGACGGACCAGCTCCAGCGGCAATCCGGTTTCTGGAAGATTGGGCGGATCGAATATCGTGTCAGGCAAAGCCGGTAGAGGCGTTCCAGGCGCCTGCCCCAACAATACAGACAACCGGTTTCTAAGGGTCTGTAGATCCGCCCGCACATATGCAAGTTGCTCTTGGGTGGCTGAGAGCAATTGTTCCTGCCTAAGCACATCCACACCCCGCACCTGCCCGATACCTAGCCGCTGCCGGATGAGGCGTAGAATCTGTTCATTGGTCTCCACCTGCGCCTGTAGGATAGCCTGCTGCCCTCGGGCCTCTGCCAGTTGAAACCAGGTACGCGCCACCTCTGCTGAAAGAGTCATCGCCCCCGCCTGATAATCGGCCAGGGTCGCTTCCCGCCGGAAACGCTCCGCATCCACCAGGGCATGAATCCGTCCCCAGAGGTCTACCTCATACTGCGATTGCAGGTTCAGCCGTACATTCTCACCACCCACAAAGTCGGGTTGCGGAAAGCTTGCTCCAGCCTGCATATTAGCCCTCAGGTCTGGCCACAACGCTGCCGACTCCCGGTCCACCACTGCCCGGGCCGCCTGCAGCCGCTCCCAGCCTACCACCAGATTGAAGTTTTCGGTCAGAGCCGTATCCATCACCCGGTTCAGGACCGTATCGCCCAGTGCCGTCCACCATTTTCCTGGCAGCTCCATTTCGCCCGTTTGGGAAAAGGCATCGGGCACTTCTGCGGGTAGTGTGGTGGTCCCCGTCCTGGGGGCACAGGCCGGCAGGGCGAACATGCCCGCAAGCAATAAAGTTATCAAAAAGTGCAGGGGCCGGGCGGCATGCATGATCAGTGGGTTTTCAGTTGCGTTTACTAATGTTGCAACTTTGGAACGGGTGCGGTGGGGAGAGGTTCGTTGTTGGGGTGAGACGCAGGTGTTTCATGCTTCCTACGTACCGCATTGAACAACGCCTACCTGCCCTAATGGCCAAAGGCAAATTGTTAACTTCACACTCCACCTACAGCATCAAGGGCAGCGCGTCTCCCCCGCAGGCGGGGGCTGGACTTCTTACAATTACAATTTTGACAACCTTTTTCTAGGAATTGGACGAGATTTTGACACTGGTTCCTCACCCTAGCTCCCTCTAGAGGGGGACAAGGCGTTGCGCTGGAGGTGAGGGCGTTGAAGCAAAATGCAGCCGTTTCACGCTTCATACATACCGCACAGAGCAACGCTTCCCAGCCTTAATGACCAAGAGCAAGGTCTCCCCTTTACGCTCCATTTCCACCACCATGGGCAACACGTCTCCCCAGCCGGCGGGGGCTGGGGGGGTGGAACTACCGCATTCTCCTCCACCCATTTCAAAATAATCTCCGAAACATCATCTATCCGGTTCAGCACCTCCCAGTTGGAGAAACGGAGCACGGTAAAACCCACTGCCTCAAGGTCACGGTCTTTTTGCCGATCCCGTTCAGCAGCTTCTTCCGTCTCGTGAGAAATACCGTCTACCTCTATGACAAGACATAAATCAAAGCATGCAAAATCCGCGATGTAGTTTAATATGGGGCGCTGCCGACGGAAAGTGTACCCTTTCATATTTCCGGCGCGGAGGACATACTTCCAGAGGCAGGCTTCGCCTTTGGTCGCGTTTTTACGCAGCCGGTTAGCGAAGGGCTGGAGCCTTTTGTTGTAGTGGTAGTTGTTTTTTGGAGAGGCGGGTTCCATTTGGGATGTTTTTTTGACTTTCTAAGATACCACTTGTTTATCACGATGTCAACTCATTACAGGTGTAAAAGTAAGGGACAACCATTTTCAGGATTTTACCCGGTGATCTGTCAACTTATTTTAGGAATCGACCCTTTTCAGAAAATAATCTTTTCCCCCCTATTAATTTACCCCATCAGGTGGCGACTTTGGAGTCGCGACCTGAGTGCACGCTCCGGCTGCGATGGCGTGATCGCCGCCCAAGACCAACCACTCAAAAACCCAAAATTCCCTATCTTACCCCCAAACCACCAGATATGACCACCAATGACCGCAGCCTGAAACTCATCAGCATCTTCTTATTAGGAGTGATGCTGTTTAATTTCCCGTTGGTCAGCCTGTTTAGCAGGGAAGGGCTATTCCTGGGGCTGCCAAAGCTGTACTGGTATTTCTTTGTCGTCTGGGGCAGTATCATCGCATTAACGGCCTGGGTGGCGCGCCCGGTAAAAGCTAAAAAGGACTGACCGTGCAGCCTATCCTCATCATCAGCATATCGATTGGTTATGTGGCGCTGCTGTTTTTCATCGCCTGGATAGCAGACAAGCGGGAGGCAGCCGGCAAGAGCATCGTGAAGAACTCGGCCATCTATGCCTTGTCGATGGCGGTGTACTGCACGGCCTGGACATTCTATGGAAGTGTAGGCCGGGCGGCAACGACCGGGCTGGGCTTTTTGCCGACTTACCTCGGACCGGCACTGCTGGCACCGGTTTGGTGGCTGCTGCTCAAAAAGATTATTCTCATCAGCAAGTCGCAACGTATTACCTCCATTGCTGACTTCATCTCTTCGCGCTATGGCAAGAGCACCTTTTTGGGGGTGATTGCCACTTTGGTCGCTGTGCTGGGTATTATACCTTATATCTCTATTCAGCTCAAAGCCATTTCAAACAGCTTTGACCTGCTGGTTGGTCAGGTGGCGACTTCTCATGCGGACGTTCCTTTTTACCTGGACACGGCACTATACATCACCATAGCCCTGGCAGCTTTCACCATTCTTTTCGGCACCCGTAACCTCGATCCCAATGAGCGCCACGGCGGACTGGTAGCCGCGATTGCGTTTGAGTCCCTGCTCAAACTGGTGGCTTTCCTGGCGATTGGACTCTTTGTCACCTTTGGGCTATATGATGGGTTTGGAGATATCTTCAATAAAGGGGCGGCAGTGCCTTCCATCCGGGCGCTGTTCACCCTCGAATCGGCCGGGCTGAATGGCTGGGAGTGGTTTTGGCTGCTTTTTCTGTCCATGTCGGCCGTCATGTTGCTGCCGCGGCAGTTTCATGTAGCGGTGGTAGAGAATACCAATGCAGCGCATGTGTCCCGGGCATCCTGGATGTTCCCACTGTATCTGTTGCTGATCAACATATTCGTGCTGCCTATCGCAGTAGCGGGGCTGATGATGTTTCCGGAAGGCGGAGTGGAGCCAGACAGTTATGTATTGAGCATCCCACTGGCAGCAGGATACGAAACGCTGGCCTTGTTGGTGGCCCTTGGGGGCTTTTCGGCGGCCACAAGCATGGTGATCGTCGCGGTCATTGCGCTCAGCATCATGATCGTCAACAACCTGGTCTTGCCGGGCATTGTCAGAAATCAGGACTTCCGGCAGGACAATCCGTACAGCATCAGCAGCAGTCTTTTGGGCATTCGGCGAATATGCATCATCCTCGTTTTGCTGCTGGCTTATGCCTATTTCAAAGCCGTGGGCGAACAGTACAGCCTTGTATCGGTGGGGCTGATTTCCTTCACGGCCATCGCGCAGTTTGTGCCGGCAGTCCTGGGCGGTATTTACTGGAAGCGCGCCACCAAGAAGGGGGCCATCTGGGGGCTTAGCATCGGGTTTCTCATCTGGGCGTTTTGCCTCCCTTTTCCCACCCTTGTGGAAACGGGGCTGGTCAACGACCGGGTCATGGCGGAAGGGCTCTTCGGCTGGGGGCTGCTCCAACCTTATTCCCTCTTTGGGCTGAGCGGCTACAGCCCGGTAGCCAATGCTGCGTTTTGGAGCCTGGCGCTGAATACCTTTGCTTACATTATTGTATCTTTAAATACCCAACAGAGCCCGCTGGAGATTTCTCAGGCTGATCTTTTTGTAGACATTTACAAATACCGCTCCGGTGGTAGCGAGTACGAAGTTATGCGGCGGCGGGCCAGAGTCCGGGATATCCGCATTCTGATGAACCGCTTCCTGGGCGTAGCGCGGTCCCAATCCTTACTGACTGCTTATGAAAACCGAAACCGCGTAGATTTGTCCCGGCAGCAAACCGCAGAGGCCAACCTGATTAACTATGCAGAAACCCATCTGGCTGGTGCTATTGGCGCCGCTTCGGCCAAAATCATCATAGGTTCCATTGCCAAAGAAGACCCCATCAGTCTGGAGGAAATGTTCAAGGTGCTGGAACAAACCAAGGAAATTGTAGAGTACAGCAAGGCGCTGGAGAAAAAATCAGCCGAGCTCGAACGCACCACCCTGCAGCTCAAACAAGCTAACGAGCAGCTCAAGGAACTGGACCGGCTCAAAGCCGACTTCATCACCACCGTGACCCACGAGCTGCGCACGCCCATTACGTCCATCAAAGCGCTGTCCAAGATTATGCTGGACAACCGAAATATGCCCGAAGAACAGCGGGCAGAGTTTCTCTCTATCGTGGTTACGGAGAGCGCGCGCCTCACCCGGCTGATCAATCAGGTACTCGACCTGGAGAAAATACAGTCACAGCCGGAAGACCTGAAGCTTGAACCGCTTGACCTGGCCGAAGTGGCCCGGCAGGCTTTCAATGGCTTACGGCAACTAATGCGGGACAAAGGCATTGTGCCGGAGCTTATCATTAAAGATGCGCCTGTGCCCGTATATGGCAACTTTGACCGTCTTACGCAGGTAGTCGTCAATCTGCTGTCCAATGCCATCAAGTTTGCCGATGACGAACAGGGGCAAGTGCACCTGCGCTGCTATCAGGGGGCAAAGGGAGGCTATATCGAAGTGCAGGACAATGGCCCCGGTATCTCTCCCCGCGATCAGGAACTGATTTTCGAGAAATTCACTCAGATCAGCGATAGCGATAAGGGGAAGCCTCAGGGCAGCGGGCTGGGGCTTTTCATCACCCACACCATCGTAAGCCAGCATCAGGGGAGGCTATCCGTGGAAAGCGCGCCCGGCGAAGGCGCCACCTTTAAAGTCACCCTGCCTTTGTACACGGAGCAGCCGGGCCATGTCGTTCAGCCTTCCCTGCAATAGATTTTGTCGGACAAGAACCCGGGCTGAAATTTTTTTATTTTCCAAAAATCTGTAATTTTAGCAGGCTAACAGTAAAACCAGCAAAGTATTATTTCATTCGCCCTGATCAGACATGAATAAACAAACCACTAAGGTGCTACTCGTTGACGATGAGCCGCACATCCTGGTTGCCCTGGAGTACCTGGTCAAGCAGGAAGGCTATCAGGTATTCAAAGCTTCGGATGGTGAAAGCGCGCTAGATCTTGTACAGCAACAGTCCCCCCAAATTGTCGTGCTCGATGTCATGATGCCCGGTATCGACGGCTTCGAAGTCGCCCGCCGCATCCGCAACACGCCCGAGCATCAGGATACCCGCATTATCTTCCTTACCGCTAAAGGCACTCCCGCAGACCGCTTTCAAGGTTATGCCACCGGGGGCGAAGTCTATCTTACCAAACCTTTTGACAACAAAGAGCTCATTAATACAATAAATGAGGTCGTAGAATTTGGATAACCGAATTCTATTTTTTTACTTTACAGATATAAACATCTAAATATCTAGATATTTTAAAATTTATAAGCCTTTATTGCCTGACCAAGTAAAAAGGCTTGCCTAAAAACAAGACTTATGACACAGCAAATCAAGTCCTTCGATGACTACAAAGCGGTCTACCAAAAGAGCGTGGAAGACCCGGAAGGGTTCTGGGCAGAACAGGCCTCAACCTTCACCTGGCGCAAGCAGTGGGATAAAGTGCTGGACTGGAATTTCACAGAGCCTAATGTCAACTGGTTTGTGGGCGGTAAGCTGAATATCACAGAAAACTGCCTGGACCGCCATTTAGAGACGCGGGGCGATCAGGTGGCCATCCTGTTTGAGCCCAACGATGCAGATGCGGAGAACATCACTTACACTTATAAAGAATTGCATGCCGAGGTATGCAAGGTAGCCAATGCGCTAAAAGCCAACGGCATTGGCAAAGGCGACCGCGTTTGTTTCTATATGCCTATGGTGCCGGAGCTAGCGATTGCGGTATTGGCCTGCGCCCGTATCGGGGCGATCCACTCCGTGGTCTTTGCCGGCTTCTCGGCTCAGGCACTGGCCGACCGTATTAAGGACGCGACTTGCAAAGCCGTCATCTGCTCGGATTACAACAGCCGTGGCGCGAAAAACATTCCGGTCAAAAAAGTAGTGGATGAAGCCCTGGCCATGGATTGTGACAGCATTGAGACGGTGCTGGTGCACAAAAACACCGGTGGCGAAGTGACGATGGAAAGCGGCCGCGACAAATGGTGGCACGATGAGGTAGACGGGCAGAGCACGTCCTGCGAGGCAGAGGAAATGGACTCTGAAGATATGCTCTTCATCCTTTACACTTCCGGTTCTACCGGTAAGCCTAAGGGCGTGGTACACACTTGCGGTGGCTATATGGTGTACACCAAGTATTCTTTTGAGAATGTCTTCCAGTATCAGGAGGGCGATATCTACTGGTGTACGGCTGACATCGGCTGGATTACCGGCCACTCTTACATCGTGTACGGGCCGCTGCTGGCTGGTGCGACTACTGTAATGTTCGAGGGCGTCCCCACCTATCCGGATGCCGGCCGCTTCTGGCAAACCTGCGAAAAACTAAAAGTCAATCAATTCTATACGGCTCCTACTGCCATCCGTGCCCTCATGGCTCAGGGCGACCAACATGTGACCAAGTACGACCTCAGCTCCCTGAAAGTCTTGGGCAGCGTGGGCGAGCCTATCAACGAGGAAGCCTGGGAATGGTACCACGAGCTGGTGGGCAAAAAGAACTGCCCGATCGTAGACACCTGGTGGCAGACCGAGACCGGCGGCATTATGATCGGTGGGCTGGGCGAACATAGCCCGATGAAGCCGGCACACGCCGGGTATCCGCTGCCGGGCATTCAGCCTTGCCTGATGGATGCCGATGGGAAAGAGCTGGAAGGTAACGACATCGAAGGATTGCTTTGCGTGAAATACCCCTGGCCATCTATGCTGCGGACCACCTACGGCGACCACGAGCGATGCCGTCAGACCTACTTCTCCGCCTTTGAGAACCTCTACTTCACCGGTGATGGTGCCCGCCGCGATAAGGATGGCATGTACCGTATTATCGGCCGCGTGGATGACGTGATCAACGTTTCCGGCCACCGTATGGGCACTGCAGAAGTGGAAAACGCCATCAATGAGCACGAGCTCGTTGTCGAGTCAGCCGTAGTGGGCTATCCGCACGATATCAAGGGTCAGGGCATCTACGCATACGTGATTGTCTCTGGCGATATCGAAGATGAAGATGCTTTCCGCAAGGAGCTGATCCAGGTCGTGGTCAAGGAGATTGGGCCGATTGCCAAGCCCGACAAGATTCAGATCGTCTCCGGGCTGCCGAAGACCCGCTCCGGCAAAATCATGCGCCGTATACTGCGTAAAGTAGCAAGCGGAGATACGTCCAACCTGGGCGACACCTCTACCCTGCTCAATCCGGAAGTCGTTGATGAAATCAAAGACACTGCATTGGTATAAAGTTAGATTTGAATTGTGAATGACATAAGTCAATAGAATGGCGGGTATGGCTCCGGATGGAGTGGCCCGCCATTTTTTTATCCCGTGACCTTTGTCATTCCTACTCTTCTTCAAAAGCCTCAACTTACCATTTCAATGGCCTCACCACTGGCCAGTTCTCTATTCTTGGGTAAGCCCTGCGCGCCCTGCAAACAAAAACCATTATGACTTATCAGGAATTCTACAACAACAGCATGGCGGACCCCACGGCTTTCTGGAAAGCTCAGGCGGACGCCATCGACTGGTTTGAAAAACCATCCGATATTTCCTTTAAGGACGAAACCAGCTTGTACCGGTGGTACAAGGGCGGCCAACTGAACACTTCCCACCTGGCGCTAGACTACCATGTAGCCAACGGACGGGGCGATCAGCCTGCCATCTTTTATGACTCTCCGGTAACGGATACCAAAGAAACCATCACCTATGCGCAGTTGCTGGACCGCGTGGCCAGATTTGCCGGCGTGCTCAAAGCACAGGGGGTAGAGAAAGGCGATACAGTCATTATCTACATGCCCATGATCCCGCAGACCGTAGTAGCCATGCTGGCCTGTGCGAGGCTGGGCGCTATCCACTCTGTGGTCTTCGGGGGCTTTGCGGCTCATGAACTTGCCATCCGTATTAATGACGCCAAGCCCAAGCTCATCCTTACCGCCAGCGCGGGCAAGGAAATCAACCGGGTGATCGACTATATGAAGATTGTCAATCCGGCACTGGACGAAGCCGAGCATCAGGTGCAGGGGGTGATTGTCTATCAGCGGGATATCTTGGAGGCCCCGCTTAAAGACGGGCGCGATTTTGACTGGGACGGGCTGCTGGCAGATGCCGAACCCGCTGACTGTGTCCCGGTGGAGAGCACGGACCCGCTGTACATTTTGTATACTTCCGGCACCACTGGCAAGCCTAAGGGCATTGTACGCGACAACGGCGGCCATGCCGTGGCTATGAAGTTCAGCATGAAGTACATCTACGGCGTAGAGCCGGGCGAGGTCTACTGGGCCGCTTCTGATGTTGGCTGGGTGGTCGGCCATTCCTACATTGTGTATGCGCCGCTCATCCACGGTTGTACCACGGTATTGTACGAAGGCAAGCCCGTACGCACGCCCGATGCCGGCGCTTTCTGGAGGGTACTTGAAGAATATGGCGTAAGTGTGTTTTTCACCGCGCCCACCGCTTTCCGGGCCATTAAAAAAGAAGACTCCGAAGCGAAGCTTAAAGCGCAGTACGACACGAGCAAACTCCGCTATCTCTTTTTGGCAGGCGAGCGCTGCGATGTGTCTACCCTGGAATGGTGCCAGGATGTCCTGCAGGTGCCTGTCATTGACCACTGGTGGCAGACCGAATCGGGCTGGCCCATGCTCGCCAATATGGCAGGTGTGGAACTCTTGCCTGTCAAGCCGGGCTCAGCAGGCAAGGCAGTCTGCGGGTACGATTTGAAAGTCGTTGGCCCCGATGGAGAGCCGGTGCCGCCGAATACGGAGGGTGCTGTCGTGATCCGCTTGCCCTTAGCGCCGGGCACCTTGCCCAACCTTTGGCAGGATACCGCCCGCTTCATCGATTCTTACCTCAGCCCCTACCCCGGCTACTACTTCACTGGTGACGGCGGGTATATTGATGAGGATGGCTATGTATTCATTACCGGGCGCATTGACGATATCATCAACGTGGCCGGGCACCGTTTGTCGACGGCAGAGATGGAGGAGGTGGTAGCGGCTCATCCATTGGTTGCCGAGTGCGCCGTCATTGGGGTGCATGATGACCTCAAGGGGCAAATCCCGGTCGGTTTTGTCGTGCTCAAAGCCGGAGCTGACATTTCGGATACTGAATTGGAACAGGAACTCATTAAGATGGTGCGTGACCAGGTCGGCCCGGTCGCCTCCTTCAAAAAAGCCACCGTGGTACAGCGCCTGCCCAAGACCCGCTCGGGTAAAATCCTGCGCCGCATTATGCGCCATATTGTGGATGGCAAGCCGTATAACCCACCCTCTACTATTGAGGATATGAGCGTGCTGCCGGAGCTGGAGGCTCAGGTGCGGGCGGAGGTGTAACAGGTATAAACCCGGAATACCTTAGAGCTCCAACATGATAAGTCATTCAACAGGCGTTTGGAGGGTCAAGAGACTACAGAACGCCTGTTGTTTATTCTAGAGGGAACCTATCACGTAAAAGGGCCATTCTACTCTTCCAGCAATGTAAAGCCGGTGTAGGTGACATTATCAAGATAAACAGCGACAGGGTCTACACCATGACCGTGAGCAGATTCGGTCGCCTTATTTCCATTAATCTGCATGCCGATTTGAAGGAAATTTTCCACCCAGCCTTCAGAGGCTGGTACGTAAGGCAGCCTTGCTGAAGTCAGATCGAAAACGATTTCGTCAATGCGCATTCTATGATAGACGATCTCGGAAGGGGTGACATACCCCTCTAGTTGTATATGATACCACTGATTAGGGATCAGACAATAGAATAATTCAGGGCTGAAAGACCGCCAGCCCTTTGCCTGTCCCAGCGCATCCATTTGATCATCCCAGTACCTCCATTCACCACCTTTGCTGAATTGCACCCCGAAGCCATGGGAATACGGGATTTCGATATGTTGCCATGTGAGTTCCAGCCCTTCAATTGTGGCGGTGTCCGGTTCATTGCAATCCAGTTTCCCTTCAATGTATACATCTAGTTCATAGACCAGGTACTTTGCCGACTGATGAACCCATGGATCGCCCTCCCAACGCAGCGCACAAGTGTTGGTAAAAAATACGTTATTGTACGGGTCGCCTCCGGTGATCATGCACTTCAGAGACGCCCCTTCAACGGCAGGGGCTGCAACATGGCTGATCGACCAGTCTATACCCGTTCCCGGAAATATGATATCCTCGTAGACCCCCCAGCCTGTGAAATAGAGGGCCGACGTTTCATCATACAACCGTCCTTCAGCTCCGATGGTATCGCCTTCGAGCTGCTCGTATTTGAATACCATATCTCCTTTTTGCCATTTGCCTGCTTCCGTAGACTCCTTGCGACAACTCATCCCCAACAATACTAAGAACAAGCAGACCCTATATCGGATAGCCATACGCATAATTTTCCTGCAAAATACGCATGGTTTACCCAATCTCCCAACTGCCCCCCATTTTGATCAGATGGGTCTTCTAATTTCAGCCTGGGATCTAAATCCCTGCCATTTCTTCGCCCCGTCAGGTAAAGAAGCCTGCCACCCCACTGCCATTTCTGCAATAATGTCAGGAAAACCGTTTTGGCACGTCCTGTGATAGGACATAAGTGAGCCTGTGGGCTCGCTATATCATTGTTTAACAAAACGGATTCTAAAGATTATGAAGCCCATCAATGACAGAGTTGTGGTCAAGCCCGCCCAGGCAGAAGAAAAAACGCAGGGCGGCATCATTATTCCTGATACAGCCAAGGAAAAGCCACAGCGTGGCGAAGTAGTTGCAGTAGGCCCAGGCAAAGACGGCAACGCAATGACCGTTAAGGCTGGCGATATCGTACTCTACGGTAAATATGCAGGCCAGGAGCTGCAGTATCAGGGCCAGGATTACCTGATCATGCGCGAAGACGACATCCTTGTCATCCTGGAAGGCAACGAATAAGCCTTTCCGCTCTTACATCCCAATCCTAACCTTTTTTACAAAACAAAAAAATCAAGCTTACAATGGCTAAAGAAATTAGCTTTGATAGAAATGCCCGGGAAGGACTGCGCAAAGGCGTAGACGCTCTGGCCAATGCAGTAAAAGTAACCCTTGGCCCTAAAGGCCGTAATGTGGTCATCCAAAAAAGCTTCGGCGCGCCACAGATCACCAAGGACGGCGTGACCGTTGCTAAAGAAATCGAACTGGAAGACGCTGTGGAAAACATGGGCGCTCAGATGGTAAAGGAAGTCGCGTCTAAAACAGCAGACATCGCTGGTGACGGTACGACAACGGCTACCATCCTCGCTCAGGCTATGGTAGCTGCCGGTCTGAAGAACGTCACGGCTGGTGCGAACCCGATGGACCTGAAGCGTGGCATTGAAGCAGCGACCAAAGCGGTAATTGCTAACCTGAAAGAGCAGTCTGAGGTAGTAGGCGACGACTTCGAGAAAGTGAAGCAGGTGGGTTCCATCTCTGCCAACAACGACGAGGAAATTGGTACACTGATCGCTGACGCGATGAAGCGTGTATCCAAGGACGGTGTCATCACTGTGGAAGAAGCTAAAGGTACAGACACATACGTGGACGAAGTACTGGGTATGCAGTTCGACCGCGGCTACCTGTCTCCTTACTTCGTAACCGACACCGAGAATATGGTGACGGAGTACGAAAACCCATACATCCTGATCCACGATAAGAAAATCTCCAACATGCAGGACATCGTACCTGTACTGGAGCAGGTGGTGCAGGCTGGCCGCCCGCTGCTGATCATCGCAGAGGATATCGAGAGCCAGGCACTGGGCGTACTCGTTGTGAACCGCCTGCGTGCTCAGCTGAAGGTTGTTGCCGTAAAAGCGCCAGGTTTTGGCGACCGCCGCAAAGCCATGCTGGAAGACATTGCTATCCTGACCGGTGGTACCGTGATCAGCGAGGAGAAAGGCTACAAGCTCGAGAATGTGGGCATGGAGCACCTGGGCTCTGCTGAGAAGATCACCGTTGACAAAGACAACACGACTATCGTAAATGGTAGCGGTGACGAGAGCCAGATTCAGGCTCGTATCAATCAGATCAAGCAGCAAATCGAAGCCACCACTTCCGACTACGACCGGGAGAAGCTGCAGGAGCGCCTTGCCAAACTGTCAGGCGGTGTAGCTGTACTGTACGTAGGTGCTGCCACTGAGGTGGAAATGAAAGAGAAGAAGGACCGTGTGGATGATGCCCTGCATGCGACCCGTGCGGCCGTGGAAGAAGGTATCGTTGCCGGTGGTGGCGTGGCACTCGTTCGTGCGATCGCTGCAATCGAAAACATGAAGGGCGCCAACGAGGACGAGACCATTGGTATCCAAATCGTTCGCAAAGCTCTGGAAGCACCACTGCGCACCATCGCGGACAACGCAGGTATGGAAGGCTCTGTGATCTTCCAGCGGGTGAAGGAAGGCGAAGGCAGCTTCGGCTACAATGCCCGCACTGATGTCTTCGAGGATCTGAAGCAGGCTGGTGTGATCGACCCGACTAAGGTGACACGCATTGCGCTGGAAAACGCCGCTTCTATCTCAGGCATGCTGTTGACGACCGAGTGTGTGATCAGCGACAAGCCAGAGCCGGAAGGCGCTGGTGCAGGTATGCCAGGCGGAATGCCAGGTGGTATGCCGGGCATGATGTAATCATGAATCCGTAAAAGTAACGCTCGCAGCTCCTGAATTTTGCTGCAGCGGATACAACATAAGCCTTCTTGCCTCCCTTATAGGTAAGAAGGCTTTTTTTTAATTCATAATCCTAAAGCAAAGATTCCTATGCAACGCTACCTGTTTCCCATTTTAGCCCTGGCGATATCCCTGAGCAGCTGTGTAAGCTACCAAAAGTACGAAGACGCCCTTGCCGACCGCGATAAGCTGCAGGCCAATTACAATGACCTCGAAACCCAGCTGGAAACGGCTCAGGGGCAAAACAAAATACTCCGGGAACAAAAGGAAGAATTGGAAAAAGACCTGGCAAACACCCGGGAGGACCTCCGCACCCTCCAAAACCGTTACGAACAACTCGACAAGGCCAATCAGGATTTGCTCAAGCGTTACGACCGCATGCTGGAGCAAAACGAAAAGATGCTGGAATCCTCTTCTGATGAACGGCAAAAACTCATGGCGCAGCTCACCCTCAAAGAGCAGGAGCTCGACCGCCGGGAGCGGCAGCTGCAACAACTCGAATCTGAGATCGAGCAACGGGAAACCGAAACCGAAGCCCTCCGCAAAAGCCTGGTGGAACGCGAAGCCCGGGTGAACGAACTGGAATCCGCCATCGCCGAGAAAGAGCAAAAACTCAACGCCCTGCGGGAACGCATCAATCAGGCCCTGCTTGGCTTTTCAGATGCCGACCTGACCGTGCGGGAGCAAAACGGCAAAGTCTACGTCTCCCTGAGCCAGAACCTGCTCTTCCCGTCCGGCAGCAAAACCATCAACAGCGCGGGCAAAGATGCCATTCAGAAAGTAGCGGAAGTGCTCAAAAACAACCCGGATATTGCCATCACCGTAGAAGGCCATACCGATACCGATGGGGATGCCGCCTTCAACTGGGACCTGAGTGTAGGCCGGGCGACTTCTGTCGTCAAGGTGCTTACTGCCAATGGGGTGGACCCGCAGCGTATCACGGCTGCCGGGCGTGGAGAGTTTTACCCCGTTGCCTCCAATGATACCGCCAAAGGCAAAGCCCAAAACCGGCGAACGGAAATTATTCTGACGCCGAAGCTGGAGGCGTTGTATGAATTGATTGGAGAGTAGGCTTTTGTTAGAGTTCTAAAGCGGAAAAACCTCCCCCGCCATTTCCACCGACTTCCCGAAGTGGTCAATAGCCACCCCTGTATCCGCGCCAATATCACGGAAGTAGTACACCATGTTTTCGGTAGGCATATTCCCCGTCAGGTCATCCTTGGCCATGGGGCAGCCGCCGTAACCGCGAATGGCACCGTCAAAACGCCGGCAGCCGTGCTCATAGGCCGTGGCGACTTTCTCTTTCCAGGCCGTTGGGGTGGTGTGAAAGTGGGCTCCGAATTCAATATCCGGGTAATGGGGCGTAATATTGCTGAACAGGTAACGGATACTCTCCGGGCTGGCCACGCCAATAGTATCCGAAAGCTGTAAAATGCGGATGCCCATATCCACAAGGCGGTCGGTCCACTGCTCGACAATCTCCACGTTCCAGGGGTCGCCGTAGGGATTGCCGAAGCCCATGGAAATGTAGACCACAAGCTCCTTACTGCTGGCCATGCAGATGTCCTGAATTTGTGCCACCCGCTCGATAGACTCTTCTATAGTGGCGTTGGTGTTGCGAAGCTGAAAGGTTTCTGAGATGGAGAACGGGTAGCCCAGGTAATCGATTTGTTCAAATTGGGCAGCATCATTGGCGCCCCGGCGGTTAGCCACGATAGCCAGGAGTTTGGTCTTCGTCTTTGAGAGGTCAAGCTGACCGAGCACCTCCGCCGTATCCCGCATTTGGGGAATGGCTTTGGGCGATACAAAACTGCCGAAGTCCAGGGTATCAAACCCCACTTGCAGCAGTTGATTGAGGTACGCTGCTTTGGTTTCCGTAGGAATAAAAGGCTTAATGCCCTGCATAGCATCCCGGGGGCATTCTATAATTTTGACCATGGACGGGTTTTGGTTAGGGTGTGGCGCTAAGAGGTGCTATGTTTGCACCTCGAAAACTGTTCTGAGCCAAAAACGTTAACGCTAATATAAGCACTAAAAACATGAATAAGAACAAGGCGATTTACACATTGGTTGGCTTCATTATTGCCGGGCTTGGCTTTTCTTCTATCATCCTCAGCCTTGTGGGCGCCAAGCTCTCCTTTCTGGTTTGGATTGATGATTTTGGCGCACTGAGCGGCTTTGTCATCAAGCTACTGATGATCATTAGCGGTATTGTAATGATTTACCTCGCACGTACCGATTTCAGCGGAGAGGAGCCGGTTTAGCCCCCTACCCTTCCGGCTCAATCGCGTAGCGCGCCTGCGCCTTTTCCTGCGCCACGGCCTCTACCGTACGGTCCGACACTTTGGCCTCCAGCCAGGAAATGATATCCAGGTAGAGGAATGGGCGGCGCTCGTAGGGGTCTGACTCGTGCTTCAGCAGGCGGTCACGCAGATTGCTGAATTCCTCCTTCAGGTCTTCCTCCATAATCCGGGGCACCCGGCGGATGAAGCGAAAAATTTCTTTTTGCACCGCGTGCAACTCCTCCATTTTTGATAGAAAACGGTACACCGACTTGACCTGATACTCCACCAGCTGCGCATTGCCCAGTTCGTAGTGGGCGATGAGGTTGAGAATGCGCGCAAAACACTGTATGTCGGCCCGGTAGTCCGGGTTTTTCTGATTGATGATCAGGTTGAGGTAGTCAATGGCCTTATCGTTGTCGCCACTGCCAAAGTACAGACAGGCAATGCGGTAGTAAAAGACCATCTCCCGGCGTTCATCCCAGTTGTAGCGGTCCTCTTCTATCGCTTTCATCAGGTCGGGTACCAACTCCAGCCCCTTACTGAAGGTACCGGTCAGGAAATGCTGCTTAATGGAATGGATGTAGTGGTAGAGGTAATAAAGCCCTTCGATATTCTTGCTCTGACTAAGCCCGTATTCTTCCTTGAAGGCCCGGAGCGCTTGTAATGCCCCTCCAAAGCGATTATACTGAAGGGTGTTGAACAGGGCATTGAGCAAGTTGTGCAGCCCTTTGAGGTAAAGCGGCGCATAAATCGAGCGGTAATCCGGGTGATCGCTAAACAAATCCACCCACTTCTGCGCATATCGGTAGCAAAGCACAAACTCCTGCGTCATGTGGTAATACCAGACATGTGACTGACAGAAGTAAAGCTTCCCAAAGAAATCCAGCTCCTGATAATCTGCTTTAGGCAGGTTGGACTGGAAAAACTCCCGCACATAGAAATAGTCTTTTTCATTGCGCACATAGCCCACCTTGAGGTAAAGCCCGTACAGCTGCAGGGAGAGGTTGGAAAACTGATTGGTATGGTTGAGGCGCTCGGAGAGTTGCAGGGCCTCAGCGGTCAATGCTTCTGCCCGGCCTTCGATACTCCGGGTAATGTACTGGCCTTCAATCAGCTTCTCGAACTCCACGATCTCCATTGCCAGGGTCATGAGGCGGCACTCATAAGCGCGCTCCTTGGCTTTAGACAGCATATCAAGCGCCTGCCGGTACAGCCCTTTGTCGTAAAGCACCCGCGCGTAGTCCACCATTTCCCGAAGTTGGATATCCTCGTTGTGGTTGGCATTGAGCAGGCGAAGGCTGACCAGCAACTGCTTGTACAAATGCGCCTTCAGGTTAGACAGCTGCCGCTTCTTGATGGCCGGTATCTTTTTCAGGATCTGCGACTCATCATAAGCCTTATGCTTGTCCAAAAAGTCGAACAGCTTCAGGAAGAGAATATCATCCGAAGCCTGATTGCGGCGGACAAACAGCCTGAAGTGCCGCTTTTCAGCACGGGTCAGGGATTTGATAAGGGCGAGCAGGTCATCAGTCTTCTGCTTGGGCATTGTAATTCTTTCTTGTCTAATTCACTATATATCAAAAACTTACAAGTTCAAACCATCCATTCCCGCATAGTATTAGCAAGCGATTCTGGTTTTAGGAGCCGTATGGAAGAGCCCATATTTGACGTTCGGCATAAGTAGGAAAAAAATGCTTACGCCAGTTGCCAAATTAAACCGAAGTAAGCAAAAATACACTTTTGCACCCAAAAAAATGGATTATGACTGACAACCAGGTATTCATATTTGATACAACGCTCCGCGATGGAGAACAGGTACCGGGCTGTAAGCTCAATATGGACCAGAAAGTGGAAATCGCCCGGCAGCTCGAAAAGCTGGGCGTTGACATCATAGAGGCCGGCTTCCCCGTTTCCTCACCTGGTGATTTCCAGGCGGTGCAGGAAGTGTGCCGGGCGGTCACGGAGCCTACAGTCTGCGGCTTATCACGAGCAGTGGAAAATGACATCAAAACAGCGGCCGAAGCCCTGCAGTACGCCAAACGCCCAAGGATACATACCGGTATTGGCACTTCTGATTCGCACATTAAATACAAGCTGCGCAGCACGCAGGAGGAGATTCTGGAGCGGGCGGTAGCGGCAGTGAAATACGCGAAGTCTTTTGTGGAGGACGTGGAATTCTACGCCGAAGATGCCGGCCGTACGGATAACGAATACCTCGCCCGTGTGCTGGAAGCGGTTATCAAAGCAGGGGCCACCACCCTCAACATCCCGGATACCACCGGCTACTGTCTGCCGGAAGAGTATGGCGCTAAAATCCGCTACCTGCGCGAAAATGTAAAGGGCATAGAAAAAGCCATCCTTTCCACCCACTGTCACAATGACCTGGGGCTGGCCACAGCCAATTCCATTGCTGGTGTGCAAAACGGGGCACGCCAAATCGAATGCACTATCAATGGTATTGGTGAACGGGCAGGCAATACTTCACTGGAAGAGACCGTGATGATTCTGAAGCAGCGCCCGGACCTGCCCTACTTCAGCAATATTAACTCCAAACTCATCTATTCCACTAGCCGCCTCGTGAGCGAGCGTATGGGCATGCCCGTACAGCCCAATAAAGCCATCGTTGGCGCCAACGCCTTTGCCCACTCATCCGGTATCCATCAGGATGGGGTGATCAAGCGGCGGGATACGTACGAGATCATCGACCCCCTTGAAGTCGGTGTTGACCATTCCAAAATTGTGCTCACGGCACGCTCCGGCCGGGCGGCAATCGCCTACCGCGCTAAGAATATCGGTCATAACCTGACCAAAGATGAATTGGACATCGTTTATGCCGAGTTCCTGATCGTGGCAGATACTATGAAAGAAGTAGACGATGCTGCGCTGGAGCAAATCATTGTCAGAAAAACAGAACACGTAGCTCAAACCGCTTAACCAATGGGTAAAACCTTATTCGATAAAATCTGGGACAACCACCTCGTCTCTCAGGTCGGCGAGGATACACAGGTCCTCTACATCGACCGCCACTTCATCCACGAGGTGACGAGCCCGCAGGCGTTTGCGGGTTTGGAAAAACGCGGCATTCCGGTCTTCCGCCCACAGCAAACCGTGGCTACGGCCGACCACAACGTGCCCACCAAAGATCAGCATCTGCCCATCCGGGAGGAACTGTCCCGCTTTCAGGTGGATAAACTGACCGAGAACTGCGAAAAGTTTGGTGTGGAACTCTACGGCCTGGGGCACCCCTATCAGGGCATTGTGCACGTCATCGGGCCGGAGCTCGGCATCACCCAACCTGGTATGACCATCGTTTGCGGCGACAGCCATACCTCCACACACGGGGCTTTTGGCTGTATCGCATTTGGAATTGGCACGAGCCAGGTGGAACAAACCTTAGCCACACAGTGCGTCCTGCAGCGCAAGCCTAAGCGAATGCGCATCAGCGTGGACGGGGCATTACAGCCCGGCGTGACGGCTAAAGACATTATCCTCTACATCATCTCCCAGTTGACCGCAAGTGGCGGCACCGGGCACTTTGTGGAGTATGCAGGCTCGGCTATCCGCGCGCTGAGCATGGAAGGCCGCATGACCATCTGCAATATGAGCATAGAGATGGGCGCCCGGGGCGGCATGATTGCACCGGACGACACCACTTTCGAGTACATCAAAGGGCGGAAATTTGCGCCCAAGGGAGCTGATTTCGATACAGCGATAGAGCGTTGGTCTCTACTGTACACGGATGAGGATGCGACCTTTGATCAGGAATATCACTTCAGGGCAGAGGATATTGAGCCGATGATCACCTACGGTACCAACCCGGGCATGGGCATCGGCATCAGTCAGGCGGTACCCGAAGTGCCCGCCGGCAACGTCACCTTTGAGAACTCCCTGAAGTACATGGGACTACAAGGCGGGCAGGCCATGAAGGGTCAGAAAATCAACCACGTCTTCATCGGCAGCTGCACCAATTCCCGGATTGAGGACCTGCGTGCGGTGGCTGCTTTTGTAAAAGGCAGGAAGAAAGCCGACCACGTGAACGTGATGGTGGTACCCGGTTCCAAACAGGTAGAAGCTCAGGCGAAAGCGGAAGGGCTGCACGACATCCTCACCGCTGCCGGTTTTGATTTCCGGGAGCCCGGTTGTTCAGCCTGCCTGGGCATGAATGAGGATAAAGTGCCCGCCGGTGAATACTGTGTGTCCACCTCCAACCGCAACTTTGAAGGGCGGCAGGGACCCGGTGCCCGTACCATTCTGGCCAGCCCGCTCATGGCGGCTGCTACGGCCATTTACGGCGAACTGGTGGATGTCCGCGAATTGCTCAATCAGAATTAGACCCAAACAGACATGGAAAAATTCCAAACCTTACATAGCAGCGCTGTACCCCTGCCCATTGAGGAAGTGGACACCGATCAGATCATTCCCGCCCGCTTCCTGAAAGCGACGACCCGGGAAGGCTTTGGCGATAACCTCTTCCGCGACTGGCGCTATCAGAACGACAATACGCCCAAGCCTGATTTTGTGCTCAACAATCCGGCCTACGATGGAAAAATTCTGGTGGCTGGGCGCAACTTCGGTTGTGGATCAAGCCGGGAACATGCGGCTTGGGCCTTGTACGACTACGGTTTCCGGGCGGTGGTTTCCAGCTTTTTTGCGGATATTTTTCGGGGCAATGCGCTGAATAATGGGCTGCTGCCGGTACAGGTGAGCGAAGCCTTCCTGCACGATATCTTCTCTGCCATTGAGCAAGACCCGCAGGCGACCTTCACCATCGACCTGGAACAGCAAAAGTTTACCATCGATGCAACGGGGCAGTCCACCGGTTTCGAAATCGATGCCTACAAAAAGCACTGCCTGCTGAACGGGCAGGACGATATCGACTTCCTGCTCAGCATTAAAGACAAAATTGAAACCTATGAGCAACAGCGACAGGCTGCTGCCGTATAAGTTTTACACTCAAATCGTTAAAGACCATGAACTTATCCAACACACCCAAAACAAAAATCGCCCTCCTGCCCGGTGACGGCATCGGCCCGGAGGTCACCGAACAAGCCATCAAAGTGATGGACGCGGTAGCCGAGCGTTTCGATCAGCATTTTGAATACTGCCATGCCGACGTCGGGGCCATTGCCATCGACCGCCACGGCAGCCCCCTGCCGGAGGAGACGCTGGAGGCCTGCCTCAATGCCGATGCCGTGTTCTTCGGCGCCATAGGCCACCCAAAATATGATAATGACCCTTCCGCCAAGGTACGCCCGGAACAGGGGCTGCTGCAACTGCGGAAGTCGCTTGGGCTGTATGCCAATATCCGACCGGTCACCACCTATGAAAAGCTCCTTCACCTCTCCCCTTTGCGGGAAGACCGCATCAAGGGTACCGATATGGTGATTTTCCGGGAGCTCACCGGAGGTATTTACTTTGGAGAGAAAAACACTGCGGAGGACGGGCAGTCGGCCTACGACACTTGCTCCTATCAGGTAGACGAGATCGACCGCATCACCCGCCTGGCCTTTGAGCAGGCGATGCTGCGCCGCCGGAAAGTCACACTGGTGGACAAAGCCAATGTGCTCGAGACCTCCCGATTGTGGCGGCGGGCCGTGCAGGCGATTGCCCCCGAATACCCGGAAGTGGAACTGGACTTCATGTTTGTGGACAATGCCGCCATGCAGCTGATTCAGTACCCCAGTCAGTTTGATGTCATCCTGACCAGCAATATGTTTGGGGACATCCTCAGTGATGAGGCCAGCGTTCTGGCAGGATCTATGGGCCTGTTGCCCTCGGCTTCGGTGGGCGTGCATACTTCCATGTTTGAGCCCATCCACGGTTCCTTCCCGCAGGCCGCAGGGCAGGACATTGCCAACCCTATGGCGGCCATCCTTTCCGCTGCAATGCTGGTAGAGTCTCTCGGCATGAACGAGGCTGCAATGAGCATCCGCACCACCGTACAGTACGTATTGGAAAAAGGCATCGGCACGCCCGAGCTTAAACCGAATATCGTTTATGGTTGCAGTAAGATTGGCGACCTCATCGCCCACCTCGTTGCCGACCCGGAGGAGGAAATCCTGGTGCGTGAGGACAAAGCCAATCAGCAAATGTCAACGATTATTTAAGACTTAACGATTTGAGATTTCCCGGAGGAGCCTGCCCGTTGGGCGGGCTCCTCTTTTTTTGCGGAAAGCAGGACCGCTGTCCTTATGATTTTGACGCTAACTTGCTGCGAATTTTGCTTAGAAATTCCGCTGACATACCGAGGTAAGAAGCCAGGGCGTACTGAGGGACCCGCTGAACAATAGAGGGGTACATCTGCTGGAACTCCAGGTAGCGCTCTTCTGCCGATAGCCCAAGGTTGGAAAGCACCCGCCTCTGGGCAAAAGCAAAAGACTTTTGGGCCACCAATCGAAAAAAGCGCTCGAATTTTGGATTTTCATTGCAAAGCTGCTCCACATCCTGGTAAGCGATCTGCTGAATGGTGGAATCTTCTAGCGCCTCGACGAATAATGAAGCCGGCACCTGATTGATGTAGCTATTGAAGTCGCTGATGAACCAATCCTCGATGGCAAACTGTATGGTGTGGTCTACACCATCATCATTTAGAAAGTAACTGCGGAAGGCGCCTGCCTTAACGTAGGTTTGATGCGAACAGACAAACCCAGGCTGAACGATAAACTGCCGCTTTTTTACCTTAACCGTTCTGACAATGGCTGTACACTGCCTTTCATCCGCTTCGTTGAGCGGGACGTAGCGCTTAATATTGTTTAGTATTCCGGTATAGTCATTCAAAACTTGCATTCAACTGATTAGGTGTAAGCTAAGTATTTTTTCCGACCCTGCACTTATGACCACACTGCTTTAGATAGCTGTCAGCCCAGTCGTGCCAACCTGACAGCATTAGGTTTTACGGATAGACCGCGCTTTCCGCAATTGCCCGGTTGCGTTCCAAGTCGGACTTCACGCTGTCTATTTTCATGCCGATGGTAACCATCGCGGTTTTGCCCAGAGGCAACCTGAGGCTCGGTTTTTCTGCAAGGACCAGGTCGATGATTGCTTTGGCAGCTTTGGAAGGGTCCCCCTCTTGCTTACCGTGCACACCTTTAAGTTTAGCCCGGAATGCCCCGGCCGTATCCGCATAATCCGCAATTACCGCTTGGGCCATGCCAAGCCCGTCTCCTGCGAATTGGGTCCGGAATGGCCCTGGTTCAACAATTGACACCTTTATTCCCACGGGCGCCACCTCCTGTGCGAGGGCCTCACTGAAACCCTCCAGCGCAAACTTACTCGCGTTGTAAATGCCAAAGCCGGCAAAAGCTTTAATCCCCCCGTGGGAGGAAATCTGCATGATATGCCCTGCTTTGGATTTCCGAAAATAGGGCAAAACAACCTGCGTCATTTTCAGAGTGCCGAAAAAGTTGGCTTCAAATACCGAACGAACCTCCGCCATGGAGGTTTCCTCAACCGCACCTGCAAAACCTACACCGGCGTTATTGACTAGCACATCAATGCGCCCAAAGCGGGAAATGATACTATCTACGGTTTTTTCAATAGCGACCTCCTGTGTGATGTCCAGCTGGTAGGCCGCCCCTTTGTCTTTGTACTGATCATTGAAGTGAGAAACCTGCGCAGCTTTCCGAAAGGTACCGATTACAAAATCACCTGATTCCATTACGGATTGAGCAAGTGCTTTGCCCAATCCGCTGGATATGCCCGTTATGAGCCATATTCTGTTATCCATGATTGTCCTTTAGTTTGAAAGTGCTTCAATAATATCCGCTGCTTCCACGCGGTTTCTGTAGTCTCCGCCAATGGCTTTGGCAAAAGAGATGGTATAGTCCTGCTCTATAATAAATACAGCCGGGACTGGCAACTCTTGTGAGTCATCTGAATAGTGGCCGTCAAAATCGATGCCCAGGGCAGTCATGGTTTCAATCGGCGCTTCGCCGTTTTTAAACACAGTGGTGAATTGCCGGGCGACCATATTGCTGTTGTCACTCAAGACTTCAAAAGCCAGTTCATTTTTCTCTTTCATATTCAGAGACTCGTCTGGTGTCTGCGGAGAAATGGCAACCAGATTGGCACCAAGACCTTTAATATCCTCTAATACCCTTTGGTACTGATTGAGTTGCAGGTTGCAGTACGGGCACCAGGTCCCCCGGTAAAAGGTAAGGACCACCTTCCCTTTTTCGAGCAGAGATTTCAGGGTGACGGTTTCACCAATGGCATTGGATAAAGAAAACTTTGGAGCTTTATCGCCGACGCTCAACTTCAGGATTTGCTGATGCGCAGACTGAAGCGCATTAGCATCGGTTTCAAATACAGACAGGGCTTCCTTAGGGAGCATATTGCCTAATTGGTTTTGCAGGGTTTCCAGCTCTTCTGAATAGGATGGAATTTGGGTTGCGGTACTCATTGTACTTTGTTTTAAACGTTGTCAATATTGACCTTACAAAGGTGGAGTCCTTCAGGCGGAGTAAAAATGAACTGGATTAGGAAATAGGGTTGAACTAGTTCAAGATTCAAGGCAGCATCTTTTGCAGTTTGCAATCAGAAAGACATAGTGGACTCCACGGTTCCCTGACACTTTCCCCAACAATGCTTATTTTGAAGTGGAATTAAAAAGTGCCCAATTTGGCGGCTCGCCGATTCACTAAACTCCGGACTTATGCCACGCAAGTATTACTTGTTACTCTTCGTTGTTGCTATTGTTTCTAATCCACTGCGCACTCTTGGGCAGGCATTCGTCAGCCCCTCCAATGAATGGTTTATTGATGACTGCTCTTTCTCTTTTTCTCAGGGGACAACGGATTGCGATACAAAAAGCTACTGGTTTGAAGACACTGTGATCATCGGCTCAACGGTTTACTATGAATTGCAAACCAATGATCCCGAACCTGTCTTTGAAGTGGGGGCGTACTACCGGGAGGAAGGCGGTGTTGTTTTCATGAAAATGGATGACAACACAGAAGAATTTGCCATCTATGACTTCAATCTGGAAGTAGGCGACCTGTTCCTCATTGACGATTCCAATAACAGCATAGAACTGGAGGTCTTGTCCATAGATTCGGTGACCCTCATTTCCGGGGAAAGGCGGAAAAGGCTGGAAATGGCATTTGCAATATCTCCCCACAGCACCACCTACTGGATTGAAGGCGTGGGGAGTGCATCGTCGCCAATGAACCCTATATATACCTTTTTCTTAGACACCTGGGTGGAATTGAATTGCTTCCATCAGGACGACATGGTGGAATGGCAGTTGGGGGATTGTATGTTGACGAATACCAAAACGGAAGAGGTGCCTGCGGAGGCGATTACCTGTTATCCCAACCCAGCTACCGATGCGCTTTTTCTTTCGACTCCCCGTGATCACCTTATCGACCGGGTGGCCATTTTCAACCTGGATGGGCGAGCGGTTGCTGAGACTGTGCTGCAGGGTGGCCAACCCCTATCTGTGCGGGAGCTTCCGAAGGGATTATATGCAGTCACTGTTATCTTTGAAGACGGAGCGGTAGGGCGGACGAAGTTTGTGAAGCAATGATACTGCTGAAAGGCGCTGCGAAATTTCTCCGTTATAAAACTTTGTAGTTAGGGTATCCCCCGGCGCACTACTTTCGCCGGGGGTACTCGCCCGAGCAAAGCGCACCGGGTGAATGCCTAAGCAACGCCAAGGGTTAGTGCACCCGGTGAGCCCCCCCCCCCGGCGCACTCCCTTCGCCGGGGGTACTCGCCCGAGCAAACCGCACTGGGTGAATGCCTGGGCAACGCCAAGGATTAGTGCACCCGGTGAGAACGCCCCCCGCTACAATTCCTTCGCCGGGGGTACTCTGGTTTGACAAATGCAATCTGCTGTACCTATTCATCACATTGTCAGGCGCTCAAAGCCCTCAATGTTCATTATTTTGCTAAAAATTACCCTATGCCACTAAGAATACTCCTGATTTTATTGGTCC
>NZ_JALEGS010000063.1 GCF_022763345.1 Phaeodactylibacter sp.
CCTACTCAATGCTTGCCCGTGTCTCGTCGCCTTTGCGCTTTGTTGGATATCTAACCAACTTATGAAAAACTGATGATCCAACAAAAGTGAGTGCCTGCTGTTCTTTGCGAAGTACTACCAAGGGGAAGTTTGCGGAAGGGTATTCAAAAAACCCGTTTTTCTCTTCGTACAATCGTTCACTCACGAATCCAATATCATTATGGCTAAGGCAATTTGGAACAATCAGGTCATCGCGGAAAGCAACGAGACCAAAACGGTTGAGGGCAATAAGTACTTTCCACCGGAGTCCATTAATAAGGAGTTTTTCAGGGATTCAGACTTTCGCACGACTTGTCCCTGGAAAGGAGAAGCCTCCTATTTTACCATCGCAGTAGACGGAAAAGAGAATAAGGATGCGGCATGGTACTATCCGGAAACCAGCGAGGCGGCAAAGCACATAAAAGGTTATGTAGCCTTTTGGCGTGGCGTTGAAGTGGAGCTATAGCGGCGGAGTGGTGACTCTGAAGTCGCTGGTGCTGTAGGCGAACCGCTTCCCAGCTACAATTTCGGTTTTACCTTACCCCTCCACCCGCTCAATCCGCGCTCCCAGGGCTCTCAGCCGCGCATCAATCTGCTCATAGCCCCGGTCGATCTGATGGATGTTGTGGATGACGCTCTTGCCTTTTGCCGAAAGGGCCGCAATCAGCAGGGCTACCCCGGCACGGATATCCGGTGAGGACATTTCGATGCCCCGGAGCTGGTTTTTCCGCCCCAGCCCGATGACGGTAGCCCGGTGCGGGTCGCAGAGAATGATCTGCGCGCCCATGTCAATGAGTTTATCCACAAAAAACAGGCGGCTTTCAAACATCTTTTGGTGGATGAGCACGCTGCCCTTGGCTTGTGTGGCGATGACCAGCATAATGCTCATCAGGTCGGGCGTAAAGCCGGGCCAGGGGGCATCGTAAATGGTCATGATGGAGCCATCGATGAAGGTTTGTATCTCGTAGGTGTCCTGCTGCGGGATGCGGATGTTGTCGCCTTCGAAGTCGAGCTTGATGCCCATGCGCTCGAAGGCAGTGGGGATGATGCCCAGCTGATCTATCCGGGCATCTTTTATGGTGATGTCTGACTGAGTCATGGCGGCCAGGCCGATGAAGGAGCCAATCTCAATCATATCGGGCAGGAGGCGGTGCTCGGTGCCTTTTAGTTCGTTCACCCCTTCTATCGTCAGTAGATTGGAGCCGATGCCTTCGATTTTGGCGCCCATTTGCACCAGCATGCGACAGAGTTGCTGCACGTAGGGCTCGCAGGCGGCATTGTAAATTTGTGTGGTGCCTTTAGCGAGGACGGCAGCCATCACTACGTTGGCGGTTCCTGTGACGGAAATCTCATCCATCAGCAAGTAGGTGCCTTTCAGCCCTTCCGGTGCGGTAACGGAGTACTGCCGTTTTTCAGCTTCGTAGTCGAAATGTGCGCCGAGCTTTTGGAGGCCGACGAAGTGCGTATCCAATCTGCGGCGGCCGATTTTGTCGCCGCCTGGTTGTGGGAGAAAAGCCTGTCCGTACCGGGCCAGCAGTGGCGCAATAAGCATGACAGAGCCCCGGATTCGGCTGGCATCCCGGCGGAATTCCGGTGTTTCAAAGAAGCCAAGGTCTATAGCATCGGCCTGAAGCTGATAGGAGTGGGGGCTTTTTTGTTCCACCTTTACGCCCAGCCCGCGCAGGAGGTCGAGCAGGCGGTTGACATCAAGGATGTTGGGGAGATTGGAAAGGGTGACCGGTTCAGTGGTCAGGAGGGTGGCACAAAGCACCTGAAGGGCTTCATTTTTGGCACCCTGTGGGGTAATGTTTCCGCTCAGTGGCAAACCACCGTGCACTTCGAAGGCATCGAAAGACATAGCGTTGTTTTGGTTTTACCGCAAAGGTAAGCCCAAAAAGGAGGAAAGTCGAATGTAAGAAGAGATTACTGTTCCCGAAACAGTAATCATTTCGGGAACAGGACCGAGGTCATCTAGCGTTTGCTACGGCGGTAATTGCTGCGCCCTCCGCGGGAGCTGCCACCACCGGAGCGCCCGCCTCTGGAGCGGCCACCACCGGACCGCTTATTGTTGGAGCGGCGGCGGTTGTTGTTATTGTTATTATTATTGTTGTTGCTGCTGCCTTTAGCGAGGTTTTCGATATTCTCGTCCTCGTCCATGGTCAGCTCGCCTTTGGACAAACCTTTAAGGTCGGATTTGATGACTTCATCGCTAACGTAATGCTCCTTGTTCCAGGTGCGGTAGGCCAGTTTCATGTAGGAACCAATAGTAGCGACGAAACCGTCCCGCTTGGGGCCTTCCGGCATTTCCTTCGCTTTCTTGATGAGTTCCTGCACGTTATGGCCATAGTGGCGGTAGCGTGCTTCCCAAACGGGGTAAGGTACTTGTTCCGGGCGCTTGAGGTGCTCCTCTTCAGTAGGGGGCTCACCGTACGGGTAATCTACATCAAGGTCGTATTCTGCAATGCGGTAGACGTGCTTCCACAGGCGCTCGCGGTAATCTTCGATACTGCGGCTCTGCGGGTGCATCATCTGCATCATGTCGATGATCTTTTCGATGTGAGCCTGTCGCTCTGCTCTGTCCTCTAATGCCTTCGCATAGTGGATCATTTTCTGCACATTACGCCCGTATTCCGGGATGATGAGGTGCTCTCGGTTAGAGTTATACTCCATCCCGATTTTGTTCGGATCGTTCATAAAAATTCGTTGACGTTGTTTTACTCAACAGTTACAGACTTCGCCAGGTTTCGTGGCTGGTCCACATTACAGCCGCGCATGACGGCAATGTGGTACGAAAGCAACTGTAGCGGGATAACGGAAAGCAACGGCGTCAGCGGCTCTTCCGTATCTGGTATTTCAATAGTATAGTCCGCCATTTCGCTAATGGTTTTTTCGCCTTCAGTGACGACGGCGATAACCATGCCTTTACGGGCTTTCACTTCCTGAATGTTGCTGACGACCTTGTCGTAGGCGCTCCGGTTAGTTGCAATAACAATGACCGGCATTTCCTCGTCGATCAGGGCAATAGGGCCATGCTTCATTTCTGCTGCCGGATAGCCTTCTGCGTGGATGTAGGAAATCTCCTTAAGCTTAAGGGCGCCTTCCAGTGCAACGGGGAAGTTGAAACCTCTGCCGAGGTAAAGGGCGTTTTGGCGATCTTTTATTTCATTTGCAATATACTTAATTTGCTCTTCGCACTGTAATGCCCGCTCAATTTTTGCAGGAATATTGTGCAATTCGCTGATTAATTTATGAAAATAGGAGTTGGGGATGCGGCCTCTCTTGTAGCCCAGGCTGATGGCCATCATCGTCAGGAGTGCCACCTGACCGGTAAAAGCTTTGGTGGATGCCACTCCGATTTCCGGCCCGGCATGGATGTACGAACCGGCATCCGTGAGGCGGGCAATGGAAGAGCCCACGGCATTGACCACACCATAAATCATCGCGCCTTTGTCTTTGGCCAGCTCAAGGGCAGCAAGGGTGTCTGCGGTTTCTCCGGACTGAGAAAGGGCGATGACCACGTCGCCTTCCTGAATGATGGGATTGCGGTAGCGTAATTCCGAAGCGTACTCCACTTCCACCGGAATGCGGGCAAGGTCTTCAAAGAGGTACTCACCAATCAGCCCGGCGTGCCAGGACGTACCACAGGCGGCAATGATGAAGCGCTTGGCATTGGAGATGGTTTTTTCGTATTCATCAACGCCGCCCAGCTTCACGTAAGGCGCTTCCAAACTCAGCCGCCCGCGCATGCAATCGGCAAGGGTCTGAGGCTGTTGATGGATTTCCTTTAGCATGAAATGCTCGTACCCGCCTTTTTCCAGTTCTTCCACCTGCAGGTCAAATTCCTGTATGAAAGGCGTTTGTACTTTATTTTGGATATTCTTGATCTGTAGATCGCCATTACGGTGTACCACGGCAATCTCTTCATCGTTCATATAAATAATCCGCTTGGTGTGCCCGGCGAGCGGTGCCGCATCCGAAGCGAGGAAGTATTCATCGTCGCCCACGCCAATCACCAGGGGACTGGCTTTTCGGGCTGCGACGAGCTTGTCGGGGTGTTCCCGGTCCATCAGCACAATAGCATAGGCGCCTACCACACGGTCCAGGGCCAGGCGGACCGCCTCTTCGAGTGGCAGATTGCCGTGGTCCTGTATTTCTTCAATGAGGTGCACAAGAACCTCTGTATCGGTTTGGCTCTCGAAAACATGCCCTTCTTTTTGCAGCGCTGTCTTCAGAGAACCGTAGTTCTCGATAATCCCATTGTGGACCATCACCAGCCGGCCATTGCCGGAGCGGTGGGGGTGGGCATTGATATCCGTAGGCTCACCGTGGGTAGCCCAGCGGGTATGGCCCAGTCCGACCGTACTGCTGTGGTCGTGCCCTTCGATGAAGGCTTCTAACTCGGCAACTTTACCTTTGCGTTTGAAGACTTTCAGGTCGCCATTTAGTACCGCAATGCCGGCACTGTCGTACCCGCGGTACTCCAGCAGTTTCAGTCCGTTAATGAGAAGGGGGCTTGCTTGGCGGGGCCCAATGTAAGCAACAATTCCGCACATAGCTCTTTGGGTTTAAAGTTGTACAATGATTATGATGTGTTGGTGTACGGGTGACTACTGAACACTTCCGGAAAAGTGCATTGCAAGTAAACAGGTAGCAAAGTAGTATTACCGTATACTTATTCTTTAGCGTAGCTCAGGCAAAACCTGGCGAACGCACTTCTGATTCCATTCATCTAGCTACAGGTTCTGTCAACCATGTATGACCTTGGGATTTAAGCGGGATTAGGATTCGATTTTATGTGAGTGTTGTCCTAATAAAACAGAAATCCGGTTGGTTGTTTTGAGCTGTACCGGAGTTCTGTTTTTTCCCGAAATGGGCGTGGGTCCGCAAAGTACAAACTTTTGGGGATTCCCGCACCACTTCTGATAAGATATTCCGGTTTACAATGTTACAGCCGTGTGAAAGTAACGCTCAGGGTGACAGGAAATTGTGGGTGCTCTCCTCCGTAGAACAGTACCCGTTCCGCTACCTCTGATCGCTTCGCATCGGTAAGGTCGTTGTTTTCGATGGGGATGAGGTATAGTTCATCGGACATCCTGCCTTCCAGCACTTCTTGCAGGTAAGTGGAAATGGCCATGCGGTATCGGACCACCCCTTCGGATTCGATAAATTCCGGGACGCCCCCGAAACCGGCTTCAAAAGGTACCTGTGCGTTATCGGCAAAGATCATATCCGAAATAAACACTTCCTCCCCTGCGTCATTTTCTGCCTTCACGGCTATTTGCCTTGCAAGCGGGTAGTTAGCGGTGTCGAGGCTTTCTCCTCTGGCAACGTAAAAATCAAGGAAGGCCTGGTTGATGGCAACATTCTCAAATACGCTGAGGTCCGGAAGTTTAATCTTTGAGCGTAAACCGGCCATGCCCTGAACAAAGAGCAGGCTATCATTCTCCTCTCCATTTTCCAGAAACTCAACGGCATCGGTATCTTCATAATTGTGCTCAAAAGTGGCGAACTGCACGATCGGGTCAAGCTGGTCGTTTTGGAAAGCTAGCTGATAGTCGCGGGGAGAATCAGTACTGTCCCGGTAATAAATATGAACACCGGCTCGTATAGATTGCAGCGTAAAAGCAAGCATGCCTTCGGTGGGTACGGTGGGCTCCAGCTGAAAGCCCGGAAAACGCTCCAGGAAGCGGTCGCTTTCATTGAACACCGTTGTATCTGCCAGATAAAAGCTGATCAGGGATTCGGCCCAAACGGTAGGTAGTGGGACGCGAAGATGCGGGAAGTTAAGCGTATCGGCTTCTGCCGGCTCTGCCAGTGAAGTGTTATCCAGGTAGTCGGTATAGGATATACTATCGAGCGTGGCAATAAATTCGAGTTCGGCGAGTGGTTCACTGGCAATGCTCACTTCGTGATCAGAGAAGTACTCCAGGTCCTCGTTAAAAACCTCGGTCAGCTCTGTAACCCGGATCCCAAAGGTTTCGCCTTCTGTCTTTCCATAGAACCCACCACG
This sequence comes from Phaeodactylibacter sp., assembly GCF_022763345.1. GTDB lineage: Bacteria > Bacteroidota > Bacteroidia > Chitinophagales > Saprospiraceae > Phaeodactylibacter. The sequence goes on from NZ_JALEGS010000063.1 coordinate 6,029, forward strand.
TGTGTAAGGCAGGATCAGGACGACGGAGTCCACGCCGGTGATGTCCGCAAAGTTAGGGTGAAACACAGCTGAAAAGTTGGTGCGTGGAGGCACCAACTGCATATTGATCGTCGACTTGGCCTGCCCGAACACCGGGTCCCGGAAATCTCCGAACAGGAACCGGTCTGCCTGCAAAACAGGAAAAGGAGAATAGGTCATAAGGGGGTCGCTGAGTTCCGTAGCGACCTGTAGCGTGAAGGTATCTGAGAAGCCGACTTCCGCCCGGTCTTCATCAAGCAGCCCGCCTCCGACCAAGGTAGGATCAGCGCAGGCATTGATGAGCATAATGGCGAGGAGGGCACCCAGCCCCCAAAATATATTCCGTTTCATAGTTCTTTTTTTGCTGAAGTTCGCGCGCCGTGGATGATTCCACCTGTTCTGTAACGCCAGACTTACCGGAGCATTTCAATCAATGGATCAGGTTTGTCTTTCAGACGCAAAAGTAGTTACCTGAAGGGAAAGAGTAAAAAAAAGATAGGCCCGTTGTATACAGAAGAAAAAATTCAGCCCTGCTAAACCGTTTCGGGCGAGCAGGGCTGAAAATGGTATTATGGTAAAGAGTCTTTGAACTAGCTTTCCTCCACTTCCTCTGTTACGAGGGTCTCGAAGAATTCCTTGATTGGCGCTTCGAAGCCTTCTTCACCTTGATAATCCAGAACGGGCTTGTCGGTATCAGAGAGGGCTTTCTTAACGCTGTCATCAATTTGCGCACTACCCTGAATCAAGGCATCGGCGAAGTGGATCGCTCCATGGTGAAGGGTTACCCCTTTGCCGTTCTGATAGGCGCTCAGGTCATCCTCTGTCAGGTTGTTAATAGAGGCTTTAGCCATGAAGGCGTCTGAAAAAGTTTTTTCCGGAGACCCGTTGTAGATAGAATAGACTACTTTGGCATTCTGGAAAAGCGGCTCGTTCTTGTAAGCTGTTTTGAGGTAAAGCGGGATAAGGCTCGTCATCCAGCCGTTGCAAAAGACCACATCCGGAGTCCAGCCAAACTTCTTGACCGTCTCGATAACGCCTTTGCAGAAGAAGACCATGCGGTCGGGGTTGTCTTCGAATGGTTGGTCGTCAGCATCCGTAAAGATGCGCTTGCGCTTGAAAAAGTCCTCGTTGTCCAGGAAGTAAACCTGCATGCGTGCCTCAGGCAGTGAGGCTACCTTTATAATTAGTGGGTAGTCGTCGTCATCCACAATAATGTTCATCCCAGAAAGGCGAACGACTTCGTGCAGTCTGTGGCGGCGCTCGTTAATTGTGCCAAAACGTGGCATAAGCACCCTAATTTCCATTCCGTTTTCCTGTATATATTGCGGAAGCTTCCGTGCTATATTGGCAATTTCTGACGCAGCGGTATAAGGCTGCATTTCCTGCGAAACAATCAGCACTCTTGTCTTACTCATAAGCGGTAAAAATTTAAAAAAATAACGATGTCACCGAAGGTTCAATGAACAAGTTTGCAAATTTAACAAAAAAATGCTGTTATTGCCGTATTTGTCTGGCTCTTAATGCGCTGTTAACAAAAACGTCTATATTTGCGCCCTGATTGGCCGCCCTATTGGCCGTGCCATTGATTTTTGAACTTTACCTGATGTATTTATTCAAGAAATCAGCGGACTTACAGGCTTTTCTGGCGGACTATCGCTCCAGAAACCGGCAAATTGGCTTTGTTCCCACAATGGGCGCATTGCACAAAGGCCACCTCTCCCTGCTGGACGCTTCCCAAAATACTGCCCACGTTACCGTTTGCAGCATCTTCGTCAACCCTACACAGTTTAATGAATCTGCTGACCTGGAGCATTACCCCCGTACACCAGGCAGAGATATCGACCTGTTGCACAAAGCAGGGTGCGATATCCTGTTTATGCCGGAGGTGGAGGAGGTGTATCCGGTGGAATATGAGGTGCCGGTACCGGACGTTGAGCTTGGCCATTTGGCAGAAGTGATGGAAGGCGAGCACCGTCCAGGGCACTTTGAAGGGGTGATGCAGGTGGTGCTTCGGCTGCTCCATCTGGTACAGCCGGATTTCCTCTTCATGGGGCAAAAAGATTACCAACAGCTGACCATCATCCGCGAAATGATCCGGCAGTTGAGCTTGCAGGTGGAGCTTGTCGGTTGCCCTACCTTACGGGAGCCTGACGGGCTGGCCATGAGCTCGCGCAATGTGCGGCTTTCGCCGGAAGACCGTAGCCGGGCACTGGCTATCAACCAAACACTGGCAGAGGCAGGCAGTTGGGCAGGGGCTCTGTCGCCGGCTGAAATACAGGAGAAAGCCCTGAATGCCCTGCGTGAAGCGGGCCTGGTGCCCGAATATTTTAAGCTGGCGGATGCGGAAAACCTGCAGTTGGTCGATGCCTTTGAAGCGGGCCGGGAAGTAATCGCCTGTGCAGCTGCCCGTGCCGGAGAGGTGCGCCTGATTGATAACCGGGTGATTTATCCGGGATAGACCTGGGTCCACCTCAAAAAAAGCATGTAGTGGAAGCCCTGGCCCGTAAACCTTACGTAATTTTGTATTGTTATTGAGGCGTTTTTAGGGCTAGATAATCTAAATGAGCCTGAAAACTATTACCTGAACAAAATTTCATTCCTTTCGGAATATATCATGCTGATTCAAAGATTCAAATCCAAGATACACCGCGCAACCATTACACAGGCCGACCTCAACTACGTTGGCAGCATCACGATCGACCGCGACTTAATGGACGCGGCGGGGCTGATTGATGGTGAGAAAGTGCAGGTGGTCAACAATAACAACGGCGAACGCCTGGAAACTTACGTCATCGAAGGCGAGCGGGGCTCCGGCGTGATCTGTCTCAATGGTGCAGCAGCCCGGCGCGCGCAGGTTGGCGATACGGTCATCATTATTGCTTACGCCTGGATGTCAGAAGAAGAAGCCAAAGCGTATCAGCCGAAGGTCGTCTTCCCAACGGATGATAACCGTTTGCCAGGCTAAGCGAACCGCTCGGGTTCTGCTTCCTGCATCATTTCCAGAATGCGCTCAAACACATCCTCCGGATTGGGTTTGGAGTAGTAGTCGCCATCCGTCCCGTAAGGAGGCCGGTGGTCTGTCGCGGTAATGGTCACCGGCTTGCTGTCCAGCCATCTGTAGCCGCCTTGCTTTTCCAGTACCTGTTGCAGCAGATAGGCAGAAGCGCCACCGGGCACATCTTCATCAAGCACCACCAGGCGGTTGGTCTTTTGAAGAGAGCCAACGGTCAGGTGCTCCAAATCGAAAGGCAACAGGCTTTGAGCATCCACCAGTTCAACCGAAATTCCCTCTTCCTCCAGTTGGTCACAGGCCGCTTCCGCCACCCTTACGCAGGAACCGTAGGTTAGCAAAGTGACATCTTCGCCTGACCTGAGGATTTCCGGTACGCCAATGGGTACCGTAAAGGTATTGAGGTTGTCTGGTAGCCGTTCTTTTAGCCGGTAGCCATTCAGGCACTCGATAATTAGTCCGGGATCATCAGACTGCAGCAGTGTATTGTAAAACCCTGCCGCCTGTACCATGTTTCTGGGGACCAGCAGGTGGATGCCCCGTAAGGCGCCCAGCAGCACGCTAATCGGGGAGCCAGAGTGCCAAATACCCTCCAGCCGGTGCCCGCGGGTACGTATGATAGCCGGGGCAGCCTGTATACTATTACTGCGGTAGCGTAGCGTAGCCAGGTCGTCAGAAAGCGGAGAAAGACCGTAAATCAGATAGTCCAGGTACTGAATTTCCGCAATCGGGCGCAGCCCGCGCATCGCCATGCCCAGGGCATAGCCCATGATGGTCCACTCCCGGATGCCGGTATCAAAGATGCGTTCTGCGCCATGCTTTTCCTGCAGCCCGGCAAAACCCTGATTGACATCGCCGATTTTACCGACGTCTTCACCGAAGGCAAAAAGCTCCGGCCGGCTGTCCATCGCCTGGTCGAAAAACTGATTGAGGATTTCGTACCCATTCAAGACCGGTGCATCGTCGCTGTAAATGGCTGGATTTACCGGTACCTGCAGGGCTGCACGGTCTGTTTGGCTGTAGAGGTGGGTATGGTAGCGCTGCTCCATGGTCTGGTTGACTTCCTCCAGGAAAGCCTGCAGGCGCTGCCGCTCCGGTGAGTCGAGTTGCCGGGTGGCAAAAAGCATTTGCCGGATCAGTTTGATGATATCCGCCCGTACTGGATTGATCAGGGCTTTGAGGGCTTCCTCCATGCGGCGGGCGCGGTCTGTGCCTGCATCGGTTGCCAGTTGGGCGAAATCAGCCTTCAGGGTTTTCCAAACCTGCTGAATGGGCTCGTTGTATCTTTTCCAGGCCCGGCTGCGCGCCTGTTTTACCGCTTTTTGGGCTTTTTGCGCCAGTTCTTCGAGTTCCTGCTCGCTTGCGATGCCTTCCTCCAGCAGCCAGCGCTTAAACTTACGGTTGCAATCGTGTTCGGCTTCCCATTTTAGTCGGGCTTTGGACTTATACCGCTCGTGGGAGCCGGAGGTGGAGTGCCCCTGTGGCTGCGTCAGCTCCTCCACGTGAACCAGTGCAGGGCGGTGGTTAAGGCGGGCTTGGGAGGTGCTTTGTTCGTAGGCCTCGCATAGTGCCGGATAGTCCCAGCCTTTGACCTTGTAGATGCCCATGCCATTAGTGCCTGATTTGGCTTCCATGCCGGCGAGCGCTTCGCTGATGCTGTCTTTGGTCGTCTGTACTTCCCGGGGGACGGAAATGCCGTAGCCATCATCCGCTACCGTTGTTACCAGTGGCAATTGATGTACGCCTGCGGCATTCATGGTTTCCCAGAAAGCGCCTTCAGAAGTTGAGGCATCCCCAATACAGCAAAAGACCACCTCCTGGCCATTATCGGAGAAATTTTCTGCTTTCAGGTCTGGCCGGTCCCGGTACTTTTTGGAAGCCATCGCCAAGCCGATCCCGCGAGCCATCTGCCCGGCAGTTGTGGAAATGTCAGAGCTGAGGTTGTAGCGCTCCCGGTGATTGAGCCAGTCGCCTTCAGGGGTGATCAGCGGAGTGGCATGGTGGTTGTTCATCTGACGGCCGCCGGAGAAGGGGTCGTTGTCGGCGTCTGCATAGAGTTGTGCAAACAAGTCCTCAGGGGTGGCCAGCTCGAGCGCCAGCAATAAAGTATGCCCCCGGTAATAGTCTGATCTGAAATCCCCTTTTCGAAACGCCTTGGCCATAGCCACCTGAAAAAGCTCTTTGCCATCATCGGAAACGCCGAATTTAGCTTTGCCGGTGAGTACTTCCCTCCTTATCGTCAGGCTAACCTCACGGCTGAGGCAGCAGATGTAATAATCGTGCAGCGCCTCCTCGGGCGCTATAGGTAGAACATCTTGTTGAACAGTCGTTTTTTTCAAAATACTTTGGCGTCGCTTGATTCAAAAATGTACCGGCATCACGGTGGTCAACCGACCGGCGATTGGAGATAATTGGATGTGGGTCAATCTCTTGCAGGTTACAAATATACGACTATATTCCCGAATGTGGTTGTGGGTGGCGGTCAATGCCTGAATCTGGTATGTTCTTGGGAAGGCTTGGAAATCGGAAGTGGCAATAGGAATGATGGGGCGGAATGTGGATTCTCCAAAATAAAATGCTTAACTTTGTTACAACGCGATATTAATCACGTTCGCCTATCAGCATCAAAAATAATCTCAAAGCGTATCGCTTTGGTGGATTTTCCAAATTAGCATTTCATCTTTACTGAATTTACAGAGCCCGGTTATTAGGAAAACTGTAGTGCCCGGGGTCACTGTAGGTTCTGTAGTTTGTTTTATTGGATTAGTATGAAAAAACAATTAGGCGGTCTTCCGTAGGGAAGCCGCCTTTTGTTTTGCGCCGGTAGGTCAGCAGCTTTCTTGAATTTATACCTCAGGCAAAGGGTGGAGCTGGCTCGCCTCAATTGAAGCAGGCAATTGCCTGTCTGGGCTGTAGCCAATCAGAAACCCGCCGCCGCCGGCACCACAGAGTTTCAAATAGAACTGTTTTTTTTGTAGCCCCTCTGCCCAAACTGGCCGGAAGGGCTCTGGAATAAAGCCCCTGAGCAGGTTGAGCTGGGCTGTCGCGATTTGCAGTAAGGCGCGTTCGAGCTGGGCTGTATTTTGTTCCAGATAGGCATGGGTGGCAGCGGTGGTTGGCGCAGCCAATTGGTGCAGCGCTTGTTCCCGGAAATGATCCGCCTCGCACTTGGCTTTGAATTGCTGAACGAGGGGCGCGGTCCGCCGGCTGATCCCGGTATCCACCAGGAAAAACAAGCCGCTGTCTTTGGAGCGGGCGGCGACTGAGACCGGCCGGATGGCATTTTGGTCAATCAACAACGGGTGCTGCAGGTAGCAGATAAGGGGGTCTGCCCCGGAGCTTTCCCCGTGGAAGTAGCTTTCCAGTTGTGCCAGTTGTTGCTGCAGCGTTGGGAGGGCGGCGGTATTGTCTTTTGAGATTGCCGGACGGGCAAAGCGTTCATAAACTGCTGCACAAACCGCACCTGAACTGCCTGCACCGTACCCAACCGGGATATTGGAGCTAAAGTACAAGCCTGACTTCACCTCTTGTCGGAACCTTTGAGTATCCAGAGGAGCCAGTAGGCGCCCTTCCTGATTGAGCAAGTGGAGGTGCTCTGCGAAGGGCAACAGATCCTGGCTTGGTGGGGCAGAACCGGTTGCCCATTCGCCAAAAAGGTGGGGTAGGGGCAGTGCCAGAGCCGTGCTGCCCAGCAAGACGGTGTATTCACCGAAAAGGAGCAGCTTTCCGGGCGTGCGGGCGTTACTCATGCAATCAGCCGTGGAGTTTCCGTAAAGAATTTTTCTTTCCATTCTTCGGGGCAGATCAGGTAGCCAAGGTTGGGTTTGGGAGGCGGCTTACCGAATTCAACTGGTTGCCGGTTGAGATAGCTATGGCTGTACCCTAGTTCCTCCACAATTACTTTCTCTCCGCTGAGGTCCCAATAGGGGATATGGGGAGAAAGAAATATATTAACATCCAGTTCGCCCTTTGCCATCATGAGCGTGCGCCGGGCGTCTGTCCTGAGGATACGGTCATCATCAGCGCCCAATTTGCGGTAAAGGTTGTTGTAGCGTTCTCCCCGGTAGCGCAAAGGGTGGGCGAATGTGAGCGCTTCCATCGGCTTCGGGGCAGGTGGGGTGACTCGGCGTGGCGCTTCGCCTCCTTCCTCTATGAAGGCACCTTGACCCTTCACTGCATAGATGAGCGTATCAATCCGGGGATAATAAACCAGGCCTACGCACAGCCCGTGCTCAGGATGATAATAGGCGGATTGATGGGAAAATCCCTTTTTTAGGTCTATGTAGTAGCTCGTGCCATCGAGCTCATCGGCAATAATGTAAGGTTTGCTGCGGTCGATGGCCTCCTTGGGCGATTCTTCACTGTATAGCCCAATACCGGTGAGTTCAGCTTCCACCTGTGCTTGCAATAGCTTAGAGATGGCCAGGTCTACATCCGTTACCCGTGAATGGTCGGGTTTCTCGTAGACTTTGTATTGCCCGTCAATCCGTTCCATCATAATAGATCCAGCTTCCCGGGCGATCCGCTTAAGAAAAGTTAAGACGTGTGTTGCGTTCATAGCTCAAAGATACCGCCAAAAAAAAGAAGTTTGCAAATCTGTGTATTCGATAGCACAAACCTGGCGCTCAAATTGTTAATATTTTGCACGTTCACAAAGGCGCTGCCTATGTTTTGGTAATTATTTGAGCGGATTTAAGAATTTGACGAGTTTAAGTAGTAGTTAATTACCAGAAAAAATAGCCTAAAGGTCAAAATAGCTTTGTGAGGCGATAAAAAGTGAAAAAATTTGGAATTCCCGAAAATTTCATTCATATAAAAGCGGCTCCGGGGAAGCCCGGGTCCTTAAAATCTTTGAAATCATAAAACCCTTAGATATTTATGGCTAACTGTTTTGCACTCATGGGCTGGAGCCTGCCCGTGATTGAGAGTGTACAAAAATCTGGTCTCCCTTACGTTGTTGTTTCCTTTCCTGAATTCGGCGCTTATGCCAAAGAGCATGATATTCCGTTTGTCGGATATAAGCTGGATGAGTTTGGTTCACACTCCAACTCTTTGGAATTGGTAGAACTGCTCAAGCCTTTCAATGCCGATGTAGCAGTACCTCTTTACGAAGAAACTGTGGAATGGGCGGGAGCACTGAACTCGATCTATCGGGATGACCCCCGCGTACTCAACCGGGCCTTCCTTTTCCGAAATAAGGCAATGATGAAACGCAAAGCCCTGTTGGGCGGCCTGAAAGTAGGGCTGTTCGAAGAGGTCTACGATAGAGAACATGTCCATAAGTTCCTCGACCGCCTGAATGAAGCTGAACTGCAATTGCCCGGCGAGGATGATGCCTGGTTCCACGCCAAGCCATTTGCAGCCGCCGGTACGGTTGGGCACCATTTTATCCGATCTCGTGAGGATATTGACCGTAAGATGACAGTTAAAGATTTTCCCTGCCTAGTGGAAAGCCACCTGAGCGGCAAAGAATTTTCCTGCGAGGCCTTCATCCACAAAGGTAAAATCCGCTTTCTCAATATCACAGAATACGTGAAGCTGGGCTATTCCAACTTCATCCCCGCAGGTCCTGAACTGGAAGCCAAACGAGAGCTGATTCACAATGAAGTGCAGAAAATGGTGGACATCTTCGGTATAGAGTTCGGAATGGTCCACCCGGAGTGGTTTGTCAGTGATGATGGCAAGACCATTAATTTCGGCGAGGTCGCCTGCCGGATTCCCGGTGGACATATCCTCGACCTCTGTGGGCAAGCCTATGGCTTTGACGCACTGCTCGCTTTCGTAGTCAGCCACGACCCCAATATGTCGGAGGAGGAACTGGACAAGTATTTCCCCTCCAAGGGCTATATGCCGGAGAAAAAGTACGGCAACGTCATGGTATTCCCTAAGCCCGGGCAAATTTCCCGTTTGGAAATCCCGGAAGAACTCCTGGAAGAGCCTTACTACCTCGACAATAATCTGGTAGAGCCACTGGGGCCGCAGAAAATCACAGAGCGCAGCGGTTTTGGGAATCACTTCGGTACGGTTAACTTCGCTGGAGAAGACCCCGAACGCATGCGGGAATTGTTGAAACATTATGAAGATGTACCCTTTTACGTATAAATAATATATGGCATTAACCTTAGATCAGTTAGAAGACCGTTTCCTGCACAGCCTGAAAGCCTTTCAGGATGCCCCTTCCTTTAATAAGGATGACAAGCGGAAACGGCTCATCAGTCAGATCGACTTACTCAGCCGGAATGAAGAGGGGGTGGAACTCCTTTATCACCGGCTTCCCGAGCTGGATGAATCCGGTTTCTTTGACGGGACGGTATGGGAAAACCCCAATAATCTGGTGCCCGGCCTGGTAAGAGGCACGCTGCTTGCGGGCTCGCCCACGAGCACTATCGAAATGCTCAATGAATTCCGAATACTCAACATCAGTGAAGGCCGGATCAGCCACCCTGCTTTTTCGGCTGAACAGGCAAGAGGCTTCATCCATGATATGTTGGTCAATACCTTTGAGCTGGCCTTTGAAGATTTTGAGCACGAAGGATGGAGTGCCCGGTACGCCGAAGGAGAACTGAAAAAAATCAGGATGCTCTTTAAGATTGTCCGGGAGCGGGTCGACCTGCAGCAGATTAAACCTCATTTGCTGGAAAAAATCGAGGTTATTGTAGCGCACCGACCTGTAGTCGTTACCCGCATTAAGCGGATTTTGAGTGTGATCAACCGGGAGCTCACGCTTGATTTGAGTGAAGAGCAGGACCGCCGGTTGAGCTATTTTATCAATACACTCTTCGGTCCCACAGAGCTTGCCCGCAAGTACAAATCTTCCGGTCAATACGAGACCGCCCTCGAAAACCTGGATGCAGATGCCCTGCGGCAGGAATGTCAGGAAGTGGGCAGGATGATGGTGGATACCGGTCTGGTTTCAGAGCATCAGTTGGTGTTGCTGCACTTTGTGCGTAAGCATCATACCGAACTGGTACCGGAAGTGCTGGCCCTGAACGCTCATGGCCGGGCAGATTACGAGCGGCATCAGCATTTTGTGGATCAGATGATTCAGGACTTTATTGTTCCTGGCAACAAGCAGGCGGTGTATGGGCTGGCAAGAGTATTGCAGCGCAATATCTTTTCCCAAAAGACGGCGTGGCACGCCATGAACCGATTGGTGAAAATCAAGGTACACCCTGAGGTTGGCAGGCGGCTTGAACAGGGTAACCTGACCCGTTTCGACCTGTCTCCCATGCAGTCGCTTATTGGTGGTATTCTCTGTGTGCTGGGCCTGCCGCTCGGCGTCCGTCAGGGCAACAACCCTACTTGCCAATCTGCAAGAGGCATCAGCATGTGGAGCCGCTACGCACCGGCCAAGCTCATCAATATGATGATCGATGCTGCAACTACTAATAATGTCGTCTTCCGTTACGAAGGTGATCAGATCAAGTCGCAGGATGTCATTGAGGGTTTGACGCAGCAGTTCGACTTTCAGCTGGATCCGGTTTCCATTGTTTTGGTCCCACTGCTGGACAAGGTTTACAACGAAATGATGAAGCGTGCCGGGCTAAAGCACTTTGGAAAAGACCCTCATGCGTCGGTAAACCCTGCCTTTTATGGGCATTGGATTCAAACGGGCTTCCGTTCGGTGTACAACCCTGCACTGCACGCCGTTGAAAAGTACGATGGGTTCGTGCGTATTTTCTATGCTTCTTTCCATCCGGATTACAACGGCGGCCACCATCTGATTTATCCGGTGCCAACGGGGATTTTCATTACCGACTCCTCAGCGCAGATGTTGGGTTACCATGCCATTTCCTTGTTGCGCATTGAAAAAGCACCCGAGTCGGAAGAATGGCGGGCCTACTTTTTCAACCCCAATAGTCAGGGCAAGCAGGATTGGGGGCAGGGCATTCAGCCAACGGTTTGGGGGAATGGAGAGCGCCACGGCGAGTCTTCGCTCCCAGTGGATGAGTTCGTCTCCCGGGTCTATGCTTTTCATTTCAACGAGCTCCGCCTGGAAGATAAACACCATCAAGTGCCGGTCGAAACAGTAGCAAGGGTGACCAAGCTATCGAAGGAAAGCTGGGGGCGGAAGTACCGGTGGATTTAACGAAAAACAATTATGACAAAAAAGCAAATCGGGCACTTTGAGCCTTTCGTACGGAACGTCAAGCACACCTCCCGCATTGAGCTCAGCCAATCCGGGCTAAAAAAGAACATCAACTTTATTCGGAAGAAGCTATCCGAGGGAACCCGTCTGTCTTGTGTGGTGAAAGCCAACGCCTACGGGCACGGCATACCGCAAATCGTGACCATGCTGGGCAAAGTTGGCGTTGACCACATCTCAGTGGCCTCAGCTTACGAAGCGGAGGAGGTACTGGAGTTCCGAAAAGCAGGTACGGATATTATGATCATGGGCATTCTGTATGATAATGATATCGAATGGGCCATTGCGCATGATATTGAATTTTATGTGTTCAATTACGAGCGGCTGAAACTGGTTTTGGAAAAAGCCAAAAAGCTAAACCGCAAAGCTAAGGTTCATATCGAAGTGGAAACCGGCACCAACCGTACCGGCATGACAGAGGAATACTTCAAAAAAGCGCTTACCTTCCTCAAGCGCAACAACGAGCACATCACTTTTCAGGGGCTGTGCACACATCTTGGAGGGGCTGAGTCCCTAAGCAGTACCTTCCGGACGGAACAACAGAAAGAACGGTACAAAAACTATCTGGCAGAATGTAAGAAGCGAAAGTATATGCCTGTAACCCGGCATATCGCCTGCTCCGCCTCCGCTTTGGTGATGCCCGAAACCCATTACGATATGGTGCGGGTTGGCGTGGCAACCTATGGTTTCTGGCCAAGCCCGGATGTTTACTATCAGCACCTGCAGTCCGTGAATAAGATGAAGGATACTCCCATGAGCCGCATCATCACCTGGAAGTCGGATATCATGGACATTAAACATGTACCAAAAGGAGACTTCATTGGCTACGGTACGGCTTTTCAGGCTACGCACGATATGGATATTGCCGTCATCCCGGTGGGTTACTGCAATGGTTACCCCCGCGGACAGTCCAACCGGGGCTATGTGCTGATAAACGGCCGGAAAGCCCGGATCACAGGTCTGATCAATATGAACTTATTTATGGTGGACATTGGCGACATCCCAAACGTGAATACAGGGGACGAGGTGGTACTGCTGGGCAAGCAGAAGAATAACACCATCAACGTCAGTTCATTTACCAATTATACGCAGTTGCTGAACAATGAAATGCTGAGCCGTTTGCCCACTGCCATCCCCCGCAAAATTGTCCGATAGAAGAATTTATGGAGCAGGAACCTATAGTATTAATTAAGTACGGCGGCAACGCCATGCTCAACGACGAGCTAAAGTCTGCTGTGGTCGCCAATATCAAAAAATTACAGGAGTCAGGTACAAAGGTGGTGTTGGTGCACGGCGGTGGCCCGTTCATCAAAAATATCCTTAAAACGGTGGGCATTGAGTCCGAATTTATCGGCGGCCACCGCAAGACGACACCGGAGGCGCTCAAGTATATTGAGATGGCGCTCAAGGGCGAAGTCAACAGCAGCCTGGTTAATTTGTTAAATAAAGCAGGAATGCGTGCGGTAGGCTTGTCTGGTAAGGACGGGCGAATGGTCACCGCGGTAAAGCGTTACCACGAAGTGACCGAAAACGGGCAGACCGAACGTTTCGATCTCGGTCAGGTTGGCGACGTGACCAAAGTAGACACCCGCCTTTTGGAGACGTTGCTTTCGAATAACTTTGTGCCTGTTGTTACCTGTATTGCTTCCGACGAAGCGGGGCAGGACTACAACGTGAACGCCGACATGTTCGCCGGTGCCCTGGCTGGCGCGCTGAAAGCACAGGACTACCTGGTGCTAACGGATGTTGACGGCCTGCTCAGAGATATTGACGACCCGTCTTCGCTCATTCGGCGGTTAACACTTGAAGAGCTGCCTGGGCTTTATGGCAGCGTGATCAAAGGCGGTATGATTCCCAAGTTGGAATCCTGCCAAATTGCCCTGGAGCACGGTGCCCGGCACGCCCGCATTATAAATGGCACGAAGCCAGATACCATCGCTGAAGTCGTGCAATCCGATAACCACTCAATAGGAACAGAGATATGCTTGTAGAGGAACAAACCACAAACGCCACCTTGCATCAGGTGGATAAACAATATTACCTGCCAACTTTTAACCGTATGCCATTGGCGTTCAGCCGTGGTGAGGGCGCTAAGCTCTGGGACGTGGAAGGCAACGAATACCTCGACGCCCTGGCAGGCATTGCTGTTTGCAATTTAGGGCACTGCCACCCACACGTCGTGAAGAAGCTACAGGAGCAGGCTGCTAAATTGATGCATATTTCCAATTTCTTTGTGAGTGAGCCGCAGGTAGAACTGTCTGAGCAACTGGTGAAGCGTTCTGGTCTGGACCGGGTGTTTTTCTCCAACAGTGGCGCAGAATCTGTGGAAGGGGCCATCAAAATTGCCCGGAAGTATGCCCATTCGAACGGTCGTGGCGGCACCATCATTTCCATGCAAAAGTCCTTCCACGGTCGTACACTAGCTACGATTGCTACCGGCAAAAAGAAAATGCAAAAGGGCTTTGGCCCAATGCCTTCCGGCTTCCAGAAAGTACCCTTCAATGATATAGAGGCGGTGCGCGCGGCGGTTACCGAAGAGGTGGCGGCCATCATCGTAGAGCCTGTACAGGGCGAGGGCGGTATTAATGTAGCTAAGCCTTGCTACCTACGTGCTTTGCGCGAGCTTTGCGATAAGGAAAATATTGTGCTGATTTTCGATGAGATTCAGTGCGGGGTAGGGCGTACGGGCGAACTGTTTGCCAAAGATCATTACGAAGTGCAGCCGGATATTATGACGCTGGCGAAAGGTTTAGGCAATGGATTGCCGGTGGGTGCCATTCTGAGCAATGAGAAAGTAAGCAGTACCATCGAATTTGGTGACCACGGAACAACTTTTGGAGGCAACCCTATGGCTTGTGCTGCCGGATTGGCCGTTCTGGAAGCGATGGATCAGGATGGGATTCTGCAGCAAACCCAGCGCAAAGGCTTTTGGCTGAAGGAAATGCTCGATGACCGCCTGGGTACCCACCCGAAGCTACGCCAGATTCGCGGGCTCGGGCTGATGATTGGCGTGGAGTTTGACTTCCAAACCAAACCGCTGGTGCTGGAAATGCTGAAGCATGGTGTTCTCGCTAATGCCACAGCCGACAACGTGCTGCGCATGGTGCCCCCACTCGTGATTTCCTACGAAGAGCTGGAGCGCTTGGCAGACACCATCGTCACTTGCATCAAAGCACTGGAATCGCGCGGCGAGTTGTGAAACCACCCACAAAAACAATGACACCTACATATAGATGATCAAAACAGCAATTGTTGGCGCTACAGGCTACACCGGGTCTGAGCTTGTGCGCTTGTTGTACAACCACCCGGATGTGGAAATTCAAATGATCACTTCGGAAAGCCGTAAAGGAGAGCCCTTTTCAGCCGTCCATCCGCACTTTGAGGGACTGGTGGATCATGTCCTGCAGCCGGCTTCGGCTGTTCTGGAAACAGAGCTGGATATGGTATTTCTGGCACTCCCGCACGGCGTTTCCATGGACTACGTGAAGGGGTACCAATCGGCAAAGTTTAATGTTGTCGATCTGTCCGGGGATTTCCGGCTTTCTTCCCCTGAAGTCTACGAAGCCTGGTACAAAAAAGACCACACCCATCCCAAAGGCTTCGAAGATGCCGTTTATGGGTTACCTGAACTGCACAGCGCTGCCATTGAAAAATCCTCATTAGTCGCTAACCCCGGATGCTATCCTACGAGCGCTATTCTGGGGCTCGCACCGCTGATTGATGCAGGTTGGGTGGATCCGGCACATGTGATTGTCGACTCTAAGTCAGGCATAACGGGTGCGGGTATCAAGGCAAAGCCGACAACGCACTACTCCAACGTCAGTGATAATTTTAAAGCCTACGGGCTGAAGTCCCACCGCCATACCGTGGAAATACAGGAGCAGCTGTCGGGTCTCCGCTCGGAGCCTCTTCAGGTGCAGTTTACACCGCATTTGCTGCCGGTAGACCGGGGTATCCTGTCCACTATTTATACCACGCCGGTTCGGGAGGAGGTGAGCGATCAGGCGCTTAAGAAGCTGTACGAAGACTTCTACGCCGGTGCTCCTTTCGTGCGTTTGCGCAAAACACCGCCCACCCTGAAGGACGTACGGAGCTCCAACTTCTGCGATATCTTTACGACTTACGATGAGCGGACCAACCGAATCATCACCTTAGCTGCCATTGATAATTTGGTAAAAGGTGCGGCTGGCCAGGCCATGCAGAATATGAACCTGCAATTTGGCTTGCCTGAAACCCGTGGCTTTGTATCCTTGCCACTCAACCCATAAACCCTATATACTGCATGAACACCAACAACAAAATGATAAGAAACCTTACCACGGTCCGGGGCATCAAATGCTGGGGCGCACACATTGGGATCAAGTCGATGCGGCGCGACCTGGCGCTTATTTACTCGGAGGTACCTGCCAGTGCAGCTTGTACTTTCACCCAGAATGAAGTAGTAGCCGAGCCGGTCAAACTCTCCCGGGAGCACATCAAAAGTGGAAAAGCCCAGCTCATCGTTTGCAATGCCGGCAATGCTAATGCCTGTACCGGCGAGCAGGGCCGCCTGGCAGCTGAAGCAATGGCACAGTCAGCCGCGGAAGAATTGGGCATCAAAAAAGAGCTGGTCATCGTAGCCTCCACCGGCCTGATCGGTGAGCCTTTCCCAACTGAGGATGTCGTCTCAGGCATTCGCGAGAATATGGCGAAGCTTTCCAATGATGCTAAAGCGGGCTCTTTTGCGGCCAACGCCATCCTGACCACCGACACCTTCGCCAAAGAGGGTTTCATGGATTTCGACCTGAATGGCACCACCATTAATATTGCGGGCATCTCCAAAGGGTCGGGCATGATCCATCCCAATATGGCCACCATGCTCGGCTTTATCGTCTGCGATCTGGCCATCGAGCCTAAGCTGCTCAATAAAGCGGTAAAAGAGGGTGTCGATATGTCCTTCAATATGATCACTGTAGATGGGGATACTTCTACCAACGATATGGTGGCTGTGCTCTGCAACGGTATGGCTGGGAATGAAATGATCAAGTCAGAACAGGATGAAGGGTATCAGCTGTTCCGCAATCGGCTGGAGGAAATGATGGTCCACCTGGCAAAGCTGATCATCTCTGATGGGGAAGGGGCGTCCAAGTTCATTGAGTATCAGGTTGTCGGTGCACCCTCTGACAAAGTGGCGCGCACGCTGGTCCGCGAAATATCGGACTCCACCCTGGTGAAGGCTGCAATGTTCGGGCGCGATCCCAACTGGGGGCGTATCGTTTGTGCAGCGGGTAATGCCGGGGTGCCATTCGACTATGCTAATGTAGACCTGCACCTGGGGGACAATGAAACCTTGATACAGGTACTGGACAAAGGGAAACCCGCTGAATTCGACCGCAACCACGTTAAGCGGTTGCTTCGGGAGTCTCATCTGCGCATCCGGCTGGATATGAATGCCGGCGAAGGGCAGGGCGTAGGCTGGGGAGCTGACCTGACAACGGATTATGTAATGTTCAACTCGGTTTATACGACCTGATTAAGACTTGCCAGAAAGAAAGGGGGGCAGGTGTTGAGCTATAATCAGCACCTGCCTTTGTGCTTTTAAGCCACTTCCTTCAGCTTTTTCTTCAGTGCAAACAGCTCGTCCCGGAACTGCGCAGCTGAAATAAAATCCAGTTCCTTGGCTGCCTTTTTCATCTTACGCTCGGTATCTTCGATCATCTTCTCCACCTTGTCGCGGCTCATGTATTGTAGCACCGGATCAGCAGCGAGGCTGGGTTCTTCAGGCTCCACATAGGCACGCTTCTGATTGCCCCGGATGTCGAGAATGGACTTCTTGGCCATAATTTCGTCCCGGCTCTTGCGGACAGTCTGTGGGGTGATGCCGTGCTCCTCGTTGTACGCTGTTTGTATGGAGCGCCGGCGGTTGGTCTCGTCGATGGTGCTTTGCATGGCATCGGTGATCTTGTCGGCGTAGAAGATGACTAGTCCATTGGCGTTTCGGGCAGCCCGGCCGGCGGTCTGGGTCAGGGAGCGGTTGTTGCGCAGGAAGCCTTCCTTGTCGGCATCGATAATGGCAACAAGAGACACCTCCGGCAAGTCGAGCCCTTCCCGCAGAAGGTTGACCCCAACAAGCACATCAAATTCACCCAGGCGGAGGTCCCGTAGGATTTCCACCCGCTCCATCGTGTCCACCTCACTGTGGATGTAGCGGACCTTGATGTTCATCTGCTGCAGGTATTTGGTCAGTTCCTCAGCCATTCGTTTGGTGAGGGTGGTGACCAGTACACGCTCCTCCCGTTCGATACGCTTTTGAATTTCTTCCATGAGGTCATCGATCTGATTCATGCTCGGGCGCACTTCAATGGGCGGGTCGAGCAGGCCGGTGGGGCGGATGATTTGCTCCACCAGTTCGCCACCGGTTTTTTCCAGCTCATAGTCGCCCGGCGTTGCACTCACGAAGACGACCTGATTGATGAGGGATTCAAACTCAGAGAAATTCAGCGGGCGGTTGTCCATGGCCGAGGGCAGGCGGAAGCCATTGTCTACCAGGCTCAGCTTTCGGGCGCGGTCGCCTCCGTACATACCCCGGACCTGAGGCACCGTCACGTGGCTCTCATCAATAATCATGAGGTAGTCGTCCGGGAAGTAATCGAGCAGGCAGAAAGGGCGGGTGCCCGGGCGGCGGCCATCGAAGAAGCGAGAGTAGTTTTCAACGCCGTTGCAATAGCCCAGT
The DNA here is from genome assembly GCF_022763345.1 of Phaeodactylibacter sp. Lineage (GTDB taxonomy): Bacteria > Bacteroidota > Bacteroidia > Chitinophagales > Saprospiraceae > Phaeodactylibacter. Next base: position 23,915 of record NZ_JALEGS010000063.1, read on the forward strand.
TCCCGGATCATCTCCAGATCGAAGGTGGTCCGCTCCTTGATGCGCTTGGATTCGAGGAAGCGGAGTTCACGCTCAAAGTATTTCTCCTGTTCGTGCAGCTCATCCTCAATATCCCGGATGATCTGATTCATGCGGTCTTTGGGGGCGATGTACAGGTTGGCAGGGAAAATCGCCGCCGTTTCCATGCCTTCAATCCGCTTGCCGGTTTCAATCTCAATGCGGTCAATGGACTCAATCTCGTCCCCGAAGAAAACTACCCGGTAGCCGAAGTCGACATAAGGGAGGTTGATGTCTACCGTATCACCCTTCACGCGGAAAGTAGCTCGCCGGAATTCGGTCTCTGTACGGGAGTAAAGGCTGTTCACAAGGCTGTACAGGAAGTTGTTCCGGGAGATTGTCTGCCCCACTTTGATCCGGATAATGCTGCTTTTGTAGTCTTCCGGGTTGCCCATACCATAGATGCAGGACACAGAGGCCACGATGATAATGTCGCGCCGCCCCGACAGGAGCGAGGAGGTCGCCCGGAGCCGCAGCTTATCCACTTCTTCGTTGATGGCAAGGTCTTTCTCAATAAAGGTATCGGTAGTGGAAATGTAGGCTTCCGGCTGATAGTAATCGTAGTAGGAGACAAAGTACTCCACCGCATTATCGGGGAAGAATTCCTTGAATTCGCCGTAGAGCTGTGCGGTCAGGGTCTTATTGTGGGTGAGAATCAGGGTCGGGCGGTTCAGCCGGGCAATGGTATTGGCCATGGTAAAGGTCTTACCGGAGCCGGTCACGCCGAGCAGTACCTGCGCCTGTTCTCCCCCTTCCACACCCTGAATGAGCTGCTCAATGGCCTGTGGCTGATCGCCGGTGGGGCTGAAGGGGGATTGGAGATTGAAGGGCATAGAAATTTGTTATTTATTCTTCTTCCTGCGTTTGTTCCGTAAGCTCCTGTTCCAGTAGAGCTACAAGGTTTTGGATATAGGACTTTGGCAAATTATCTAAGTCTGATTTGTCGAAAAGGTCAAGTAAGTAGACTTCTTGGCTTTCGGTATCTGCTATTCTGCTGTAAAGGAAAGTGATAACTCGCAGGCCACCACTTTTGCCTTTTCCTTTGCTTTTTACAGCTAGCCTTATCTTGTAAGTGTTTTCGCCAATTTTGATCCCTTTTATAGGGTTCTCCTCCAGCTCGGTAATTAGCCCTAGTAAATCCTTTTTTAATGACCTATATTTTTTGCTCAACCGCTTGGCTGTCTTTTTGAACGTGGAGGTCAGGTAAACAACAACCATCGGGGCAAAGATTAAAGCGCTTCAATAAAAGACCGAGCCTCTTCTTTAGGCACTTCCCCCTTGATCATTTGCGCCACTTCTGCATAGGCCTTTCTCAAAGGAGTGTTTACAGTGCTCATCTTTTCGAGCTTCAGCAAATCTTCTTTTAACTTCAGCCAGTCTTCGAGTTGTATTTTAACGGCAGTTGTTGCACCGGAATCATCCGTTATGTATTCAAGCTCAATATTTTCTAAAGAGGAAACCATATCGATAAGCTTTGAGAAGTGATGTAGGTCTAACTATAAATATACAACTTTTCCGCACCAAACGTTCGCCTTTACCGCTTACGGGCCACCAACAGCCCATCGCGTATGGGCAGCAGCAGATTGTCCACCCGCTCGTCTTCCTGCAGCGACACATTAAAGGCGTGGAGCAGCTTCGTGTCGGCATCGGTTTCCCGGAGACCAGTAGCCACTTTGCCACTCCAGAGGACGTTATCGGCAATAATCAGCCCGCCGGATTCCACCCGGTCAATGATGAGGTCATAATAGGCCTGATAGTACTGTTTGCCGGCATCAATGAACACCAGGTCGAAGGTGCCGGGCAGAGTGGGGATGACCTGCATGGCATCCCCAATATGGACTTCTACCTTGTCTTCCAGTCCCGCTATTTTCAGGTACTTCCGGATGAGGTATTCCAGCTCCGGATTCGCCTCTATGGTACGTACCCGGCCATCCCTCGCCAGCCCCTGCGCCAGGCAGATCGTGGCGTAGCCGGTGAAGGTGCCAATCTCCAGTACAGACTTTGGGCGCTGCAGCTGGCTGAAAAGCTTGAGCAGTTGGCCCTGTAGGGCACCGGAAAGCATCTGAGGGGCGAGGGTCCTGAGGTGTGTCTCCCGTTCCAGCTCATACAAAACCGGGTCGGGAGGCGCAGACCATTGCTCACAGTAGTCGAAAATAGTAGCGTCTAATCGTTGCATATTCGAATCAACGCTTAACCGGGCAAGAGGTTGAAGGGTTAAAGCTGCTTCGTCAGTTCCGCCAGGTCCACCTTGGTCATCAGGTGGAAGTTCTCCCGGAAAATTTTGATGGCAATCGCCAGCAGGATGATGCCAAAAACTTTGCGGAGCACATTCGCACCGCTCTCGCCCAGCTTTTTGCTGATCCAGTCACTGCTGCGCAGTACCAGAAAGACAATCAGGGTGTTGAGGACAATGCCCAGGGCAATATCTATTGGCTCGTACTTGGCTTTTAAGGTCAGAATAGTAGTCATGGTGCCGGCACCCGCCAGGAGGGGGAAGGCAATAGGCACAATCGTCCCGGTCTTTTCCTCCAGGTGGTCGTCCCGGAATAGCGTAATGCCCAGCACCATCTCAATGCCCAGCAAAAAGATGATAATGGAGCCCGCTACGGCAAAGGACTCCACGTCCACGCCAAATAGGCTCAGCAAAGGGCGGCCGGTTAACAGGAATAACAGCATCAGCACCATGGCTATCACGGACGCTTTAGCCGATTCGATCTTCACGCCCCGCTTCTTCATATCGATAATCAGAGGGATGGAACCGATGATATCGATAACAGAAAACAGGATCAGAGATACAGAAATGAGGTCTTTTGGATTAATCATGTCGGATGTTGTGTTCATGGTTTTTCAAAAAAGCGCGCAAAGGTATGCCCGAAATTTTGAAAAAGTAAACCCCGGCAGGATTAATTGTGAGTTAAGTTATTTTCAGATTTAGAAGAGCAGTAAATGCAAGTCGAACAGCTTCACAATAGCCAGCAAAACCACGGCTACCAGCAGGCGGTGTGCCCATACATTAGCTTGTGGGTAGGTCGCCGCGTAGTGCGCAGTAAAGAAGCCTCCAATCGTTTGCCCTACTGCCATGAGCAGCCCCACTTTCCAGTCGATGAGCCCCTGCCATTGAAAAACCAGGATCACTAAAAAGGTGTAGGCACCCACTACGAAGATTTTCACGGCATTTGCATCCACCAGGCTGTAGCGGGCGTAAAGCACCATCACGGCAAGGAAGAAAACCCCCATGCCCATTTGAATAAAGCCGCCGTAGAAACCCAGTGCCAGGTAGAGCGGAATGGCAATCCAGGGATTAGTCTGCTTGCTAAAGTCGGATTCCCGCAACCAGCGCTTGGGCTTCACAAGAATAACGATAAACATGACGATCATCAGAAAGCGGAAGACGCTGCGAAAGGCTTCGTTGCTGACATTCACGGCTATGGCTACGCCGCCGATGGCTCCGATTATCGTAAACAGGATGGGCAGGCGGCTGCGGTAAAGGTCGAGCTTCCCACCCCGGAAAAAGGCATAGGAGCCCGCTGCACTCTGGGTAAAAATGCCGACTCGGTTGGTGCCGTTGGCAAGATTACCGGGAAGCCCCAGCAGCTCAGTCAGAATGGTGAGTGTAATAGCTGAACCATTGCCCGCCAGCGTATTGATGCTGCCAGCCAGGGCGCTGCCAAAAAAGACGATAAGCAAGTGTGGCCACGAAATATCCATAGCCGCCAAAGGTAGCGGTTTCCGTCAAACTACTTATTGGAGGTAGGCCCTAATTAAATCCATTTCCACGCGCAGATGATGCTCCGGATGGTGCTGTACATACTTAAGCAAGCCCACATCCTGTGCAAAGAAAAGCGTATCGTAGCGCATTTCCGGGATGTCTACGCCAGGCGAATCCAGAGCAACCTCCATAGCGTAGGCCCGGGTGGCATAGGTACCGTAGGGTGTGGTCAGCACAGGGCCCTGATCAATGCTGCCCGTAGCAGACTGCGCATTCTCAGGAAGCAGGCTGGGAGGGACGCTGAAGTTGCTCTTGCTGAACTGCGTGGAGAAATAAAGCTGCCCAGAAGTGTCCACGGCCTCCGGGCCAGAGACCCGCAGTATAGACTCGAAAGCCGCGCCCAGACGGGTGCCTCTTTGCACATGATAGAGCGCCCGGTCAATGAAAGTGTCAGAGGCTACATAGATACTGTCCAGCTTGGAAAGCAAAAGGGCATTACCGGTCTGTAAATTGATGTTCCGGCTTTGATAGACCCAGGCGTTGCCCGGGCTAAGTTGCAAATACTGATTGGCAGGTACCGATGGCGGCAAACCTGGTTCCGGCTCAGGCAGTGGCGCGTCTTTGCTGCATGCCCAGAAAGCCATTAAAAGCAACATTAAAGCGGCACGGTTGAATATCATAGGTTGTTTTCTCGATAATCGGTTCCTATCGTAGAGCCTTTTTGAGCTCAATTCGCTTCCTGAAGCTCAAAAATTAACATTCTTAGGCGGAGGTTTTGGAAAAATGGGAGCTGCAATGAGCATATGGCCTAAAAATCCGTTGTATAATAAATAACTGAAAATCAAAAACTTAAATATGAAAAGGGACGGAAGTCGCATATCAACTCACGAACACGAAGATATCTTGTCATGGGCAGAAGCCCGGGAAGCCCGGCCAGTCGAGGTGCGCAACTTCGATGGTGAAAAAATTAAGGACCGGGTCCGGTTCCGTTTTCCGGGGGAAGAGTACCCCGATGAGTCTGACTTGGAATGGGATCAGTTCTTCGACATCTTCGACCGTGAACAACTCGAATTTCACTTTGAAGATATTGCTGATGAAGCAATGGAAAACAGAAACATCTATCAGTTCCGCCCAAGGTCTTACTGACCCGGAGCTTTCAAAATATTAGTTTGGTTTAGTCGATCAGGTGTGTGGCATTGAGCTGCGCACCTGATTTTTTTGTCTCACTGGCTATTTCTGCTGAAGCCACTGCTGAAGCTGATCGAAGGCGGCATTCATTTCCGGACAACAGGATTTGACGAATCCTTCATCGAGCGTTTTGTCTTTGTAGGTAGTGCGGGCGAGTTGAAGGGCCATCGCGCCATCAAAGTCCACGTACGACAGTCGGGCCGTCAGTTCCTCAGAAGGGCGGCCGAAGTCATAACTCGGGAGCAGGGCGATGCCGGTATCTTCCAAAAGGCGCTCACAGAGCTGCCCGCTGTTGCTGATTCCTTTATTGCTAAGGTTGTTTTGGTAAAACGCAAAATTGGGGAAGAGGTAAAAACCACCTGCCGGCTTCGGGGCGAATACCCGCATCTGGGTCAGGCGGCCGTGGAAATACCGGCCTACACTCCTTAGGATACGCTGTGCATCCCGAAGGTACTGGTCAATTTCCTCATGCGGCCGGAACGCTTCCACTGCTGCGTACTGTATGGGCGCACTGGTAGAGGTAAAAGTCTCGCTGGCCACAATAGCCATAGCGTCAAGCAGCCACCTCAGTTCCTCAGGAAATACAAACATGCCTAGTCGCCAGCCACCTGCCCCACACCACTTCGAAAGCCCACTGCTGATGATAGTGCCCTCTGGGTAATAACGCGCTACGCTAACGTGCTGGCCGGAGTGGTGCAATTCCCCGTAGATTTCATCAGACAACAGAATTACCTTGTATTTGCGGGCTACCTCTGCGATTTTCTTTAGCCGGTCTGCGGTGTAGGTTGCTCCGGTAGGGTTAGCGGGGTAGTTGAGAATGACAATGCGGGGGCGCTCAGGGTCAGCCTCACAGATGCTTTCCAGCTCCTCCGGCGTCAGGCGCCAGTCATTTTCCTGATGGGTTTTCACCCAATTGACCCGCCGCCCCAGAATGATAGCCTGTGGAGAATAGGAAACCCAACTTGGTGTGGGAATAACGAGGTCGCCATAGTAGGCAAGCTGGAGAATGAAGAGGAGTTCTTTCGAGCCTGGCCCGATGAGCACATCTTCGGCGGTCCGCTTTATGCCCTGCTGCCGCTCGTAAAAATCGGCAATAGCCTGCCGCAAAGCCGGTAGGCCCTTTACCGGAAGGTAGTCCTTCTCATGAGCGTGCTGCCGGAGGCTTTCCACCACCGGTTCCGGTACCGGGAAAGGGGACTGTCCAAAGCCTAGCTTATACACCTGCCGCCCCTGCTCCTGTAGCTCACGGGACTTCTCATTAATGGCTAAGGTTGCGGATTTCTTCAGTCCCCTGATATTCAGGTTGAGATCGATGCGGACATTTTGCCGTTTTGCCACGATGTGTCGTTGTTGGTTGTAGGGTTCAAGTTATCAAAATATTGGAATAAAAGACCCCTGAAGCGCAGGTCTATCTACACTTCAGGGGCATCATTAAGCTATGTAGGGAGGTTTAGTTCAGTGCGGCTCCCTGCACCATGCCATTTGAAATGCTTTTAGAGCGCTTGCTAGGTTTTGCCGGGCGGATAATCGGATATTCCTCTTCAAAGAAGAACCGGTCCTTACCAAAAGCAGGGTAGAGATCATCCAGCCAGATAGCTTTTGGGTCGTACCTGGCAAAGAAAGGCCGCGCCACCCAGTCTGGGTTGCGCCCCTGCAAAAACTGTAGGGTAAAGACTTTTTCACCTGCCACCTCGCTAACGCCTACGATGTGTACCTTGCCCGGCCCGGCTGACATCGACGGCCCGCGCACAGTCCGTGCAATACCACTGACCCGCTGATATGCTCCCCGGAAAATGCGCCAGGCGCGTTCCAGTGACACCGCGAAGTAATCCTGTGCCCCGGTATCCCGGGCAACAAAGAAGTAATACGGCACGCAGCCCAGTTCCACTTGTTCCTGCCACATTTCAGCCCAGGCATCCGAGTTGTCATTGATTTTGCGCATCACGGGCGACTGCGTGCGGATCACAGCGCCGGTATTGAGAATGCGGTCAATCGCAGTCTTAACTTCATCGGTGCGCAGTTCCGCAGGCGCATTAAAGTGGCCCATGAAGGCAATATGGAGACCTGCTTTTTTGGCTTTCTCAAAAACGCGGAGCAACTCATCCGCATCATTGTCTTGCGTAAAGCGCTGTGGCCAGTAGCCTAGCGCCTTGGTGCCAAAGCGGATGGTACGGAGGTTGGGCAGCTTCGCCTCAATCAGCGCATCAATGTAAACGCTAATGATTTTGGTCTTCATGATGAGCGGGTCGCCGCCAGTGAACAGAATATCCGTCACGCGCGGATGGGCACGCAGGTACTTAATGACCAGTTCGGTGTCCCGCATGGCAAACTTCAAATCGTTCATGCCTACAAACTGCGGCCAGCGGAAGCAAAAGGTGCAGTAGGCATGGCAAGTCTGCCCCTGACTGGGGAAGAAAAGCATGGTTTCCCGGTATTTATGCTGTACGCCGGTGAGCTCAGCCCCGTCGATCTGCGGCATGTTTTGAGAGCGTTGCCCTGCCGGGTGCGGGTTAAGCTCCATTCTTATTTTGTTAGCGATCAGCTTGAGTTCAGGTTTGCGCGCACCGGCACGGATGGCGCTCGCCATTTCTTCGTAGTGCTGAGGCTGTAGCATGTCCCTTTGCGGGAACGTCAGGATGTAGATGGGGTCCTCCTGATAGTTGTTCCAGTCAATCAGTTGCTCAACAACGTAATTATTGGCTTTAAAAGGCAGGACATTGCCCACGACCTCGATATCGAATAGCTCCTCTGCGGAAAGATGTTGTTGCAGCTGAGGGATTTCCCGGAAGTTCCGTAAAGTATAAGCGATGTATTTTTCCATGGCTCCTTAATTTTTAGGTTGTACAAAGGGTTAAATCAGGATAGTGAGGAGCCGGTTACTCAGGAGGGATGTACATGAATTTTTGCCCGCCCCACGTACAGTGGCGGCTAAGCAGGGTAAAGAGTTTGGTTTTGGAATGCATCATATGCAATTCGTTTATGGCGTTCTGAAAAGGGTATACGCTTTGGCTTCATCTGCAATTCAGACAATACGCAGCGAGTCGGGTGAGACCTGTTATGCAGGTTCACCGATGCTTTTTGCTTGCTTGGGGCAAGTGCCTGGGCACTATTCAGCAAATTATCCTATAGGCTGTTGCTGTAGCGAAAGGAGCGCCGGGGAATTGATGTTAAACGAAACCCGTTTGAGGCCCTAACATTCGGCTTCATGCAGGTGGCAGACTGGTTTTAAGGCGCTGGAAAAGCACAAACGGTCACCGGCTGCAAAGACGTGCAGCATTGAGATTCGCATGAATGGTGTTTGAAATGCTAAGGACAGGGCATAATCCCTCTATGCTCCATTAGTGGTTCACAAGATAAGAAAAATACTGGACATTTTTGGACTGAATCCGGTTGTTGAGCGCGGAAAGATGTTGCACCGTGCAGGGCTGTAGTGCACGGTGCGTAAAAGAATTCTGGAAGCGCTCTAAATACGGCACTTTGGGCAATGCAAAGAGCGCTGTCCGTTTTTTGAAGTATTTGGGGACGGGAGAATGAGGCTAGTCTTCGTCTTCGTCGTCCTCTTGCAGGCGCAGGTCCTGCTCATCAACATCCATATCGTCGTCGTCCTGCATGCCTTCCAGGCTTATCATATCGCTGTCAAGATCATCTACATCTATATCATCATCATACACACCCTCGACTTCGAAGTCGTCGTCATCGTCGAGATCGACGGGCTTAGCTGGTTTGGCGGCTGTTGATTTCCGGATCACGCGGGTAATGACCTTGTTTTTTGGAGGTTTAGGTGTCTTGCGCTTTGGCTCTTCGTCTTCATCGTCATCAGGGGTGCTTACCGGGCGGGTAGACACAGGAGGCTGCGTTTTGGCTGCCAGGCTCTTGGTAGTGGTGGGTACCGCCCGCAACCGCTTTTTATCGATAAGCTCCCCGGTTACGGTGCAAATGCCATAGACCTTGTTGCGGATTCGGATCAGTGCATTTTGCAAATCCTGAATGTACCGGCGCTGCCGGATGGCCATGTTATTAAGCATTTCGACATCGCTGCCGGTGCTGCTGTCGTCCATCCAGTCCACACCGTGGTCATCGCCGGAGTTTTCGGCAATTTCCAGTATTTGCTCCTGCAGGGAGCTGAGCTGCACTTGTGCTTTTTCGAGCTTAGACTCGATAAGTTCCTTGAATTCTTCAAGCTCAGCATCGGAGTATCTTACAACTGTATTAGCCATCGTTCGAAGGTTTGCTGATTAGGGATAACAGTTTTGCCTTTATTTTGCGGGTGCAATCTGATGTATTCTTTTGAAATAGTCAAGCATTATTATCGAATTATAGCCCCGTACAATTCTAAATGTAGGCTTAACATACAAAGTTTGCGGCACTTTTCCCAGTATCGTAATTTTGTCAAAAATAATATGACAGACGAAGGCTACATCAAATTTTCGGCAGACTGGCAACATGCACCGCCTTTTCCCGAGGCAGAAATCGAAATACTCAATGCCTTTCGGCAAGAGCTTTACGAAATGGGGCTTATTGGCGCTTATGAGAATGGCATTGGCTATGGGAATATCAGTTGCAGAGCAGAAAATGGGGGGGTGTTCTACATTTCAGGTTCTAAAACGGGCAATTTCGCCAGGTTGGATACCCGCCACTATGCGTTGGTTACCTACGTGGGGGCTTCTGAAAATCGCCTGAGCTGTACAGGTCCAATTATTGCCTCCTCTGAGTCCATGAGCCACGCCGTCATCTATGAGGAGTGTCCCGATGTGAATGGGGTAATTCATGTTCACGACCTCCACCTCTGGCAAAGCCTGATGCATAAGGTGCCTACCACTGACGCCTCTGCACCCTACGGCTCTCCGGAAATGGTGGAAAGTATCCGTCAGTTACTGGTGGATACCGACCTGAAAGCGTGTAAAATCTTCGTGATGGAAGGGCACGAGGAAGGTATTTTTACTTTTGGTGCGGACCTTGCAGAGGCGATGGCCGTTTTGAGGTCCTACTTATAAAAAATGCCCCCGCGACGACGGAGGCACTTGACATACAATTAGAATCCCATGATAAAAAGTTACACCACTTTTGTGGTGGAATTGCTTTCTTAATAAGTGCTGAATAAACGTCTGCCCCCTCGGTATAATTGCATAAAGCAATAGGAATCTGACAGGAAAATACGTTTTCAGGACAAACGCAGGGTATGTCACTTAAGAACGCTATCTTTAGCGTATATTGTTACTTCTTTTGCATCTCCCGTCACAATGAAGCACACTCAATTTTTTATCTAAATCCATAAAACAATTGCATTATGTCTGTAAAGGCGAAATACCAACCCGTACTCGACCTCGGCGAAGAGCTTAATATTCAGGACGGCTACGTTGAGGAGCTGGATGGCGTACTCAAGGTAGGCGGTACCGCAAGCACACAGTACCACAAGAATCTGCTTTGGGATAAAATCAAGGAAATCGGCGGCGAAAATCCTTCTGATATTCAGGCGGACATCAAAATTGCCACTGAAGACTACTTCCACAAGCATACTGTGAAAAGTGGGGATAGCCTTTCTAAAATCGCGAAGCACTACTACGGCGATGCGTCCAAGTATATGGTGATCTTCAATGCGAATACGGATCAGCTGAAAGACCCTAACCTCATCCACCCGGATCAGGAGCTGACCATTCCTTTCCCAGCTTAAACTGTGGTAAAAAATTGCAAACAGAGCAGGCTGCGTACACTTTGAAGTGCGTAGCCTGTTGCTGTTTAGGAAAGAACCGTCTTCAGGATATTATGGGCATTGATCTCCGGAAAGTTGTCAATATGGTAGCGATAGAAGGCCAGCAGTTTTTCGAGTAAATCCTGACGCATCTGCCGGCCGATCCTGACTTCGTGGCATTGGGCATAGTCACACCGCAGCAATTGATAAAGCACCTGGCTGGTGACAGTGTCGAGGTATTGGTGACTGGCCGCTTTACTGCTTGCGAACAGGCCTTCCTGCAGGTCAAAGTATGGTGTTTCATCTGACCAGGCTCCTCCAGGGACAAAGCCCAGGTGAAAGCTCAGTTCCAGCAGAAAATGAAGGTGCAGGTTGGAGATGGGCAAAGCGGTCTGATCCAAAAACTGAAAGGTGCGGAACAGGAACTCAAACAACCGGGGGTTCTCCTCGGGCTCCCGGATCGACTTACGGGCAACCTCTGCGATGAACAGCCCCACGGCACTTTTGTGGACCTCAAAGGGAAGGGACTGATACACCACTGCGCTTTTGATCTCCCGAATCCGGTTGAGCCCTTTTTCACTTTTCTCGTAAACTACCATATCAACTAGCGACATGACCTGTAGCAGCCCTGGGCTGATCCGGGCATTTTTTCGCCTTACGCCTGGCACCAAATAACTACGCATGCCCCGCTCTTCGGTGAAGATATCCACGATGACGCTCGACTCGCTGTACTTTATTGATCTGAATACAATACCCCGTGTCTTGATCAGCACGCTTTCAGGTTTTTAGGCAAGGTACGCCAATTCATCGAAAAACCATCCGGGCTCATCCATATAACTGGACAGGTGCAACCTTACGGGCTTACCTTCGTCTATATAGAAAAGCAACAGCCTCACCCGTTGTTGTGATCCACCCGACTTAAAAGAAAATGATGAAAACCCTATTCCTGACAACCTTGTACTTGGGGTTTGGCTTCGTGGTATTGGCATCTGCTGACCCTTCGCCCCCTAAACCGGAATCCTGTCTTGTAGCTCCTGTTCTTGCAAAGCACCTGCCTGATGGTGTTTGGCTAGGTACAAGCGCGGACGGGCAAGAGCTTTCCGTCGTCTTTTATGAAAATGGGGTTGCACAATGGAACAAAGGCACTAACCGGGCTCCTGAAGTCGCCTTGTATGGCTGGGAGGTTATCCCGGGTGTTGGCGGCTGTGCGTTTTTGCAAATGAGGCATCAGGTATCTGGTACAGAACGTAGCTATGCCGTAAATGTGGAATGCAATCAAATACAGTTGATCGCTGCAGATTTTTCTTCCCAGTCCCTGAAACAAGTCAAAGTGCAGAATGGAGCAAAACAGAAGCAATTGCTTAGCGGTGCATGGGGGAATTCAACTTATCCGTTCGAAGTAGCCCGACAGAACGCCACGGACATGAAGCAGGCTTATCTGCAATATAACTTTTTTGAGGACGGTACTTTTGTACGCAATCTGGGAAACCAGAAGCGGCAGGTGAAGGAAGCGGGCACTTACCTGGTGAGCGATGACGGGCATTATGTACTGTTGCAATTTGACGAAGGCTGCGTTACCGTGGTGGCACTCAAGTACCTGCAACTTGACGAACTGGTACTGCAACATGTACTCCGCTGCGAAGACCCGGCTTTTGCTACGGGCAGAAAAGATTTCTACTTCAATAAGCTATAAGGGCTTTTGCCCCGCTACTTAAGATACATTTCCTGTTTTAGAATTTCGGCTTGGTCACGGAGGGTTTTCCCTGCCGTGGCCATCTTTTTTGACCTGCCTTCTACAACGTTCTGGAGTACACTTTTACCAAACCGTCTGGCCCCTTTTCATATATCCGGTTCCCCTGATACCGGACCTGTACATCTGAATTGATATCCCCCCTCAATAACTGTTCCTGTAGGGTTTCCGGATTGTAGGCTCGGACATGGAGGCCACTGTACAGGAGTAATTTCCCATCTTGTAGCTGCAGGGACTGGACATCCGGGAAGGGGAGGAGCTGGTGGAACTGCCCGAAATTATCGAAGACATAAATACCCTGCCCCGGGCAGTTGAGGTACAAGATATTGTTGTTGGCAAGCAGTTGTGTGGCCATAGGCGGTGCGTCGAGCAGGGCGCTCAGGTTGTCACTTTGGACCAATACTCCGCCATTTTGGCCCACCTTTTTCAAACGGAACGCTGCCTGATCATAAACCCAAATATTGTTGTCCGTAGCCAGCCCGATCGCCGTCGCATTAAAAATACCCGCTGTGAAGAGCTCTAGTACTGCGGTTTCATTCATCGTACGGTCTAAGGTAGCCACCACCTGCAGCTCCGGATAGAACAAAAGCAGATTGAAAGGATCCGTAGGGTCAATATATTGTAAAGTGCCCCGGGTGTTATTATTAAAATGGAATTGCTCCCGCCCGTCCGGCCCGTATTTGTGCACTCGGTTATTTTCATCAACCACATAAACATTCTGCAACTTATCAGTAGTGAAGTCTCTACAAAGCGTTGGCAGAGTATGCAAGTGCCTTTGAATACGCCCCGTATCAAGCCTCCCCCACTGCCCACTCCCCACGCCCAAACTCCCCACTGCAAAACTGCCGACTCCAAAACTGCCGACTGCAAAACTGCCGACTGCAAAACTGCCCACTGCAAAACTGCCCACTGAAGAACTGCCGACTGCAAAACTGCCCACTGC
>NZ_JALEGS010000064.1 GCF_022763345.1 Phaeodactylibacter sp.
CCTCCTGCCTTTAAGGTGGTCAAAGCCCAAAGGCGACGGGACACGGGCAAGCATTGAGTAGGTTTGCTGTGGCAAACCACTTAATCGTCAGTATAGAAGCAACAACTCACCCCCCAAGGCAGTTACCCAAAGTAAAAGCTTATGGATAAATGGTCAACTTCCCGCCGCCACTTCCTCCGGCAGTCCGCTATGGCGGCCGGTAGCCTGCTGGCTGCCCCCGCACTCATAGGCTGCCAAACGGCGAAAAAACGCCTGGGCGTTGCCCTCGTCGGGCTTGGCGGCTACTCCCGCGGACAACTCGCGCCTGCCCTCCAAATGACGGAGCACTGCTACCTCGCCGGTATCGTGACGGGCAGCCCGGAAAAGATTCCCACCTGGCAGCAGCGGTACAGCATTCCGGATAAGAATGTCTATTCCTACGATACCATGCACGAGATCGCGGATAACCCTGATATTGATGTGATCTACATCGTGGTACCAACCGGGCTTCATGCCGAGTATGCCATCCGCGCAGCCAACGCCGGCAAGCATGTCTGGTGTGAGAAGCCCATGGCCATGAATGTGGAGGAGTGCCAGGCGATCATTGACGCCTGTAATCAAAACGGGGTGAAGCTCAGCATCGGCTACCGTATGCAGCACGAGCCTAATACGCAGACGGTCATTGAATATGCCCGAACGAAGCCCTATGGTGCTATCCAATCCGCTGAGGCACTGGCGGGTTATGCCGGTTCCGGGCAGGGCAGCGGCTGGCGCTTTCAGGCCGATATGGGCGGCGGCGCACTCTACGATATGGGCGTGTACACCATCAACGGACTGCGCTACGCCACGGGCATGGAGCCGGTGCAGGTGCGTTCGGCTTCCCGCAATATCCCCAATGAAGTCGACGTGACCACCACCTTTGAGCTGGCATTCCCGAATGGGATCAAAGGTTCCGGTAAAACCAGTGTGGTGGAAACGATAAACCGCCTGCGGGTAGACTGCGCCGATGGCTGGTACAAGCTGGAGCCTATGCAGTCCTACAGTGGCGTGCAGGGGGTCACCAGCGATGGTAAGCGGCTGGACCAACCCATTAAAGACCAGCAGGCCCGACAGATGGACAATGATGCCTTGGCTATTCTGAATGATACACCGGTACTAGTCCCGGGAGAGGAGGGGCTCCGGGACATCCGTATCGTGCAGGCGATTATGGAGGCGGACCGCACGGGAGAAGTAGTGGATTTGTAGGATGGTGCCGGGGCAGTGGCAATGCGTGAGACTAGGAAAAGGTTGAGGTTGAGACCACCCGGGGGCCTCCGCAGGGAGCGACAGTTCACTGTCGCCGCCAGGGAGACCATGCCAGGTCCTCAACCTTAATCTCCCCCGGGACAGCACCCATCAGCCCTCCACCCGGTGCCGTTCCAGTTCTTCCAGCGTAGCACGGATATTTTCCTTTCTGCGGTGATGCTGCAGCACGGTTGGCGGCACTGCCCGCGCACCGCAATCCGAAATACCGCAGCGCTCGCAGGTCGTGTGTACGTCTTTGGTGACCAGCTTCGGGTCATTCAGAAAGCGGAACAGTCGTTTGAGCTTGTCATTCACCAGCAGGCCGATGGTGACGCTTGAGCTGTTGTCGGCGTGGTTGTGCCCAGGCTTGGCAATGGTGATGCACAGGTAGGCATTGGGCGTGCCCCAGTAACGCGAAATCTGCGCCCCGGCAATAGGCCCTTCCGTATTGCTGATACCCTGCTGCGCTTTCAGCTGACGGATGAGGTTGATGCTGATCCAGCGGCGGCAGTAGTGCTCGTCCAGTTGGTTGGCGTGGGGGTTATGGAGCTGCGAAAGGTGCATCTCTTTGGTCATTTCAAACTTCTGCAGGTCGGGGCGTGCGAAGAAACGCAGGAAGAACAAATCCTGAATATTGAAGTGCCGGGGCAGTAGATTGGTCAGGCGCTGTATGAGCATCTCAGAAGTCACATCGTACTTGGCAAACAGCTCCAGGAAGGCTTCTGCGTCCCAGGTCCGCCAACGGGCCATCGTCTCAATATCCTCGATCATTTCCTTTTCGTCCATTAGCAGGGCAACGGAGAAATAGGAGGCTTTGAAGTTGTTGAGGAGTTTGTCGAAGGAGTCGACCTCCATCATGCGGGTCTCGTAGGGGCGTTCCTCCAATTTTAGGAACTGAAAGCCGATTTCCTTGCCCAATAAGGCCTTTTCCTGAGCAGAACTCAGCCCGCCATTGAGGTACAGCACTTTGTTTTTTACAGAATAGTAGGAACGCACTTCCGTCAGGTCTGGCCGGCTGCTGAGGAAGTCACGGTCTACCCTGACCTCGAAGTTTTTGTGCAGGAGGTGCTCCAGTTCCGGCGTTTCGAACCCGGGCTGTTGCTTCAGCGTGTTTTTGGATTTGAACTCTTGAACGGCCAGTTCCAGGTCATCAAAGTAGTTGTCGTGCAGGTCTTGATAGGAGCGAAGGGCGGCCTTGTAGAAGTCCTCGCCCTGCAGATGGTGGTTACGCACAATCTTGATCACGGTACTGATGAAGGCGTTGACCTTGTCCGGCGTCACCGAAAGTAGTTCAATCAGCTTAGGGGTGTTGATACCAAAGAGCTCAAGGGGGAAAATTTTGAGAAAGTCCGAGTGGATCAGGTCGATAATCGGCTTCAGCCGCTTGTCTGCATCCAGAGAAACGAGGTAGTTATATTCCGTATTCAGGGCACGGGCGAGGGCCAGGATTTTGTCGGCTTTGGGGTACTTTTTGCCTTTCTCAATATTGTGCAGGTAGGAAATGGCCAGCCCGGTGCGGTCAGACAGCTGTTGATAGGATAAATCCTGCTCCTGCCGCAACTGATGCACCTTGAGCCCGAAAATGAGTTTTACCGTGTCGATTTCTCTTAACATAGGTGCAAATTTAAGCATTTGAAAAAAAATCTGTTAGAGAAATTTTCTCTAAATGCGAAAAACATCTTTCTTTGCCCCAACGTTTCAAGTTTGTACTGCCAACAGGCAACGCAAATTTTTCCCGAATAGCAAAACTAACCTTCCTACAATGGAGAAGTTTGAGATTAAAAACCCTGCTGCAACATTGGAAACACTGGGCATCAAGCAGGTCAAAAATGCCCACTGGAATCTAAGCCCGGAGGCGCTCGTGCAGGAGACGATCCGGCGCGGACAAGGCTTCCTGACTGATCTGGGCGCTATCGCTGTAGAAACCGGAGAATTCACCGGCCGCTCTCCTCAGGACCGTTTCATCGTGGAGGACGCAGAAACAAAGGATACGGTCGATTGGGGCAACATCAACAAGCCTATTGACAACCGGTACTTTCAGCAGCTCAGAGGCAAAATCATCGACTACTTCGCAGACAAAGATGTATTCGTACGCGATGCCTACGTTTGCGCAGATGATGACTACCGCATGAACCTGCGCCTGGTAAGCGAATATCCATGGAGCAATCAGTTTGCCTACAATATGTTCCTGCGCCCCACCGGAGCAGAGCTTGAAAACTTTGAGCCGGAGTGGAGCATCCTCTGTGCGCCGGGCTTCCACGCCGACCCGGAAGTGGACGGTACCCGTCAGCACAATTTTGCCATCATCAACTTCACAGAAAAGCAGATCATCATCGGCGGTACGGGGTACACCGGAGAGATTAAGAAAGGCATTTTCTCTGTCCTGAACTATGTCCTGCCCAAGCACCGTGAGGTATTGTCTATGCACTGCTCTGCCAACGTAGGGCAGGAGGGCGACACCGCTGTCTTTTTTGGGCTGAGCGGCACCGGCAAGACCACCTTGTCTGCCGACCCTAACCGTAACCTGATTGGCGATGATGAGCACGGCTGGTCCGAAAACGGCATTTTCAACTTCGAGGGCGGCTGCTACGCCAAAACGATTGACCTGTCGGAGGAGAAAGAGCCCGAAATCTACCACGCCATCAAGCACCGGGCCATCCTGGAGAACATCAAGTGCTACCCTGGCACCCGCACGCCGGACTTTGAGAACAGCGATATTACCGAAAATACCCGGGTCTCTTATCCGATTTACCACATCGATAATGCCCTTGAGCCTTCGCGCAGCGGGCACCCGACCAATATTTTCTTCCTGACTTGCGATGCATTTGGCGTACTGCCTCCGATCAGCAAACTGACGCCTGGCCAGGCTATGTACCACTTTATGTCTGGCTATACCGCAAAGGTCGCCGGTACAGAAGCGGGTATTACGGAGCCACAGGCGACGTTCTCGGCTTGCTTTGGTGCACCCTTTATGCCCCTGCATCCGGCGGAATACGCAGAGATGCTGGGTGAAAAGATGCAGGCCCACAACGTCAATGTCTGGTTGGTGAATACCGGATGGACGGGCGGTGCTCACGGCACAGGCCACCGCATGAGCCTCAAGTACACCCGTGCGATGATCACGGCAGCCCTGCGCGGCGAACTAGACGACGTGGACTACCACACCCACGAAATCTTTGGCCTGAGCATGCCGGTAAGCTGCCCTAACGTGCCTGATGAGGTCCTCGACCCGAAGCAGACCTGGGCAGATGCCGATGCCTACGATGCCAAGGCGAATGACCTGGCCGAGCGTTTCAATAAAAACTTTGAAAAATTCGCTGCGAAAACCAGCGATGAAATCCTTGCTGCTGCGCCAAAAGTACTGGCTAGCTAGTAAGTTTGTCCCTCAGCCTTACACTACTTTTACCAAATTGAACCAAGTTGAACTTATGCCCCGGCAGTGACCGGGGCTTTTTTTATCCGCCTATAAAAAGTGCAATTGCAGTGTATATCAAATAGGCAAGGAAAAGGGGATTGATGTAGAATGACAACTCGAAATTGGTTATCTTTGTATTGCTAGTTTCATGTGAGTGCAAATATTTGAATATGAGTGCTTTAGATGACAAGTATGTCAACCCGCTAACTGATTTTGGATTCAAAAAGCTATTTGGCACAGAACCTAATAAAATTCTGTTAATAGATTTCCTGAATCAGATTCTTCCACAGAGACACAGGATTAAGGATTTATCCTATTCAAGGAATGAACAAATGGGGCTGAATGAATTGGATCGAAAAGCCGTCTTTGATCTATATTGTATAGGAGAATCGGGTGAGCGATTTATAGTTGAAATCCAAAAAGCAAAACAAAATTATTTCAAAGACAGGAGTATCTATTATTCATCATTTCCTATCCAGGAACAAGCAAAAAAAGGGGAGTGGAGTTATAGGCTAGAACCAGTGTATACAGTGGGTATTTTAGATTTTATTTTCGATGACCATAAGTTAGAGGATGAATTGCTTCATATTGTTGAGTTGAAAAATCAGAACTGTGAAGTTTTCTATGACAAATTGAAATTCATTTATATTGAACTTCCCAAGTTCAGGAAAAAGGAAGAAGAGTTAGATACACAATTTGACAAATGGCTATTTGTATTTAAGCATCTATCTGGATTACAAGACCGCCCAAAAAAATTACAAGACAAAATATTTGAACGATTATTTGAAGCTGCCGAAATAGCCAAATTTACTCCTGAAGAAAGAGAAGCATATGAAGAGAGTTTGAAAAACTACAGAGATTTGAAAAATGTTGTTGATACATCCAGAGAGGAAGGATATCGGGAGGGATTAGATAAACGGAATATTGAAATTGCGAAAAATATGAAAAACGATGGTGAACCAATAGAAAAGATCGTGAAGTACACCGGCTTAAGCAAAGAAGAAATAAGTAAATTATAAGGTTAAATTAGCCCCTGCTTTCGTTAATAAAAGTAGTCGCTATATCATCTATGTCAGACCCTTCCATCAGCCTCAACAAATTCATCAGTTCCACCGGCATTTGTTCCCGGCGGGAAGCAGACCGTATGATTGAGGCCGGGCGGGTACAGCTCAATGGCACTACTGCCCGTAAAGGCAACCGCGTCAATCCCGGCGATGAGGTCCTGCTGGATGGTGCGCCCCTCAAAGCTAAACCCAAAGCGGTCTACCTTGCCCTCCACAAGCCTCCCGGCATCACCTGCACCACTGACCGCAAGGATAAGTCCAATATCATCGACTTCCTCAACTACCCGGAGCGCATTTTCCACATCGGCCGCCTCGACAAGGCTTCCACCGGGCTGATTTTTCTGACCAACGACGGCGACATCGTCAACGAAATCCTGCGCGAGCAAAACGAGCACGAAAAAGAGTACATCGTCACCGTCAATAAGCCCATCAACGCTTCCTTTGTCAGGCGGATGAGCGAGGGCATTCCCATCCTGGGCACCGTGACCAAAAAGTGTCAGGTAGAAAAAATCGGGCGGCAGGCCTTCCGCATCGTGCTCACGCAGGGCCTCAACCGGCAAATCCGGCGCATGTGCGACTACTTGGGCTACGATGTCGTGACCCTCAAGCGGGTGCGCATTATGAATGTCCACCTTGGCGGGCTCAAGCCCGGGCAGTGGCGGTATTTGACGGACGAAGAGCTAAAGGAGCTGAGGCGGCATTTGGGGTGAAAAGTGATGGATACTTGTTATTTGTCGACAAATCATCCCCGTCCGGCTGAGCCATTAGGAAAAGCGGTCGCCCTTTAGCAATTTTAGACATCACCTAATGATTAGCCGCCTATGTTATTCCGACGAATATTCAACCGAATCGCTGCTGCCCGGGGAAAGTGGGGCGTTTACCTGCTCGAAGTGGCGCTTATCGTGCTGTCTGTCCTCTTGGCCATACAGGCTGATCGGTACAATCAGGAGCGTAAAAATGAGGCAAAGTTGAAGGCCTACATTCAGGCGCTGTACCAGGATTTGAAGGATGAGCAATTCGCCAACCGGAATAATCTATTGGACTGCAAAGAGGACATTGCTTCAATCGCAAGCTGCATCCGGCTATCCCAATACGGCCATAATGACAGCATAAATAGGGCTTTAGACCATTTCCGTCAGGTTTTTTCCAGGGGCGTATTCCGGGCTTTCCCGCCTACGACTTTCCACATTATGACGAACTCCGGGGATATCGCATTGATCAAAGATCTGGCCTTGCGAAAACAACTGGCCGCGACCTTTGCATTCCGGGATAACTATATAAAACAGGACTTACGGAATCACGATCAGCTTACCAAAGATATCGCTTCCCGGATGAGCCCTTATCTGGACTTCCCTTGCATGAAAAGATCGGATGGGCTTCACCAATGCCTTACCGACCGGGACGGGTTTGCAGCCAATGGGCAGAATGACCTTTTTCTTTTTCAGCAAACTGCAGAGGCCCGGGCTTTTCACCTGAAGGTAGGCATTAATTATTTTGAAGCTTGTATTGGGGAATTGGAGGGGGGGTATGGGGAGGTGCTTGCTGTTGAGGATGTGTATTCGGAATAAGAGCGCTTTCTGATTCTACCTATGCATTGACGTCTGCAACCCTCACCGCTCCAGCCCCCGCGTCATCTCCTCCAGCTGCTTTTGCAATTCCTGCACATGCTCCAGGGAGAGGTTATCAGGGACTTTCAGGGAGAGTTCGTCAATCGTGTCCAGGTAGAGCGTTTCCAGTTCCATATCGGACCGCAGGGCTTCCATGTCTGCCAGATCATCGTAGTGGTGCTCTTTGAGGCGGCGCAGTTCGGCTTCTTTGTCGGCCAGTGACTGTGATAGCTGGTGGTTGTGCAGCAGGCGGTTGAGTTTGTGTTTAACAGTTTTGTAGAAAGAAGATTTGGCCCGGCGCAGCTCCAGTTCGGCTTCAAATTCCCGGATGAGGTATTGGGCATCGGTTCGGTTTTTAACGTTTAGCGCCTCTTCGTCTCTTAGCTCCCGCTGCAATTCCCGCAGATTTTTGCGGATGTCCCTGATCTCCCGCTCGTTGCGGGACAACTGATCCTCCACCTGCTCCATGCGTGCCTGTACACCAGCCGGTACACTGCCCCGGCTCCGGAAATTGATATTCTCCTGCCGGATGTACTCATAGACCAGGTAGCCCAAAAAGCCGATACCGCCCAGGATGGTCAGCGTCAGGATCATAAACCGTAGCGGGCCCGCAAAACGGAGCAACAGAATGATTCCTACCACGATCAGGATTATACGAAACGGACTAAGCCAATTGTTTTTTTGCTGCGGCATGAAATTTTTTTTGTGTTTTGTTGAACCCTTTTTTATTTGCCCTGTTAGGCTCACAGTTTTATGAATCGCTAATGTTTTTTGTTTGTTTATAGTTTATGCAGGTACTCCATCCGGAGTACCTTTTTTTGTTCCGGCCTGACGCTTCCCGAAAAACCAATATCTTTGTTCCTTCATTCGACAAAACAGAAGTATGGACCTGATCCAGAAATTACAGGAACAATATATACAGGAATTCTCGAATAACGTACCGCTGGACGAATTCCTGCTCAATGTCATCGTCACAGCCATCCTCGTAGCCTTGCTGCGGCTGTTCTATATCCACTTTGGCAACGCCATTTCCAACCGCCGCCGTTTTGCCAATAACTTCCTGCCGCTGGCCCTGGGCACCCTGCTCATTATCATGATCGTCAAATCTTCCATCGCCTTGTCCCTGGGCCTGGTCGGTGCACTGTCAATCGTGCGCTACCGGGCAGCAATTAAGGATCCGGAGGAACTGACCTATCTCTTCATCGCCATCGGGCTGGGGCTCGCCGGCGGTGCGAATCAGCCTATTCTGGCGATCGTGGCTTTTGCGGTCATCCTCGGCATTCTCTACCTTAGTAAACTGCTTGGGCGGCAACAAGTGTTTCGTCAGGAAAATCGTTTGTTTGTCAATATTCAGACCGACCAGGAAGATGTGGAGGCCATTGCCGGTATTTTGGCACAGCACCTGCCCTATGTGGAGCTGAAACGCATGGACACCCTTGAACAGGGCATGGACTTGTCCTTCGTCTGCCGCGCAAAGGAGCTGGGAGATATTGCGCGTTTAAAAACAGCCATGCAGGAGCTCTCGCCCGCCACCCGCCTCTCGGTCATCGACCAGCCAGATCTGATTGTGTAACTATGATCATCAAAGACCAGGAAAAACAACAGCGAAAAAATGCCGGCCGCCTGCTCCTCGGCGTACTGGGCGGTGCCCTTGTGCTCATCCTCAGTGTCAGCCTCTGGCCGGAGCCCTCGCCCTATGATGCCCTGCCCGATGGACAGGTGTTTTGTGGTGCGGAAAAGGTCCGGGGTGAAACCTTTGTGCACGATGGCGTAGCTTTCAAAGGTGGCACCACGCAGTCTGCCCAATACGCCCGCCATGGAAAATACAGTTGCTACCTGCCCCAGGCATCCGAACCGCAGTATGGCATGGAGTATCAGCTGGAGGCGCCCCGGCCTGGCTCTGCCTACCGGGTAAGCGTCTGGCGCAAACAAACCGGGCAGCAGCAGTCCTACCTGGCAGTGAGTGTGGAAGGCCCGGAAAAACGCTACCATCAGGAAAATATACCGGCCACAGCAGACACCCTGGGGTGGGAAAAGCTGGAACTCCACTTCAGTGTGCCATTTGGTGCCCCCAGTGAGCGCTTCAAAGTCTACGTCTACAGTACCGGGCAGGAACCGGCCTGGTTTGATGATTTGCTCATCGAGCCTTTATCAGCGGATAGTGCCTTCGTGCCGGAGGTCTTACAGCTGGAAATCAAGCCCCGCCACATGCAAAAGCTGGAAGCCAAGCGGCAGGAAGCCCTCCGCTCCGGTATTCTCGAAACGGACGGGGGCGACTGGGTGCCTGCGCAATTCAGCAGCAGCGCCTACGATGAGCCTGTCTCCGTTGAAGTCCGCCTCAAAGGTGACTGGCTCGACCATCTCAGTGGCGATAAGTGGTCTTTTCGGGTGAAAGTCAAAGGCACGGAAGCCTGGCGCCGTATGCGGGTCTTTTCTCTCCACACGCCCCGCGCCCGCCACTTTTTGCACGAGTGGCTGCTTCACGAATTTTGGGAGCAGGAAGACGTGCTCACCACCCGCTACGATTTCGTAGAGCTGCAGCTCAATGGCGAAAGCCTGGGCGTGTACGCCTACGAAGAGCATTTTGAGAAACAACTTGTGGAGTCGCGCCGCCGCCGGGAAGGCCCGATCATGAAATTTTCGGAAGATGGTTACTGGAAGACCATCCGGCGGCAGCTGCAATCGCACGGCTATGTCAAGCCGAATGCCCGCTACGGGGCTGCCGAATTGGAAAGCGCCCCCATTGAGGCTTTCGACGATCAGCCCACTGAAGATAACCCTGGCATGGCGGCTCAGATACAGGCCGCCCGCCAACTCATGGAGCAGTACCGTGACGGGCTGCAACCAGCAGGTGAGGTCTTTGATTTACGGCGTATGGCGAACTATCTGGCCTTCTGCGATGTCTTCAACGGCTACCACGGTATCGCCTGGCACAATCAGCGGTTTTACTACAACCCCATTACCGGCAAACTGGAGCCCATTGGTTTTGATGGCTTTGGCGGCCCGCCGGCTAGTCAGTACGAAGTGTTAGGCAGCGGCGCCCTGAATCCGCACAAGGAGGCTTACCACCCGCTTCTTGGCAGCCTGTTTATGGACGAAGACTTTGTAAGGCTCTATCACGGAGCCCTGCACCGGTACAGCAGCCGCGGTTACCTGCTGCCAGCTCTGGACAGCCTGGCCTCTGCCTGGTATGCCCGTTTGGAATACCTGCAGCGGGAATTTCCGGGTTATCAACCCCGGCTGGACGATTTTATCCGCAATGCGCAGTACGTACATTCCCTGTTGCTCCCTTTTGGTGCTTACAGCCTGACTGTTTATACCCTCCAAAAGCAAGGCCCGGAACAGCAACTGCAGGTCGTCAACCGCCACCACCTGCCGCTGCGCATCCGTGGGTATGGCCGTAGTGACAAACAAATGCGCGGCGGGCTGGAACACCCGGTGATGCTCCCGGCCCGTATGCCCCGGGTATACGATATGCGGCTGCGAAGGGATAGCACGCTCCGCAATCCTGGTTTTCTGGAACAAAAAGCCATGGCTGTGCAGGCGCCTCCGGGCAGTACGAGCGTGACGATAGGGTCGGCTGCGGAATACCTGTTCTACGAAGTGCCAGGCATCGACAGCTTATTTGCAGCGCCTATTTTAGCACAAATGCCCCCCGGCCATCTCACCGGGCGACAGCTGCTGGCGGAGGAAGCTGTACTGGACGAGAACAGTACCTATCGGGTTACTGCCGATGCCGTGGTTTTCCCATCCGGCGTGCATGAAATACGTAAGACACTGATTGTTCCCGCTGGCCGGCAGCTGATTCTGGAGGCCGGTGCGGATATCCGGTTGTACAATGGCGCCAGCCTGCTGAGCTACAGCCCGCTGCAAGCCCTGGGTACAGAAGATGCCCCCGTTCGTATCAGCGCGCCCAACCGCGATGGGGGAGGGCTGGCTGTTTTTGAGGCACCGCTGCCCTCTTCCGTTGCCTATCTGGTGGCCGAAGGGCTGGATGCGCCTCAGTACAAAGGCTGGTCCCTGACCGGGTCTGTAAATTTCTACGAGTCCGAAGTCCGGATGCACAACAGCGCCATTCTCCAAAACCGCAGTGAGGATGCCCTTAACATCATCCGGTCTGAATTCAAGCTGGAGCGCTGCTACATCGGGGAGACCTTCTCAGATGGATTTGATGCTGACTTTTGCAAAGGCGAGGTCGTCGCCTGCCGGATCGAAAACACCGGCAATGACGGGCTGGACTTCTCCGGAAGCACAGTTACAATCCGCGATTGCCAGTTGAAAGGGAACGGGGACAAAGGCATTAGCGTAGGGGAGGAGAGTGATGTGACGGTTTTCGGTACACGCATCAAGGGAGCGCCCATCGGCGTAGCGAGCAAAGACTTATCGGTATTGCGGGTACGCGACCTTTCCCTGATTGACTGCCGGCAGGGTTTTGTAGCTTACCAGAAAAAGCCCGAATTTGGGCCGGCGACCATTATCGTGGAATCCCATCAGGCAGAGGGCGTGGACCGCCTGACCAATATTGCAGAAGGGAATACATTACTGGGTTTGTAAAAAGTAGACTATGGCTTATCGTTTTTTAGCATTCTTGTTACTGATCACCGGCGGGCTTTGCGCTCAGGAATTGCCCGAAGATTTTTACGATATCACTTACCTCACGGAGCTGGACAATCCCATGGGGATGACTTTCGATGGGAACGGGCGTATGTACGTCTGGGAAAAGAAAGGCGTGGTGCGGGTTGTGGACACTGCGGGCAATCTCTATCCGGAGCCCCTCATCGATATCTCAGAGGAAGTCAGCAACTGGAAAGACCACGGGCTGATGGGTTTTACACTGGACAACGATTTCCTGGCCAACGGCTATTTCTACCTGCTCTACGCTCTGGATTTACACCACTACGATTATTACGGCACACCGGAATACAGCCCCGACAGCACCGTAACCTGGAAGCCAACGATTGGCCGGGTGGTGCGTTACCGGGCCGATCCGACTACAGCTTACCTCCGGGTTTTGGAAGGTAGCCGGCATATCCTGCTGGGCGAAACGATTGAAGATGGCATCCCCTTGATGTACGAATTTCATGGGCTGGGTGACCTGGTGATGGGGCAGGATGGCACTCTTCTCATTAGTGCCGGCGATGGGACAAGCAACGGTGGCCCCGATACCGGCGGCGACGAGTACGGAACGATGGCGAGTGAAGCCATTGCTACCGGCATTATTACCGAAGATGAAGACCTGGGCTCTTACCGGGCGCAGTACCTGGCCAATTACAATGGCAAAATCATGCGGATAGATCCCGAAACCGGCGATGGGCTAAGCAGCAACCCTTTCTTTCAGCTGGATGCGCCCCGGTCACCCCGATCCCGCATCTGGGCCTACGGTTTCCGCAATCCCTACCGTATTCAGGTCCGTCCCAATACCGGAAGCCATTATCCGGAGGACGGCGATCCCGGCACCTTATATATAGGCGACGTGGGCAATGGCGCCTGGGAAGAATTAGATATTGCGCCAGAAGGCGGGCTCAATTTCGGCTGGCCCATGATGGAAGGCTTTGGCAGCCACTGGCCCTATATCAATGAACAGGCTCCTGCCAATCAGCTGCACCCCAATCCGCTCTACGGAAGCGGAGGTTGCGATCAGCCCTTTCTCAATTTCAAAGACCTCTACGTAAACCCACGGGAAGATGGCCACCGCGTACCCTCCAACCCCTGTGACGATAGCGTGCCCATTGAAGGCTACACAGTAGGGACGATGCCTACACTACAGTGGAGCAATGCCCGTTGGAACCCGCCCACCCGGGCGCAGGTAGCGAGCTTTGATGATAACGGTTGGTACAAGGGCCTGAATGTTGATGCACCGGAATCCAGCCTGGAAGACACGGAGCTGTTTGATGGCTTCTCCTCTCTGGCAGGCGCATTTTACGAAGGCGATCAATATCCGGAGGAATACCACGGCAAGTACTTTATGGTCGACTTCAGTGGCTGGATCAAGGTGGCAGATTTTGATGATGCGGACCAACTGCACAGCGTCAAGCCCTTCCACAGCAATGCCAAGGATATTATCCACCTGGCGCTGAACCCGGCAGATGGCAAGCTCTATTACATTAGCCTTGAAGGCACCGTACATCAGATTAGCTATGGGGGTAATCCGCCTCCGGTAGCGAAGATTCAGGCGGAGCAATTCTTTGGCCCTGGCCCGCTTACGGTCGAATTTGATGGGAGCGCGTCCTACGATTCTAATCTCCCTATTGTCAGGTACGAGTGGGATTTTGGCGACGGCACAACGGCTGAAGGTCAAAATGTGGAGCACACCTACACCGGCACAGGACAGCAGCGTTATACCGCCGTGCTGACCGTTTACGACAGCCTGGGCGCTTCCGCCACTGATGAAGCGGTGGTTGCCCTCAACAACACCCCTCCACAGGTAAACATCATCAGCTTTCAGGATGGCGACCGCTACCCGCTCGATCAGAGTACCACCCTGCTCCGCCTCGAAGCCGAGGTCGCGGATGCCGAGCATGCCGACGAAGAGCTCATGTACGAATGGCGTACTTTCCTTCACCACAACGACCACTTCCATCCCGACCCTGTGGACTTTGAGCACCTCAGCTTTGCCCTCATCAGCCCACTGGGCTGTCAGGAAGAGCTTTACTGGTACCGCATACAGCTGACCGTTACAGACCCCGGAGGGCTTCAGACCTCGGTGACGCAGCAGGTGTACCCTTACTGCGGCGACCCGTTCCTGGAATGGAATGAACTGGCAGGAGCAGCTGCGGAAGGCGGCGTCAACCTGACGTGGGATACCCAATTGGAGGACAGTCTGGCCTACTTTGAGGTGCAGCGCAGCCCGGATGCGTACAAATTTACCGCGCTAGGCCAGGTCGCTGCGAAAGGCAACGGAAAATATACGTTCTTCGACGATGGCCCGAGAAGAGGTGCCAACATCTACCGGATAAAGGCCGTAACGGAAAACGGTGCTTACCGCTATTCCAATCCTTTGCGCATAGGCTATCCGGAGCCGCTGGCCATAAATGTTTTTCCGAATCCGGCGCGGGATGCCTTTACGCTTGAGCTTCTGGAAGCACAGGCAGGGCAGGTCCGTCTGGAATTGCTGGACGAGACCGGGCGTGTGGTGCTGGAAAAGTCCTGGGAAACGGACAGTGGAGCGTCCTTTAGCGAACGTATCCTGCCCGGGCAATTGCCCAACGTTGCCTACTTCTACCGGGTGACTAATGGGGCGCAACGGCACTACGGGCAGCTCATACTACTCCGCTAAATCAGCAGTTGAAGGCAAAATATTATGAAAAACTTCCTCAAAAGCATAGGCCGGTTCTGGATGCGGTATTATCTGCTCATCCTGTTGCTGTTTGCCGGTTACCGGGCAGCAAATACCCCCGGGCGTTTCATCAGGGGTATGATTTGGTCAGACGCAGAAGGCTACTATTTGTACCTGCCGGCTGTGCTGATTCAGGGGGGCTTTGAAGACTTTCAAGTCCGGACAGAGGCCCAGTTTCCCAACTATGAAGGGACCAACAAGCGCTTTACCAAGTATACCTGCGGGGTGGCTATGCTGGAGCTTCCATTTTTTCTGATCGGGCATTTCTGGGCGAAGGTGTTGAGCATGCCTGCTGATGGATATAGTTATCCTTATATCGTTGCCTTACAACTGGCAGGCCTCTTTTACGGCTTCCTGGGCCTGCTGTTGCTGAAAGAAATACTGGCCCGATATTTCAAGCCCGTAGTCGTCATGATGACAGTGGCCGGTTTCTTCTTGGGCACCAACCTTTACCACTACATTCTGCAGGAGCCGGGTATGTCGCACGTGTACTCCTTCTTCCTGTTTGGGCTTTTCGTCTGGCTGACGCCCCGGTTTTATGAACAGCCCGGCTTGAAAATCTTTGGAGGCATGGGGCTGCTGGCGGGACTGATTGTGCTCATCCGGCCCACGAATATTTTGTTGTTGCTTTATTTGTTGTTGTTCGGGCTGCGCTCCTGGGCGGATGTCAGAGAGCGGTTGCTCTTTTTTTGGAAATATCTGGGCGCATTACTCCTGGCACCAATAGCAAGCTTCCTGGTCTTTGTACCCCAGTTTTTGTACTGGAAGTACATCTCCGGCAATTGGCTCATCTATTCCTACGGGGAGGAAGGCTTCAACTGGCTGGAGCCCCGGGTTGACATGGTCCTCTTCCACATTAAGAACGGCTGGCTGTTGTTCAGCCCTATGGCAGGCCTGGCGATCATCGGCTGCCTGGTTGGGATGTGGAAAAATCGCTGCAATATTGCCCCCATATTCCTCATTTGGCTGCTCCTGCTGTACATCACCTCCTGCTGGTGGTGCTGGTGGTTTGGAGGGGCTTTTGGGCACCGGCAGTTTGTCGAGTTTTATGTGCTGCTAGCCATTCCCTATGCCTGGTTGTTCACGCAGGTGCTGGAGAGCAAAGTTTTAGCGCTGAAGATTTTCCTGGTGGTGCTTTGGCTATTGCTGGGATACTACGGGTACATGCTCGCTGTGCACTTCCGGGGCCCGCATTATGAATGGTGGAGCTGGAAAGAGGTAGTGGAGTACATGTGGCAGTTTAAGTTTGATAAGAAGTACTGACGCGTTTTTGCACGACTGAAACAACGAAAAACACCATTGCCCTATGCCTGTACTGGCGACTGTACTCAGCATTTTACTCCTATTGCTACTCATTCTGAGATGGCGCATCCCCGCCTTTCTGGCTTTGCTGATTGCTGCCATTGCGGCCGGTTTGGGCAGTGGGCTGGAAGGCCCTGCTGTGATCGAAGCCATGCAGAACGGCATGGGCGGCACCCTGGGCTTTGTGGCTACAGTAGTGGGGCTGGGCGCGATGTTTGGAGCTTTATTGGAAAATGCCGGTGGCGCACAGGCAATTGCGCAATACCTCATCCGTAAGCAAGGGGTAAAACGGGCACCTGCCGCGATGGCGCTCACGGGCTTCCTGATTGCGATACCGGTATTTTTTGATGTGGCGTTTATCATTTTGATTCCCGTGCTCTACGCGCTCAGGGAGCGTACCGGAGCCTCCCTGCTGAAGTTCGCCCTACCGCTTCTTGCCGGACTGGCAGCCACCCACGCCTTTATTCCACCAACCCCTGGTCCCATTGCAGTGGCTGAAATCGTTGGCGCAGACCTTGGTTGGGTCATCTTGCTGGGCGCCATAGCCGGACTGCCCGCTGTGCTGGTGAGCGGATTGTGGTTTGGTCAGCGCATTGCCCGCCGCATTGACCCCGAGCCACCTGCTTTCTCAGAAGCGAAAACCCCGGACACTTTACCACCGGTGGGTTTGATCCTGTTGATTATCGGTATGCCTATCGTACTGATTGTGCTGAGCACGCTGGCGCAATCGGGTACATTGCCGTTGCCTGCTGCTGTGCTGCCGGTGGTTCAGTTCTTGGGGCATCCCTTCACCGCATTATTACTGGCCAACCTTCTGATTTGGTACCTGCTGGGATTGCGGCGCGGTTACAGTTCGGAGGTGTTGCTCAAAGCCACTACGGACTCCATGTCCACTGCTGGCAGCATACTCTTGCTCACTGGCGCAGGCGGCGTCTTCAAGCAAATGCTGGTGGATACGGGTGCAGGCCAGCAGATTGCCGCTTCCATGACAGCGGCGGGCCTGCCCGTGATTGTCTTTGCCTTCCTCGCTGCTGCTTTGATCCGGGTGGCACAAGGCTCCGCTACAGTCGCTATGATAACCGGAGCCAGCCTGACTGCTCCGCTGTTGAGCAATGGCGCACAGTTTAGCGCCGGTCAGCTGGGGGCAGTAGTTATTGCGATTGCGGCTGGTGGCACGGTACTGTCCCATGTCAATGACAGTGGCTTCTGGCTGGTGAAATCCTACCTTGGGCTTAGCGAAAAAGAAACCTTCCGTTCCTGGACTGTACTGACAGCCGTACTGGGAGGGGTAGGGTTTGGCATAGCCGCCCTGCTATTCTACTTGTTTTAAGCCCCTGAGATTCCCATTTTGGGAATAACCTCTACCTGTTAGATCAGTTTTTGAATTTTACTTTGTTTAAAACGTTGATTATCAGTGTTTTTTCGTTTCTGGCACAGCTTTGGCATATAGCTAGATGTAACTGACAATCAAAAGCTTAGCCCAATGAAATATGCACTAACAACGATTCTGGGAATTTTGATGGTTGCATTTGTTACCACAGGCAATCATCAGGGGTCTAACCAAACACACTACATCTACGAAACTGAGGACACTAAAGAGCAGACGACACCAATAGTAGAGCCGGATGGCACATTAGTGTACGGATTCTACCAGGTCGAAAATCGCCTCAGTGAAAACATATTACTTTGAACACTAAGATTTAGGGAGTTTTTTTAACATGATTAATGGATTGTTTTGGGTATAGCAGCAGCCTTCGGGCTGCTTTTTTTTGCTTCTGCCCTTGTGCAGTTTCCAAAATAAATTTACCTTTGCAATCGCTTAAGAAAAATCAACCGGAGGAGTGGCAGAGCGGTTGAATGCACCGGTCTTGAAAACCGGCATGGGTCACACCATCGGGGGTTCGAATCCCTCCTCCTCCGCAAAAGCTGAATGAAAAAGCCGCCTTGAAAAAGGCGGCTTTTTTTATGCCCTTTGCCGTGGGAAGGTTGCCCTTCCCTAAGGCAGGAGGGCATAAAAAAGGAGCACGTAGTGCTTTTTCCTCAGCTTTTGTTTCTCACCTCTTCAGGGAAGGGTGAAGCCAATCCCTCCTCCTCCGCCTCCGCTCGACGTAGCTTCACGCAAAGTCGGGCTTTTTTTTTGTCTGGGATTTTCTTTCTGTATTTGAAGCGTTTTTTCTCCATCGGGCTACGGCGGAC
>NZ_JALEGS010000004.1 GCF_022763345.1 Phaeodactylibacter sp.
TCAGTCACTTAGCTTAGGCTATGCTCCTTCATCGTGCCTCGTTCAGAATAAAATTTGACTAAATTCGCTCCAAAAGCGAATTCCCAACATAGTCTTAGTTTTAAATGGATGCTACAGCGGGCGAACCTGGTGTGTCCAATATGGTTAAGGGTTTCACAATAAGACATAATCAAAGACAAAATACAAAATCTACCTGCCAAATTGTCATTCAGCCGGTGAATTTGTTTTATCTTTGCCGACTACTTTGAAAAAGGGACGATGATGTACGATGATAATCCAACCTTGGTCGGCTTGACCAAGACGATAGACGAGAAAAGACAAGGTGAGGCTTTCTTCCAGGACCAACCCGATAGGAGCAACCCGGAAGTAGCCCGGCATTTTTATATTGAGAGCTACGGCTGTCAGATGAATTTCAGCGACAGCGAGATTGTTGCTTCTATTCTTGGGCAGGCGGGGTATCAGGCTACCCGCAATATGGAGATCGCCGATCTTATCCTGATCAATACCTGCTCTATCCGTGAAAAAGCGGAAGACACGGTGCGCAAGCGCCTTCGGATCTTCGACAAGGTAAAGAAAAACCGTCCCGGCACCCTGGTCGGTGTACTGGGCTGCATGGCCGAGCGCCTGAAAACCAAGCTGCTGGAGGAAGAAAAGCTGGTGGACCTGGTCATCGGCCCGGATGCCTACCGCGACTTGCCTAAGCTTATCGCTACAGCGGAAGATGGCGACAAAGGTATTAACGTCTTCCTCTCCCGCGAGGAGACCTATGCTGATATTAATCCAATGCGCCTCGACTCCAATGGCGTATCGGCATTCATCTCTATCATGCGGGGTTGTGACAACATGTGCTCTTTCTGCGTGGTGCCTTTCACACGGGGGCGGGAACGAAGCCGCAACGCCTTCAGCATTGTAGCGGAAGCCACTGACCTGTACGAGAGGGGCTACCGGGAGGTTACCCTTCTGGGCCAAAACGTAGATTCCTATAAGTGGGAAAACCCGGAGACCGAAGCGACCGTTACCTTTGCCAGGCTGCTTGAAATGGTGGCTCTGGTGCACCCCGACCTGCGTATCCGGTTCAGCACTTCTCACCCCAAAGACATTACGGATGAGGTGCTGCACACCATGAAAAAATACGACAATATCTGCAAGTACATTCACCTGCCTGTGCAGTCTGGCAACAGCCGTGTCCTTGACCTGATGAACCGGACCTACGATCGGGAGTGGTACATGGACAAGGTGCGCCGCATCTACGAAATCATGCCCGACTGCGCGATTTCCTCCGATATTATCGCCGGCTTCTGCAGCGAAACGGAAGAAGAGCATCAGGAGACCCTGAGCATGATCGAGTTTGCAAATTACAGCATGTCGTATATGTTTTATTACTCGGAGCGCCCCGGCACAATGGCTGCCCGGAAGTACGAGGACGACATCCCACTTGAGGTAAAAAAACGCCGCCTACAGGAAATCATCCGTTTGCAAACGCAGGTATCCTTTGCCCACAACAAGCAAGACATTGGCAAGACCTTCAA
Organism: Phaeodactylibacter sp.; assembly: GCF_022763345.1. GTDB lineage: Bacteria > Bacteroidota > Bacteroidia > Chitinophagales > Saprospiraceae > Phaeodactylibacter. The sequence goes on from NZ_JALEGS010000004.1 coordinate 1,530, forward strand.
GGTCTTGATTGAAGGCGATTCCAGGAAGTCCGATCAGCAGTTCAAGGGGCGAAATTCCCAAAACAAAATGCTGGTCTTCGACAAAGAGCCTGGTTACAAGCCCGGCGACTACTGCTACGTCAAAGTAAATGATGCCACAAGCGCCACCCTGATTGGCGAGATGGTACAGGCATAAGCCAGATTTTTATACCGAAAACCAACTACCCCAAATGGACGCCAACCTCCAATCCATCAAACAACGCTTTGGCATCATCGGGCGGTCTCCCCTACTCGACCGCGCGCTGAGCACTGCCGTCCGCGTATCGGGTACGGACTTGTCTGTGCTGATTACGGGCGAAAGCGGTGTGGGTAAGGAGGTGTTTTCCAAAATCATTCATGCGCTGAGTGCGCGCAAGCACAACAACTTCATTGCCATCAACTGCGGGGCCATTCCGGAAGGCACCATCAACTCAGAGCTGTTTGGGCATGAGAAAGGGGCCTTCACCGGAGCGACAAGCGAGCGCAAAGGGTACTTTGAGACCTACGATGGCGGTACGATTTTCCTGGATGAGATCGGCGAGATGCCCATGGATACGCAGTCCTTTCTGCTGCGTGTACTGGAAACCGGAGAATTCATCCGGGTGGGTGCCTCCAAGGTACATAAAACGGATGTGCGCATCATTGCAGCTACCAATGTCTCTCTCCTGGAAGCGGTAAAGAAAGGTAAGTTTCGGGAAGACCTTTACTACCGCCTGAATACCGTGCCCATTAGCGTGCCACCGCTTCGGGAACGGCGGGAAGACATATATATGCTTTTCCGCAAGTTTGCCACCGACTTTGCCGAAAAGTACCGTACGGGCTCCATTCAACTGGATGACAAGGCCCGACTAATGCTGGAAAATTACAGTTGGCCGGGTAACATCCGGGAACTGAAAAACGTGGCGGAGCAGGCGTCCGTAATGGCAGAGGAAAAACTCCTGGATGCCGAGCACTTGCTACAGTACGCCCCACAGCTCAGCCGCCGCAACCTGCCCATGATTGCCGAACGGAAAGGAGGCGACGGGGATGGAGTCAGCATGCAGGAGCGGGAAATCTTCTACAAGCTCATGCTTGACATGAAGAACGACCTGAATGACCTGAAGACGCTCGTTTTTGAGCTCATCCGCAATAACGACCTCCGCGTACCTGATGCCAGCGATATCCGCAGCCTACAGGCGCCTTCTTCCGACTATCCGGGTACGAATGCTGCCGACAAACGCGACGTTACCGACTTTCTCCACGACTACCACGATGAGGACTTTCCTGCGCAGGATTTGCCTGATAGCGTTAAGCCCATCATTCTCAACCACGATGACCCGGAACAACAGCAGCATTATGCTCAAACGGAAGAGCTGGAAGAGAACCTCTCCCTGGAAGACAACGAGAAGGAGCTAATCTACAAGGCCCTGCGCAAACACAATGGCCGGCGAAAGGAAGCAGCTTCAGATTTAGGTATCTCTGAGCGGACCCTCTACCGCAAAATCAAACAGTACGGGTTGTAAGCTGGCAACAACACCCGAGTTTAATTTTATGTAAAGTTTTGCGAAAAAAGCCGTTCATTTCCCTCAGACCTGCTATCTTTTCCATCTAAATTGGTATAGCCATGGACCTCAAGAAAGAACTGCTGCCTGCAATGGAACGCCGGCTACTCGGTTTCCTCAACCATATTAACGATGCCACTGCACTATCAGATGCCATCCGTGACCGCCACCAAAATGGAGGGACGGGCATTGGCGAAAAGGTAGCCGAACGCCTGCTCAAAGCACGAACCGAACTGCCCGGGCGCCGTTTTGAGGACCTCCACCAAGTGGAAGCAGTACCCGGAGTAGGCGAAGATAAAATACTAGACCTCATGCATGCTTTCAAACAGCCCGCAGCACAGGCTTTCCGCAGCAATATGTACAACGGCGTGATTCTCAGCAACTGGGAGCTGGAATACTTCACTTCCATTTTTGAAGATGACACGTCCTTTCAGGAGGTGATCGACTCCAAGTCCAGCCTCGCAGAATTCGTGGGCGAACAGGTGGAGCAGATTTCTCTGGAACGCTACAGCAACAGCAAAGCGGCGGAGCTGGCGGGTGAACTCGTGGAACGCTGCTACGATGAGTACTTTCCCGATTCGCACTTTGGTGCCTACGCCCTGGCGCTTTGGTTCTATCAGTTTGATGCCGACAACTGGTTTTCTTTTGAACGCGTCCTGAAAGAAACCGAGAAGTACCTGAACTTCTACCCGGAATGGGAGGACCGTTTAGAGCTTCATTTGTACAAAGGCTTCGATAATACGGGTGTGCTGGTTGATCCGGTCACGCAGGTGGATTTGCCGGTGGTCATTAACCGGGGCGAGCGGGCGGTGACGATTTGGACTTGTCAGTTGAATGATTAAGCGTAGCTTTGGTAAGTTACACTGATCTGCCCAACGAGACCCGCCCCGCTGGAAGGCCCTCCCGGATATCAGTGTAAATCTGCGCAATCAGTCCAATCTGTGTTCCCAACCCAATAAACTAAGGCCTGCTAACCACCACCCCAAGCTCCCGGTCCAGCACCTTCACCGCCCCTCCAGCGGTAGTCACCACCAGCTGCTGACCGTCAGGGCTCCAGTCCAAGCCCCAGAGGTATTGATCATTGAGGGCATGACCGAGCAATCTCCCTTCAACAGACCAAAGGCGGACCCCATCACTCGCAGTAGCCAGTGTCTTCCCATCAGATGACCAGCTCAGGTTCCGGTATTCTGCCCGGCTTTTTTTGATAGATTTTATCAACGCCCCGTTGGGTTTGCGAAACTGAAGCAATGGGGGCAGCTTTTGTTCATAGTCGCCGTAGTCACCTAATGCCAGAAAATCGCCGGAAGGGTGCCAGGCTACAGACAGCATTAATACCGGCATGTCACGGTGGTGAATCGTTCGTACCGCTTCTGTTTCCAGATTGTAAAAGCCCAGCTTAGAACCAACGGTAGCAATCTGCAACCCCTCCGGATGCCAGCTCAACCCGATAATGGCTTTAGGGTCTACCTTGACCTGACGTTCCAGTGCTCCCCCAGGTGCATAGAGGCTCAGGTAGCCTTCGTTATCTCCTATTGCCAACAACTTTCCGTCCGGGCTCCAGGCAGCAGCTCTTGCCCCCTCAGGTGACAATCCCGGCAGCGCTGTCTTTTTCTTGTTTTCCATATCAATGATTACGCTGGTTTCAGAAGTAAGGTGCAGGGTAACGGCAAGTTTGGGCTGGGTGGGATGCCAGGCGGTATTCGTGATGGTCTTCGGAAAGGAATGCTGTTCAGTGACTTGCCAGGTATCAGCAGACCAGATCGTAAGGGCTTCCGAATTCCCGCCCGAGGCTACATATCGACCGTCCGGGCTCCAGGCAGCGGCCCAGATGATGGTTTCAAAGTTGTACTCCTGCAAGGGCGTTTTGCAAGTAAAAAGGCTGGCGGATAAGATAGCCAGGGTAAGGCAGTTTTTCATGTCGGGTGGTTTAAGGTAAAAATAGCCTACTGCCCTCTATCAGGCGGATAAAAAATTACGATTACCATATCATTAACACTGCCGCGAAGCGCGCTTTTCCGTATACTAGTGGTTTCCAAAATCGGCTTTTCAAAACATGATCGACCGCAAAGACTTCCACCGCCACGCACCTGATATTACCAAATGGATACAGCAGTACTTCGACCAATTGGAACAATTGCCCGTAAAGTCGCAGGTAGCACCGGGTGATATCTATCAGCAAATCCCGGAACAGATGCCCGAATCCGGAGAACCGCTGGAAGCCATCCTTCAGGATATGGACCGCATCATCCTGCCCGGAATGACCCACTGGCAGCACCCCAATTTCCACGCCTACTTCCCCGCCAACAGCTCTGTAGAGTCGGTCTACGCCGAAATGATGACCGCTGCCATGGGCGCACAGTGTATGATTTGGGAAACCTCCCCGGCTGCCGCGGAACTGGAAGAGCGTATGATGGAATGGCTGCAGCGAGCGATGGGCATTCCAAAAGATTGGGAAGGGGTTATTCAGGATACGGCTTCTTCCGCGACCCTGGTGGCTATTCTGACCGCACGAGAGAAGGTGACCAACTTCGAAGCCAATGAAAATGGTGTGCCGCCCAACCTGCGCGTTTATTGCTCCTCACAAACCCACTCCTCCATTGAGAAAGCCGTAAAAATCGCCGGTATCGGCCGCAAAAACCTGATCAAAATCTCCGTGGACGAGCAAATGCGGATGCGGGCGGATGCGCTTGAGGCACAGATTCAGCAAGATATGGAATCGGGCTACCTTCCCTGTTGTGTGGTCACTGCTGTGGGCACTACCGGCACCGTTGCGGTAGACCCCATCCCGGAGATCGGCGCTATCTGCGCCCGGCATAACGTATGGCACCACATTGATGCGGCCTATGCTGGTTCTGCCCTCATTTTGCCAGAGTACCAATGGATGATTGAGGGGATGGAACAGGCCGACAGTTTTGTCTTCAATCCGCACAAATGGTTATTTACCAATTTCGACTGCACGGCTTACTATGTAAAAGATGCTGATATACTGGTACGTACTTTTGATATACTGCCGGAGTACCTCAAGACCCGCACCCGAGGGCAGGTCAACGACTACCGGGACTGGGGTATTCCACTTGGGCGGCGCTTCCGGGCACTCAAGCTATGGTTTGTCATGCGCAGTTTTGGGCTGAGGGGCATGCAGGAGCGCCTACGAAAACACATTGCACTCAACGCTCAGTTTGCAGAATGGGTCGAACAGTCAGAGAACTTTGAGCTGCTGCTTCCTCCGTTTCTCAACTTCACCTGCTTCCGCTACCGGCCGGATGACCGATCAGAAGAAGCCCTCAACGCCCTCAACCAGGCATTGGTGGAAAAGGTAAATCAGCGGGGCAAACTATTCCTCACGCACACCAAAATTGAGGACCGGTACGTTTTGCGCATGGTCATCGGGCAGACCTACGTTGAAGGCCGGCATGTGGAAGCAGCCTGGGCGGAATTACGCACCGTTGCAGCTGAATTAAACCTCCACGCTCAATAGTTCTCCCAAAGCCATGAAAGCCGCTTCCCACTCCTCATCCTGAAAAGTACGCCCTCCCGATTGATATTCCTGCAACAGGGAGAAGTACAGGTTTTGGCTTTGCCAGTACTCCATGGAGATATCCAGCTGACTGATGGTTTGCAAAACAGCCACTAGAGTCTGCAATTGATCCAAACCGGATTCTCCACTTTGCAGCTGCTGCAGCTCCCGGAAAACCCGTTCTTCCACCACTAGCTTAAAGGCCTGCTCATTGGCGAGCGGCACATTCCAGCGGCGGAACTCTGCATGAATGCGGCGCAGCTCCCGACGATTAAGATTGCCATTCTCAAATACCTCCAGAAGGTCATGGTTCAGTACAAAGGCGACCGCGCTACGGTAGTATTCCGGTACCGGGATATCGCTCACGGCCATCCCCATCATCAGTTGGTAGTTGTCTTCGTAGATGTCGCGCAGGGCTTTTTCCACCTGTTCCTGACTATCCTCGGTGATTTGACGGAGGATCTTCCGCTTTTCATCGGTGAAGAGCTCCCAAATGGAAAACTTCTCCTGCCCAAAGTAGGTCTGCATCTGACCGATCACCTCGCCGAGGTTGGTACTGCGAAAAGCTTGCCTGGCCACCTCCGCCATCTGATCAAAGTCCTCAAGGCTCATATCCAGCGAGATATTGCCAATGATGTTCTGCTGCCCCAGGTACAGTACGGCAAAACTGAAGTGCTTGCGGGACAGTGTGGTTTTGGACTGCACCATGGTCCGGCCTACCGCCAGCCGGTATTTTCCTGCAGAAAGCCGGTAAAAGCTTTCGCTATCCGCAATGTAGTTGAAGAATTCCAGGTGTTCCGGGTACTCTTCAAAAATGGAGGAAGCAGCGTAGTGCATGCCCACCCGCATAAGGTCGACCCGGGCAGGAGCAACGTACTTTTGGTAGCTTTCTGCTGCATTTTCATAAACATTGCTGGGTATTTGCTCCAGTCTCGACACAAATTCATCATGCAAATCGACCTCTGCCACCTGTATGGCGTAGTGGATGGCGCGATTGGCGTACTGCAGGATTTGATTGGTTTCAATGCCCGATACCTCATCGAAGAACCAACCGCAGCTGGTAAACATGAGCATGGCGTGGCGTTGCAGTTCCATCAGCCGGAGTAATTGCGTTAACGCTTCCTCATCCAGCCCCTTTTTAGCGTGCGCCTTTACAAAAGCATCCACGGAGTTGGCATTGCGGTCCAGAAGCACCTGAATGTAGTCATTACGTGCCGCCCAGGGGTCTTTCAGCAATTTTCCGGCTTTTGTTTCGTAGATGGGGATCAACTGGTCGCGCAGCCAGTTGAGGGTTTCCCGAAGGGGTGCCCGCCAGTCTTGTGTCCAGGTAGGCCGTCCGCCGGTATTGCAGCCACAATTAGACCGCCAGCGCTCCACCCCGTGCACACAACTCCAGGAACTGTTCTCATGAATCTGCACCTCATAAGTGGGCGGGTGGAGCTCCATGTACTGACCGTAATTGGTCACAGTCGCAATGCCCTGTTCCTCGATAGAACGCAGGCAGGCGGCAAGGGCCATCTCTCCATGCCGGTGGTGGTGGCCATAACTTTCGCCATCGGTGGCAATATGGGCCAGCAGTGGCTCCTCCGTATCTGTAAAGGCCTCCTGAAAGCGGTTCGCAAAGGCGGTACCGTTATTCAATAGCCCCTCAAATGCTACACCCTGCGCTATGCCGCCGTGATAGAAAAACAAGGTAATCGTTTTGCCGGAGGGCAGCTGACAAAGGTAAGGGCGGCGGGTATCCACCGCTGCATGCCCCTGTTCTTCCCACTCAGATGCCCCGATTTTACGGATGGCCTTTGCCTGCCGGGGCGCCAGTACAGTGAATTGAATCCCTTGTTCTGCCAAAACCTCCAAGGTCTCTGCATCAACGGCTGTTTCTGCCAGCCACATCCCCTCTGGCATCCGCTGAAAGCGGTGCTTAAAGTCTGCAATGCCCCAGGCGATTTGCGTCTCCTTATCTCGGCGATTGCACAACGGTAAGATGAGATGGCTGTGCGCCTGCGCCATGGCCGAACCGTGACCGCCGAAGAGGGCCTGGCTTTCGCGGTCCGCCATCAGGATACGGGCGTAGGTCTTGGGGTCGGCTTTTTCCATCCATGACAACAAGGTGGGTCCGAAGTTGAAGCTGATGCGGGCGTAGTTGTTGACAATATCAATGATGCGCTGCGCTCCATTAAGAACACGGGCCGCCGCATTGGGTGCATAGCACTCAAAATTGATGCGTTCGTTCCAGTCGTGAAAGGGGGCAGCCGAATCCTGTACTTCCACCGTTTCCAGCCAGGGGTTTTCACGGGGTGGCTGGTAAAAGTGGCCGTGAATACAAACGTATCTTTTGGATGTGGTCATCTTGATAACTTGAGTTGATCCAAACGAAGGTAAGAACTTAGTGTAATATCTACAATAAAGAAAGCGTTACACGATTGAAGACCAATTTCCTATCTTAGCTCAAAAATTACCTATGCGCTTTTTGATTGCTTGTCTGACCTTATTGATCTTGGGTGCCTGCTCAGGAGAAAAGCCTCCAAAAGAGGATGAGGTGACCCGGTTTTCATCGGATTGGGATAGCACGACCGCCCTGGTAACTGATCAGGTTACAGGGATTCTTAAAGCTCAGGAGAGCGCTCAGGAATTACTTATGGCACTTGATTCGCTGCCGGAGGCTCCCGCGACGAATATTAAAACGCGGCTTGAACAGGAATTACAAACACTTGGCGAAGCATCTGAAGCTTCATTTGCTTTTGTTAACCGGTGGCAGGAAGGCGCTGCCCGCCTAAATGCCATCAAAGAAAGCGGAAACAGAAACCTCTCCTCGTCCGACCTGCAGGAACTCCAGCAACTCAAACAGGAGGGGCAACAACAGGCTAAGGCCTGGGCTACCCAACTGGACTCAGCACGGGTCCTTTTTGAAGAGGCCAGGATGATCCTGGAATAATTCATGGCATCCCTGATCGCGTTGCCTACCTCATTTCTCATTGCCATAGATCGGCGCACAGCCAATATGGCGACAGCCGGTTTTCTGGGCGGTCAGTACCGCTTCGTACACCTCTCCGGGCTTAGATTTTCAGGTGCCTAGTCCAATGTTTGGCATTTTGTCCTTGTGGGAAAAGTTTAGTGTCTTCAAACTATCGCCAACTGCAAATGCCCGGGGTGTTTTGCCAAACACTTCCCGGGCATTTGATTTTATTGCCACACCTGACCGGCTTTAGTAGTCCGTCTTAATGGTTTTATCAAAAGGCACTCTGAACTGATAGCCCACATTCTCATCCAAATCATCGCTGAGCACGTCCACACCGTAGCGTACCTTGCGGGGGTCATCGTATACGAAGGTGCCAAACATGCGGTCCCAAAGCGAGAAAATATTGCCGTAGTTGGAGTCGGTCCAGGGCCGCTCAAAGTGATGATGGAACTTGTGCATATTCGGCGTAATGAACAGCAGGCTCAACGGCTTGTCCAACCAGGCCGGCACAGTAATATTGGCATGCGTAAGGTAGGTGAAGAGGATGGTAGCGATGCGGTAGAACAGGTAGAATGCCAATGGGATGCCAAAGACCACCACGCCAAACAGCGCAAAGACCTCCCGGATCACGTAATCGCCCGGATGATGACGGGTGCCGGTGGTGGCGTCCACTTTTGTATCGCTGTGGTGGACCAGGTGGAATTTCCACATCCACTTCACTTTGTGCAACAGATAGTGGGCCACGTACTGCGCGACCAGGTCCAGCAACATCACCGCCAGGATGAGCTCCGCCCAGACCGGTAAATCTATCCAGTACAACAGCCCGAATTCGTACTGTGCACCCCAGATAAACACCCCGGCGGTGGCAATGGTAAACAACAAATTGATCACCAGGGAAGTACTGAGGAAGATAAGGTTGACCCCGGCGTGTTTCCACTTTTTATAATTGAGGGTAACCAGCGGCACGGCACCTTCAAGTACCCAGCTGACAGACAAACAGGCGAAAACCCAGGCCAGCTTTTGCCAGGCGGGCATGGTTTCAAAAAATGCTAGAAAATTTTCCATAGTTTACCGGTGTTCATTTTGTACAAAATTAAGAAAACCGATAATTATATGGGCAATAAAAATGTCAAAGGCCCGGCACAAAAGGATTGTACCGGGCCATAGCTAATTCACAATAAAACAATCTTAAAAGCTTGCCTTACAGTTCTGTGATTTGCTCTTCAAATTCCGTCATTGGCAGATTGGTTTCCACCAGTGCCTTGTAGCCGCCCTTGATGTTGACTACGTCGTTGTAGCCACGAGACTTCAAGATGGAAGCTGTAATCATAGAGCGGTAGCCCCCTGCGCAGTGCAGGAAATAGCGCTTATCGCGGCTTACCTCGCTCATGTTGCTGTTGATGAAGTCGAGCGGGAAGTTTTGTGCACCGATGACATGCTGAGCGTTGTATTCACTGGCTTTGCGCACGTCCAGTACGTTCATACCTTCTTGCTCAAAGCGGTCAGCCAGGTCTGTCGCGGTAACTTCTTCTACAGTATCTACTTCTTCACCGGCCTCTGCCCAGGCTTCGAAGCCGCCTTCCAGATAACCGATTGGATTATCGTAACCTACACGGGCCAAACGGGTCACCACCTCTTTCTGACGGCCTTCATCAGCAACAATCAGAATAGGGATCTGCAAGTCCGTAATCAGCGCACCTACCCACATCGCGAAGTTGTCATCAATACCGATGAAGATAGAACCCGGGATAAAGCCATTGGCAAAGTCATCCTGATGACGGGTATCAATCACCAGTGCTTCTTCCTCTGCCCATGCGGCTTTAAAGGCGCGCACGCTAAGCGGGTTAAGGCCCTTGGCCAGGATGTCGTCGATGGAATCATAGCCCATTTTGTTCATCACCGCGTTCTTGGGGAAGTACTGTGGAGGCGCCACCAGGCCATCGGTCACTTCCTTCACGAATTCCTCACGGGTCATAGGTTGCAGGGCGTAGTTGGTTTTCTTCTGATCGCCCAGGTAGCCCCAGGTCTCGGAACTCATCTTTTTGCCGCAGGCAGAACCGGCACCGTGCCCAGGATACACAATCACCTCGTCAGAGAGTGGCATTATCTTATTGCGGAGGCTGTCAAACAGGTGCCCGGCGAGGTCCTCACGGGACAAGTCGGTTTTAACCGCCAAATCAGGTCGGCCTACATCACCCAGGAAGAGGGTGTCACCGGTGAAGATCGCATGCTCTTTGCCATTCTCATCAAACAACAAGAAGGTGGAAGACTCCATCGTATGCCCAGGTGTATGTAGCACCTTGATGGTTACATTACCCACTTTCAGTTCTTCGCCATCGGTAGCGATGTGCGCTTCGAAGTTTGGCTTGGCAGTAGGGCCAAACACAATAGTAGCGCCGGTTTTATTGGCCAGGTCCAGGTGGCCGGAAACAAAATCCGCATGGAAGTGCGTCTCCAAAACGTACTTGATGCGTGCACCATCAGCTTCTGCGCGCTCGATGTAAGGATCCGTTTCGCGCAAAGGGTCGATAATGACAGCTTCGCCATTGCTTTCAATGTAGTAAGCCGCTTCGGCCAGACATCCGGTATATATTTGTTCTACTTTCATTGGTTAAAAAAATTTACAAGGTTTGGACTGAAGTAAGAGATTATTGTCTTAAAATATGATCATTCATTCATGATTTAGGGCAAAAAAATGCCCGGGCTTTCTGCTCAGGGGCAACGGTTGTGGTGCTTACAAATCATTACTAAAGGTTGTTTTCTGATTACAAAGACAAAGTAAAGGGGTTTGGGAGGCGGGGTTTGTGATCTAGATCAAATAACAAGGTGACTTTCGTCAGGCAGGCGGTGACATTTGTCACCGTCTTCCCCGCAGGGCAAAAAAATCGCCGGGCAGCGGAGGTAAGGTGACAATAGAATGCTGCTGCCCGGCGTAGTAGGCAAAGGCGGGATTAACTGAGAAGCTCCGTGAACGGAACCGATGTACATAAAAGCCTCTGCCAAAGCGCTATTTCCAAAAGATGAAGGGGAATAGCGATCTGTAAACATTAGTAGTCTGTGCTCCCCGTTTTAGATCAATGATGGTTCGTAACTTGCTCTTTGTATTTCAACAGTTGCCGCTTCACTTTATCAGCAGCACCAGCTACAGCCTTTTCGAAAGCATCGCTGTGGTCCTCGGCAAAAAAAGTATGGCCGGGCACCGTCAGGCGCAGTTCCACAATCTGATCTTCCGGCTGGCGGTGGCGCTTTTCCCCAATCTTGAGGTAAACCTCCGCTTCCGTAATCCGATCTGAATAATTGGCTAATTTGCTGACTTTCTCTTCAATAACACCATTTAGGTATTCGTTTACCTCGAAGGTGGAATTCACTTGTACTTTCATAAGTTCAATTTTCTAGTTCGGTTAGGCTGGTTGATTTTGGCAGCGGTTAGGGCTGCGGTCTCGTCCTTTTTAAGTTTCTGGTGGATTCCGTTTTAGTGATTTAATACTTCCAAGGTATGCCCTCACAGCTGGGGGCGCATTGATAAAGATCAGTTGCAGTAGTTGATCCTTATCACTACCTTTATAGCGGTCTGATAATCAGGCTCCGCAGAATGGGAAAACTATGAGATGGCAATTGATAATCGGTTGGCTCCTGGCCTCGGGGGCACTTTTTGCACAAAATCTGGGCGGTCAATGGGAAGGATACCTTTCTCAGGATGGCAAAACCGACACCTTCGTTTACCGCATCCAATTACAGCAGTCCGGCACCTCTCTAAACGGCGAAGCCTTCTCTGCCACTGCTGACGGGCAGCACACCGCCCGGTTCCTCCTCACCGGTTTCTGGGATGGGCAAAAGCTGATCCTGCAGGAGGTGGAACAGCTAGAGCCCGCATCCCCTCAGTGGTGCCTCAAATACGCCACCCTCCGGGCGGGCGAAAAAAATGGGATCCCTACGCTTTCCGGCCCCTGGCGCGCCGATGGCTGCACACCAGGGCAACTTTTCCTCCAGCGACCGGTCAAAACCTTACAGGATACTGTCGTACAGGAAATAAAACCTACGATTGCCGGCAAGTGGACGGGCACGCTTTCTCAGTCCGACCGCGACTATGGTTTCTACTTCGAAGTCGACCTGGGCCCACGCGGGCTGGGCGGTTCCTATATCGTCTCCGAAGGCAACGGCGGCAGCGCTCATATGGATCTCGAGTATACCTACGACGTCAGCAGCAACGAACTGCACTTTCAGGAAGGCTCCGTTATTAAAAAGGAAGACCCGGCCTGGCCTTGGTGCATCAAGTCCGGCGACCTGGCCTATCGCCGGGAGGGCAGCCGCCTCGTCCTGGAGGGGACCTGGAAGGGGCATATCGAAGGTTATGATATGGAATCCGGCCCCTGCGCCAGCGGTGCCTTATACCTCGAAAAGCCTGTACTGACCAGGGAAATTGTACAAACCCGGCAGGCCATTGCCGAACCTTACCAACTGGAAAACCAGCGGCAGATCAAAGTGCAACGAGTACTCGAAGTGAGCAGCCCAAATATCCGGATTAAAATTTGGGACAATGGAACCGTGGACGGCGATGTCGCCACCCTCTTCCTCAACGGAGAGCGCATCCTCAATCAGCACCGCGTGTCTAAACGGCGCATTGGCATTCCCGTTACGCTTTCGCAAACCGACAACTTCCTCGTCCTCCACGCAGACGACCTTGGCGATATCCGGCCGAATACCGTAGCCGTCTCCGTGGATGACGGGGAGCGCGAACAAGTGATCATTGTAAGCTCCAACCTGGAAGAGAGCGGAGCCGTGATGATCAAACAGTTCCGGGTGGATTAATCCTTGGCCTGCTTATCCCCGCTAAACTGCCCGTTAGGCTGAATGAGGGTGACTTTATAAACTGCTCCTTCTGCATTTTGCTGGAATAGCGCGGTGTAGCCATCAAGCCCCCTGAGCGCAAACCGGTGGTCCTGCTCATGCACCAGCGTGTAGGTCGGCTGACCGGGCACCTCCATCTTCAGGGTCTCCCCATCTAATTTTACGGTTACCGGCTGTACGCCCATGATCAGGTAGGTACCGGTATAGGCCTTTAGTTCTTCAGCGGTGAACGCTTTAGGCTCCGGCTTCCGGTCGAGGGTCATCGCGGGCAGCGAAGGCTCCAGTTGCACTTTAAGCTGATCAACATTTCCTTCGAAATTGGTCAGGAACTGCACTTTCGTTTCGCCCCAATCGGGATCGTCATTGTAAAAGACATCGTAATGGTAATGCCCCAACGGCAGTGGCTCCGGCGCGGCGACCAATTTCGCGAACAAGCTATCCCCTTTGTGGGTTATGACAATCTCATCGTAGCCGGGGTGCGTAAAGGTGCCCGTGTAGGCTTCCAGATCATGCGAAGGCGTTGTGCCCTCCTGACGGACCACATCTTCTGTTTCAGCCAAGGCAGCTTCTTCCTGCTTTTCCCGCATTTTTAGTGCTTCCCCGTTCCAGTCCCGGATTTCGCTGCCGGTCAGCAGGTCCAGGACGTAATTGCGCAGAATATCCGGTACCGGGTTGCCATTCAGGTTGGTGAGCACGACGATGCCGATAGAATCGCCTGGCAGCAGCGCCACCTCAGCCGAAAAGCCGTCGATATTGCCACCGTGGGTGACGAGTTTCCGCCCTTTGTGGTTGCTGATAAACCAGCCTAGACCATAGGAAACCGGCGCGCCACCGTTATCATAGCGCAGGGCATTGCTCCATCCGCCCGGCACGGTCATCACGGGGGTCATGGCTTCCAGCACCGAGCCATTGGAGAAGACCTGCTCGCCCATGTAGCTGCCGCCATTGAGCAGAGCGATTAGCCATGCCGTCATCTCTTTGGGTGAGGCATTTATAGAACCTGCAGGCCCGATAGCATTGATATTCCGGTAGGGCATCTTAAGGATTTCGCCGGTTGCTGTCTTTTGGTAAGGCAAGGCGGCGTCTTCCGCTTTTTCCATTTGGCCAATATCAAAATTTGCCTGTTCCATACCCAATGGCTTAAAGAGGCGCTGCTGTACTTCCTGCTCCCAGGTAGAATTGGCCACCTGTCCAACCAGATAGCCCGCGGTCATAAACATCAGGTTTTGGTATTGGAAGGTTTCGCGGAAACCCGCACTGGGCTCCAGGTATTGCAGCCGCTCCAGCAGTTCTGCCCGGCTCGCTGCTGACCCGTACCAAGATAAATCATGCCGGGGCAGCCCGGAGCGGTGGCAAAGCAGGTCCCGGACCGAGAGGTGCTGCGTCACATAATCATCGTACATCCGGAATTTCGGTAGATAGTCAAGTACCGGTGCATCGAGGTCAATCACGCCTTCTTCGGCCTGCTGCAAAACTGAAATCGCTGTGAATGCTTTTGAGGAAGAGCCAATGGCAAAGAGGGTGTTTGGCGTCACCGGAGCCTTGCTTTCCAGGTTTCGCTGCCCGTAGCCCTTCACGTAGGCCACTTTGTTGTTGTGGACAATGCCGAGCCCAATGCCCGGCACCTTCCAGTCTTCGAGCAGCTGATTGGCAAAGGCATCGATCTGTTGAGCCTGCTGTTCAGGCAGCTGCCCCCACACACGGTGCCCGGCGATAAAGGCAAGGAGAAGTATAAATGCTTGTTTGATACGCATGGTTTTAGCTTTGATTCAGGGCACCAAAGTAATAGTAAACCATGCAGGAAAGGCTATTTAATAGAAGAGCACCCGCCAAATTTCGATAAAGCACCACTCATGGGCAGGCACAAAAAATCCGGTCAGCTTACCACCAAGGGGAAACTGACCGGATAGTATGCTATCAGCGAATTGCTGAATATTTTTACTTTACACGTGCACGCTCCTTGATGCGAGCCTTCTTGCCCACGAGGTCCCGCAGGTAGTACAGCTTGGCACGGCGTACTTTACCACGCTTCAGCACCTTAATGTCAACAATATTTGGTGAAACGATCGGGAAGATCCGTTCTACACCGATACCGCTGGAGGTCTTCCGAACGGTGAACATCAGGTTGCTGCCATGGCCTTTGATCTTAATTACATCGCCACGGAAGTCCTGGATACGTTCTTTATCGCCCTCTACAATTTTGTAGCTTACTACAATATTGTCACCGGGGCGGAAAGTTGGAAAGTTTTTCTTTGCCAACAGCTGATCTTCTACAAACTTAATAGCGTCCATCGTACTGATATTTGAAAATTGTCAGGGTCCTTCAATTAGACGTGCAAAGGTAAACCAATAATTTTTAAAAACCTAAACCAAAACTAAAAAATCAACAAAAACAGAACGGGGCCGGAGCCATGACCAAAACACAACCTTTAGGAATTAATACGCCCGGCAGTTGCCAACCCCGCCGGATGCACTATATTTGCGCTGCGAAAACAGCTACAAAGATTATGGACGTAAAAATAACCGTTGTTGACCGGCAGGGCGAAGCCCACGAACTCGAGGCGCCTACGGATATGAATATGAACCTCATGGAGGTCTGCAAGGCGTATGAACTGCCGGTGAAAGGCACCTGCGGCGGTATGGCGCTCTGCTCCACATGCCACGTTTATGTGGAAAGCGGCCACGAGCTGCCCGAAATGGGCGAAGACGAAGAGGACATGCTCGATCAGGCTTTCTTTGTGGAAGACAACTCCCGCCTGGGGTGTCAGCTACGCATAACGCCTGAACTGAACGGGCTGAAGGTGCAGTTGGCTCCTGAAGACGAGGAGGCCTAGCTTAAGTCCCGGGAATTGGCTATCTTGTCTTAAATGGCTCATACAATTCCCAAACCATGAAGACTTTAACCTCCCTGGCGCTTTCCCTATTTCTCCTATCAAATTTATTTGCACAAACCGACACCCTTAGCGGTGTCATTAACCACTACAGCCCGGTATCCGCTATTGACACTTGTACCGCCCGCCTGACCGTGGGCAATGCTCTTCATTTTCAGCAAGGCGACACTTTAATTATCGCCCAAATGCAGGGCGCGGCCCTCTCTGTACCCAACAATTCCCAGTTTGGGTCTCTGACAGAGCTGGGGACAGCAGGCCTCTGGGAGCAGGCCATCATTCAGGAGGTTCAGGGTAACGACCTGTTGCTTACCCAATCTTTGTTGCACACCTATAACATAGCAGGCAATGTACAGGTGGTGAGTATTCCCTATTACGAACAAGCGGTAGTCACCGATTCGGTAACCGCTCAGGCCTGGGACGGGCAAACCGGCGGCATCCTGGCCTTCCGGGCAGGTACGCTTACGCTAAATGGCTGGCTTACAGTAGCAGGAAAGGGGTTTAGGGGCGGAAGCGGAGCCTTGGACTACGATGGGAGCTGCACCTGGCTGGTCAACTATGAGGACTACCGCTTCGACGCCAACAGCATTCGCGGCGGGCTCAAAGGAGAAGGCATAGGCGGCGTGCCATTGGCCTGGCCCCGGGGCAGAGGCGCGGCAGCCAACGGCGGCGGGGGCGGCAACGACCATAATGCCGGTGGAGGCGGTGGGGCATTGCTCACGGCTGGTGGCCGGGGCGGTGAAAATGACAATCCCAACTTCCTGGGCTGCAAAGGGTTTGGGGAAGGTGCCGCAGGCTGGGCTTTACCCAACAATGAACGGCTTTTCCTGGGCGGGGGCGGTGGGGCCGGCCATGGCAACAACAACGTAGCCACGGACGGTGGCAATGGCGGTGGCATCATCTTGCTGGAAGCAGACCAAATCCTCACTGATTTCGGGTTTATCGTAGCAGACGGGATGCATGCCCAAAATGCCGGTGGCGATGGTGCAGGCGGGGGCGGTGCAGGCGGCATGATCTTGTTGAATACCAACGACATCACCGGCCCTATTACCTTTTCTGCGATGGGCGGCAACGGCGGCAGTGCCAACAACAACAATCAGGATCAGTGCTTCGGCCCGGGTGGTGGTGGCAGCGGCGGCTACATCAGCGCTCCCGAAGGTTTTGATACAGACATCCTGCTCCACGGTGGAGTGCCTGGCCTTTCCATCAATTCTTCGGCATGCCCGGAATCACCAAACGGGGCTACACCGGGGGCCGATGGCCTGATTGAAGGACCGATAACTTTCCCGTCTAGCACCCTGCCGATCCCACAGCCCCCTGTGATTGCGACCGATCAGGATACGCTGACAGCTTGTGCCGGAACGCTGACCCTAAGCGCACTGCCCGGCGGCAGTTTCAATGCCCTGTGCTGGGAATTCGATACCGGCAACGGATTTGTACCCGTGCCGGATAATGCGGATTACGATGGTGTCAACACCCCCAACCTGCTCCTCAACAACCCGGCTGTTGCCGTTGGCTTGAGCTTCCGCCTCTCGGCAATCTCCAGCTGCTTCCCCCCGGTTTACAGCAATGTGATTGAAGTGATAAGCGGGGCCCCACCTCTACCTGACTTTGCGGTGGACCTGAATGGCCTGGCCGCTACCTTTTCTCCGGCCACCATGGATGCAACAACCTACAACTGGGATTTTGGAGACGGCAATACTTCTGCCTCTGCCGGGCCCGGTCACACTTACACCACCCCAGGGATTTACACCGTTACCTTAACCATCACCAACGCCTGCGGGTCCGCTACTTCCGAACAAACCATTACAGTGGGCAGCGCGCCCGTGCCGGACTTTGGCGTGAGCGGCAGCAGCAGCGGGTGTGCCCCCCG
The DNA here is from genome assembly GCF_022763345.1 of Phaeodactylibacter sp. Classification (GTDB taxonomy): domain Bacteria; phylum Bacteroidota; class Bacteroidia; order Chitinophagales; family Saprospiraceae; genus Phaeodactylibacter. Next base: position 19,174 of record NZ_JALEGS010000004.1, read on the forward strand.
GAGCATTGGCTTTGTTAATCAGTCTACCGGCAACTTTGACAGCCTGCTTTGGGCATTTCCCGGAGGTACGCCCGCCTCGTCCACGCAGCCCAATCCCACAATTGCCTATGAAACGCCGGGCACTTATGATGTCAGCCTTACCCTGTTCAGTGCCTTTGCGCCCCAACAGGTTACAGTGCAAGACCAGGTCACGATTTACACCCGACCAACCGCTGCCTTCACCTACGAAACGGATGGGCTGACCGTCACTTTCACCAATTTATCAACTGACGCCGATTTCTTTTCCTGGAATTTTGGAGATGGCGGAACGAGCATAGCAACCAACCCTGTGCACACCTTCCCCAGCCCAGGCACCTTCGAGGTCACGCTCAATGCCTCCAACCCCAACTGCTCCCGGGCGGTGACAGAGCCCCTCTTCTTACAGCCTTCTTCCCTTGCAGACCTGAACAAGGAACAGGAAATATGGCTGTCACCCAACCCTGCATCTACTCAAACCTGTCTGCAGGCGAGCCCGGAATTAGCGCTCCCCCTCCCCTGGCAGTGCTTCAATGCCACCGGTCAGGTACTAGCAGAGGGTGCCTTTCGGCAAATGCCCGGTTGCATAGAGCTAAAAGAATGGCCCGGAGGCACCTATTATATAAAGGTGTTGAGTAAGGAAAACGTGTACGTCCTGCCGCTCATCGTGCAGTGACCTTACCGCCGGTTGAGATTATACCGGGCTACGGCCTGATGCTTCTGTCCGTAGCCCATACCTTGCATGAGCACACTGGAGCCTAACAAAGCCCAGCTCCAGTTTGGATGATCGGTGCGCACGACGTAAAAACAGCTGGCAAAAACAGCCGCTGAGCCCCAGTGCCACCACTGTCCCTTCCGCCAGGACCGCCAGGCTTCCCGGTCTGACCGTAGCATAGCCTTGAGCTCCTGCTGCCTGAGGTAATCGCCTTTCAGCTGATAACGTTGACCGCCCCACCAGGTGTCTTTGATTTGAATGGTATCCGGAAAAAATGAGTGAGCATGCGCTACAGCAAGAGGCTGGGCACAGGCAAGCCCTGTTCCACAGAGCAAGATTAGTATCATCCAGATCTGCTTCATCTTTTTTGGAAGCAATTTCCGGGAAAAACCATAAAGGCAATTGTCTAATCCTGCTAAGTTATTCGGCCAACAACAACTGCCCGACGTGGAAGGCTGTTTCTTCCAGTCGGCTTGCCGTTTCCTCCAGTGCTGTTGCCAGGTCAACCGGACGGTTTTGGATGGAGAATGCTGCCCGTAACCCAATCGAGCGGACCGCCTCCGGGCTGGCCTGAAGGGCACCGCACAAAGCAATGACCGGCACAGCTTTTTGGCGTGCGCGTTGAGTGATGCCCTTGATGAGCTTGCCTCTTAGTGTTTGTTCGTCCAGGCGCCCTTCCCCGGTGATAACCAGGTCTGCCTGATCGAGAGCTGCTTCAAACCCCGCCACCTCCATGATGGTTTCAATGCCAGGTTTCAAGGAAGCGCCAAGGTAGGTGAGGCACCCGGCGCCCATGCCCCCAGCCGCGCCACTCCCCGGTACTTCGGCTATGGGTTTTCCGGCAAGCTTTTCCATTTGCGGAGCAATATGCCGCAGCCCGGCATCCAGCAACTCAACTGCTGCCGGATCTGCCCCTTTCTGAGGCGCGAACACCCGGGCGGCGCCCTGCTCGCCAAAAAGCGGATTATCCACATCGCAAAGGGTAATGATTTCAATCTGCCGGGGATCGAGGAATAGCATGCGGTCATCAATACGGTGCACCTTACCGAGGTTTTCCCCCACCGGCTCCAGTTCATGCCCGTGCTCATCCAGAAAGCGGTAGCCCAGAGCCGCGGCCATGCCCATGCCCGCATCGTTGGTGGCGCTGCCCCCAAGGCCCAGGATGATCTTTTCCGCCCCCCGGCTCATCGCAGCGATGATTAAAGCGCCCGTACCCATTGTGGACGTTTTTAGCGGATTTCTTTCCTTCGGCTTAAGCAACTGAAGCCCGGAAGCCGAAGCCATTTCTATAAAGGCGGTCTTGCCGTCCCCAGACATTCCGTATTGGGCCATTATGGGTTCGAAGCGTGGATTGCTGGCGCGGTCTTCCACCATCTGCCCACCGGTATGATGCGCCAGGATGGCCGCAGTGCCCTCTCCACCATCGGCCAGTGGCATAGCGGCCACTTCGAATTTGTCATTGGCAGTTTTCAACCCTTTTTCGATAGCCTGGCAAACTGCTTCGGCGGGCAATGCGTCTTTAAAAGTGTCGCTGGCAATGAGGATTCGCATGGTACAATATATTTTGAACGAAAGTAACCAAAAGTGGCTTACTGCAAAAGCAGTTGGCGCAGGTAAAGGTCCAGCCCATGGTCATTATCAAGTTCAAGCTTACTCTTTAGACGGTACCGCGCCATATTCACTGCCTTTTCGCTCACTCCCTGGGTAGAAGCAATTTCTACCGTGGAAGCCCCCAGGGCGATAAGAATGGCGTATCGCAGCTGTGTTTTTGTCAAATCCGGTGCCATATCAGCCAACGCCCTGAAAAAGTCGGGGTAGGATAAGAGGAAAAGCTCCACAAAATCATTCTTTTCGGTATAATCATGAATCAATATGCTCAGCTTTCGTTTGAGCAGAGGCAGATTGGATTCATAGCGCGCTATGACTTCCATTGCGTTATTTTTCAACTGTGCCGCTCCGATACCGGTTTGCAGTGCGTTTTGACGCTGCACCTTCAGCTGTCTATCCAATTGTTCGCTATGCTTTCTTGCCGCTTCCGCTTTTGCTCTCGCCTCTGTCACTCTTCTCTGATGACTGTGCAAAAGCAACCCCAAGATAATCAGCGCCACAACCGCAAATAGCAAAGCTGTGCCAAGATACAGACGGTTTCGTTCCAGCAGTGATGCCCGTTCCTCTGCTACCTTTGCGATGCGCTCTGCCCGATCTCGTTGGTTTTTAAAGGTTTCCAACTCATAGATAGCCGCCATTTCTTCCACGCGTAGCTTTTTGCTAAGTTGTTGAAAAGCTTTATGCCTGCGTTCCAACTCTCGCATTTCAACTGAGGCAAGAACGGCTTCCCCCTTCAGAAGAAGAGCCTTGACCCGGGATTCTGATAAAGCTACCCGGGACTGTGCATCCTCACGAGCCAGGCCTTCGGCCAGGTTAATAGCAGTGAGAGCCTGATCTGGCTGATTCAAAGCAAGATAGTACTCAATCTTCATGGAGTAAAAGTCGTACGAAAGTGAAGCTCCCTTATTTATTTCATAACGCCTTAGGCTGTCCAGCACATACTTAGCGCGGTCGTATTGCCGCTTACCTAAATATATTTTGAAAGCAGCCTCTGTATAAGCGGGCAACAGATAGTTGAATTCTCCCATATACGGGTCAAGTACTTCGAGTAATTCTTCACCTCTTCCCCAATCCTCCAGGTAACCGGCGACTTCTATCTGATTGATCAGACTCAATACCATGGGGTAGGCTCCGTCCTCAATGGCGGATGCCTTTTTCCGGACCTCTGCAAAAATAGAGTCAGCCACCTGATACATATCCCGACGCAAATAAGTAAGCCCTATATTATTTAGCACGACCGCTTTTTCCTGCTCAGAGATAAGCTTCTCTGTTTTTCCTGCTAATTGCTGACTGAGCAAAAGATATTGGTAAGCCGCTTCATACTTTTTACTATACAGATAAACCATGCTAAGGTTACTGTAAACCAAATATAGCCGACGTTGATCCTCTACCTGATCGAAGAACACAATTGCTTTGCGATATGCAGATTCGGCAAGGCTTTTCTCCCCATTTGCGAAGTAAGCATTGCCCCTCGACAGCCAGTAGCCTCCTTTGATCTGAACAGCATTCGTGTTGTCAGCCAGGGATTTGTACTCATCAAGTATTCCTTCTATCACTTCCGTTTTACCGCTGTATAACACCATTCTAAGCCGGGCTTTATGGTATTCGCACTGTAGTGAATCTGAAGAAAAAAACAAGCTTCTGTAAAGGCTGTCATAGCAATGAACCTCAGGACTGCCGGCTTTTTCTGCCTGTTCCATGAATTTAAGCAGTCCCTCAGGTGAGAGAGGCTGCTCCTCCTCGCTAAGGTCAATTTTACAGGGATCATTTATTCCCTTATACTCAAAGGCCTGCCCCTGAAGTGGCTGTATCAAAAAGCTAAGGATGAACAAGCCGGGTTTTAGACCCCGCCATATGAAACGGTAGAGATATAACAATAATCTCTGCCGTTGAGTACATTTGTTGTGCATATCTGTCTTTTCTGAGCCGGGAAAATTAGTTTTTTTTTCTTTGTTCTCAAAAGAAAACTGCGCCAGCTGACTGTAAAATAATACCGTACGGCTACTTAATAACAGCAGGAAAGCATGCTGAAAACAGCACAACTGAGCGTGCTTTGTCCAATCATTGCTAAGCGGAAAGAGCACATCTGATTAAAGAAAAAGCTGATGCCCACAGCAGGCCACCAGCTTTAACTCTAAATTACCCAAACAGAATGAGAAGTCCCTCTCTTTTGGAAGCTACCCTTGTTCGGTTAGCTCTCGTGCCAAGAGGTTCGGTAAAAGAGGAGCGCTTTTGTACTCACTGAGAAACCTGGAATAGTTAGTTGTTGTCCCTAAATTTGGAGTGTTCGTATCATTGACCCCATAGTTTCTTTCACAAATATATACGTTGGACACACGACAGACAATGAATGCTCTAAAAAACAAAAAACACGCAAAAAACTGAATATCAAAACTTTACAAAATCCTGTATATCACAAATTCTTCCCTGTAGACCGACTGTTTTGACTTTTAGCGTGCTGGAAGGCAAAAATTGGGATGAATAACCAGATCACTTCATACTGCGGGATACTTAAAGCTTCAGCATATTTTGCAGTTTTCTTTCATCTGCACCTTCAAATATCGGCTGATGAAACTGATGCAGCTTTTGCAGCAATGCCAGCAATTGCTGCTTCTCGGCTGTGGTCAAATCGCCCGTAACGACTTCTCCCATTGGCATAATGCGGGCATTTGCTTCTGCCACCACCTTCCGCCCCCTGTCGCTCAGCCGGACCAACTTGGCGCGGCGGTCCTCCGGGTTAGGGAGCTCTTCGATGTGGCCCTGCTTTTTCAGGCGCTTGAGTACTTCGGTGCCGGTGGATTTCTCCAGGATGTTTTTCTGAATCAGTGCAGATTTGGTGAGTGGTGCTTCCTGCTCAAGGGTAGCCAGAAAGGCCCAGTCCGTAAGGGAATACAAGTCAAGATGGCGGAAGACACGCCGGGCGTAGTAGGCCGCATAATTGGCCATAAAACCGAAGAACATGGAAATCAGGCCGTCTGTATTGGGCGGCAGGCTTGCCTCACCCCCACTGCTGTGCCCCTGCTGCTGCAGCCACTCCCCAAAAGCAACCGGAGAAAGGTGTTCGGCTTTGTGCTGCTCCTGAAACGCGCCCAGCCAGTCGATCACCTGTTTGGCGTCTTCGATCTTCATAAAGTTCTATTTTGTACTAAAAAAGTTTGATATCGTATAAACACTTTCAAAAACAGAATGTTCTGCTGGCATAAATAACAAATCCATCACCACGACAAAACGTTACGATGAAAGTTCAACACCTTTTCAGTTTATTGCTCGGATTGATGCTAAGCGCGGCCCTTTCGGCACAGTCGGGCATCATCAAGGGGCAGGTAACCGATGCTCTGAACAATGAACCTATACCTTTTGCTAATGTGCTCCTGCTGGGGACCGATATAGGGACGACAACTGATGTAGATGGCAATTACGAAATCACCGGGCTGGAGCCGAAATTGTATGATGTGCGTGCTTCTTACCTGGGCTACACCAATAAAGCTGAGTATGAAGTGCAAGTGACCAACTCCAAGCCTGCCATCGTCAACCTGGCCCTGAGCGAATCTGCCCAGGATTTGGAGGAAGTGGTCGTCAAAGCTTCACCATTCACCAAAACGGAAGAAAGCCCGCTCTCTCTGCGCACCATTGGCGTGGCCGAAATTCAGCGCAACCCGGGCGGCAACCGGGATATTTCGCGGGTGATACAGACCCTGCCGGGCGTTACAACTCCGGCAAGTTTCCGCAACGACCTCATCATCCGGGGCGGCGCACCGAATGAGAACCGCTTCTACCTGGATGACGTGGAAGTGCCGACCATCAACCACTTTGCCACGCAGGGGGCCTCTGGCGGGCCGGTGGGGCTGATCAATGTGAATTTCATCCGTGAGGTGGAGTTTTACAGCGGCGCTTTCCCTTCCAACCGGGGCAACACGCTGAGCTCGGTCTTGGAGTTCAAGCAGCGCGATGGCCGGGATGACCGCATTGGCGGCACCTTCCTGATGAGTGCCACGGATGTTGGCGTGACCCTGGAGGGCCCGATTGGGGACAAAACCACTTTTCTGGCCTCTGCCCGCCGTTCTTACCTGCAATTTCTCTTCGAGGTGATTGGGCTGCCGTTTTTGCCGACCTACAACGATTTTCAGGTAAAAGTGAAGCACAAGTTTAACAAAAAGAACGAGCTGACCTTCATCGGCCTGGGCGCTATTGATCAGTTCCAGCTCAATCTGGATGCCAACGAGACCGAAGAGCAGCAATTTCTGCTCAACCAGCTGCCAGTCTCCCCACAGTGGAACTACACCAACGGCCTTGTCTACAAACACTACGCCGACAATGGCTTCTGGACCTTTGTGGTCAGCCGTAATATGCTCAACAACGAGAGTGAAAAGTACCTGGATAACGACGACAGCAGCGAAGAGAACCTGACCCTGCGCTACAAATCCCAGGAAATTGAAAACAAGCTCCGGGTAGAGCACGATATCCGCTTTGGCGATTTTAAGCTCAACTATGGCCTGGGCTATCAGTATGTGAAGTACAACGTGAGCACTTTCAACCGCATCTTCACCAGCGCCGGGCCACAGACCATCGACTTTGCCTCCAACTTTGACCTCAACCGCTATGCGCTGTTTGCTCAGGGCAGCCAAAAGTTTGTGGATGAGCGCCTGACCCTCTCCCTGGGCTTCCGGATGGATGCCAATGATTACAGCACAGAGATGAGCAACCTTGGGCAGCAGTTCTCCCCCCGCTTTTCTGCCTCCTACGCCCTCTCCGAACGGCTGGCCGTCAACTTCAATACCGGTATTTATTACCAATTGCCGCCTTACACCATACTGGGCTATCAGGAGGATGGCGTGTTTGTGAACCGCGAGAATGGCATTAAGTACATCCGAAATGACCATGTGGTGGCTGGATTCGAATACAACACGGCTTCCAATTCCAAAATCTCCATTGAAGGCTACTACAAGTACTACTATGACTACCCTTTCCTGCTGCGCGACAGCCTGACACTGGCTAATTTGGGCGGTGACTTTGGCGTACTGGGCAACGAGCCGGTTGTCCCCCGTTCTGAGGGGCGCAGCTATGGGCTGGAGTTCCTCTTTCAGCAACGCCTCTACAAGGGGTTCTACGGTATTGCGTCCTACACCTTGGGCTGGAGCGAGTTTGAGGACAAGAATGGCAACTTCGTGCCTTCCTCCTGGGATGCCCGCCACATCGCCAACGTAGTCATCGGCAAGCGCTTTGAGAAGAACTGGGAAGTGGGCATCAACTGGCGGTTTCAGACCGGGCTGCCTTTCACGCCTTTCGACCGGCAGTCTTCCGCCCTTGTCCTCAACTGGCAGGCCAACGGGCGGGGCATCCGGGATTTCGACCTGCTCAATACCCGGCGTGCGGATTTGGTCAGCGCTATTGACATCCGGGTGGACAAAAAATGGTTCTTCGACAAATGGAGCCTGAATATCTTCCTCGATATCGAGAACGTTACCGGCAATGGCGTGGGCCAGGATCAGCTTATCCTTGACCGCCCGCTGGATGAAAACGGGCAGCCAATCGGTGGAGGTATCATCACCAATCCGGATGCGCCCATCAATCAGCAGCAGTTCCGGCTCAAGACCATTAATGATGCTACGGGTACGGTGGTGCCAAGTATCGGGCTGCAGATTGAAATATAAGGTAACCGGGAACCGGTTGTTGGGCGAGTTTAGTTAATTTGGGAGCCTGACAACCGGTTTTTTATGAAGGAACAGCCCTCCAAAGACTACCTACTACGCAAATTGCGCTTCCTGCCGCTGCCTCTGCAGGAGGTATTTATTCTTAATGGACAGCTGAAGCGTTTTCCGGCAGGCACTACGCTGCTCCGGGAAGGACAGTACGTAAGTGCTATTCCGCTGGTGCTGGAAGGCCGCCTCAAAGTTTACGCCGAGGTGGAAGCCAAAAGACTCCTGCTGTACTATATCCGACCTGAGGAGAGCTGCGTGATGTCATTCAGTGCCGTCCTGGAGGATCGCCCAAGCAGTATTGTGGCCGAAGTAGAGGAAGATGCGATGGTGCTGCTTTTGCCGAGCGGGCAAATCCATGAATGGTTGCGCCACTACCCTATGTTGAATCAACTATTTTTCCGGCAATACCAGCGCCGGTATACAGAACTGTTGCAAAATATTGAACAGGTACTTTTCCACCGTCTTCCCGACCGCCTGCTTGCCTACCTGAAAGACCGTAAGCGCCTCACCGGCCACGCGAAACTGGCCCTTACCCACCGCCAAATCGCAGAAGATCTTGGCTCTGCCAGAGAGGTCATTACCCGGACACTGAAAAAGCTGGAAGCCGAGGGCAGTGTGCGCCTGTTGGAGGAGGGCATTGAAATCCTATGATTTTTTCCCGGTGGTGACTGTGGTCACCTGCATCGCCCTCAATCCCCCCTTATCTTTGAATCAACAAAAACACAGCGGCCATGAGCCCCAAAAATATCGCAAAGCTAATCGCAGTCTGCCTGACTTGCCTGCTTTTAATCTGGGGCCTGGTCGCATTAATTCAACTCATTAAAACCTAATACGTCATGAAAAAGAACATGGGAAACACCGACAAGCTGGTCCGGGTCATCATTGCTGTGATTATCGCTGCTTTGTACTTTACGAATACCATTACGGGCACGCTGGGTATCGTTTTGCTTGTCCTGGCGGGCGTTTTTGTACTCACGAGCGTCATTAGCTTTTGCCCGCTCTATGCGCCCTTTGGACTGAGTACCTGCAAAAGGGCGTAATTTTTTGCCTCACAGTCACATAATAAAAAAGCCGCTTCCGGAAAACCCGGGGCGGCTTTTCAATTTCTTTACAGGAAATACCCTATTCAGCGTATTCCGTAGGTATTTCTGAGTGGTTTTGTTCGAAGTTCATGTCAATTACCCGAACGGCAATGTAGGACCCGATCAGGCTAACCGCAATCCCTTCCGTGAAGACAAAAAGGCTCGCTGTAAATGGGTTAAAGTACTTTCCAATTGGGATCGTATCCTGTATATAATTCATGAAAGTATTATCGCCAATGAGGTAAAACATAACAAAAGCGGTGAACGGCAATACCCCGATAATGGAGGCATACATACCAGTTACCACACCTGAAACATAATTATTGACCGTATCCGGATTTTCGCGCCGGTATCGGCGGATAGCCATATAAATTAATCCAATGTGCGCAAAACCATTGAGGATCCTCAGGTTGTAATTGCGGATTTGAATGACCTCGTGCATTAATAAAAATAGCCCGACAAAACTGGCTAATAATAACAGTCCGTACTTGATTGCAATCTTATTCATATCGTGATGCTTGATTTATTATAAAACTGGAAATCAAGCACCTATGTTTACAAACTATCGTTATAACTTCAAAACTGGTACCGGAATCCGATGCTGTTCCCGGTGAAGGAAAGCCCCTGCAGCAGGGGCTGCAGGTCGTCATTGCCACTCGCCTGCCAGAAGTAGGCGGCCAGGTCAAAAACAAATAGAAACCCGCCCTGAAGAATGATGGATTTCCCAAAACCCCGCAGGCGCTCCGGCTTGTCCTCGGTATTTTTGGCACGCTCTATCAGATAGGCACCGCCCAGCATGTACCCTACGTCCAGTCCGGCATTGAACAGGAAGATTTTCTGTACGCTGTGCTGCTCGTTGATACTTTCGGCCAGGCTTAAGGCAGAGGGGTCGCCTTTGGTCGCAGCGATGTAACCGGCGGTGGCCAGGCCCAGGTTGACCAGGTTCCAGCCGGCATTCATCCCATGGAAATAGCGGCGCTCGCCGGTCCGCTGACTGGCTAATGTGGCACCAAGGGCGATGTTGCCTACCGCCCAGCCTCCCAGTATCATCATGCTGGTTTTTTGTTTTTGCAGGCGGTTTTGATTGAATTCGGTCAGGGCATTGGTCTGCGCATAGCCCAGCATCAGAAAATTGAAGAAGGTGAAAGTGAGGAGGATCCGCTTGGTTGGCATAGCTTTGGTTTTGATGTAAGAAATCCCGTCTGGCATAGAATGTTCAAAAATTCTAAGGAAACCTGATCAGAGGCGTTGCCACGGATCAAACTTAGTGTACTTTTTACAAGAATACCTGTACTTTCCGGTGAATTCCGGTTATTTTTGCAGCCTCATTAAAAACCATTCTGTATGATTGGCCAATTAAAAGACAATAAAATACAACTCAAGCGCATCTTCATTGAGTCTACACTCCCGGATGCCCTGCAGCCCCTGAAGGTGCTCGCCAACAACCTCTGGTGGTCCTGGAACAAGGAAGCTATTGCGCTTTTCGAATACATCGATAAGGAGCAGTATATCGCGCTACGCTACAACCCCGTTGCCCTGCTGGAGCAGCTTTCGCCGAAGCGGGCCGAAGAACTGGTGAATGACAAGGATTTCCTGACGCGCCTGAAGCAGGTGGTCAAGGAGTTTGAAGCCTACATGGCAGCTACCCCTGAAGCGGGCAGCCCAAAGATTGCTTACTTCAGCATGGAATACGGGCTGCACATCTCCCTGCGCCTCTATTCCGGAGGGCTTGGCGTGCTGGCCGGCGACTACCTGAAGGAAGCTTCAGACGACAATTCCAATATGATCGCCGTAGGCTTGCTCTACCGTTATGGCTACTTCGAGCAGGCGATCTCTCTGCACGGCGATCAGATCAACAACTTCCCGCCACAGAAATTTACCAAACTTCCCATTCAGCCGGTGCGCGATGAGCAGGGCGAATGGGTAAAGATCAGCATTGGGCTTAAAGGCCGTATGGTCTACGCCAAAGTCTGGGAACTCAAAGTAGGCCGGATATCGCTCTACCTACTCGACACGGACATTGATGAGAATGAATGGCACGACCGCTCCCTGACCCACCAATTGTACGGAGGGGACAATGAGCACCGCCTGCGCCAGGAAATTCTCCTGGGCATCGGGGGCATCCGTGCGCTGCGGGCTTTAGGCTATGATGATGCCGATATCTACCACTGCAACGAAGGCCACGCGGCATTCCTCAACCTGGAGCGCCTGAAGAATTACATTCAGCACGAGGGCATGAGCTACGAAATGGCACTGGAAACGGTGCGTTCCTCTTCCCTCTTCACCACCCACACCCCGGTACCGGCCGGGCACGACTACTTCCACGAGGACCTGCTGCGGGAATATCTTTACAGCTATGCTGCGGAGCTTGGCATCGAGTGGTCGCGGTTCGTCGCCCTGGGCAAAATTGACCCGCACAACCACGATGAGCTGTTCTCCATGAGCCACCTGGCCATCCGCCTTTCACAGGAGGTCAACGGGGTAAGTGAATTGCACGGAGCTGTCTCTCAAAAGATGTTCAAAGTGCTTTACCCGGGCTACCACCCCGAGGAGCTCCACCTGGGATACGTGACCAACTCTGTCCACTACCCGACCTGGATTGCTAAAGAGTGGAATGACCTTTACCTGGAGACCTTTGGTAATGGCTTCCTCCGCGATCAGTCTAATAAAGAGTACTGGCGTAAAATCCACAATGTGCCTTCTGAGCAAATCATGGGTATCCGCCGCAAGCTTAAGGCCCGCCTGCTCGACTATGTTCGGGAGACTATGCAGGAAGACCTGACCCGCCGGGGCGAGAACCCACGTAGCATTTTTGAGCTGATCAATGCCATCAAGGACAACGCGCTGGTGATTGGCTTTGCGCGCCGGTTTGCCACTTACAAGCGGGCCCACCTGTTGTTCACCAACCTGGAGCGCCTGAGCAGCATCGTAAGCAACAGTGACCGTCCGATCATCTTCCTGTTTGCCGGTAAGGCACACCCGGCTGATGGCGGCGGACAAGGGCTGATCAAGCACATCATAGACGTATCCAAGCGCCCGGAATTCCGCGGCAAGGTGATCTTCCTCGAGAATTACAACATGGAGATGGCCAAGCTGCTGGTACAAGGTGTGGACATCTGGCTCAACACCCCTACCCGCCCGAAGGAAGCTTCCGGTACAAGCGGTATGAAAGCGGCCCTGAACGGCGTGATGAACTTCAGCGTACTCGATGGCTGGTGGGCAGAAGGCTACCGTCCGGATGCAGGCTGGGCCCTGCCGCTGGAGCGCACCTACGACAATCAGGACCTCCAAAATGAGCTGGACGCCGAGTCCATCTACAATATCCTGGAGTTTGATATCCTGCCCACCTACTACGAGCAGGATGAGAACGGCATTTCCGAAAAGTGGGTCAGCTACATCCGGCAGATCATCGCGGAAGTTGCCCCGGATTTCACCATGAAGCGGATGCTCGACCACTACTACGAGCGCTTCTACCACAAGCTGGCGCAGCGGGGCCGTGCGCTGCGTGCCGACAACTACGCCGGTGCCCGTCAGGTAGCGCAGTGGAAGCATACGATGGAGCAGCGCTGGGACCGCATCGAGCTGGCTCAAGCCGACACCTTCGACAGCGATAACCGCGCCCTGCAGGTCGGCGAGCACTTTTACGCTGACCTCAAGCTCTACCTCAATGGAGTGTCTGCCGAAGACATAGGCGTGGAAGTCGTTTTCTTTAATCGGATAGACGAAGAAGCCCTCAACCTGAAATTCAAGGAGGAACTTCAACTGAAGGAAGTCAAAGACGGCGTCGCCTCCTACCACTGCGAGCTGGATCCCAAGCTGGCGGGTGTGTACGAGTACGGTTTCCGGGCCTTCCCGAAATCCGGTCAGCTGGCGCACCGTCAGGATTTGCCGCTGGTGAAGTGGTTGTAGAATAGTATTTTGAAAATGCAGCGGCCGTGCCACTCTTGTAGTTGTGGCACGGCCGTTTTTTTTTGTATTGACTTCTACAGCCTGAGTTTTGATGCTGCCCCAACTCCTTTAAAAGCATTGTCCTTTTACCTTTAATTGAAGGTATTTATTACTTCTTGACCGGCACTAATTTATAACAGATCAAATTAGTAACTTGAAAATCAATTAAGATCAGGCTATATTGCCTTGAACAATAGCTATGAGATGGAAAATAATCAATGCTTGGGCGATGCCGTCTTCCGGGCCCGCAGCCTTTACCGCCTTGCAGACCCTACCTACCGTTTCGACAATGCTACACTCTGCCAACCCAATGCTGCCTTGCGGGCGCCAAAAGCAACCGAACCGCTTGACTTTACGCTCTTTCCCAACCCCACCTCCGGTCTTACGGTGCTACAATTTAACACGCCGATCACTGGCCGGAGCAGTGTCACCCTCTACAGCCTTCAGGGGCAGCCGGTACTACAACAAACAGCAGGAGAAGGCGCACAGCATATCCTGCTGGAAACAGCGGCTCTGCCCGGTGGGACTTACTTCTGCAGGGTGATGGGAGTTGACGGAATAACGGGCGTGAAGAAGTTGGTGAAATTATAAGATCATAACCAAGGGCTATCCAGTAATGTCTTGGATAGCCCTTGTTGAATAAAGCGTAAAACATGAAACACTGGCTTCAACAAATACTTCTACCTTTATTTTTGCTTGCCCTGATCACTGCAAATGCTCAAAAGCATGATTTTGCGTGGCTTATGGGCTACAATAGTGAAAACCCAATAGGCTATGAAGGCATGGTTCTTAACTTCAATGAAATGCCCCCCGAAGTAGCCCCCTTCCCTATAACTGCAAATCTCTATATCAGCAGTGCATCCATTTCGGACAAAAATGGCAGCCCTGCTTTTTATACCGATGGCTGTCATATTTACAATATGGCAGAAAACATCATGGAAAACGGCGACAGTATCAATCCAGGGGCTGTCCACCAGATTCAATGTGGCCTAATTGGCTACACCGCCGGCCGCCAAAGCAGCTTAATCCTGCCCATGCCAGGCAGCGACAGCCTCTACTACCTCTTCCACAAGCGGATCATTTATCAGGAAGAGCCGGTCTTTGATGTTATCACCGACCGTATCCTTTATTCTGTGGTGGACATGAGCGCCAATCAGAGGCTGGGCCGGGTGGTGGAGAAAAATGTTGCCCTTTTTGAGGAACCTACGGTATACGGGCAATTAACCGCTGTGAAGCACGCCAATGGTGAAGACTGGTGGATTGTCAATGCCCTGGACCAATCAGATGAGTATGTTTTTTTCCTGTTCGATAGTAGTGGGCCCTCTTTTTCGCACACCCAGGTTATAGGTAATATAAGCAGTAGCAGTGGCTCTTCAGGCGGTCAGGCCAACTTCTCCCCCGATGGGCGCTACTACGCCCGCTATAGTGCCGACGGACTCTTCCTCATGGAGTTCGACCGGCAGGCCGGAGCGCTGAGTGGGTTTCAACATATCCCCATACCGGACGTGCATGCACGGGGCGGGGTTGCCTTTTCCCCCAATTCTGAGCTGTGCTACGTCAGCGCCTTTGATACCATTATGCAGTATGATCTCATGGCACCGGATATTGAAGCTTCCGGCACCGTTGTCGCAGTTTACGATGGCAATCAAGAGTTATTTGCTACTACATTTGGAAATGCACTGTTAGCGCCAGACTGTAAAATTTATATCAACACTTTTGCCAATGTGAAAACCCTCCATATCATCCACCAGCCTAATGAGAGAGGCACAGCTTGTTTTGTTGAACAACATGCCTTAGATTTACCTTTTTGGCACGATACTGCTCTGCCCAATTTCCCCAACTATCGCCTCGGATCCCTAATCCCCGGCGAGGCACCGCCTCCGCCCTGCGAAACGGTGGTGAGCACGCCTACGGTGCCTCCACAGGCTGGGGCGGGCTTTAGCCTCTACCCCAACCCCACCTCCGGGCTTACGACGGTGGAGTTCAGTACCCCGCTTTCCGGCAGGGCAAATGTCACCCTCTACAGCCTTCAGGGGCAGCCGGTACTACAACAAACAGCAGGAGAAGGCGCACAGCATATCCTGCTGGAAACAGCGACTCTGCCCAGCGGGACTTACTTTTGCAGGGTGATGGGAGCTAATGGAGTGATGGGCATGAAGAAGTTGGTGAAGTTATAATGGTAAGCGTTTCCTGACTTTGAGGTCAGTCGCTTCATTGATACCTGTACAGAACGGTCAGCTAAATGGCGCTCGATCTGTCAGAAGAGTACAATGATAGCGAGGCAAAAAAAGGTAGCCGGACTTGAAAATTTACCTTTGCTTTTTGGGATAAGCAGGCATTAAGTCAAACGAAGAAATTGGGAAAATTGCCGGCTACCATTGTATGTTGCTACCGTTCTGCCCCTGCGAAATTTGGGAAACGCAAAAGCAGAAACCATATTTAGGGTAAACCGTGGTAATCTGTTGAGAACAAGGTGGGAAGGCCAAATCCTCAGGCACCAACGGCATGACCACTCTGCCATCAGCCGTAGCTGATGGGCAGATTAGGTCGTCTTGTAGTTAGTTGCTCTTCCGGACTTGGGGGGAAGTCGGCTACTGATCCCGGAAATAGATCAGCAGTTTAGACTATCTTGGGATTTCACCCTTTGGGCTGCATTTGCCAAATTTTATCCTGTACTTCGTTGCTCTTCAGTCGCTTAGCTCAGACTAGGCTCCTTCATCGCGTCCCCGACGATGAATGTCGGGATCAAAGACTTGTTCAGAATAAAATTTGACTGCATTCGCTCCAAAAGCGAATTCCCAACATAGTCTCAGGTTTAAGACTCCCCTGGATTTTGATTTGCTGCCCAAAGAAACGAAAAAAATCAAATATTCTTTTTATTGATTCGAAATAATGACCGGCAGAGGAGGCTCTTACCCCTCCCCACCGGTCAAGGGCGTCATGGGATTATACAGGTTTTAGGTATCGTTCATTGCTTTATCCGCTGAGGTTTTTAAACGTTACGGATTGGGGGGAAAATTTTGGAAAAAGTTTTTTGTGGTTCACGCAGAGGCCGCGGAGGGGGGCACACGGAGAACGCAAAGCAAAATCACCCCCCCTTTGCGCCCTCTGCGTGAAACCCTTCCCCCACTTTTAAAACCGGTAAATCCCATCCCGGGCAGGGACTTCCGGGAAAAACCAGTAAATTTCGGTTGCAGACGTAACATGCTTTCAAAAAACACGATCAATGAGTGAAAGCTACTCAGAAGACAATGCGCTGCTGGAGCAACTGCGCAGCGGTGACCAAAAGGCCTGGCGGAACCTGTACGAAGAGGTCCGCTCCCCCTTCCGGCTGTACTTTATCCGGTACGGGACAGCACCGGAGGTCGCCACAGAGATGTTCCAGGAAGCCATGGTCATTCTCAACCGGAATATCCGGACCGGGAAGCTTCAGGCGCCGCTGAAAAGCGCCCTTCGTACCTATATCATAGGGATCGGCCGAGTGCTGCTGATGCGCAAAGGGACAGACACGCAGCAATGGGAAGGAGAGATTCCGGAAATCCCCATCCTTCCCGAGGTGGAAGACCAACAGGAACGCAAGGCCAAAGCTCAGCTTGCCCGGCAATTGCTGGACCGCCTGGGCTCGCCCTGCCGCGAACTGCTGGAGCTGTTTTACCTCAAAAACTATGTCATGGAAGCCATCGCCAGGGAGCTGGACTTGCCGTCTCCCGGAGCTGCCAGACGCCGCAAACACGATTGCCTCCGCAAAATGCGGGAGCTGATGACTGCTTGATGCCACTTTAATTCATTGATCATGGACGCAGAAAATTGGACTACAGAACAGATTGAAGCTTACCTCCGGCAGGCGCTGCCCGCCCCGGAACAGGCGAAGCTCAAAGCCGACCTGGAGCAGGACGAACAGCTGCGTGGTGAAGTGGCTGCTTACCAACGGGTGCTGGAAGGGCTGGACGCCTTGCAGGAAGAAAACTTCCGGGCCCAACTGGACAGCTGGTCGGCCGAAACGGCTGCCAATGACCAAACAGAACTTATTACCTGGTACCTGGAGGGACAGTTGAAGCCTGAGGGGCAACAAGTGGTGGAAGCCCGAATGGCGGCAGACCCGGCTTTCCAGAAAGAGGTAATGGCTTATCAGCAGCTCATCGGCGGCATGGAGGCGGCGCAGGATGAAGATTTCCGCAGCAAATTGGAGGATTGGGAGGCCGGAATGGCTCAGCAGGCAGATTCCGGGAACACACTGAAGGTCGTCAGCCGCCGGCCCCTGTGGCAGTATGCAGCGGCGGCGGTCGGAGCATTGCTCATCGCGCTCTCCACCTTCAGCCTTTACCTTAAGGTCAACTACAGCGGGCCCGCACTAAGCCGTGCTTACTATGAGTCGCCCATTTCCGAGCGCACGATGGGCGGAGAAAATGCCGAAAGCACACCCCTGCAGGAAAGAATGGACTTTGCGCACCGCCAACTGATTGGGAAAGAATACAATGCCGCATTTATGGCATTTGACAGTCTGATGCGGGAAATCCCCCGCTCTAACCTGGATGATTTCAACAAAACCCTGCTGCTGGAACAGGCAGGCTGGAACCGCCTGCTGGCTGCCACGGCTATGGATAACCCGCCCATTGATGTCATTGCGGAGGCACGTCGGATTCGTACAACACCCGGCCATGAGTACGCCGGTAAAGCGGAACAGTTGCTGAATGATTTGGAGTCGCGCTGGTACCGGTGGACGAATTAGTGGTTACAGCTGAAAACGCCAATACACCACCCCCAGCAACAAGCCACTGACCAGCATACCCCACAACAGCAGGCGGGATCCCCCACCAGATGCAGGCAACTTCCCTGGTTTGCCCACCGCATGAAAAGCGGCCCAATAAACCGGGTGCGCCCCTAATTTACCACCGGAAGCCACCTGCTCCAACTTTGCTGAGCGTAGTGCTGCAGAGCGGGCCTGACCGGCACTCAAACCGGTGTAAAAGGTTTCCATCACATGGGAGCTTTCATCGTCATTAATGGACCACAGAGAAGAGATCACACTGTTGGCACCAGCAGCGAGGAAACTCCGCGCCAGATTGATAACGCCTTCCCCATCGTACCATTGGCCCACAAAGGTCTCGCACCCATTCAGCACCACCATTTCAGCCTGAAGGGGCAGCAGGTAAATGTCTTTCACGAAAAGGGAATCATAGCCGCCCTTCCCATCTGCAAAAACGATGAAGGAAAAATTGCCCGTTTCCGTATTGGCTTGTGCATGGGTGGAAAAGTGCAGCACACCGGCCTCTCCTGCCACCGCCTGCAATTGCGCCCGCGTCGCATCCGGACCTAAGAATGCCTGCCCCCTGAACAGACTGGCTATAGCTGCCGCCTGTGGCTGATTATGAGCCAATGCCCCAAACCCGCCCCTGCCGTCAAAATCCGGCGCGAAGGCCGCAAGCCCCTTTCCCTTCACCGCACGCTGCTGCACCGTACGCTGGAAAGTCGCAGCGTAAGCATAACTGATTTCGTAACGGTTGATCAGGTATGGCATCTCAGAGAAATTGCAATGACCGGCCGGCTCCGTCAAAAGCGCATCAAAGGGCAAAAGCCCCAGCACCCCGCCCGGCACAATGATCAACTGCTCCGGCAGCTCCAACTGCGCTTCAAGAGGCGACAGCAATACCTCATACAATTCATGCCCCACCTGCCGGTATGTTTCGCAGAGCGCCTGCCGGTCAGCGCTGCTGAACTGAAACCCCTCGATTGCAGAACGCCAAGTGCTTACTTGCTCCGTCAGCGGATAAGAGGCATCCAGAGGAATGACCTCCAACTGATCTTGGGTAACCACAAAAGCACAGCTCAGGCTGCTGCCGGTAAAGTACTCCACCAGCGCCTGCCCCGGCCGTAGCAAATCCTGCTGTATCTCTGCCAGGGTAGCCACCTCCAGGTCGTACTTGCGCTGGTAATAATCCGGGTAATGCTGTTCCAGGCTATCGATCCAGGCGGCGTAAGCCTGCCGGTGCTCGAACAACGCTGCTTCAGCTTCCTCCAGTGAGCCGGCATTGCCTTCTTCCAATTGCAGGCGGAACCACTTTTCTTCAACATCAGCCAGGGCTTGCTGAAGCGCCCGCTCTCTTTGCAGGACCGCAGCCGGCAGGTCAGCCTGTCTTTCGGCATTGGCCTTTTGCATGGCTTCCCGCAACAACAAGCTTTTGCTCTGCTCCGCCAGCTCAAACGCTGCTTCCTTGTAGCCCGGCTGACGGGTCTGTGCCCAAAGTTCCAAAGCGGCACGGACACCAAGCTCGGTCCGCGCCCGGATACCCTGCACACTCGACAGCTTAGCCGATTCGCCCTGATAGCGGCGGCGCAGCATTTGTTCGACTTCAAAAATCAGCTTGCAGGCTTGCAGCACAGGCTCCAGTTTCTCCTGCCCGCCCTCCTGTTCGTACCATGCCCACAGGCTATTGGCCCAGCCGGTCAGGGCTTCTGAGAAGGTATTTTCGGCATAGAGCAACTCCAGTGCAGGCAATTCCTGCCAGTGATTAAATCGGTAGCCGGGCAGCAAGGCTTCCATAGCCGATTGGTGGCACGCTGCGGCTGTCTGATAAGCCCCTTTTTGCCGCAGCATCTCGCCTTTGTCTACCAGCAGTTTCCCCAGGGAGCGTCGGTAGCTGACCTCGCCGGAGGTGCGCAGGATGGCTTCGCCTTCGGCAAAATCCTGCGCGGAGGCTGCCCACCGTTGGAGTGCTGCATTAATGCTGCCCCGGACATTCCAGAGGGAACCCTCCCACTCGCGAAGGTAAGCAGGTGGCACCTGTTCCACTTTCGGCAGATGGGCAAACGCAGCGTCAATAGCGTGCAGTGCCGCTTCGTGCCGGCCCAATACCCCAAGCACCCTCGCCCGTGCGCTATGCAGCAGCACCAGGTCTTTGGCCGAAAGGTTTTCCAGATTCAGGGCTGCTTCAATATGCCCCAAGGCAGCATCCGGCTCCCCGGCCAGTTCCTCCGCGATAGCCAGGTCATTCAGGACTTTGGCCTGAGCAGCAGTACGGCCGGTATCTTTAAAGAAACGGTAAGCCGTACGGAGCAGCCCGATGGCCGTCTGAAAATCACCGAAGCGGCTGTACAGGTTAGCTAAGGGCCGATAGATGTAGTTGACCGTGTAGTAGTCTTCTTCTTCAAAATGACGCTGGAAGAGCCGGCTGGCCGTTTCGTATTGCACGAGGGCGTTTTGATAATCGTCCCGATAGTGCAGATGCATATACCCCAGGTTGACATGCAGCCAGATTAAGGCATCCCACTCCTCCGGGGTATCCGGTGAGCGGCCGAAATCCTTTTTTAGCCCTTGTTGCATCACCTGTACCGACTGTTGCACAGCATCTGCCCAGTCACTTTGCCGCAGAGCCTTGCCTGCTTCCTTGTACAATTTCAGCCAGCCTTCCAAATCGTCAGTACTTTGGAAAGCCGCTCCGGCATTCTCCAACATTGCGAAAAAACAATCCCGGTCTTGCTCATCGATAGCGGCGATAGCCTGTGCCTGGTAAACTTGTCCAAGGGAATCCAGGCCAACGGATGCATGGGCTGATAGAAAAGGAAGTAGGGCGAAACAAAGCAGCAGCCCCTGAATCGTAGTTTTCATAAGGAGGAGGGTTTTGTGTGAAAGAACCTTTTGAAAAGGGCTTACCCCAGCCAGTCATCGTTGTAGAATGCCAGCAAAATGGCGCCCATTACAACTACCAGGAGCAGCAAAAACAGCCACAGTGGCATTCCCAGCACCGTGGTACCTCCTGCCATTTTCACCTCACAGACGGTACAGCTAAGCGCCAGGTCATTGGCAACGATACTTGCCTCGTCAATCAGGGTAACGGTGCCCCGTGGAGTGCACACTTCACTATTGTAGGTGTCGGGGGGCGCATTTTCATCCCTGAAGGCTATGCAAGCCTGTGTAGGAGGCAGCGTGCCAATATCAGTGCCCGAACGGGTATATGCCAGAAAGGAAAAGTAGCCGGAACGTGCAGCCAGGCTTTTGTGCTCAC
Organism: Phaeodactylibacter sp.; assembly: GCF_022763345.1. Taxonomy (GTDB): domain Bacteria; phylum Bacteroidota; class Bacteroidia; order Chitinophagales; family Saprospiraceae; genus Phaeodactylibacter. The sequence continues at coordinate 40,244 of NZ_JALEGS010000004.1, forward strand.
TCGTGCCTGCAAGCCTTAGCTTGGGAAAAGTGACTGTCAGCGTATTGGCAGCAGTGTCTTTCTCAATATCAAAAGTTTGAATACCCGGTGCTACAGCAAACAGTTCCTGATCGGAAATGCTGGCCACATCCACAGCAGCAGGCAGCGGTATGCGCACTTTTACAGCACCGGTTGCCCCGGCCCCTTCATTCTCAAAGGCGACCTTGATCAACAGTTTTTGCCCGGCAAGGCTCGTATCCGGGCAGGCGCACGCCCAAAGTTCAATGAGGTTCGGATCATAGGACCTGCGGACGCTCTGCATGGCGCTCGTGTAAGCTGCCGGCTGCAACTCCCCAAGTGTCAACGTACCCGATGGGTCTCCTGAAGTGGCAAGTGGTATGCCTTGCTCCAACAGGGCAGACAGGTTAAGCTTGCTTACCCCTTCCGCTTCTTCAGCACTCAGCTGAGGAAAGCTGAAGTTACCGGGTTCCAGCAACAGCACTGCAGCGTAGCTGGCCGCACCGGAACCACCTTCCGGAATAGAGTCATAATGTACATTCCGGTTGAAGACAGGCAGGAAGAAGTGTTGCTCCTGACCGGGCTGAAGGCCGGATACCCGAAAGACCTGAAGGGCCCGATAGGTATTCCCGGAACTGGTACCTGACAGGTCTACGGCATCATAAGTATCTAATCTGAGTGCACTGGGCAAGTCAGGCATTTCAGAACTTTGCTCAATGAAGGCATCAGTTTCTGATATGGAGAACTCCAGCTTCTCAATGACACCTACTCCTTTCTTCTTCAGGCGCCTGGCGGTTTCAACGGTGAGTTTGCTTTCGTGAAAAAGCAGTAAATACCCATCATATGGCGCTGCCGCGGACACAACACCATTGCTGTCGTTTTTCACAGAGACGGTCAGCACGGTTCGGCCATTGGGTATCAGCGCCGGATGATCAGGGGTGATCGCGATAAGCGCCGTATCGGGAACAGCTTTGGTTTTGTCCGGGGTTTCTGCTGCAACAGTCGGGCCTGTTCCGGACACAATTTTTGGGGGCGGGTCACCATCTTCATCACTGTAAATAGCTTTGGAGAAGACCACCGCTTCCGCCGTAGCACCGCCAAGGGTAGCGCCATCAAAGCCATGAGACTGCTGGAATACCGTATTAGCTTCATCAGCAGTGTAAAACTGGCCATCGTTAAAAATCAGGAAAAGCTGCCGGTATGGCTGGGGCACATCGGTCCCTTCAAGTGGGGACAGAGGGGCAAGGTTGAGGGTAAGAACGGCCGGATCATCGGCATCCTTAAGATTACCGGTAATTTGGGCAATCGCTGTTCCTTCAAATAAGCACAGGAAGGAACCTACCCAACCCAGGGTAAGGAGGAAAGATTTCAAGTTCATAGTTGCTCGTGGTTTTTAGGTGTCGGCAATTGCCGCGGTATACATGTTTGGCAGGAGGCCTTTGCACGGTAACGCTTTTGGGCCTGCACCAAAGCCTCCTGCCTCTAAAATACAACTTTTTCAGGACCACCGGGCAGGCACACCGTTTGTCCCTCCGATATAACGACGGCCTTTGTCCCGATGGTTTTTCATTTGGTTTTTTAGTTGCTGCAAAAAAAAAGAACTGGGCAGTGGTTTAACCCCTACCCAGCCCGGAATAATAGCAACTATCTACTTATCTCCAATTAGGTTGTGCCCACCGTTGTGGACGCGCCCTTCTGAAAATAAAACACCCTAAATTCTTCAGCTGCCGGATTCGGCAGTTATATCTTGTTCATAGCTTTTTCAGGCTCTAACCCGAACTCCGGAGAGCGGAGCCGACTGCCCCGGAGGACAATACGGCTGCACATTTGCTCTACGAAAATTTTCTCATAGTAAGTTTCTAACCTTAGTAGTGCCCGGTGTTTCAAATAACGTTGTTGACTAATTACAGTTACAAATGTAGGGGGATTGGCACCGCCGCTCAAACCACCAATCCCACCCACTTTAAACTTCTAACAACTCAAAAAACGTTTATATTTGCACCACAAGAGGCTTTAAGCCTTCTCAAAACACTGATTTCCATAGTTTTAAAACTCCATAACACCCTAAGTCAGATTAAATTCCTAAGCTCCTTAAAAAAAATTAAATTATTTCAAAAAAGCGCAAAATCAACCATAGAACGGTGGCTTAAATCCTATAAACGGCACAAACAACCTATTATCCGGTAACATGAAGCATCAAAATGATCTGTTCGACCTCATACAATCCATGTCGAAATCCGAAAAGCGCTACTTTTCACTGGACGCAAAGAAAAGCGGGCGCAGCAGCAGCCGCTATCTTGACCTTTTTAAGGCCATTAACCAGATGGAAGCCTATGAAGAAGAAAAGCTACAGCAAAAGTTTGGCAACAGCCTGCCCACCGATAAACACTACCTGTATAACGCGATCCTGAAAAGCATGCGGGACTACAACAGCTCTAAATCCAAAGCGGCCCGTATTAAAGAAATGCTGCTTGATGCTAAATACCTTTATAAAAGGGGGCTCTACCATCAGAGTGAAGAGCGCCTCAGTCAGGCTAAAGCCCTGGCACGGGACCTCGACGATCAGCTGGCGCTTCTGGAGATCAGCCGGGAGCAGCTGAATTATGTCTGGACAATGAAGCAGGGCGACTACGGTTCGCAGATCGAAGACCTGCTGGCAGACAAAGATGAGTACATACACCATATTAATGAAGAATTGCGCTACCTATCCCTGGCTTATAAGATACAGGTAGCCAAAGAGCAGCGTCAGGCAGCCGACCGCAAGGCCAGCAGCGCTGCTTATGCCGAACAGCTGCAGGCCCAATCTGCGCCCCTGCCCTCTACCGCTCATGCACAGCGCCGGTTTTTGCAAAGCCATGCCTTGCTCAATGACCTGATTGGTGATGTGGAACAAGCCAATACCTACTACGCTAAGATGGTGGAATGGTGGGATGAGTACCCTCACATCAAAGATGAAGAATACAACCGCTATCTGGCCGATGCCTTCAACCTGCTGCATGCCTCCTACAGCCAAAAAAAGTATGATCAGTTTGAGCAATTGCTAAACAAAATTCAACAGGAGGAAGCAGGCAGCTACCACGATCAGGTACTGGTTTTCAAACAACTGACCAACTACCAACTGCTTTACCACATCAACCTGGGCATTGAAGAGGGGTACGAGCGCTTACTGCAACGGGTAGAGGAAGGCATCGCCACTTACAAATTGAATCCGGTGAGCCAACTGATCATTGCCTTCAACGTGACAGTGCTTTTGCTCATCCTTGAGCAGCAACAGGAATGCCGATTATGGGCAGACAAAGTATTGCAAAACTATAACCGGAAGGTGGAAAGCGAGCAGTTCCGCCTGGCCACCCTCCTCATCCGCCTCATGGCCACTTATTCTTTGGATGACATCGATGAGTTCGACTCCGGACTGCGGGCCCTTCAGCGCAGCATACGGCAGCAGAAAACCGAAACCCCGACCCGCTTCTTCAGAGCATGCTCCAAGTATTTAAGGAAACTTTACGATCAGCCTTCCGGTAGCCGGAGGAGCACTATGGAAGAGTTTTCTCACCTGCTCGGGCAATACAAAATTGACCCGCCGGAGCGAATACCCCTCGGACTGGATGACCTGATGCTGAACTGGCTCGAAAGCAAACAAACACTCAAACCACTTAGACTGGTATTTAGAGATCAAGCTAAAAGAACCGATTAGCGATCCGGTGATTCCGTATCTGCAAGAACCATACTTTTAACCACAATCGAATTGCCTTTGCGCTGAATATTTAGCACCCGGCCGTCCAATTCGAAAAACACCAGTTCCGGCTTGTAGTCATACTCCGCATCATTGCTGCGCACCTCAACCTCTGTAGCCCCCACAAAAGAAAGCACCCGCCGCTGCCGGTGGTAAGCCGCTGACCATACTGTTTTTTCCGTTGAAAGCTTCGCTTCATTCCTGGAGCGGCTGAAGCCAACCTGCCGGCCGTCTTCCAATTCGATGCGCTCGGGTGAAGCCGGGGTCTCAAAATCAGTAGCTACGGTAAGCTGCCCCTTGAGCACGCCGATGAGGATGCCCTTCTTATTGTCTAACGGGAAGGGAATGGCCCGGTCGTTATCGATTAGATAAAGGGTGTCCATCTCTGTAGAGAAGGTGATGTTGTTGATCATGGTGTAGACGTTTTGCTTGAAGATCTTTAAGGTTCCCGGCCCGTTAGATGGTCCAAAAAGCAGCTGATACAGCCAATTAAAAAGACGACGGAGGGGTTCCATAGTATGTAAAGTAAGTCTTTGCCAAAATTAACAAAAAAAGCCCTTCGCGGGAAGGCAAAGGGCTATAGAGTTCTGTTCGTATTATCGGGTTACGACGTTTTCTTCCGCTTACGGCGGGTCTTAAACATCTCCACAACTTCTTTCTCCTTGAGGAACCCAAGATCCTGGAAGGTCGTTGTCACGAATTTCTTGATGTCCTGATAGTCTTTTCCGCGCTTGTCCGTATACTTTTTCAGCAACTTGCCCACGTATTCCAGGCTCAGCTCCTTGAGCTGCTGATTGAACTGCTGATTGGCGAAAATATTCATGTAGACCGGGTAAAGCTTGGAAATCTCAAACAGTTCGGGGTAGTCGGTTTCCTCCAGGTTGCTGATTAGGCGGTGGAAATAGCCGTAAATGGTTTGCCGCAAACATTCGTTGATATTGCTAAGACCCTGATACTGAGTATAGAACGCCTTTACGGCTTCCTGGGCTTCGTCTGTAGTATAGCCTTTGCTGTGCACTTCGTCCAGCAGGTCATAATATTTGGAGAGGTCGTCTTTGATTTTATGGTCCATTACCGATGAGATCCGCTTATCAGCATCCGGATCGATGATCACTTCCTCTTTCAAATGCAGCTCCAGGAGGTATTCCAGATATTGCTCCTGAAAGTCGTCCATACTTTTACGCACCTCGTTGAAGTGTTTCCGTAGATGGTCGAGATCGTCTCCTTCCAGTTCAAAGAAAGAAGCATAAAGCACCAATACCTCCAGATGCTCACGGTGGCCTTTGAACGCCTTATTCTCCACAAAACTGCGCAGATGTGGTATGATGCTGCTGTTATCGTAGTTGCCGTCCACGCGGTAGAGCAGGAATCTCTTGAGTGGAGAGTAGAGGGTTTTCAGGTCGGACAGCGCTTGCGGGAACTCGGCAGACATAAAATTCTCACTCTGGAACTGCCGCTGATAGCGCTGATAGCCTTTGACACGCTCCTCCAGTACCCGGTAGCGATCCAATTTTTGCCCCTGCAGGAAGTACCGGACCCGCTTGTTGTCCACCTCGTTAATCAGGTTGGTCACCCAGATGTCGCTGCTCAGCGCGAAGCCCATTTGAATCGACTGCCCGATCCGCTTACGCAACAGGTCAAAGTTAGCGGAATTGCAGATCGCCATCAGCACCTCCTTGAAGTGCTCCTGCGTGCGGGTGTACTTCATCCGGGCATCATCCACTTCTCCACGCAGAACCGTGAAGCCAAGTATCTTAGGCAGGTAAAGCCCTTCAAACTCCGGTTGCAACAAGAGGGTTTCGAGGGCGATCAGCTGCAAAGGGTGTGCTCCCGCCACTTCATCATAAACCATTCCAATGCGGGGCTCGAACATTTCCTTGAGCTGCATATACTGCTCTTCCTCTTCTTCTTCGAGATAGGCTTGCAGTTCATCGGACTCCTGAATCTCAGTGCCCAGTGCTTCCAGTTTGGTTTTATACGCTTCGGCTAACGCTTGCATGAATGTATATTTTAAAAACAAACCTGATAGTGCAAATTAATGCACTACCAGGTCAGATATTATAGAATTAAAGTATTGCCTTGGTTTTGAATTGCAAATATAGCTTAATGTGAGATAAAGCGCAAAGCTTTCTTATGAATATTATCCACATCAGTTCACAAAATGGCAAGAGGGTTTGCCTATACCCGGCAAACCCTCTTGTTTCATCCATGAGGAAAAACTAAGACTAATCTTCTTTTTTCTCTTCTTCTGTAGTTGCTTCGGTTGCAGGCTCTTCAGCAGCAGGCTCTTCAGCAGGTGTCTCCTCCGCAGCAGCCTCGGTCTCCCCTTCGGCGGATGCTTCAGCAGCTTCTGCTTCCTCAGCCGGTGCTTCCTCTTCTTCAGGCTCAGGTGCCGGAGGAGGAGGTGGAGGCGTACCAGAAAGCTTAGCCAGCAAATCTGCACGCTCAGCAGCAGTCTGCTCAAAGCGGGCAGCAATTTTAGACTCCTTCGCATCGATCCATTCCTGATACTTCGCTTCAGCCTGCTCCTCGGTGAGGGCACCTTTAGCAACTCCGCGCATCAGGTGGCGCTTGTAGTACACGCCTTTGAAGCGCAGGATGGCACGTACGGTGTCCGTAGGCTGTGCACCCTTTTGCAACCAATCAAAAGCTTTGTCCCGGTCGATCTCAATCGTCGCAGGCTTTGTCATCGGGTTGTAAGAACCCAGTCTTTCGATGAAGCGACCATCGCGCGGTGCGCGTCCGTCTGCGACAACGATGTGGTAGAAAGGACGCTTGCGGCGGCCCTTCCTTTGTAAACGCATCTTAACTGCCATTGGCTTGTTAAAATTATTGTGGTGAAAACATACCCGCGTAACTTGAAAATCAAGCGGCGGGTTTTTAACGGGTGCAAATGTAAGGCATTTAGTTGGATTGTTCAAGCTTAGGCCGGCAACAAAATCAAAGGCAAAGTTTAGCCTGTCACAAATTAACAGGCAAATGCATGTCAATTTTTCCTAAATTAAGCCTACCTTTAAGTCTGCTTATCCTTGAAACCCACCCCCCTTTTACCTGTCGGATTAATCAGTTTATTTTGCGTATTTTTCCGTTGTTAAATTTGCATCAGGTCTCGTTTCAGAGACCACCGGTGCAGATTCAAATATCCAAGACCTAATTAACATGTGCAGGTTGGCGAATATTAGCCTTTGGACGATTTTGGTACTGCTTACACTCGCTGGAAGCCACCGGTCTGAGCGCTATAGCTATGCCCTGCCCACAGGTAGTATTGTCACCGACAACACCTACACCGTTGAGGAATTGGTGCAGGACATCTTCGTGGATGGCGCCTGCAATACCATTACCAATATACAGGCGATAGGCCACGCAGAAGGCATTGGGTACTTTGAACAAGGCAGCAGCAGTATCGGGATGGAGCGGGGCGTCATCCTCGCCACCGGCCCCATTGAGAATGCCCACGGCCCCAACAATTATACTGATTTGTCCGGCTACTTTGAAGATGCCTCCGGTGACCCGGACCTCAACAGCCTGGCAACTGGAGAAGTCAAAGATGCGGTGGGCATCGAATTTGATTTTATGCCGCTCGACTCCGTAGTAGCCTTCCGCTATGTTTTTGCTTCCGAAGAATACTGTGAATTTGTGGGGAGTATCTACAATGATGTCTTCGGGTTCTTCATCTCAGGGCCTGGCATCAATGGTGCCTTCTCTAATAATGCCAAAAACGTTGCTATCCTCCCGGGCACTACTGATTTCGTTTCCATCAATAATGTTAATTATGCGGATAACCCCCACCTTTATGTCCATAATGAGCTGGCTACGGATGCCAATGTCTGCGATCTCCCGACACCTTCCGGCACTTACCACCCGTTTATTGAGTACGATGGGTTTACCACAAAACTTACCGCCATTTTGAACCTCATCCCCTGCGAGACCTATCATATCCGGCTGGTTGTTTCGGATGTGGGGGACTATTATTTTGATTCGGCGGTTTTCCTGGAGGCAGAAAGCTTTAACCTCGGGGGTGAAGTGCAGGTAAGAGCAGGCACGGGAATCACAGCAGAGGAACCGGCTCCGGAAGGGTGCCCCGGCAATTACTTTGTTTTTGAAAGAGCCCCGGGCTCCGATAATACCGCTCCGCTTTCTGTCAATTATCTCATCAGCAGCAATAGTACAGCTGAGGAAGGCATCGACTTCCCGGTTTTGCCTGGCAGTATTACCATTCCTGCTTTTCAGAATTATGCTACCCTGCCCGTTGACCTGGTCAATGACGGGCTTGAAGAGCCACTGGAGCACATTGACCTCAAGCTTGACATTCCCTGCGCCTGCTACTCAGACTCTACCACGATGTACATCACCGACAGCCCTGGTTTTGAGCTGTCTGTAGCGGATGTAGCCGTATGTGAAGGGTGGACCAATACGATGTCCGCAGAAATAAGCGGCGGCACAGTCCCCTTCACCTACGCCTGGAGTACCGGCGCCAACAACAGCACAATCACGGTATCCGGGGAGCACCCCACACCTTATCACCTTACCGTAACCGATGCCTGTGGTAATGTAGGAACGGATTCCGCCAGTACTTACACCGCACCTCCACCCACTGCATTCCTAAGTGGAGAGGAGCGCATTTGCGAAGGCGACACGGCCTGGCTGACCGTCAGCCTTGAAGGCAGCCCGCCCTGGTCCATTGGTTACGAAGTGGAAGGCGAACCGTTTCAGGTAAACAACATCCAACAGTCTCCTTACCTGCTCCCAGCTACTTTGCAAGGCTCCCATCAGCTGACCCGTGTAGCGGATTCAGGCTGTGCGGGCGAAGTGGGCGGCAGTGCGTGGGTAGAAGTAAACGCCATTTCGATAACGGCCGAGGTCATCAACGCTTCCTGCTCTGCCGAGACAGATGGGCGGGTCCAGGTGAGCCTGGGTGGAGGAACTCCGCCTTATGACTGGTTCTGGCTGGATACGGCAGTGCCTGATTTGGAAAGGGAGCAGCTAAGCCCGGGCGCCTACACTATCGTAGTGATGGATGACAGCGGCTGCGAAAAGGAGGCGACCTTTGAAGTCAACGCTCCGCCGCCGCTGCAGCCTTTGGAGTTTGATTGTGAATCTATCAGCTCCGGTTCAATTAAAGCCACTGCTACCGGTGGTACGCCGCCCTATCAATATGCCATCAATGGAGGCCCTTTCGGTGACGCTGAACTTTTGGATCAACTTACGCCGGGCGAACACTACACCATCACTATTCGGGATGCCATGGGCTGTGAAGTGGAGCAGTCCACCCTTTGGCCGGCTGCTTACGACCGTATTGCGGACCTACCGGCTATGATGGAACTGAAATTAGGCCTGGCAGATACGCTACGCCCACAGTACAATATACCGTTCAACCTTATTTCAAGTATTCGATGGTCACCGGCTAACGGCTTGAGCTGTATAGACTGCCCCTTCCCTGCCGTCCAAATTACTCAACCCGAAACTTACACCCTGCGAATAGTTGACCTCTATGGCTGTTCCACAGCGCTAACGATTACCATCACGATTGATGAGTCGGTGGATATCTACGTCCCCACCGCTTTTTCTCCAAACGGTGACCAGATCAATGACCGGCTGAATATCTATGCCAACACCTTTCAGGTAGAGAAAGTCCTGGTTTTCCGGATTTTCGACCGCTGGGGAGGCTTGATGTTCGAAAACGAAAACTTCCCGCCCAACCGGGAACAGCTCGGATGGGACGGCACCTTCCGCGGACAGCTGATGGACCCTGGCGTTTACACTTATATGGCTATTTTGGAGCTAACCTCCGGCGGTCGGCAAACAATCGGCGGGCACGTCTTGCTAATGCAGTAGGCTACGCCCTACCCTTCCTCTTGTTCGTCAGGAAATGGCTCGTCCGTAATGTGAATGGGCCGGTTGATGCTTTCCTGAAGGGAGATGAAGGTTTCGGTACGTTGTATACCGTTGATCTTTTGCACCTTATCATGCAAAACATCCCGCAGGTGTTTGGTATCCCGGCAAACGATAGTCGCAAAAATGGAATACAAACCGGTGGTGTAGTGAGCCGCTACCACCTCAGGAATTTTGGCAAGTTCCCTGGCTACATCCTCGTAGAGCGAGCTTTTATCCAGGTAAATCCCCAGGAAAGCAGAAATATCGTAACCAAGCTTACTTGGGTCGACTGCCAGGTGGTACCCTTTAACAATGCCGGCATCCTCCAGTTTTTTCATGCGTACATGAATGGTGCCACCGGATACAAAGAGTTGCTTGGCGATGTCGGTATACGGTTTCTTGGCGTTCCGCATCAGTATAGACAGGATCTTTCTGTCCAGGTCGTCAATTTCAGTTCCTTTAGCCATGTATTATCATTTCTTCAGCGACTGGGAGAATTATTTGAACAGCGCTCAAAATAAACGAATATTCCTGAATTAAATTAACATTCTCCAAATAACTGTTCGTTTACGAACTAATTCGTCATGCATAAAACATCTGGCCGTTTTTTAGCTTCTAACATTTGTATGCTGTACACAAAAAGTAGGGCTGCTGATTTTGCCTTATGAATCTCAAGGTCAGCTCAAAATAATTGGTACTTTTGCGAATAAACCATTGGATGACTATGAACTCTATGCGAATTTCCAACTCCTTTATGCGCTGTATCGGCCTGATGCTGCTGATGGTCTCTTGTGCCGAGGAGCCGCAAAATATTCAGGAACTTTTACCCGGCAGGTGGGAATTACAGCAGGCGACCCGCAATGGCGAACCTACCCGGTCTCTGGCAGATCTCTACTACGAGTTTGACGCCGATGGCACCATGCGGACTAACCTGCCCGTTGCTAAAGGCGAGAGCGCCTATCAAATCTCCGGGCAAAGCATTGAGCAAAACCAGGATGGCAACATCATCGCGTATTCCGTTACTTCCATCACTGACAGCACGCTTGTTCTGCAAACTGAACTTCGGAACACGCCCTTCCAATTCAACCTGCAGCGGGCTATCCCTAACCAAGAATAGAAGACCGCTATGGCCTCATTAAAGGTGATTGTTGCCTCTCTGAATCCCGTAAAGCAGGCAGCTGCCCGGGAAGCTTTCGAGCAAGCTTTTCCGCATCTGGCTATTTCCATCACCGGAGTGGATGTCCCCTCGGGTGTACGGGATCAGCCTATGACAGACGCGGAGACCCTCCTGGGTGCCCGGCAAAGAGCGCAGCGGGCACAGCAGGAACAACCACATGCCGACTTTTGGGTGGGCCTGGAGGGCGGCGTGGCCGATGCACAGGGATTAGGGCTTCAGGCTTTTGGCTGGATGTGTGTGCGCACGGATAGCCGGGAATACAGTGCCCGAAGTGCCAGCTTTCCGCTTCCAAGAGCAGCAGTAGCAGCAATTGAAGGCGGCGAGGAGCTGGGGCCGGTCATGGACGGTCTTTTTAAGGAACACAACACCAAACATAAAGGTGGTGCCGTAGGCCTGCTCACCAACGGGCTTGTCAGCCGGGAGGCTTTATATATCCAACCGCTGATTTTTGCCCTTATCCCCTTTATGCACGAGCCCTTGTTCTGATAGCGGCTATCCGCTGCAGCCGCATCCGGTGGTGCCGCTGTAGCAAAACCGGATAGAAATTACCCATAAGATTGATGCCCAGGCATAAAACACCCAATACAGGCTGTACGAAAAAAATGATATAGATACTAACCACGGTCAGGATCAGAAAAGGGAGGAGGTGCCCAAACTCTGCCTTTTGGGACTGCTCTTCAAGATGCTTCAACCCGTCGGGCCGGCCGTTAAAATACCTTTGCTGCTGAGCTTTATTGCGCCACAGCGTGACCAGCAGCAACTTCCGGAAACGCTCCACCCCGAAGACCTGATAAAACCATTTCAATTGATCGGGGTTAGCAACCTGGTAGTAACGAGTGGGCAATAGCCGGTGTGTAGGCAGCGCAAAACCAGCAAATGCAAATATGCCGGTTACAAACATGTTGATCACCCACGCCAGCAAGATTGCCGCCCAAAAGCCGATATCTGTATAATAGTCCACCCCAGATAACAGCCCGAATGACTGAAAGACTAAGAATATCGAGGCCATGATCAGCAGGACCTGCTTCGGCAACTGCTGTAAGGTGGATTTGGAGGGCATAAACGGCTTATTTTCAAGGCAACGCAATTCGCGGTTGCCAAAGTACAACTTTTCCTTTTTTACTGCTTTTTAATTTAGAGCCAATGCTTCGTTTGAGCGTTCAAAAGCCGCAATTACGAACGCCGGGCTGACATTCACCCGTATTTCCCGCCCATGCACTGGCGGAACTGCTATCTTTATTGTAAGTTGTAGGACTCAAATGCTATACCATGAAAAAGTTTATCCTTACCATGATCATCAGCCTGTGCTTTTCGCTCGGGCTCTTCGCGATAGACGCAAGCATCTCCTTCGCGACCTTCAAAACGCCGGATAACCCTTACATCGAAGTTTACCTGCATATTGCCGGGCAGACGGTAGCCTTCAAAGAGATGCCCGACAGCATGTACCAGGCGAATGTGGAAGTGGTGATCCTCTTCAAGCAGGGCGAGGAGATTATCAAGTTTGACAAGTACGCCCTCAACAGCCCGCTGACCAAAAACCGCCTTGATTTTATTGACCTCAAGCGTTTTGCCCTTGAGCCGGGAGACTATAACCTCGTGGTCGCCGTTTCTGACCTCAACGAGGAAGGCAATGCTAAAGAATACAATACCGACTTCACCATTGGCTTCCCAGAAACAGAAATATGCCAGTCTGGTCTGACTTTGCTTTCCAGCTATACGAAAGCTGAGCCCGGACAAAACAACATGTTCGTCAAGAACGGCATCAAAATGGAGCCCCTGCCCTTTAACTTTTATAGCCGGCACGCCTCCCGCCTTATTTTTTACAATGAGGTCTACAATTCTGACCAAGCGCTGGGTGAGGACTACCTGGTCAGTTACGCTGTGGAACCCGCCAACAAAGAAAACGCCAAGCCGATCATGATTGGGCATAAACGGCAGAAACCGGCCCCAATCGTCCCTGTGCTCATTGGCATGGACATCACCGAGCTGCCTTCCGGCAATTACAACCTGACTATGGAAGTACGCGACCGCACCAAAGGGCTTCTGAGCAGCAAGACGGTCTTTTTCCAGCGCAGCAACCCATTCCTGAAGGAGGCGCCAATCGAAATGGTGGACTTCGATGTCAAGGAGGAGTTCGTTCAGCTGCTGGATGCGGAAGAATTAGAATATAGCCTGCGCGCCCTGACTCCGAAGATCCCGCAAAATGATGTGGAGGGCGTCAACAACATGATCAAAAATGAAAACCTTGAAGGACAACGGCTGTACCTGTTCAGCTACTGGGCAGGACAGGCGCCCAACAATCCAAAGGCCGCTTATGATAAATATATGGAGATTGCCGCAGCCGTGGATAAAATGTACGATAGCGGCTTCCGCCACGGCTTTGAAACCGACCGCGGCTACTACTACCTCAAATACGGCCAGCCTGATGATATGGAAATGCGGGATCAGGAACCCTCTGCCCCACCCTACGAGATTTGGACCTACTACGAGTTTCCGTACACTAATCAGAACAACGTGAAGTTCGTTTTCTACAACCCTTCTCTTTCACCGGGTGACTATGTACTGCTCCACTCCACTGCCATTGGTGAACGCAGCAATCCGGGCTGGCTCAGAGAGCTATACCGCGATGCGCCTGCCAACGAGCTCAACGGGAATGACCCCTTCGGCGGCACCGATGTAATGGACAACTTCAACCGTAATGCCAGCCGGGTTTTCCGGGACTATTGATTACAGAATGTAGGATGCGGTCTGGAAACCTGTGCGGAGCAAAAACGGCACAGGTTTTCTTTTTATCCCCGGGAAAAGGTAACGATCATGGGCGTTGAACCTCCAAAACCATCCGCTACATAAAAGGTGAGCTGCATTTCCGAAGACCGGATGTAATTGATCACCCCCGGGCTCCCGCCCCATACGCTGGAATACAGGTAGATATTTTGCCCTTCAATCGAGTACGTCTGCTGCTCTGTGCCAGCCGGGCTATAGACGGAGACCTGCCCATTAGAGTGAAAGGAATACACATACTCCGAAAGGTCGGTCCCGTACTGCCCAGCCAAATCCGACAAGGACTGCCCATTCATCACGATATCTTCTACCGCCCAGTCACCGAGGATGAGCTCTTGTAAAGTGGGTGCAGGCTTGGTCTTTGCAGGCTTGCCCTGACCGGAAGACGCTGTTTCCGCGGGAGGCATCTGCTGCCCACTTCCCGGTGACTGGTAAGCCGGTTCATCGGTGTAGGGCTCGTCTTCCGGTAGCAGGTTTCCAATAATGCCCAACAGGATAAAAAACAGTGCAAAACCTCCGATCCATTTCAACAGCGTTCCGCCCCAATTGCGTTTTTGTTTTTGGGGTGGTGCGGCTGTATTGGCCCCACGGGTGGGGGTGTTTTGGGCGTAGGCCGTCTCCCTTTGGGTAATAGGTGCAGGGCTTTTAAGCCGTTGCCGGCAAACCCTCATCAAGTCTTCCAGCTTAGGATCGTCGCCATGTTGGGCCGCTTCATTGAAGTACTGCAGGGCAAGGCGGTAGTTGTCGCGCGCCATAGCAGCTTTGCCGTTATTGAGGCTGCGTACAAATGCAATCCCGTTGGTACAAAGGTTGATCTGCTCCTCTACATAGGTGTAGTCCGGTGCAAAGCCCGCCATGAAGTACTGTAGGCTTTCCCGGTATTTTTCCCGGGCGCCCTCCATTTCCTCCTTCTGGAAAAGGCTTTCCGCTTCATCAACCAGGGACTGATACTGCTCTTGAATGCCTTCGCGCTCTGCATCTTTTTGCGCAAGCTGCTCCAGCACCTTACGGCGGTCTTCCTGCTGTGCCTCCAGGGCATCCAGGCGTTTTTGGGCGGCTTCCAGGTATTTGCCCTTGCCAGCGTACTGTTTGAGGTAATTGCGGTAAGCCAGCTCATTGTCTTTTTGCCGGGCACTTTCCCATATGGCGTCCTCTCTTAAAACCAGGAGCTGCTGACTGGCGCGTTGGGCAAATTTCCCACCCGGATAGTCGTTGAGGTAGGTTTCATAGGCAGCGGCTGTCCCTTCCTGCTCTACTTTTTCCCATAGCTCCTCCTCGCTCACTTTGAGGTGGAAGATAAACTCTCCGCCCCGGTCGCTGGAATTCTGCAACCGCCCGTCAATGGGTGCTTGTTGGGACAATTTCGGAATATGTTCCTTGACGTACTGCACCAGCGCAGTCGTATTCAGGGCAGGTACGGTATTGTCGCGCAACCGGCTGATCAGCAGGTCGGCGAATGGGCTGTGCTGACCAGGGGCACCATCCGAAACCACCTCCAAACGGCCGGAGCAAATGACCCGGCGCGAAGGGAAGTGCTCATCCACAGAGGCGTTGCGCGTACTGGTTAGCAAAGAGCCTGAAAAGCAGGAGTCCACAATCAGCAGGATGTGCTGCCCCTCCAACGCATTGACCCGCTTCAGGATGTTGGCATTGGAAATGTAAGTTTCTTCAGCACCCTTGCGGGCATCTTGGGGCACCCAGTAACCTTCGTCAAAATCCTGATCGAAGTAGCCGTGCCCGGAGTAGTAAATAATCAGGCTGTCGTGAGGGCCCATCCCGCGCTTCAGCTCCCGAAGGACGTTGTAGATGCCACCTTCGGAGGCGTCCTCGTTGAAGAGCTTGCGGACATCGCCGGCTTCGAACTGGTACTGCTGGCAAAGTACATTGGCGAAAGTGCGGGCATCACGCACGGCATTGTGCAGCGCTGGCCAGTGCGCATAGTTATCAATGCCAACTACTAAAAGGTGATTTTTCCCTTTGGCAGGATCAAATGCAGGTATGGCGGATTCCAGGTCTAGCCCTCGGTTGCCCATGGTTTTTGGGTTTTAGCGTTGTGCCCTGAAAGATAAGGATTTCCGGTGACAAATGTGCTGCAAGGGTTCGGGTAGGGGGAGTGGGGTCCATACAGAGGGCGTACAAGTTTTCGCAAAGTAAGCAAAGCCAGAGCAGAACACCCCCGCTTACCGAACTTTGCGCTCGTTGCGTGAAACCTGCCTATTTCCCCAGAGCCGATTCCCGCAACCGCTGTAGGAAAGGAGAGGCAAAAATAAAGTCCTGCAGCGTCTCATTATCGCTTTCCAGAACCTCGCCCCGGTGCCCGCGCCAGGCAATTTCACCCTGATAGAGCAAAATGATGTTCTCGCCGATCTCCATCACCGAGTTCATGTCGTGGGTGTTGATTACGGTGGTAATATTCTTTTCTTTGGTAATGTCCAGGATCAGCTCGTCAATAACAATAGAGGTCTTCGGGTCAAGCCCGGAGTTTGGCTCATCGCAAAACAGGTAGCGTGGATTGAGCACGATGGCCCGGGCAATACCCACCCGCTTTTGCATGCCACCGCTGATTTCAGAAGGGAAGCTGTCGTTGACCCCGGAGAGGCTGACCCGCTCCAGGCAGGAGTCCACCTGTTTGCGTTTCTCCTTGTAGGTCATATTGGTGAACATATCGAGCGGGAAACGAATGTTCTCCTCCACCGTCATAGAGTCAAAGAGGGCCGAAGCCTGAAAAAGCATGCCCACCTGCATACGGATGGCACGCACCTCTTTTTTATTCAAGCTGAAAAAATTGGTATCTCCGTACCAAACCTCACCGGAAGTAGGTTGCAACAAGCCGACCAATAGCTTGAGCAATACCGTTTTGCCCGCACCACTGCGCCCAATAATCAGATTGGTCTTACCCTGGTAAAATTCAGTGGTAATCCCTTTCAGTACTTCCTTTTCGTCAAAGGACTTAAAGATATCTTTTGTCCGGATCATAAGCCTTGCTTAACTCGTCAGAATTACGGCCAGCAGGTAGTCGGCCACCAAAATCAAAATGTCGCTAAAAACCACAGCATTGGTACTCGCCTGCCCCAGCTCAATACTGCCGCCCCGCACGTGGTACCCCTGATAGCAGGACACCGTGGTGAGGATAAAAGCGAACACGACCGCCTTGATGAACATCATTGTCACATTGAAGGGGTCAAAAAAGGAGCGCAGCCCCTTGATGTAGTCGGCATCTGCCATAACGCCTGTAGGCACAGAAGCCAGATACCCCCCAATAATGCTGATGAATGCCCCCACCGCCACCAGCATGGGAATCACCACCAGCGCCGCAATCACTTTAGGCATGATGAGGTAGGCTGCGGTATTCACGCCCATGATTTCCATCGCATCGATGTGCTCCTTTTGGCGCATCCCACCAATCTCAGAAGCGATATTGGACCCCACCTTGCCTGCCAGTACCAGGCAGGTAAAAGTTGGTGCCAGCTCAATAATCGTCATATCCCGCACCACATAGCCGATGTAATAGACCGGCACAAGCGTCCCATCCAGCTGATAGGAAAACTGCACTGCCGTCACCGCACCGATAAAAATGGCGATCAGCCCTACGATAAACAAAGAACCAATGCCAATGTCATTCATCTGCCGCATCGTCTCCCTGTAATACATCGAGACTTTCTCAGGTCGTGAGATTGCCGTGCCGAGCATCATCACATAGCGGCCAAAATGGTAGAGTATATTCTTTAAAAACATGAGCCTTATTATAAAAAGACGGAAACAAAATAAGTTGGACCGTTTGCGGTTTTGCGAAATTTTATAAGCAACTGAAAACTTGGAAGTTGCGTTAAAATTTCGCAAAACCTAAAGAGAAAACGGTCTGGCTTATGGCCGTCAAACTACTAAGTTTTGCGCAACTTTACCGCGCAAATGTAGAAGCTTTATCCCAAAAATGGGCAGCTTCCTGCCTTTAATTAGGCAAACGGCGCTTTTTGCATATCCGTACAAACAATACGTTACTCCCATTCGTTGCTCCCATTATGGACCAACGCCCCACACTCCTCCTGACCGGCGCCACCAAAGGTATTGGCCGGGCTATTGCGGATCGCTTTGCACCGCATTGTGCCCGCATGGCGCTCATTGCCCGTACTGCTGCCGACCTGCAATCGGCCCGGCAGGAACTGCAAGCCATCGCCCCGGAATGCCACATTGAAGTATTCCCCTGTGACCTTGCAGATGCCGAAGCCTTACAGAGCCTCTGCCAGATCCTGAAGTCCGGCTACGAAACCATAGACATCCTCATCAACAACGCCGGCGCCTACCTGCCCGGCACCCTTTTGGAGGAACCCAGCGGTGCCCTGGAACACATGATGGCGGTCAACCTCTACGCGCCCTACCACCTGAGTCGGGCTGTATGGCCCCAGATGCCCCGGGGCAGTCATATTTTCAACATCGCCTCCGTAGCCAGCCGGGAAGGGTATATTGGGAAAGGCTCCTACGGCATCACCAAAGCCGCTCTGCTGTCCTTCCATCACAGCCTGCGGCACGAACTCAAAGATAAAGGTATAAGGACAACTGCTATCCTGCCCGGCCCCACCTGGTCCGATTCCTGGACTGGCGCCGACCTGCCGGCAGACCGCCTGCTGCAAGCCTCCGAAGTAGCCGAAGCCATTTGGAGCGCCTGGCAGCTGCCGCCCAATGCCGTTATTGAAGAAATCACCATCCGCCCCCAACTGGGCGATTTATAAAATACTGAAGATATGAAAAACATCATCATCACCGGGGCCAGCCGGGGCATCGGGCGCGACACCGCCCTGAAACTCGCCAAAGACGGGCACCGCGTCCTCGCCCTGTCCCGCAACGAAGCCGCCCTAAAGGCACTGCAACAGGAAGCCGGAGATAACCTGCACTACCTCGCCTACGACATCACCTCCCCGGATGCCCGCCCCCTGCTCGAGATCATAGAGCCCTGGGGCACCGTAGACGTGCTGATCAACAACGCCGGCTACCTGCTCAACAAGCCCTTCCACGAAACCACCGGCACCGACTGGGAAAACGTCATGAGCGTCAACTTCCACGGGCCCGTCCACCTGCTACAAATGCTACGCCCCTTCCTGCAGGCCGCCGAAAAAGCCCACGTGCTCAATATCGGCAGCATGGGCGGCTATCAGGGCAGTTCCAAGTTCCCGGGCCTGCTCGCCTACAGCGTCAGCAAAGCCGCCATCGCTACCCTCACGGAATGCCTGGCGGAAGAATGGAAAGACTCCGGCGTATGTGTCAACTGCCTGGCCCTCGGTGCTGTACAGACGGAAATGCTGGCCGCTGCTTTTCCCGGCATGCAAGCCCCGGTGAGCAGCGAGCAGATGGGGGGCTTTCTAAGCTACTTTGCGTTGCAGGGGCATCACTTTTTTAATGGGAAGGTGTTGCCGGTTTCGGTGTCTACGCCCTAGTGGCTTAGGGTGCTGTATCCCACAGCGCCCTAAGTTCCGCTTTTAGGTTTTTTAAACACATAGCCACATAGAGCACATAGCCAGACAATTTAACCCTATGTGTCCTATGTCCCTATGTGTTTCCCATACCCAAAGCCGCCACCCGCCCCCGCACCGTCTCCAAATACCCCCCGATCTGCCCCCACTGCGTGCGCTTGTACAGCTTTTCCCAGACTTCTATGGCCTGATCGTAGAAAACTTTGGCTTCGACTGTATCTTCCTTCGCCCGGTACAGCTCCGCTAATTTGTAGTAGGAAATAGCCAGCCCGTTTTACCCCTTTCCCCCTCGAAACCAAGCAATCTCTTCTTATCCCTTTCGTATTCAATAATTTTATATTATGATACGGCTTCATCGCTAAATTAAACAAAACCACCATGCAAATCGCCGTAGAAATCTCCATGTACCCCTTCCGGCCCGATTACGAGCAGCCTATCCTGAATTTTATCGGGCTACTGAAAGAGGAGGAAGGACTGCGCGTACAAGTCAACGACATGAGCACCCAAATCTTTGGGGCATTCGATACCGCCATGCCCAAAGTGCAGTCGGCCATCAAGGAAGCTTTTTCGGAAGAGCAGGTGACCGTGATGGTGATGAAGGTGTTGCATGTGCCCGAAGGCTAGCTTTCTCACAGTGAACCTGGAGCAGAGCGGGAAGCTCTACCCCAGGGCCAACAGACCTTGTTTTTTGTATCTTGTCCCAATGAGCAATCTAAAAAGACGGCTAAGCTATTTCGGCCCTGGCTTTATCGTGGCAGCGACCGGCGTGGGCGCGGGCGACCTGATTGCCGCCTCCCTAGCCGGGGCGCGATATGGCACCGTCATCCTTTGGGCAGTGCTGCTGGGCGGTCTGCTGAAGTTTGTGCTCAACGAAGGCATTGCCCGCTGGCAACTGGCAACCGGAGAAACCCTCCTGGAGGGCTGGATCAAACACCTGCCAAAATGGGTGTCCTATTATTTTCTGGCTTATCTGCTGCTGTGGTCTTTCGTGGTGGCGGGCGCTCTGATTTCCTTCTGCGGGCTTGCCGCGCAGACCCTTCTGCCTATTCATGAAAATGAAAGCACCGGCACATTGATCTGGGGTGCCCTGCAATCGGGCCTGGCTGTGCTCCTCGTCCTGGGCGGCAGCTATCAGCTGCTGGAGCGGTTGATGAAATTATTCATTGGGCTTATGTTTGCAGTAGTCATCATTAGTGCCTGGGGACTATCACCGGACTGGGGAGATATCGGAATGGCCCTGCTTTACCCGCGCCTGCCCAATGATCCCAAAGCCGTGATGCTCACCCTCGGGCTGATCGGCGGCGTAGGCGGCAGTGTGACGCTGCTAAGCTATGCCTACTGGCTTTCCGAAAAAGGATGGAGCCAGGCGGGTTTCATGAAGCACGCCCGTATTGATCTGGGGATCGCCTACACGCTGAGCAGCCTGTTTGGGGTTGCGCTGGTGATTATTGCCGCGGGGGTCAGCCCGGAACAGGTCAATGGCTACGGGATGATCCTCAGCCTGGCCGAGCAACTGGGCACCGTGACCGGCCCGGTAGGCCGATGGGGGTTCCTCATTGGCTTTTGGGGTGCGGTATTTTCTTCCATGCTGGGCGTATGGGATGGGGTGCCTTATCTTTTTGCAGACTTCGTCCGGAATGTCCGAAAGCGCCCCATTACCCAAGAGCTCCTCCGCCCTACCCTGCCGTATCGCCTGTTCCTGGGCTACCTGGCGATACCGCCCCTGATCATCGTTTGGTGGAGCAAACCTGCCTGGATTGGCATACTATACGCCGTGACGGGTGCCTTTTTCATGCCCTTTCTGGCGGCCATTCTGATCTACATGAACAACCGCTCCTCCTGGCTGGGCAGTGCCCGCAACGGATGGCTCGCTAATGCCGGGCTGATCCTGAGCCTGCTGCTTTTCCTGGCCCTTTTCTTAACCAAAATCATCTGAAAACTATGCTCAATATTGACCAACTTCGGGCTGATACCCCCGGCGTGCAGCACCGTATCCACCTCAATAACGCTGGCGCCAGCCTCATGCCACGACCGGTACTGGAAGCGGCTCAGCAACACCTTCAGCTGGAGTCGGAAATCGGTGGATATGAAGCTGCCGCCCTTTTCCGGGAACAAAGTATCGGCTTTTACGAGTCCGTTGCCCAACTGCTGAATGCCAAACCGGACCAAATCGCCTGGTCCGGCAGCGCTACGCAGGCGTACAATACGGTCCTATCCGCTATCCCTTTTCAGGCAGGAGACACCATTCTGACTACCGAAGACGACTATGTGTCCAATCAGATCGCCTTTCTGCAACTGGCCAAACGGCATCACCTGCAACTCATCCGCGCCCGGACCCTGCCCGAAGGCGGCGTGGATGCCGGCCACCTGAAAGCGCTGATCCGGCAACATCGCCCCAGGCTCGTAGCGGTCACTCATGTGCCCACTAATTCCGGCCTGGTGCAAAACATCATAGGCATAGGCGAAGCCTGCCGGGCCAATGGTGCGTACTACCTCGTCGATGCCTGTCAGTCCGCCGGGCAGCTGCCTCTGGATGTACAAGCCATTGCCTGCGATTTCCTGACAGCCACTTTCCGTAAATTCCTGCGGGGCCCACGCGGGGCCGGCTTTTTGTATGTCTCCGAACGGGTGCTGGAAGCGGGGCTTGAGCCAAAATTTATGGACCTCCACAGCGCTGCCTGGACGGCTCCGGATGCCTACCGCCCACGGAAAAGTGCCGTGCGTTTCGAAACCTGGGAGCGCTCCTATGCTCTGGTGCTTGCCGCCCGGGCTGCCACCAATTATGCAGTCGAACTGGGGCTGCCAGCTATTGCAGAACGGGTTAGTATGCTGGCAGGATACCTCCGGCAAAGGCTCAGCCCGCTTGAGCAGGTCCGGGTGCTCGATCAGGGTCAGCAGCTTTGCGGCATCGTAACCCTTTCCATAGAGAAACTCAGTGACCGGGAGATTATCCCTGCCCTGAACCAAAAAGGCGTCAATGCTTCTGTTTCCGGGAGAGCAGGCGCGGTTATCGACTTCGAAAAGAAAGGTGTGGACTGGGCGCTGCGGTTCTCCCCCCACTATTACAATACGACAGCAGAGCTGGACCGGGCGGTGGAAGCCCTACAGCAATTGCTCGTTTAATAAGCTGCCGCCTATGCTACCCGAAACCCTGCCCGTACGACCACAACTAGACCTGCTGCGCCCGGAGCTGCTCCACACCGCCGCTTTGTACCGGCTAATAGACCGAAGCAGGGCCGGACTAGAGCCCTGGATGGAATGGGTCAAACAAATCCATACGGAAAAAGACGTACACCGTTTCCTGTTTGACGCTATACGTTTCAATGAAGGGCAGCAGCGTTGCACTTTTTTGGTACGTGCCGACCAGCAGATAGCCGGGCTAGTCAGCCTTGTCCGCATCGAATGGGACCACCACCGGGCAGAATTGGGCTACTGGCTCGGCAGTGGTTTTCAGGGCCGGGGGCTGGCTACTCAATCCTGTCGCCGCCTCCTCAGTTATGCCTTTGAGGAGCTCTGCCTCAACCGCGTTGCCCTGCGGTCCACACAAGACAACCAGCGCTCCATAGCTTTAGCCAACCGATTGGGCTTTACAGCCGAGGGGCAGCTCCGCGAAGCCCTCCTCAAAGAAGAAGCCTACCAACACCTTCAGCTCTTCAGTCTCCTGCGCCGGGAGTGGAAAACAAAAAAAATATAATTTTCTTCCTGAATTGATTTGTTTGCAACAAAAATTTGTTTTAACTTGCGTTCAAGTTGATTGTTTTTGTTTATTACGGTACGCTTTCCCCAGGTCGCATGCATTGCACCGGGTGGAGAACAGCGCGAATTAAATCCTCAAAATTATGATCCGAGAAGACAGGCGGCAATTGAATGAAAGATTTATTACGGTTTTCAATATGTTGGAAGAACGTGGCGAGATCGTCAAAAATGACCGAAATGGTAAAGGCATGGGCGATTTTGCAGAACGCATTCTCGGAAATCGTGCCTATGGTCATATTATTCGTGCTTTCCTTAACCCGGATGATAAGCGTTGCATTGATTACCGCCACGCCCGCGCCCTGTGCCGGGAGTATGGGGTAAATGAGTCCTATATGATCGATGGGGAGGGCGAGCCTTTCGGGCTTGAAGCGCCTAAATACGATCAGGTGATGGAAGATGCACCGAGAATGGGTGGCAACATCATGTTCACCACGACGGAAGCCTTTGCAGGCTCTACAGTGAGCGCAGAAAGCTTTACCAAAGAAGAAAATACCTTTTTCAGCATTCCGGGCCTTTCCGGTGCCAGCCTTGTTGCTTTTCCAATTAATGGCAACAGTATGGAACCGGTCATTCTCGATGGGGACATGGTAATCTGTAGAGAGATCAGTGGCCTGCACGAGATACGTGACAATAAAATCTATGCCGTCAAAAATAATGGGCAGCTTTGGGTAAAGTATGTACAGCGTGTGACCGACAGCCGGGGCCGGGTTACGCATCTGAAGCTGATCTCTGCGAATCATCTGGAGCACGATCCTTTCGTGGAGGACGTTGGGCCCTACACCCGCTTGTATGAAGTAGTCCGCCGGATTAGCGATCTATAGCTGCCCCGGGCCTTCCCTAGCAACAACACATGCGCCTTTTACACCGACGACAAAGTCAAGTTTACATAATCCTGATTAGCACCAACTTGAGTTGGCTACTAACTGTACCCCAATTTTGCGGGTAACAGAGCAATCGGTTTATGTTTTTCAAGAATAATATCCTGCTGTTTTTTGATTGGCCTCCCGGGTAAATGGCCCGGGAGTTTTTAATTTTTAACTACAGCTCCTCCTCTTCCCTCCTCCCTATTTTCCTTATCCGAATAACGAGTTGACAGCTCTGGCGAGGCCCTCCTTCCCCTTCCTAATTTTTTCGGCAGCAAGCGCAGCAGTTCCAAATTTTCGTTTTGTCTTTGTGTTTTTTTACCTACTTTTGACGGTCTGACTTAGCAATAACAAACTAAGCGAGGTCAGATCGTCGCAGCGCCAAGCCAACAACAGCAAATTTATGACGACAGTTGAAATCAGGCCAAGGTTCCAGCGGCAGCACCCTGCCACCGCAAAACAGGTGATACATTACCTTAGCGAAGCTTTGAAAAACAGCGACGGCAGCATTCAGGGCTCCGTCATGGACCATCATATTGTGCTGCGCATACCTGTGGAGCAACAACATTACTGGTCCCCACAGTTAAGCCTCACGATCGAGGACAACATGGAGGGAGGAGCGCTAATCCGCGGCCTCTACGGCCCACGCCCCTCTGTTTGGCTCATGTTTGTCTTTCTTTACTCTTCTCTTGGAGCGATTAGTCTCTTTATCGGGATTACTGGATTTTCTCAACTGAGCCTCGGCATGTCTGCCCCTGCACTTTGGGCTTTGCCCGTAGCTGCCGCAATTGCTTTGGTATTGTACCTTTTCGCGAAAGCTGGTGAGCGCCTCGGCAAAGACGAAATGCACCGGCTCCGAAACTTTATGGATGCCGCGCTGGTTGAAACAGAAGCAAAAGCCAGTATCCTTGAAGTTTCCGACGCTTAATGACCTTCAGCAGTACGTTCCACAGACCGGCCGTTTGGACTGGATTGGCAAACGCCCGCAAAAGAAAAGCCCTTTGGCACCCTGCCATTCCGCCACTATTACTCTGGATGAAGGCATTGTGGGCGACCATTACAGCCGCAAAGGTGGAAAACGGCAAGTCACTCTAATTCAGGCAGAACACCTGCAAGCTATCGGGGCTATTTTGAACCGGGAACCCATCGACCCTGGTCTTACCCGCCGCAACCTCGTCGTATCTGGCATCAACCTGCTCTCCCTGATGAAACAGCAAGTGCAGATCGGTACTGAAGTCATTCTCGAAATTACTGGCAATTGCCACCCCTGCTCCCGGATGGAAGAAAACCTGGGCGATGGAGGATATGCGGCGATGCGCGGGCACGGAGGCGTAACCGCCCGTGTGGTCCAAGGCGGAACGATTACACAGGGAGACCCCATTCGTATTTTTGAATCCAAAACTCAAACCCATGCCTAAATCTGTAGAAATTCTCTGCCCAAAATGCGACTGGAAACCCGATGGCCGCGCCTGGTGGATGTGCACCTGTGGGCACCTATGGAATACTTTTGAAACCGGAGGGCGCTGCCCTTCCTGCAAGAGGCAATGGGAGGAGACTCAATGCCCAACCGATGGCGGTGGTTGTGGTGCCATCAGCCCTCACCTCGACTGGTACCGTGGGCTGGACGACTGGCTTGTTGAGGAGTTGGAGCAAATCACTATTCTGTCGCCAGCTTAGTCATTTCAAAAGTTAAGGAGCTTCCGCATTCTCCTAAATAATAGTAACTTTGGAGACTGTTCCATTAATCCCAAGGACATTAGAAATATGCGGCGGACCTGTTTCCTCTTTTGCTTGGCCCTGTTGAGTGGCACACCTCTTCTTTTCGCGCAGCCCTGTGGGCTTACAGACACCCTGGGTATTGCGGTCAACTCCAGCCCTACGTACACCTATGAAGTCTTCGATATTTTCAATAACGACTTAAGCGCCGTTGATCAGGGCATTTGTGGCATAGACATCCGCTTTGCCCATCAGTACGTAGATAATCTTGTGCTCACGCTCACCTCTCCCGGCGGGCAGTCTGTCACGCTGATCGGTCCGGATACCGACCAGCAATTTGAATTCACCTTTGGCTCAATTTGGGATATTGGCTTTGTGCCTTGCCTTGAAGTCCCTGACCCCGACCCCGGCTCTCTTTTTGGGTGGGACAACAACCAAACCGGCAACTTCTCCAACCTGAACTTTTACACCGGCTCCTATTACCCCTTTCAGGGCTGCCTGGAAGATTTCAATACCGGACCTGCCAATGGCACCTGGACCATTAGTATCGAAAATACCCCATCGGATTACATCGGAGAAATCACCTTTTTCCAAATCCAGTTTTGTGATGCTCGTGGCCTCGATTGTTGCTTTGCCGAAGGGGGCAACTTATTTGCAGATGACATCCTCACCTGCGAAGGGGATACCATCCTCGATATCGACCCACTCCTGGCTTTCGATAATGGGCAAACCCCTGACACCGCAATCTATGGCTATACCTACCTCCTGGGGCAGGACGGCACCTTCATTGACACCACTGATCACCCTGACCTGACTGGCTTTGCACCGGGCAGCTATCAAATCTGCGGGCTAAGCTATCAATTGGAAGATATCGACAGCCTTCCTGAACCTGATGGAATACTAACGCTCGATAGTATCCGAAACAACCTCACAGGCCTGGAGCCACGCTTTTGCGGAGAATTGAGCGACAGCTGTGTCCAGGTCACGATTGTACCCCTTCCAACCACCGAGCTGATCGAGGACACCATCTGCCTTGGCGACAGCCTGGTTGTGGGAGATACTACACTGACCAGTACCGGCTTTTACGAAATCGAACTGCTCAGTTTCGCCGGCTGCGACAGCCTGGTCCAAATAGACCTGACCGTACTGCCCCCAGTTGAGACCAATCTGACCGATACCCTCTGCCCCGGGCAGTTCATCACGGTCGGATCGAATGCTTATAATACAACGGGAGTTTTCCGGGACACTTTGACCTCCAATTCAGGGTGCGATAGCATTATCCTTCTTGACCTGACTGTGCTGCCGCCCAATATCGTAGACACCACTGTCACCATTTGTCAGGGGGAAGGTTTTTCGGTTGGAGACAGCCTCCTAACCGAAGCAGGAAGCTATAGTTTCTTCCTGACCTCTGCACAAAATTGCGATAGCACGCTGAATATAACAGTGGAGGTCCTGGCACCCAATGCCAGCATCGCCCCAGCCTTTGACCTGACCTGCATCACCACCGAGCTAATTCTTGAAGGAACCGCCTCCGCACCGTCCGGGCAACTAACCTACCAATGGTATGCACCAAATGGCACACTACTGGGCACCAACGCTACCCAAACCGCAAACCTGGCAGGAGATTATGTACTGGAGGTCAGTCAAATGTCAACCGACATGACCGTATGTACCGACTTTGACACCATTACCGTGCAAGTTGACACCATACCCCCCACTGCGGATGCCGGGCCGTCGGATACCCTCAATTGTACACAAGGCCAGGTCACCCTGGGCACGCTGACCAGCCCTAATCCAGATCACACTTACTTCTGGTTTACGCCGGATGGCAATATTGCCAGCGATGTTTTCCAGCCTACCGCTGTTGCCAACGAGCCTGGCAATTATTTTCTCGTGGTTACGGACATAGACAACCGCTGCAGTGACACGTCTATGACTACTGTTCTGGAAGACCAGTCCCTTCCGATAGTCAGCCCCGGCTCCGACACAGTATTGTCCTGCCTGAACCCCGAAATTCTTTTGGATGGGAGTGGCTCTTCCACCGGAGATGAATTCGCCTATGAGTGGCGAGACGCATCCGGTAGCCTGATACAAGATGGCACGACCCTTTTCCCAACGATCAGCCAAGGCGGCACCTATCAATTAATGGTGGAGAACACCCTAACCAATTGCCGGGACTCTGCGACAGTAGAAGTGAACTACGACACCATTGCACCACGCATCACGCTCCCGCTCCCGGACACCATTACCTGTACCCAGCCTACTGTGAGTATTTCAGCAACTGTGACGGGTGCCGGAGCAGCCCCTATTTATAACTGGGCATCCTCAGGCGGCAATATCCTAACCGATCCGGGCAACCTCAATATTACGGTAGATGCAGGGGCCATTTACACTTTCACTGCAGAAAATACGCTGAATGGCTGCCAGGATACCGCGGTGGTCACCGTTCTGGAAGATGTTACTGTTACCAATGCCGTTTTGGCTACACCCGATACGCTGGACTGTTCCCAACCGAGTATTACCCTGGATGGCACGGGTTCGTCTTCCGGGCCAGACATCTTGTACACCTGGTCCGGCAGCCCACAACCACCGGTCAGTACTGATGGCTTCAATGCAACGGTAGACGCCCCCGGCACCTACCAGCTTATTGTAACCAATACCGCAAATGCCTGTGCAGATACGGCCATGGTCAATGTTGCGCTGGATACCCTCCAGCCACTGTCAACTGCCGGACCGGACCGCACGCTTACCTGCGACAGCACCCTGGTCACGCTCGATGGCACGGGCTCGAGCACAGGCCCTCAGTATGACTACGACTGGGTGGAAATCTTTGGTACGGGCCTGGTAGATACGAATACCCTCCAGGCTACCATTGCCAGCCCCGGCGTGTACATGCTAGTGGTGACTGATACACAAAATGGTTGCTTTGATACCTCCTTTGCGGTTGTCAACATCGACACCTTATCCCCAACCGCAGCTATTGTAACGCCCCTTCGGCTCAACTGTATCTTGTCGGAAGTTATACTCGACGGCACCAATTCTGACGAGGGCACCGGGTTTAGCTTTGAGTGGAGCTCAGCCGACAACAGCAGTTTTGTCAGCGGCGTGAATTCGCTAACCCCTACAGTCAACGCTCCGGGCCTCTATCAGCTTGAGATTGAGAATGACAGTACCGGCTGCACACGGATTGCTGAAGTGGAAGTCTTTCAAGACACCCTTCCTCCGGTGGCTAATGCCGGAGCCGATACGCTCATCAATTGCAACCAACCCACTGTATTAATCGGTAGCAACAGCAGCAGTCAGGGCGCAGATATACTTTATAGTTGGTCCGGGCCACCGGAGGGCATTTCCGGTCCTATGAATGGACAGTTTGCTGTGGCTAATGCCCAGGGTACTTACATCCTTAACGTACGCAACACGACTACGGGCTGTGAAGCCTCAGATACCGTTTTTGTGGCAGCAGACTTCAGCTTGCCGCTTGCCAGCGCCGGCCCGGACCAGGAATTAGGCTGTGCCATTCCCGAGGTAACGCTGACCGGCGCAGGCAGTACTGCCCTTAATACTATTTTCGAATGGACGGGTCCCTGCCTGTCCGGTGATGCTACTGCTCAGGACATTTCCGCTACCTGCGACGGGCTTTACATCTTATCCGTCACCGATACCCTCAATGGTTGCACCACAAGGGATACCGCTCTTGTGACCCGGGACCCGCTGAGCCCTAATGCCATTCTACCGGATACTATAGCGCTGTCCTGTTTGGAAGGGACAGCCCTGCTCGATGCAACTGCCTCGGAAGGTGCCACATTTAGCTGGTTCTTCAATGGCATGCCAATATCGCCCGGCGGGCTTAGCTTCACGATTGATAGTGCAGGCATCTACACCTTGATCGCCGATAACGCCGCCGGCGACTGCCCGGATACGGCTTCCGTATCGGCCACGCTGGACTGTAGCCCGGCCCTTCAGATTGCGGCGCCCGATACGCTGACTTGCGCTATCACCACAATCACCCTGAATGCAACAGGTACGGAGTCCGGGCCCAACATCACCTACACCTGGCTGGCCCCAGGCCCTGATTGTATAGAGTCCGGAGACACCACGCTTCAGCCAGTTGTACGCTGCCCTGGCGTTTATCAGCTCATTGCCACCAATACTACCTTCGACCTTAGCGATACCCTGGCAGTTGAGGTGCCATCCAACACCCTCGCCCCCATAGCGGAAGCCGGCCCAGGTGACACCCTGACCTGCCCGGAACCTACAACGACTCTAAGCGCCACCGGGTCAACCATCGGACCAGGCATTGGCTATACCTGGACGAAGCTGGACGATGAGACTTTTGTGAAAGACAGCTTCAGCATCTTCGTGAATGATGCCAGCACTTATTTCCTGACCGTGATCGACAGCACCAATGGCTGCTTCGCGGAGGACATCGTTGTCGTACAGCGCAGCAATAACCTACCGGATATCAATTTCAGCTCTACGATCATCCCCTGTATGCAGGACTCCTTTTGGTTGCAGGCTTTTGTAGTACCCCAGGGCCCACAGTATGTTTATGAATGGGAAGGCGGGATTATTCTAGATAGTGCGGATAGCGTTGCGGTACTGCTGGACACAGCCGGCGTAGTGCGTTTGACGGTTACCAACCCTGCAAATAACTGTTCCAGTTTCCGGGACGTGACCGTCGTGCAGCAGGAGTGCGTGCCCTGCCTGGACAGCATCCCGGCAGACACCCTGACCTGTGCTGCTCCGCAAGTCACCCTCAACGGCAGCTTTTGTGAGCCCTGTATTGGTTGTACCGTTGAATGGACTACCATGAACGGGAATATCCTCAGCGCCACCGACAGCCTCTCCATTGTGGTGGACCAACCCGGGCTTTATACCCTCAATGCCACCGACACCCTGGGTTTTTCCGCGAAAATCACGGTTAATGTAGCTGAGTTTTCCAGCCCGCCCGAGCTTATTCTAAGTCCGGATCAGGAACTAAACTGCACCGATACCCTCGCTACACTGACGGTCTCTGGGATGCCAGGCACTTCATTCTCCTTCCAATGGTCGAGTGAAGACGCTCCACTGCCTGAAGGAGACACGCTCCCTTCCATTACAGTTGCTCAGCCGGGGCTTTACGCCGTACTGGTTACCGATTTATTGACAGGCTGTGAAAACTCGGGAGAGGTCGAAGTTGCGGCCGATACCGTCCCCCCCTTAGCTGATGCCGGCCCTGCACAGGCCCTGACCTGTGAACAACCTACGGTCACCCTCGATGGCAGTGGCTCTGCCTTTGGCAATGCCATACAATATGCCTGGAGTGGCCCTCCGGCAAACATACCTGGCGGAGCGACCTTTAACCCATCGGTCAACACGCCGGGCTGGTATGAGCTTATGGTTACGGATACCACGACTGGCTGTGCCGGTTTAGACAGTGTTTTCGTAAGCCAAAATACGGATCTGCCAACAGTACCTTCCATTCCGGATACGGTGCTGACTTGCACGTCTCCCTCCGTGTTGCTACAGGGCAGCATTCCAAATAACACAGGTTACAGTTCCTGCTGGTACCGTCTGAATGCTGCCGGGAACCCCACCGGCCCTTGCGTGCCAACGCTTGATATTGATGTCAGCCTGCCTGGACAGTATGGATTTGAAGTCCAAAATGACACTTCAGGTTGTACGAGCATGGTGACAGTAATGGTCGGTCTGGACACCCTCGCTCCCGCCTTGGAAGTAGCAGACACCCTGCTATTCCCCTGCAATAATGACAGCCTCAGTATTACCGCCACAGCTGCACCAGCGGCATTAGTGACATACCAATGGAGCAGCCCGGGCGGCCTCCTGGTTCAGCAAGCCGATCAGGCTACCGCCACTGTTTTTCAGCCCGGCGTTTATCAGGTGCAGATTGAACGGGCAGACAATGGCTGCTACACTGCACAGCTGGTCTGGGTGAACGCAGACGACCGGATCCCGGAGGTTACTGCCGGGCCAGACACGATAATCACCTGCAACAATGACCCTATACGGCTCAGTGTGGACCTTAATACGGATAGTGGACAGAGCGACCTGCAATGGACAACTCCTGACGGGCAAATCTTATCTGGGCCCCAAACCGCTACCCCACAAATAAGTGAGCCCGGTTGGTATTTCATATCGGTCACTGACCCGGAAAGTGGCTGCAGCGCAACAGACTCCACCTGGGTTGCCAATGGCCGTATCGCGCCCGAAGCCGCCCTCACCAATCCGGGATTGCTTACGCTCAACTGCAATGCAGACAGCCTTTTGCTGGATGCTAGTGCCACCACCGGAGGCACAAGCGCTGGCTTTTCCTACGAATGGCGGCGCGGGGCTTTCAATACCATCGGCACCACCGCTCAGCAGTGGGTAACCGAAGTCGGAAACTACCGGCTGCTCGTTCAGGATGAAGGCTCCGGCTGCCGGGACACCCTGCTCTTTCAAATCAGCGGAGATTTCGAACCACCTGTGGCGGACCTTGCCACCCCTAACCGGCTCAATTGTACCGTCACCTCCGTTGTGCTGGACGGTACCGGGTCAGAAAGCGGGCCTAACCTGGTGTATACCTGGCTGGACAGCAATGACCTCGTGCTTGCTCAGGATACGTTGAGGCTGACCGTGAGCACGCCAGGCGCATACACCCTGCAAGTCACTAATGAGGCCAATGGCTGCTCATCCTTTGAAACAATGGAAGTGGAAAGCGATGCAGACTTCCCGGAAATCAATATCGCTGTACCGGAACAGCTTAGCTGTAGCCGGACCAACGTCACCCTTAACGGCAGTGCCTCTACCGGTAACGGCCCACTGCTCTTTAACTGGGCTGCGGAAGCGGGCGGCGTACTGACAGGGCCTGCCGGACAGCCCACCGCAACAGCTACCGCTGAAGGCCTGTACGTACTAAGCCTGACGGACCAAAGCAACGGGTGCACCGTGGTAGATACGATAGAGGTCTCCGCTTCCTCTCCTCTCATCACAGATGTCAACTGGCTGGCTCAAAGTCCATCCTGCCCCGGGGACCGCGATGGCAGTATCTTGCTGGATTCTGTAGCCGGAGGCACACCACCTTTCCTATCAGCTATAGACGGCGGAGCGCTGTCCTCCGATAACGCCTTCGTCAATTTGGCGGCAGGCACCTACCCTATCCTGCTTGAAGATTCAAATGGCTGTCAGTGGGACTCAACGGTAACGATTACGGCCTCGAGTGGTATTGATATTGAACTTGGGCCAGATACCACCATACAGCTTGGGCAGCAAATCAGCCTTTCCGCAATGGTGGAAGCCGGGACGCCCGACTCTGTTTGGTGGTGGCCAGCCCCGGGCATTCAGGAAGGCTTGTCCTACACGGTAGCCCCAACGTTAACCACCCTCTATCAGGTCTGGGCAGCAGATATGAACGGGTGCGTGGACCAGGCTACCGTCAACGTGAAGGTACTCAAGGAGACACCCGTTTATGCACCAACGGTCTTTTCGCCTAACGGTGACAACAACAATGACCTTTTCCTGCTCTACAGCCGGGATGGGCTGGGCTCTATCGAAGTGTTCCGGATTTTTGACCGCTGGGGCAACCTCGTGCACGAAGCCCGGGACTGTCCACTGAATGATGGAGCTTGTGGATGGGACGGAAATTTCAGAGGAAGCGAAATGGACAGTGATGTCTTTACTTTCTATGCGGAGATCAACCTATCGGGTGGAGGCACCACCATTATTTCAGGTGATGTCCTCCTTTTGCGATAGTCTTAAGCAAGCACTTTCACCAGCTCAACGATGCCGGTGATGATGTTTTGAATGCCGATGGCCATAACCAGGAAGCCCATGATGCGGCTTAGTGCATTCAGCCCGGCCACCCCCAGCAGTTTTTGCAGATAAGGGGAATACCTAAGGACACTATACACGATAGCGCCCATCGCGACCACCACAGCCGAAATAACAAGTCTCGGTTCCCAGGCCGTATGCTCAGCCTGAATACTGATCAGGTAAGAGATGGACCCTGGCCCTGAAAGCAGCGGCATCGCCATTGGTGAGAAGGAAATATCGTCCTTGGTCAGCGCTTCCTGTTTCACTTTTTTGTCTACCGCCCGCCCTTCGGCAAACTTTCCGCTCATGAGGGAGTAACCGGACAGGAGAATGACCAATCCTCCGGCAATACGCATCGCATTGATGCTAATGCCAAAAAAGCTTAGAATGAGCGAACCGGCCAGGAAAAAAGTCAGCAGAATCAAAGTGAAGTAAAGGCTGGTATGCAAAGCCGTCTGCGTCCGCTCCTGTTTGGTGTAATGCGGAGTCATACCCAGAAACACCGGAATTGCTCCAAGCGGATTTACCATGGAAAATAAGGACGCCAGCACTGCTAAAAACAGCTCTAACATGGTTGTGTATACTTTTTGGGTGGCAAAAACCACTCTTGTTTAAAATTTAATTCCGAATCAAGCAAGTTAAGTCCGAAAATCAAAATAATTGCCGGTCAGACTGTACTTAAGTCTTCATATACACTTGTTATCTTCTGAAAGTTTCCCTGTCTGCGTTAAATTTTAAAAGTTTTTTGACCTAAAACACTGTACTAAAAAAACAAAAAGGGGAGCAGAAAAGACTGCTCCCCAGAAAAACACCTAAAACCCATATTCTTTACATGAAATATTTCATGCCATATTTTTGTTCGTTGCGGAATGTTGAGCCAATTGCAATTATTCCTGCAAGTGGCTTCAACGTCATTCCCCTTTTTAGTGAACGGTTATTCTTTCTCTACGTTCAGAGAAATATTACCGATTTACTTGCATTCCTTTAGACTTAGGAAAACGCTGAAGTCACACATTTATTTAACTTTTTTCGCGTAACGGCAAAAGTAAAATAAGTCCTCTTAATTTACAGTGATATTTATCACGAATTTTTGCAATGCCATCTCCAAAACAGTTTTTTTTCAATGGAAAGATTCGACAATCCTGATAAATTTCTCCACGATGCCTGGCACCTGCTGATTAAAGCAGCAATTAAGCGAAAAGGCGATTACCAAAAACCAAGCGTTGCCACCGTTGATTCGGAAGGTTTTGCCCGGCAACGGGTGATCGTATTGCGCGAGGTAGACTTTCAGCAGCGACAGCTTACCTTTTTTACAGATGCCCGCTCTCGGAAGGTAGAGGAGCTTTCAAATCATCCACACTTGTCTTGTCTGTTTTGGGATGAGCGCAAGAAAGTCCAAATCCGAATGAACGCACAGGTCATTCTGGAACAAGGGTCAGCGCGTTGCCGTCAGTACTGGGACCGGCTTCCGGTACAGGGGCGGTCCAGCTATGCAGCCCTTTCAGCGCCCGGCACGCCTCAGCAAACAGACAATGTACCTCTGCCCAATCATTGGCACGATGAAATGGACCTGCAGGAAACCGCCTATGCGTTTGAGCACTTCATGGTCATCACTTGTCAGGTTTACAGCGCAGACCTTTTGCACTTACACCATGAGGGCCACCAAAGGGCGCAATTTGCCTATCAGGATGGCGCATGGGCAGGAAGTTGGGTTGCTCCCTGATAGTACATTCTTTCCGCCGACAGGAAAGAGGGTTGCCAACTGCTTAGCGCGCAGGATCCAGCCTTAATTGTGTTTTCTGCCTTTTTTCATCCCGAAGAAACTCTACCTCCACGAGATCCCCTGGTTCATACTTTTCAAGGATCAGAATCAGGTCGTTGGTGGATTTAACAGCTTCACCATCAATCCCGGTGATAATATCCCCCAGTACAATACTGCCATAACGGTCCCGCATCGTTGGGCGGATACCGGCTTTCTCAGCACCGCTGCCTTTAATCACATCGATAACAAGTGCGCCGTCCAGCCCCAGTCGCTCCACAATCTGCGGGCGAGCCAGCTCCACGCCCAGAGTGGGCCGTTTGAGCCGTCCAAACTCAATTAGCTCAGGGACTACCCAGCTGACTACGTCGACCGGAATGGAGAAGCCAATCCCGGCTGAAGCACCGGAAGGGCTGTAAATTGCGGTATTCACTCCTATGAGGCGGCCGGAGCTGTCCAGGAGCGGCCCTCCGGAATTGCCGGGGTTAATCGCAGCGTCCGTTTGTATGACATCACGGATTGGAATTCCAGCTACGGATTCTATTTCCCGGCCCAGGGCACTCACAATACCTGTCGTTAGGGTTTGGTCCAGGCCGAAGGGGTTACCAATGGCATAAACCGACTGGCCGACCTGCAAATTATCGGAAGTGCCGACCGGCATTGGCCGCAGGATATTCCGGGGCGCTTCGATGCGCAATACGGCCAGGTCCTTCTCAGGAGCGACCCCAACCGGCACTGCTTCCCAGGTACTGCGGTCAGCCAGCGTAACCGTAGCGCGGTCTGCACCTTGAATAACATGGTAATTGGTAATGATATGCCCCTTGTAGTCCCAAACGAAACCAGAGCCGCTACCTCTTGGGATTTCAGTAATATTCCGGCTGAAGTAATCCCGCCTTACGTTGGTGGTAGTGATGTAGCATACCGAAGGCGCAGACTCTTCAAACAACCGGATGTTAGCACGCTCCTGAGGATTGAGCCCATTTGAGGCGGCAGGCTCACGCGTGGCAGGCAGGTTGACCGTCTCGTCCGATTCTGAAGCGTTAGGATCAGAAGTTTCGGTTATTTCCTCCGATGGTGTTTCACCTGGCACATCAGCATCTGCCCGGGAAGTCCACGCAGCACCGGCAAAAAAACCGCAGCCAAGTAAAGCCAGCCAGATGAATATGCTAAATCGATTGTTCATATCAATTAAGTTTTACGTTTCTTCTTCTTTGCTGCCGGGAACAGGATGTTATTCAAAATCAAGCGATAGCCTGGCGATTTGGGATGCAAGCTAAGGTCTGTTTCCGGATCTTGCACGTAGTGGCGGTAGTCTTCCGGATCGTGGCCTCCGTAAAAGGAGAAGAACCCCTGACCGTACTCACTGTGCAGATAACGCGCTTCTTTAGCGGGTTTGTTCTCTCCCAGCACCAAAATATTCGATTTGATATTTTGGTTACGGAAGGCGGTCGTTTGCCCCATAAACCCTTTTACCGTGCGGGTATGGTTTTGGGTAAGCATGGTAGGGACGGGATCCCACTTTGCAGAAAAATCGAATAAGGTAAAGTAGTCCTGTTCAGGATTAATCCGCCGCCCACGGGAGTGGTCAATATCCGAATATTCGTACTCCAAAGGGTTTCGCTCCAGTTGGAAGTCCTCAAAGGCAAAGGTCTTGGAGTAGTCTAGCTTGGATTGGGCATTAGGGTCAACCGGATCACCATCGTACATCTCGGCACAGATATCTACCCCTTCTGCCGCCAGAGCAATATCATAGGTGTCGGTGGCGGAGCACATCGCAAACATAAAGCCGCCACCTACTACATATTCTTTGATGCGCTTCACTACCGCCAGCTTGAGCTGAGAGACTTTGGTAAAGCCCAAGTCGTAAGCCAGTTCTTCCATCTTACGCTGATTCTCGCGGTACCAGGTCTGATTGTGGTAGGTGCGGTAAAAACGGCCGTACTGCCCCGTGAAATCTTCATGGTGGAGATGAAGCCAGTCGTATTCGGTTAACTCATCGTTGAGCACCTCACGATCGTAGATGGTTTCGTAGGGAATCTCTGCGTAAGTCAGGACGAGCGTCACGGCATCGTCCCAGGGTTGTATTTTTTCGCCTCTGGCATTGAAGTCGGGCGTGTAGACGGCAATTTTAGGTGCTTTCTCAAGCTTGATCGCCTCCATATTGACTTCCGGGTCAGCAATCTCGTTCAGGATGCTGTTGAACTGCCCATCCGCCACCACTTCATAGGATACTCCCCGGGTCAGGCATTCCTTTTCAAAAGTCCGGTTGTAGGGAAAGGCAAAGCTGCCGCCCCGGTAATTGAGCAGCCACCAGGCTTCCACATTACTGGACAGCACCCAGTAGGTAATGCCGTAGGCCTTCAGGTGGTCCTTTTGGGTCTCATGGTCCATAGGCAACAGGATGTAGGAAGCCTGTACCTGAGCGGCCAGGAGTAGGAAAAACGCGATCTGCAATAATTTCTTCATGAATACTTCAAATTTCTTTTGCCGGGTGGAAGCCGCCCGGTCCAACATTTTACGACACACAATTGTATACTAAACTCGTAATATAAGATATTAAACGAACAGGCTCCCAAATGTATGTCTCAGTTAGTGTTTTAACAAAATACTAACAGGAGGTTCAGGTGGTCTCCTGAAAAATCCGTTATTATTGTGTGCTCTGACGATGAGCGCAGCAAAATAAAAGAATTGATGGACAATATTAGCTTTCAGTATCCGGTATGGTATTTATTCCTCTGCCTTGCATTGGGCGGCCTCTTTGCAGGAATACTCTACTATCGGTCTACAGCATTTCGCTCCCAGAGCAGCACTATCAACACGCTGCTGGGGCTCCTTCGGTTCGCAGCGGTCAGCCTGATTGCCATTTTGTTGCTCACGCCTCTCCTGCGCAGAGTGGTGCGGGAGGTCAAAAAGCCGATCATCCTGATTGCCCAGGACCAGTCTGAATCGGTAGGGGCCGCTCTGGGCGAGCAGAAAGCCGCCTATTTGTCGTCCCTGAATGCACTGCAGGCTGAGCTGGAAGGCGAATACGAAGTAAAAACATACGGATTCGGCAGTGAAGTCCGGGAGGGGATTGACTCTGCCTTTACGGACAAGCAAAGTAATATCGCCGAAGCCCTCTCTTCGCTCTACGACCTTTACAGCGGGCAGAACCTTGGTGCAGTAGTACTCGCCTCCGATGGCATCTACAACGAAGGCAGCAATCCGCTATACGCCAATGCAGCGTTGGATGCGCCGTTGTTCTCCATTCCACTGGGCGATACGACAGCACAGCGCGACTTGCTGGTCAAGCGGGTTTTTCACAATCGCATTGTTTACCTCGGCGACAAGTTCAGCATACAGGTAGACTTGGCAGGCGATAATGCCGCGGGCAGCAACAGCCGGGTGAACATCTATAAAATTGTGAACGGTGAAGCAGTGCTTTTGCAGCAGGAAGCTGTTAATATTGACCAGGACAACTGGTTTGAAACCCGTGAGTTTGTTCTTGACGCAGACCAGGCGGGGGTGCAGCGCTTCCGGGTGACCCTTGGCGAAATCCCAGAGGAAGCAACCGCTGTCAACAACAGCAAAGACATCTTTATAGATGTGTTGGATGCCCGTCAGAAAATTCTCGTTTTGGGCAATGCGCCTCATCCAGACCTGACGGCCTTCCGGCAGGCCCTTTCCAACAATCAGAACTACCAGGTAACCACGGCTACCGCAGACAATCTGGAGGAATCCCCCGGTGAGTTTGATTTCATCATCCTGCACAACCTGCCCAGCCGGAACAAGGCAGCAACATCTGTCCTGAACGCAATTGCCAGGGAGCAAATCCCCCATTTGTTTGCAGTGGGCAACCAAACAGACTTACCGCAATTCAATCAGGCACAACGGGTGCTCAGCATTCAGCGTCGTGGCAATTCAACCAATCAGGTGCAGGCCTACATCAAACCAGGCTTCAATCTTTTCCAACTGAGTGAAGACCTTAAAGAACAACTGCCGGGGTACACCCCGCTCACCGCCGTATTTGGGGATTACAATATCGAGAGCAGTGCCTCTGCCCTACTCTATCAACGTATCGGCAAGGTGGAAACAGATTACCCCTTGCTGGTGCTGGGTGAAGGCAGTGGAACCAAGGTCGGTGTGCTGGGCGGAGAAGGCGTCTGGCGCTGGCGGTTGTTTGACTATCTTCAGAACCAGGACCACGAACGGTTCAATGAGCTGATCGGAAAAGTCGTACAATACCTCAGCCTGAAAGAAGACAAACGCCGGTTCCGGATCAGCCTCAGCAAGAACATTTTTGATGAAAACGAGCCTGTGTATTTCGATGCCGAGCTGTATAACCAAAGCTTTGAACTCGTCAATGACCCTGACGCCAGCCTGACCGTAAAAGACGCAGCGGGGAAAGAATACAATTTCACCTTCAATAAAGCGGGAAATGCCTACCGGCTCAATGCGGGTATCTTGCCCGTGGGCAACTATCGGTTCACAGGCAGTGTGTTCTTTGGCGGTGAGCGGCTCACCTACGATGGGCAGTTTAGCATTCAGCCTATACAACTCGAGCAGTACGAAACAACGGCCGATCACAACACCTTGCGCCTGCTGAGTGAGCAGTACGGTGGTGCCGTTTATTACCCGGAGTCAATTTCGGAAATTGCAGCGGCTATCCGCAACCGGGACACGGTTAAACCTGTGATTTACGAAACGGCGCAAACGCAGCCTATTATTAATTTTAAATGGTTATTTGCAATCCTGCTTATCCTGCTTGTTATGGAGTGGGGTGCTCGGCGGTATTTCGGTGCTTACTAAACAAATAACCCATTTTTTACTGATCAACTGAATGCATATTCCATGCGCTTCATGGTTTGTTCTATTTTGCTTTCAAGCTTATTGAAATAGTGATTTCGGTTTTTACTTGAGTGGACACTCATGGATACAGAATATTGCTTTACTTTTTTGAACCATGCTTCCTTTAGCAAGCAAAGCTTTTTGTTATTGGTGAACAAAAAATTGGGGTTATCAAATGCATTGTACAAGCCATATCGCTGCTGTGCAATGCTTAGTATGGTGGTATTGGTAACGGTTAGCTCGCTGTGGAAGAGGTCGAACACGCCATTCGCCTTGATCGGTTGATGCCCTGGCATAAACTTTTTACCTGACTCTGCCATTAAACGGGCGTGGCGGATCAGCTCAAGAAGTTCAAGACAAACCTCCTGACAAATCTCAAAGGTCTTAAAACGACCCTCTACCGCCAGGTATTCGATCTGACTGAGGGATTGCTGCAGCAATGCGAGCGTCCAAAAATCAGTAGAATTGATGGTACAATATATTTGACTGGTCTCCATGGCCAATGCCTGCTCTTTGGCATTAAGCAAGTCAAAATCAAAGGGCTTGTCCTGCAAAAAGTCCAGGTGCCAGGTCGTCAGTCCATGTACATACATTTTAAATGCAAATAGCTTGGGGAACATCATGCTAATGAAGATGGGAATCTCCTGTGAGCTGTAATATACCCACAGCTCTGGCTGCTTTACGAATTCCTTAAGATGCTGGTTCATCAGCATGAGATAATCCCAAAAGCTATTCGCGTCCTGTTCGTACAGGCTGTAAGAAAAGAATATCTTATTGGTGTCTTCATGTACCAGTTCATCAAGAGAAATACTGAAGCGGATCGCTAGCAGATGTAACTCCTGAGAAGTGAGAAGGGTGTCTCCTCTCAATCTCCGATAAATACCATCCCGGTTTACCGATAGCACTTTCATCAATTCACTGATGGCTTCGGACTTTCCGGAAAAGCGCGTTAATATTTCGTTGAATAGCTTAAGTTGAAGGGTATCTGGCTGCTCCTCATTCATAGTAATTTGCTTAACGAGGCATAATGCAATGGAAAAATACAAAATATTGAAATTTTAGCGGCAATATGGTGCAAATTTTATTGATATAGCATAAAAAACTATGTATTGATGGGAAAATGGATTCCCCATCCCCCTCTGGAATTCCCGAGCTTGCAGTCATAATTTAAACACTAATAATTCCGCTGTCTTATGAAAAAGACTGTACTAATAACCGGAGCATCGTCCGGGCTGGGAAAAGCACTGGCGGAAAATTTTGCTGCTGCCGGACACGAGGTATATGGTACAAGCCGTCATGCCCAAAAAGATCAGAGCACGCCTTACAC
The DNA here is from genome assembly GCF_022763345.1 of Phaeodactylibacter sp. GTDB lineage: Bacteria > Bacteroidota > Bacteroidia > Chitinophagales > Saprospiraceae > Phaeodactylibacter. The sequence goes on from NZ_JALEGS010000004.1 coordinate 81,310, forward strand.
GATGCTAAAAATGGACGTATTGGATGAAAGCAGTATAGGGGCGGCAATATCGAAGATTCTTGAGCAAGCCGGGCACATTGACCTGTTGATCAACAATGCGGGTCTGGGTATGGCCACCCCTGTGGAAGAGGCCTGCCTTGAGCACACTCATAGGGTTTTCAATACCAATGTCTACGGAGCGATCAGGACCTGTCAGGCCGTAATGCCTTCTATGCGACAAAGGGGCGGAGGGCGGATCATCAATATAAGCTCGATTGGTGCAAGAGTAGGGCTGCCCTTCCGAGGCATTTATTGCGGGAGCAAAGCCGCCTTGGACATCATAACTCAATCCATGCGATTTGAGTTTATGCCTTTTGGTATTCAGACCTGTAGCGTAATGCTCGGAGATGTCAGGACGAACATAAATGCCAACCGGATTAAATCTTATAAGTCCAGCGGTCCCTACTCGGCTGCTTTTGAAAAGTCTTACAGACAAATAAACAAAGAGGTGGAAGAGGGAATGCCTGCAGACAAAGCCGCTCAGTTGATAAGCAAACTGTCAGAGCGTTCCTTGCTTCCCCCCTGTTACACCATTGGAAAGCCCCTGCAAAGGTTTTCCATTACTTTGAAAAAACTGCTGCCTGCGACCTGGTTTGAGCGGGCACTCCGCAAATATTTGCAAGTACAACTCCAAAAGAGTTCTATGAGCAGGGATTATGAGCCCAGCTGAGGTTATTGCCGCTTTGAAGTATATTTTTTTGCCACCTTTTGGCATTCGCCAGACAAGGCGCGATCAATACGAAAACGGCATCAAAGGGATCTGTTCATAAATCCTAAATTGTGGAATAAAAAGATTTGGGTTTTCCTCTCTGAGCTTTTGGCACTTTTGCATCACATATTCCAGTGGCAGTGCAACGTTTCAATAGTTAATTGCATACTAGTAGTATGTAACCTTTACTGAAAACTTCGGCTGACTTAGTCAGAAAGCTGACTTATCGGAAATTCAATTATTGATCTTTTGCAGGTAACCTTTTATCTTGAGGGCAAATAAAATATTGAAACATGTAAAAAGATGGTGTTTTGGTTATTAAAATTCTTAAAATAACCAATTCATACACCAAAATAAACCGAAACCCGTTTTAACATTATCCAAACAAAATGGGGGCCTTGGTTAAAAATTTTGAAAAAAGATGTTAATTTTTGATTAAGCACCCAACGCGGACTGGATTATTTACGTCAATGGTAATAACTTGGGCGTTGTAAATCATAAGCGAACAGGGATAAACGAGCGCTCAGATTCTGGATTCAATAGCAAACTGCTATTTTACAATAATTGGGGTACAAGGTTGGAACTTTGAAACGGCAATGTGCCGCATGGCAATCTCATGCCAGATGCCATCATGCAGTGCTGTTTCCAAAAAATTTAGTGCAATACATGTAGTGTGTTGCAACAGGTGAGTCGTGCTTACACCGAAGCTACGGGTAACGCCGCTCTACTTAGGACAGTAATCACAATACTTTGGACCGTTAAGCTTTTTTGGCTGAACGGAGATAACGTTTTAGAACACCTAAATTTTGGACCAATGAAAAAGCTATTCCTCAGCCTAACCGTACTTTGCCTGGCTATCCAGTTTGTTCAAGCCCAGCGCTTTGAGCCTCATGTTGACCTCAACCTTGGCATCGGCGTCCTGCCTACCTTTGTAAAGGACCACGGGAAGGCTAAAATGCTGCCGATGACCCTCACTGCTGATTATAAATTCACAGAGAATTTCAGCCTCGGGCTTGCCGGTTCTTATTCCATCACTGAGTCTGGACTTTATCAGTTCCGTGATGGGACCACTGCTCAGTGGCGTAACAAATTCTCAACAATAACGCTTCGTGCAGCTGCCCACAGCCGGCTTATCAACGATTGCTTAAATATTTACGGTGGCCTGAATGTGGGTTACACCAATTCTGCAATTGAGATGATGCAGGGAGAAGAAAAAAAGATAAAAGCAGAAAGGGGTATTGGCCGTACCGGCAGCAACTTTCTTTACACTGCCTTCCTGGGCACCCGGTATTGCCTGGGCGAAAAAGTAGGGCTGTTTGGAGAGGTTGGATTCGGTGTATCTATTGCCACAGTTGGTGTTAGCGTCAGGCTATAGGGCACGCGCTGTTATACTGACGATCTGACTGCCGGGGATAGGCAAGAGACCGGCCAATAAGCACTAGACACATGTACCGCTGCCGGGCAAGGCATTCGACGGTAATGGTTTATGGCAATCAGACGGATTTGAAATGCCCCATGGTTAAAAACGGATGTACTGACAGCCGATTGAAAAGTTACGAGGAATAACAAAGAAGAACAGGACTTTCTCATTTTGGATGCCACCGAAATAGCATAATAGCAAGAGCGTTGGATATACCAATTCTTTTTAAGCAGGCCTGTTCTTCTTTTTATACGCAATACGAAGTGGTCACTTACTGGCGCTGACGGCCAGCACGGGGAACGATAAATGTCGGGTCGTTGATCCAGACATTCATCGTCTGGGTCGTTGCTCCAGACATTCATCGTCTGGAATCTTGGATTTACGACATCGGCCACTGACGAAGCATAGCTTGTCAGGGCAAGCGCAAGCCATTTCCCAGCGTAAATGCAAGCATTGAGTAGGTTTGCTGTGGCGAACTACTTAATCGTCAGTATATTTACCAGCTTATATCCTCGTCCGTCTCCAGCTGATCCCTTCCGTTATCGGAAAAGCTGTCGCTATTGGCCTGTTCTTCTTCGTACTCCTCATGCCGGCGTGTGAACTCGTCATAGTCATACTCTGGCATCAGGTTTTCCTTAACGTGATCGATAGTTTCTTCGAGATGACTCAGAAATCGGTTAAAATCCTCTTTATACAAAAAGATCTTATGCCGTTCGTACCCGTCCCCGTTGAACTTTTTAGTGCTTTCGGTGAGGGTAATGTAGAAATCGTCACCTTTCGTTCGCCGCACATCAAAGAAGTAGGTTCTTCGTTTGCCAGCACGCATTTTAAGCGAGTACTCGCTATCAAATCTTCTTTGGTTACTCCCGTTATCCACTACTTGTGAAGGTTTAGTTACGTAAATGAAAACGTGCCTTACAAAAGTAAGTAATTGCAGGAGATTTCAAAAAAACCATTAATACCTAAATGCAGGGTCAGTTTCATGCAAATCAAACTTGTACCACTGCTTTGCGCCCTCGTTCCAATGATCAACGATCAGCAACTGAGCTTCTTCCCCGGACACGCAATCAATTTGTGTATCATTGCCCTGATATTCGTAATCCACCCACCAATGGACTTCAAATGGCCCAAGAGGTAGCGGCAGTGCCCCGCCCTTCAGCATGATGCGCAGAGAAGTTCCTCCATTGATACAATGACTTTCAATTAGCTCAATGCCAACAGGGCTTGGTGCCAGCAAAGCATATCCGCTATCACCACTGCTTAGCGGTGCCTCCGCTGGCGCGCCACGCTCACAATCTGAACTGTACCGGTACATCAGGTAGACCTCCTGATTGGCCTCGCAGCACCGGATGGCAGACATGAACACACCACATTCATTTTCCGCTTTTTCCATCAGGGCCTCCCGCGCATTTTCAACAGCGGTTTCACAATCTATTAGCAGGCAATCCGAGGTGCCCGGCCCAGGCACATAACGGCTAATCAGCATGGGGCTTCGACCAATCGATTCTGTCAATACTGTTTCTTCTTTCTGGCATCCCATGGTCAGGAAAAGGAGAATGGAAAAGCCCGCTGTAAAAACAACCTGGTAAGCTTTCATGGCTCTTGTATTTGGTAGACCAAAATTGGTATCAGACTGATATTCAGCGAGGTGTAACAAAAGGATCGTTTCCCAATCAAAATACGATTACAGGAATTGCGACATCCCTTATGCCACAATCCTAATGGTCTCAGGCCAAAAAAGCACTGCGGATAATCAACAAAAAGAGTGACTTTAATCAACGGGCGGGCGCGCCTTCATCGACTTCTTCCAGGCGCTGCTTTTCTACCATTTCCGAATAGTAGCCGCCCATCTTAATCAGTTCATCATGAGTACCGGATTCAGCAATCCGGCCATCCTCAAGGACCAGGATTTTATCGAATTCCAGCAAGGAGTAAATCCGGTGCGTAATTATAATTGCGGTTTTATTGGACAGGGCGCCGGAGAGATAGCCCAGAATTTGCTGCTCGGTTTTGGTATCCACCGCCGACAGGCAATCATCCAATAAGACAATATCAGGCTGCTTCAGGAAAGCCCTGGCAATGGAAACCCGCTGCTTCTGCCCTCCAGAGAGGGTCACCCCCCTCTCGCCCACAAAGGTATCGAAGCCGTTAGACAGTTCCATAATGTCGTCATGCACAGCAGCATAGCGGGCGTACTCTTCCACCTCTTCCCGGCTGGCATCCCGCTTGCCAAAAGCTATATTGTGGGCGATGGTATCAGAAAACAGGAAAACATCCTGAGGTACATACCCTACTGCACGGCGCAGCTGAAAGAGGTTGTGGTCCCTGACATCCTTGCCATCCACCGTAATCCGCCCCTGCTCCACGTCGTACATACGGACCAGCAGGTCGGCGATGGTGGACTTTCCGGACCCCGTTTTGCCAATAATGGCCATTTTCTGCCCCGCCTTCAGCTCAAAGCTGACATCTTTCAGCGCCTGTGTCCCCGTATCCGGGTAGACAAAAGAAACGCGGTCAAAGGCAATGTTTCCACGGATCTCATCGGTTTTTGTGTCGGTGTGATTCGTTATTTCCGGTTCAAGGCTCAAAAATTCATTGATCCGCTTTTGGGAAGCTGCTGCCTGTTGAATGATAGAAGCAATCCAGCCGATAGCTGTAACCGGCCAGGTCAGCATATTGACGTAGATAACAAATTCAGCAATATTGCCCGTGCTAATCGAACCACGAACCACCTGCAAGCCGCCAATATAAACGGTGATGACCGTACTCGCACCAATCAACAGGACCATAAGTGGGTAAAAGAAGGCGTTTACTTTAGCGAGGTCGAGGGCTTTGTCCCGGTAAATATCGCTCTCCTTGCGGAAAAAGGACAACATAGGCACTTCCTGCACATAGGATTTGACGACCCGGATGCCGGAATAGATCTCCTGAGCATTCGTATTCAGATGAGCCAGCTGCTGCTGAATGACCTCGCTTTTTTTATTGATCAGGTTACTGACATAATATATGGATACCGACAATATCGGCAGAGGGGCAAGGGCATATAGCGTCAGTTCGACATTTACTTGCAACATGGAGTAAATTACGAGCACAAAAAGCGAAACCAGGTTGATGCCATACAAAATTGCGGGCCCCAGGTACATGCGCACTTTTGAAACGTCCTCGGTAATGCGCGACATCATATCCCCGGTCTTGTTCCGCTTGTAAAAAGCCATGCTGAGGTCTTCGTATTTCTGGAAAATCTCTTTGCGCATGTCGTATTCGATCAGGCGGGACATAACGATGATCGTCTGCCGCATGAAATACATAAAAATCCCCATCAGCAAGGCGAACAACAACACCAGCACACCGAAATAAAGCAGCGACCTGCCCAGAATGCTGTACAGTTTAGGCTGTAGCTCAAAGCCATTCAGCAGGCCAAATAAACCAATATTTTCCACGACCAGATCCAGCGCTTCCCGGATCATCTGCGGCTGCAGCACCCGGAAATAGTTGGACAGGGACACAAAAAGGATCCCCAGAAGAAAATGCTTCTTGTAGCGGAAAAAAAACTTATTAAGATAGGCTAATTGCTTCACGTGCGGTCTGGCTTCTTTCTGGTACCCTTTGTAAACCATTGATTAGCGGATTGGTTGACTTGGCCCTCACAGTCCGGGCTGATTTAATGCCATTTGTCACCTCTTTACTCCGGCTCAGTTTTTATATTTACCCTTCCTAACCACAAATATCCGAATTATGAGCCGAATCGTCACCTTAGATGAATTTATCATCCGAAGGCAAAAAGATTTCCCCTATGCTTCCGGAGAATTGACCGGACTGCTGCGCGATATTGGCGTGGCTGCCAAAATTGTCAACCGCGAAGTCAACAAAGCCGGGCTGGTCAACATCCTTGGTGAAGCCCGGGAAGAAAATGCCTCCGGCGACACCGTCCAGAAACTCGACCTTTACGCCAACGAAAAGCTGATCGACTGCCTGAAAAACAGCGGAGAATGCTGTGGGGTCGCTTCTGAAGAACTGGAAGACATCATCCCCATCAACTCTGTAGCTTCCAAGGCCTCCAAGTATGTCGTGGTGTTTGATCCCCTGGATGGGTCTTCCAACATTGATGTCAACGTTTCTGTAGGGACCATTTTTGGAATCTACCGCCGTCTCAGCGACGCTGAATCCACCGTCGAAGTGGAAGACTTTCTACAGAAAGGCCTGGACCTGGTCGCAGCCGGCTATGTGCTTTATGGCACCTCTACCTTATTGGTTTACACGACAGGCCGGGGGGTCAACGGATTCACCCTGGACCCCACAATCGGAGAGTTCTGTCTGAGCCATACCGATATTCAAATACCGGACCGCGGAAACTATTACTCTGTCAATCAGGGCTACTACCTGAAGTTTGATGTAGAGATGCGCCGGTATATCGATCACTGTTCTGACCTAAACCTGCGGTTGCGCTACATCGGGTCTATGGTCTCTGACATTCATCGTATTCTCTTTCAGGGTGGCATTTTTCTTTACCCAAACACTCGAAAATACCCACAGGGAAAGCTCAGGCTGGTGTACGAGTGCAACCCGCTGGCTTACATCGTGGAACAGGCTGGTGGCAAAGCCATCACCTGCCAGCTGGAACGCATTCTGGAGCTTGAGGTCAACCACCTCCACCAGCGTGCTACGATTGCCATTGGGTCACCGGGTATGGTTGATGAGATGAAAGCTTTTGTGGAACGGTACAGTGCCACTCCTGTGTTTAATGGTTGACAAGTCAATGGGGGGTGAAAAAAGCGATCAAAAAAAATGCTGTAAAACCTTGCTTTTGTAAAGACCAGAAGTGTATATTTGCATCGCTTTAAAAATAAGCGCTACTGCTCCATGCCCAGATGGCGGAATTGGTAGACGCGCTACCTTGAGGGGGTAGTGTCCTTATGGATGTGCAGGTTCGACTCCTGTTCTGGGCACCAAAGCCTGATTGTCGATGACAGTCAGGCTTTTTTATGTCCTTACTTAATATTGGATTTTACCCGAAAAAAAAGTAATTTTACCGCATCAAGCACAAAATAGTCAGAAGAAAGGCTTTATTAAAAAGCTTTAGACACGCACGCTTCACTTTCCTGACACTCCTGCACAACACCTGAGCCTGGCACTATGAAAAACAGGGTCGCTGTACTCGTTTCAACTGTGCCTTCAATCAATAAGCAGAGCAAGAGTAAACTTTCAAGTGTTTCCATTTTATTCCTGCTTTTTGCCAACGATGTGACTAAACAACAGAGGTATCGTCTTAACTCAACAACCAAGATTTAAGCCTTTTGGCTTGCAATCGTGCAGATTTATCAGACAATAGATGAAGAAAGTTCCAGAAACTAAAATCGGTTTTTTACAGGTAGAAGAGACACCGTCTGTTGTCGCGTACCTGCATTGCTTTTGTGCAGAGGGGAGTCAACTTATTGTAGACGTCCTGAATGAGCAGGGTAAAACCTTCCGCACGCACAAAACCACCTTAGAACCTGGGCCCCACAAAGCGCCCATACGCCTGGGCAAATTACCCTCGGGACGTTATAATGCGTGGATAACCCTGGGGCAGGTTTCCGGTATCCGAAGCTTTACCGTTACTAAGGGCGGTACCATCAAGGACCGGATTAAAACCTGGCTCAAAAGATAGAATCCCTACCTTTTTTATAGATTTTTTACTTGCCTGCTTCAACTAAGCACCAATAGTTGCGTTTCTTAATCGTCAGTATTTACGCTGGGAAGTGGTTTGCGCTTGCCCTGATAAGCTTGACTTCATCAGCGGCCTGTCTTGACAAGCGACGCTTCGTCAATGGGCGATGTCGCAAATCCAAGATTCCAGACGATGGATGTCTGGATTAATGACCCGACATTTATCATCGGTGACCACTTCTTAATGCGTATATCCAGGAGTGGACCCCACCACACGCTTTATCACCTCACACCATTGAAACCATGCCAGACAAAAAAACAATCGGTAAAAAAGAAGCTGAAAAGCTGGAACGCATTGCTTTCATTTTAAAAACGGTTGCCCACCCGCTCAGGTTAGGCATCGTGCATCTCTTGGAGCAACATTCTCAGCTTTCCGTTTCTGAAATCTGCACCATGCTTGGATCAGAACAATCCCTAACTTCTCATCACCTCCAAAATATGCGCCTCAAAGGCATCCTTCATGCCGAACGGGATGGTCGCAGCATGCTATACACTCTTAAAGAGCGTGATGTCTCTTCTATCATCTCCTGCCTGGAGAACTGCAATTGCAATATGTAAAATGCGCTACTAAGCATTGGCCAACCGGCATAATGCCTTTTCTTTTTGTTTTTTACATGAACAAAACAAACTATATTCGACTTTCAAACTTATTATTATGGCACCTTACCGTTCGCTGCCTGCGGATTTGTTCATGGTGGAACTGGCACTTACGTCAGATGCTGTCCTGATCGACCTGCGCACACCTCGGGAGATTCGGAGGGACAAATTGATGGACCAGGCCATGAACATAGATTATCTCAGCGACACCTTCGATGAGGAAATCGAAACTCTTGACCGGCTGCGGCCCTATTTTCTGTACGACGACGGTGGCAAAAGAGCACCTTTAGCTGCCGCTCTTATGGCCCGGCGGGGTTTCAAGCAAATTGCTTACCTGCAAGGCGGCCGAAAGGAAGTTCAGGAATTTGAGCAGTAGCCGTAATTGTCGGGATGACTATGGCAAAGGCACTTTTTTGTACGGGAGAATGGATCGCTTCCAATCCGGTTGTGCTTAAAAATTTTGAAAGTTAAAACCACAGATGAAAGAATTCTGGGAAAAACGCTACTCAGCGGAAGAATATGCCTACGGCAAAGCACCAAACACTTTTCTCCGGGCCGAATTAGAACATTTTGAGCCGGGACATGCCCTCTTTCCGGCAGAAGGGGAAGGTCGTAATGCCGTTTACGCTGCCCAACTTGGCTGGTCAGTGGAAGCCTTTGATTACAGTAGTGCAGCCCGGCAAAAAGCGCTGAGCCTGGCCCAAGCCTATCAGGTAACCCTGCAGTACCAAGTTGCTTCCATAGAAAGCTTCCCCTTTGAGCGTAAGGAGTACGACCTTATTGCCTTGTTTTTTGTACACCTGCCACCAGCACTTCGACAACAACTGCACGCGGCTTGCATCACTGCGCTGCGGCCCGGCGGCAAGCTACTGTTGGAAGCCTTTCACAAGGAACAGCTCCCCCTGAATTCCGGTGGCCCAAAGCAGGAAGCCATGCTGTTTAGCCTGGAGGAGCTGGAAACCGACTTTGCATCTCTTTCACTCGACCAGATTTCCCGGCAACGTGTTATTTTAGAGGAAGGCCCCTACCATCATGGGCCAGCCGAGACTGTTCGAATTCGCGCAACCAAACACCAATAGATATGGAAAGCCTGAAAGTAGCCCAATCCACCTTCGATGATATCGCCAAAGAAATCCACAGTGATCAAAGCCCGGTAGGCATCGATGCCAAGAAGACACACATCATTATCCTGGATAAACTGCTGCAGCTGGAAGAACGGCTGAAGCAAATCGAAGCAAAACTAGAAGCAAAAGACCACTAACTTATGATCACAGAAAAGGCAAGGCCAGAAATCCTGTCGCTCATTCGTCAGCACTACCCTCAGCTAGCTGAGCGCAACCTGCAGGATGCCATCGCGGATGAAGGAACGATCATGCATTTCAAAGCCGGATCGCTCATCATGGATTTTGGTGCCTACGTCAAAATTATGCCCCTGATCATCAAGGGCAGCATCAAAGTATCCCGGGAAGACGAGGAAGGTAATGAACTGTTCCTCTATTATCTGAAGCCCGGAGAAACCTGCTCCATGTCCTTTACCTGCTGCCTCATGGACAAAAAGAGCGAAATCCGCACGGTAGCCGAAGAGGATACCACCCTGATCGGCATCCCCACCCGTTTTATGGATGAGTGGATGAGCCGGTACCCTAGCTGGAAGAATTTCGTGATGACCTCCTATGACAACCGTATGCTGGAATTGGTGCGCACCATCGACAGCATCGCCTTCAAAAAGATGGACGAACGCCTGATGGATTACCTGGAGCAGAAAGCCGAAGCCAACAACAGCCGGACCCTAAATGCCACCCACCAGGAAATCGCCTACGACCTGAATGCCTCAAGAGAAGCCATCTCCCGGCTACTGAAACAGCTGGAAAAGGATGGTGTCGTGCAGCTTGGACGCAACCGTATAGAACTATTATGATTCCTCCGAAAAGCCAGTCTGAGAAGGTAAGAAAACATTTATTGTGATGTTCGTCACTGCAAGCCCCGGTAAAAAGGCAGACTTTTGTATCGTTGAGCCGCCAATTGTTAACAAGCGTTTGTCAAGCCGCATTTGACAAATTCAAAATAGTTCTCCGCGATGCGAATTAAAGACTTTCTGCCCATTCTCGACTGGCTTCCAAATTACAAGACAAGCAACCTGCAGGGCGATTTATCGGCAGGTCTGACCGTCGGCGTCATGCTCATCCCTCAGGGCATGGCCTATGCGATGATTGCTGGCCTGCCGCCGATTTATGGCTTGTATGCCTCCACGATCCCTTTGATCATTTATGCGATCCTGGGTACTTCCCGTCAGCTGGCGGTAGGCCCGGTAGCGATGGTCTCCCTCCTGACTGCAGCGGGTATTGGCGCTCTAGCGGACGGGGGCACAGAGACCTATATTATGCTGGCTGTTGCATTGGCCCTCTTTGTGGGTGTCATTCAATTCCTGCTCGGCGTTTTCCGGCTTGGGTTTCTGGTCAACTTCCTTTCCCACCCGGTCATAAGCGGCTTTACCTCAGCGGCGGCATTGATTATTGGGCTGTCTCAGCTCAAGCACCTGCTGGGGGTTAATATCCCAAGAAGCCACCACGTGCACGAAATCCTTCTCAACGCCATACAACAATTTGGAGAAGTTAACTGGTATACCTTCGGCGTAGGTATTGGAGGTATTTTGCTAATCAAAGGCGTGAAAAAAATCAACAAAGCCATTCCCGGGCCACTGTTGGCTGTAGTGTTTGGTATAGCTGCGGTATATGGTTTGGGACTGGTGGATCAAGGCGTTAAGATAGTGGGGACTGTTCCTGAGGGATTACCCTCTTTCGTTATTCCGACATTCTCAGGTGAAGATTTTTCCGCTCTGCTGCCTATCGCACTGACAATTGCTCTGGTCAGCTTTATGGAAAGCATTGCGGTAGCCAAAGCCATTCAGGCCAAACACAAAAATTATAAGGTATCAGCTAATCAGGAGCTGATTGGGCTTGGTGCAGCCAACATCTTTGGCTCTTTGTTCCAATCCTACCCTGTAACCGGCGGATTCAGCCGTACTGCGGTCAATGATCAGGCAGGCGCTAAAACCGGGCTGGCTGCCATCATTAGCGCGGTACTCATTGCACTGACCTTGCTTTTCCTCACGCCACTATTCTATTACTTGCCTAAGGCTATTCTGGCATCTGTCATTATGGTTGCGGTTTTTGGGCTGATCGACTTTAAGGAAGCCAAGCACCTTTGGACTACCGACCGGGCAGACTTTTGGATGCTCATCGCCACCTTCGTTGGTACGCTTTCCCTTGGCATTGAGCAAGGTATCCTTATCGGTGTGGCCCTGTCGCTTGGTGTGGTTATTTTCCGCACCACCATGCCTCACTTCGCCGTACTGGGCCGCATACCCGGCGAAGACCACTACAAGAACATCAACCGCTTCGATAACCTGGAGCAACGGGAGGACATCCTCATCATGCGCTTCGATGCGCGCCTGTACTTCGCCAACGTCAACTTCTTCAAGGAAGCTATAGAGGCCGAAGTGGAACGCCGCAAGGACAAGCTTAAGCTTTTAATACTTGATGCCAACAGCATCAACAGCGCAGACAGTAGCGGGCTGCATGCCCTGGAGGAGATTCGCGCGTTCCTGGCCTCCCTGAATATCGAATTCTATATGACGAGCGTGAAAGGGCCCCTTCGCGACACCCTGCAAAAAGGGCACTTCGATGAGAAGCTGGGCAAGGACAAGTTCTTCATGCACATTCAGACTGCGGTGGACAATTTTGATGAGAAAAATCCGCAGCGGTATAAAGATTATGTGCTGCAGACGAACCTGGATTAAAAAATCTAACGATCTGCTTCCGAAGAAGCGCCCTGATCATTTTTGGTCCGGGCGCTTTTTTATTAGGCGGTAACGGGTAAACATCTGTCCCCCTGCGTGCGCTTAATCAGAAAAGCCTCCATGTTTACCTTAATTTTTGTGCTACTGACCGGCCTTGGCGTTTTCTTCATTTACCGGAGCCGGCAAGTGGAAGGTAGTGGTCAGAAGACATTGGGTATCAGCCTTATTCTCAGCACGATCTTATTGTTTCGTTTCCTGGATTTCTGGGGCGAGAAAATCTGGTTTGATGAGCTGGGGTACAACGACCGCTTCTGGACGTTATTTCTGGCTGAGTCCCTGTTTGTGGTAGCTGGAGCGCTGTCGGGGCTTGGGCTGCTGGCACTTTTGTCGCACCACCTGCCCGCTTCAAAAAAGTGGTTGCGGCGCGGCGTACTGATTGCAGGAACGCTACTGGGAGCCGCCTGGGGGTTTGCCAACTGGAGCAGCTTTCTGAAATTTTGGTATCAGGCTACTGTGGGCATCTCTGATCCAATCCTGGGGGTAGAAGGCAGTTTTTATCTCTTCACTCTACCCTTTTTAGACGGGCTCTACAATTTCCTCTTTATGTTGGTACTGCTAGCCCTGGGCATGACCGTTGCCGGGCGGTATGAATTCTATCAGGAGGGGCGCAGCATCAAGCTTTACCAATCAGACAACGCCAGGGGCAAAGCCTCCCGCCGAATGCTGTTTGTGAATGCCGCATTGCTGCTCCTCGTCCTAGCCGGAGGAATTTACCTGGACCGTTTCCACTTGCTTTTTTCAGACCTGGGCACGGTGTCTGGCCCTGGATGGACAGACGTACATATTGTGCTGCCTGCCCTTTCTACCACGCTGGTATTTACGGCACTGGCAGGGCTCAGCTTATTGATTCCGGCTATTCGGGAGGCGCTGCAGCACCTGCTTTTCCGATTGGGCATGCGCAAAGCAGGTGATCCGCTTTATGTAATCGGGAGTACAGCTGCAATGGTAGCGGCCTTTTGGTTGATCGCGCTAAATGTTTTGCCCGGCGCCTACCAAAGCTTCCGGGTGGAGCCCAACGAAATTTCATACGAGAAGCCTTACATCGGGCATAATATCGAATACACCCGCTTTGGCTTCGGGCTGAATGAGGTGGAAAGCCGGGAATTCCCTGTGCGGGACTCCTTCAGCCGGGACATGGTTCAGGACAACCCCACCATTTTCAACAACATCCGGCTTTGGGACTGGCGCGCATTGGATGCAGTACTGAAACAGTTTCAGGAAATCCGCCTGTACTACGAGTTCAACGATGTTGACATCGACCGGTACCGCTACGACGATGGCTACCGGCAGGTCATGATCTCCGCCCGTGAGATGAGGGCATCCAACCTACCGGATAAAAGCCAGACTTTCGTCAATGAAGTTTTCAAATACACGCACGGTCACGGCATTGCCCAAACCACCGTTGCTGATTTTACTTCCGAAGGCCTGCCTAATTTCCTGGTCAAAAACATCCCACCGGAAAGCAAATACCCATCTCTTAAAGTGGAGCAGCCTCGGATTTACTACGGAGAGCTCACCGATGACTACGTTGTCGTCAACAGCAGTGAGCCCGAATTTGATTATCCGCAGGGCGATCAAAACGAATACTACAGTTATAGCGGACAAGGTGGTGTAGAATTGTCGAGTGCCTGGCGCAAGTTTCTCTATGCCTACAAAATGGGAGAATTCAAACTGTTGCTCAGCTCCTATCCGACCAGGGATAGCCGGATCTTATTCCGGCGGGATATCAAAAGGCGGGTCAGGGCACTCGCTCCATTCCTCCAACTCGACCAGGACCCCTACATCGTCAATGCGGATGGGCAGCTGTACTGGATGATTGATGCTTACACCACGTCTTCCTATTTTCCCTATTCAGCCCCTTACAATGCCACCGAGCGGATACAGTACAAGGAAGGAGAAGCACAGGAACAACTGAAAATAGGCCACCGTTCTGACTTTGACGGGCAAAACTACCTGCGCAACCCGGTCAAGGTGACTGTCAATGCTTTCACCGGTGCCGTTGATTTTTACACTTTTGACGAGGACGACGCTATTTTAAAAGTCTGGGACAAGATTCTCCCGGGCATGTTTCAGCCCAGGAGTAATATGCCGGAAGCGCTGCAGGCCCACATCCGCTATCCGGTCGACTACCTGCTGACTCAGGGGCTGGTCTATGCCAAATACCACATGAATGACCCTGAGGTTTTTTACAATCAGGAAGACCTGTGGATACGAGCGACTGAAAAGTACTACGGCAGCGTTCAGCCGGTAGAGCCTTACTATATTATGTGGCAGCCTCCGAATAGTGAGGAAGCGGGCTTTTCGCTTATCCTCCCCTTTACCCCCAAAAACCGGCAGGTATCCATCGGTTGGATCGCCGGGCTTTGCGACCCGGGGCAGTATGGCCGGTTCTTAGCCTATAATTTCCCAAAAGAAAAACGGGTGTTAGGCCCGCAGCAGGTGGAAACCAAAATCGACCAAAACAGCTACCTGTCCGGTCAGCTCTCGCTTTGGGACCAAAGGGGATCAAGAGTCATCCGGGGCAATGTGCTGGCCATCCCGGTTGCAGAAACGATTGTGTACGTCGAGCCCATCTACCTTCAGGCTGAGACCGCTGCTTATCCCGAGTTGCGCCTGGTCTGCATCATGCACAACGATCAGCTCAGTTACGCTGAGACCTTTGACGAAGCACTGGCGGGGCTCTTCGATACGGCTGCGTCAACGGATCAGAGTGGTGCCCCCTCCTCTGCAGCCTATGAGGAAGGTACGAGCATTCAGTCAGGTATCTCAAGCGCCCGGGAAGCCTTCCAACGCTACCAGAACGCGACCGGAGAAGGGCGGTTTGAAGCCGCTGCTCAAGCCCTGAATGACCTTCAGCGCGCCCTGGAAGACCTCAATCAGCAATCGCAAGACCAATAATGAAGTGGTCCGCCTACTATATCATTGACCTTGGCGTTACCATCCTTGCCCTTGGCATGTTGGGAATACTGGTTTGGGAATACGGCTACGGGCAGGCCTTTGCTTATGAGCGGGGGATATATGCCCTTTTTGGTGGCTTACTGGCACTTGAAACCGGGTACAGCCTGGGCAGGCATCCGGGGCCGCTGCTTTTCAGACGCAACACACGGATCGCTTTATTGATTTCAGGGTTACTGGTTATGGTTTTCAGTTTACTGAGTCTGGTACAGGTATTTCCTTTGCAGGCTTACTGGCTGGTGCGCCTACTGGTTTTGCTCCTTTCCCTGACCCTGATGATCGAACGGCTATTCCGGATAGAAACCCGGCGCATGCACCCAGCCCTTATCTTTGTCAGCAGCTTCGCAGTATTGATTGGGCTGGGCACGCTGCTGCTACTCCTGCCGCAGTCTGCCAAAGAGGACATCTCCCTGATAGATGCCCTGTTTACGGCCACGAGTGCCGTTTGCGTAACCGGGCTGACCGTGCTGACCACGGGGGAAGATTTCACCCTGACCGGGCAGGCATTCATTCTGGTGCTCCTGCAGCTAGGCGGGCTGGGCATGCTGACGTTTACCAATGTATTCGGATTGTTCTTCCGCAGCTTCGGCTCTTTCCGCAACCGGCTGATGCTGCAGGACATGATCAACAGCCGCACGATTGAAGGCACTAAAGGTCTGTTGGTCCGCATCCTCGTATTCACCTTTGTGGCAGAGGGTATCGGGGCATTGCTTATTTACGGTGGCCTGGCAACCGGGAGTGCCCCGGACGGTAATCGGGCCTGGTTTGCCATCTTTCACGCCATATCTGCTTTTTGCAATGCCGGTTTTTCTACCCTGCCCCAATCGCTGTACGAAGAGACCTTCCGGATGCAATATGGCGTCCACTTAACGATTGCTGCCCTGATTATTTTGGGAGGCATAGGGTTCAACACCATCATTGGCTACCTGCAATACATGGGGGAAGCCCTGCGGTACTATTTTTACCGGTTGATTAATCGCGCTGACCGGGCTATCCCGGCCTCTTTGCCCCTACTTTCCACCAACGATAAGCTGGTGCTGCGGACCACTACGGCACTGCTAGTAGGCGGCACGCTCGGATTTTACTTTCTCGAAGGCACCAACAGCCTCAGCGACCAAAGCTCATTTGGGCAATGGGCGACCGCTTTTTTCGGTTCCGTTACGGCGCGGACGGCCGGTTTCAATTCCTTTGACACAGGCAGCCTCGCCGGCCCTACCTTGCTTTTGCTGATTTTGCTGATGTGGGTGGGCGCCTCCCCGGGGTCTACCGGTGGCGGCATCAAAACCACCACTTTTGGGATAGCCCTGCTCAACATCTGGCAGCAGGTGCTGGGCCGGAATCGAATTGTACTGGGCTGGCGAAGCGTGCCGGGCAGTGCACTAAACCGGGCTCTGGCCATCATCATGCTCTCCCTGCCCGGAATTGGGATACCCGTATTTTTGCTACATCACTTTGAGCCAGGTATCGCGCTGATGCCCATCGTATTTGAATGCGTCTCCGCCTACTGTACTGTAGGGCTGAGCATGGGTATCACAGAGCAACTATCAGACCCCGGCAAGTTTACGCTTATCGCAACCATGTTTATCGGGCGGGTGGGGTTTCTCACCTTCCTCACCGGACTGGCGCGTCAGTGGGCCAAGGAGCAGCACGACCCTGCCCGGTATCCGGAGGAAGATATTTTCATCAATTAATGCTCAGTTATGAAGTTTATCATTATCGGTCTTGGGAATTTTGGGGCTACACTTGGGCTGCGGCTTGTGGAAGACGGTCACGAGGTGATTGGCGTGGACAAGCGCCCCGAGCCTGTGAACCTGCTAAAGGATGGGCTCACCCATACCATTGAGCTGGATACTTCCGACGAACTTAGTATGGATAAACTACCGCTGGAAGGGGCAGACACCATCCTTGTGACCATAGGTGAGGACATTGGTGCTTCTGTGACCGCTACTGCTTTTGCCAAAGAGCGGCGAAAAGACGCTACCCTTATTGCCCGGGCCATTTCCGATATTCATCATACCATATTGGAAGCCATGGGGGTGGACGAGATCATCCATCCGGAAGCCGAATTTGCTGATCAACTGGCCAACCGGTTACTGGTGGACGGTGCCTTGAAATCACTGACACTCGACAGCCAATTCAGTATTCTTGAAGTCAAGGTACCGGAAAAAATGATAGATAAGACCGTGGAGGAACTGGCTTTGCCAGATGAGTGGTCCGTCACCATCGTCACCCTACTGAAAGAACGCAAGCGCCGGTCCATCTGGGGCGTCAGCAAAGGTTACCGGGAAGTGATAGGCGTGGTGCGCCCGGATACCACCCTTCAGGCATCCGACCGGCTGGTCCTTTTTGGCAAAACGCAGCAGATACAAGATATGCTGGAAGCTTATGAAGATCATTCAGAAGACTAAACCTCTTCTTCCAATTCATCAATCCGGTCCAATTCCAGCACGGTATGCCCTGCTTCCTGGAAATACATGCGCCGGAATTTCTTGCCCCAGACCAAATCCCTGAATATGTAGGAACTATTGGCATGGATATCCTGAGCGAAGGTCTCATCGTAACCCTGAAGCAGTACCAGAAATTCGGGCTGCATAGCTTCCAGTTCCTCCGGGGTCTTTTGCCATAGCGGGCTGTCCTTATCAATGATGTGCACAAGCACCCAATTGAGGGGAAAGAGAAAGACTTTATCCCGTTCCAGTTCAAGCAGGGTAAAGCGCCGGGCCTTACGCCCTTTTTCATCTTCACTTACCCATGACATACTGACCTTGGCACTAAGATTGATCAGCTTGTTGTTGCGCTGATTGACGATTTGGAACTGGAAACTCTCGTAGGGCGTATCCTTGTAAGGCCGAATGACGGCTTTCTTACTGAACAAAATACTTGACTGCGGCTGCGCAAAGCGGGCAAAGAAAAGCCCCGTAGCCAGCGCAAACCCCATCAGGCCCACTAATGCATCAATGGAAGCAATGATATTGGCTGCGATGCCGGTGGGACTGATCGCACCATAACCTACCGTGGTAAAAGTCTGGACACTAAAGAAAAATGCAACAAAAAAATCACCCACAGGCGAGTTAGCGGGTTCTGCACCCGATAAATATTCCAGACCGATGGTCAGGTAAATCAGTGCGAAAACAGAATTCACCACGATGTAAATCGCTGTGATCAGCGCGAAAAAGCGCAACCAGGACATTTCCACCAATGCCTGATAGGGCCGCCATGCTTTACCGCCACGGCGAAGGATATTGTAGGAACCGTCTCGGTTAATCAGCCGGTCTTCGCCAGACGTAATGCCACTGCCGAAGCCGAGGTCGTTATCAGAAGCAGCAGCGCGCCCGGTTAAGGATGAAGTTATATCTCTCAGTTTCATGCCTCTAATTTAAGAAAGTCTGGATTCTGCTTTTCTCAACTCTTTGCCCATCTTTCCGTTTAAGATCAAAAAGAGATACCTATAAGCCATGCGCCCCGATGATCTCGACCACTTACTGAAGAACCTCGAACAAGGTGCCGCTGATGAACTGTCAGAGCTGGAGTCCTTGGGCGCCTCCTTCTATCCTACCGGACAGTTGTTACGGCTACGTGGGCAATGGGAGGTAAAGAATACCCTCTTTAAAAAGTTCCAGCGTTTTTTCATCGGTGCGGTGGCTACCTCACCGGTTTGGTTAGTCCTGTGGGGGCTTTGCCTCAAAATCGGCATGGCCCGGCTGGGGCTTATTTTTCTGGCTTTCTTTCCTTTTTCTTTTCTGCTGTTCTTCTTCGGGCTCTATTTTATGCACACCTTTTTCAAAGGGCAGGGCCACCTTGACCGGGTTGGGGAGATGATCAGCCATGAACTGCAGGACCGGCAGGGAAATAAGTAAAAAGTACCACAGACTCCCGGAAAAGCCCTGACAAAATGGGCTGTTTTACCGTTATTTTTGGAGTGGATACAAAAAGTACCACCGAATCAAACACAATGTTGGCAGCCTTCCTGAGAAAGCCGGCTGACCTCACATAAAACCGATAATAATGGACGTAGAAATTCTTTCCAGAATTCAATTCGCCTTTACGGTATCGTTCCACTACATCTACCCTCCACTGAGCATTGGTCTGGGATTGATCATGGTCGCCCTGGAGGGGCAGTACCTGCGCACCGGTAATAAGGAATACCACGTATTGGCGAAGTTTTGGACCAAAATCTTTGCATTGACCTTTGGCATTGGTGTGGCCACAGGTATTGTTATGGAGTTTGAGTTTGGTACCAACTGGGCCACCTATTCAAAGTATGTGGGTGATGTCTTTGGCAGCGCGCTGGCCGCTGAGGGGATTTTTGCCTTTGCTTTGGAAAGTGGCTTTTTGGGCGTATTGCTTTTTGGCTGGAACCGGGTTAGCCCGCGAGTACACTTCATTGCTACGCTGGGCGTTTGGCTGGGCTCTATGTTTAGCGCGGTATGGATAGTGGTTGCCAACTCCTGGCAGCAGACACCGGCTGGCTTTCATGTGGTGGGCGAAGGCCTGGATGCCCGGGCGGAAATCACCGACTTCTGGGCGATGGTCTTCAACCCGTCGAGTGTGGAACGGCTGGTCCACGTGTGGCTGGGTGCTTTCCTGGCGGGCGCTTTTCTGGTACTGAGCGTGCATGCCTATTACCTCCTGCGCAACCGCCATGTGGAGCTATCCAAAAAAGCCTTTAAAATCGCCCTGATTGTAGCCACCATTGTCTCATTGGGGCAACTGGTCGCCGGTCATGCCTCAGCAGATGGGGTCGCCGAAAATCAGCCCGCCAAACTGGCTGCACTCGAGGGCCACTTCGAAGCTGATGCGCCGGCAGATATGTACCTGATGGGTTGGGTGGACAAAGAGTCGCAGCAGGTCACCGGCATCCCGATTCCGGGCGGCCTTTCCTTCCTGCTCCATTTCGACTTCAATGAGCCGGTCACCGGTCTGAATGCCTTCCCCATCGAAGATCAGCCACCGGCACTGAATGCTATTTTCCAGTTTTACCACTTCATGGTGGCATTTGGGATGCTTATGATTGCGCTGACGCTTTACGCCTCCTTTCA
Source organism: Phaeodactylibacter sp. (assembly GCF_022763345.1). Lineage (GTDB taxonomy): Bacteria > Bacteroidota > Bacteroidia > Chitinophagales > Saprospiraceae > Phaeodactylibacter. The sequence goes on from NZ_JALEGS010000004.1 coordinate 101,634, forward strand.
GTGGTGGCGGGGCAAACTGTTTGAGCAACGCTGGCTGCTTTGGGTCTTTGTCTTTGCAGTCCTGCTGCCAAATCTTGCCAATCAGTTTGGCTGGTTTGCAGCCGAAATGGGCAGACAGCCCTGGGTGGTCTACGGCTTGCTGCGGACCAGTGATGCGCTTTCGGCTTCCGTACAGGCCAATCAGGTTCTGTTCTCGCTGATCATGTTTTTCCTGGTTTATGCGCTGTTGTTTGCCTTGTTCATTTACATGCTGAACAAAAAGATCAAGCATGGCCCGAGCGAAGACCAACTGCTGGACCACCGTTCCCGGCATGAAGAAATGGCGGAAGCAGCAGGAAAATTATAGAAAAGCTAACCTGAAAAGATATGGCAACTTTATTTGGATTGGATTATCCGACACTTTGGTTCCTCGTCATTGGCGGGCTGTTCAGCGGCTACGCTATACTCGATGGGTTTGACCTGGGAGCCGGAGCTTTACATTTGTTTTTTAAGAAAGAAAAAAGCCGGCGCATCGCCCTCAATGCGGTGGGGCCGGTCTGGGATGGCAATGAGGTTTGGCTTGTGATTGGTGGAGGTGCCCTCTTTGCAGGGTTCCCGGTGGTCTATGCCAGTTTGTTCTCGGGTATGTACATCCCGTTTATGTTGTTTCTTTTGTTCCTCATCTTTAGAGCAATATCGATTGAATTCCGAAGCAAGGAGGAAATGAAGTGGTGGCGGACCATGTGGGATATTAGCTACAGCGTGGCGAGTACTGCCCTTTCTGTCCTGCTGGGTGTTGTGCTGGGCAACGTGCTGATCGGGATTGAAATCGGGCCGCAGGGCAACTTTCAGGGGCACTGGCTGGAGTTTCTCAACCCCTATGCCCTGCTCGTGGGTGTCACGACACTGGCGTTATTCTCTACTCACGGTGCACTTTACCTCCTGATGAAAACGGAAGGGCGGCTGTACGCCAAACTGTCTATTCTGGCCCGGCGCGCGATTATCTTTTTTATCGTAACGTTTAGCCTGGTCACCCTATATACCCTGATTTACATCCCACACCTGACAGACCGCTTCAAAGATTTGCCGTGGCTGTTCGTTGTGCCCGTGCTTGCCTTTTTAAGCATTGCCAACATCCCGCGCCTGATCTCCAAGCGGCGGTTTCGGGATGGGTTTATTTTCTCAGCTATCACCATGAGCCTGCTGCTGATCGTCGTAGCGATTGAGCTCTATCCGGTGATGCTGCTGTCCACTGTAGACGAGGCTTACAATATTACGATTTACAATGCGGCCGCCTCTGAAAAATCACTCGGCATAATGCTTACCATTGCGGCTATCGGGACACCATTAGTACTGGCGTATACGGCTTTTGTCTTTTGGACTTTCCGGGGCAAGGTAGAGCTGGACGAAACCAGCTATTAAGACTTATTTCATGACGATCATTTTTGGTTTCATGCAGACGAAACCATTCGGGCAGGGAGGAATTCCCTGCCTTTTTTTTATTTTAGTGGTCTGATATGGAAAACATGCTCTACCACTCCAAAGCCATTCCTAAAGCTGAAAGCTTTCAACCTTTCTGGTGGACAGGGTTTCTACTCCTATTAAGTATTGTTGTATTTGTTGTAGGGGATTTTTTGCCTGTAAGTGGCTGGTGGGCAGTTCTTTTTATTACGGGCAGTTCAATAGTATTTGAGTGGAATCGCCTTAAAAGGCGTACTTACGCAGTACAACTACTGAGGGGTAAAAAAGTATTGGAGCTTACTATTGAGAAAAAGGGTGTGCAGTTTTACTGCAAGGGGCCTTTACAAACCTTCCTTTGGTGGACCTACGAGTTTGATCCATCGGGTGGGAAGCATGATGCCCGAAGCAGTTATGTCGTCCTCCTGCGCATTGAAGGCATTGATGGCAATTCTGTTCAATTCTCAGAGAGCTACGGGCCCTGGAAATCTGCTCCTCAAGGTATGGGATATAGCCATCTTCAATTAGATAACCAGTTACCAATTTTCGAAATGGATCATCTTGCTAACTTCCAGGCCGTGATCCGGGAACATCAATTATCAGAATCAGAACCTCCTGAATCATGAAAAAAGTAACAAGCCTGGGCGGTATCTTTTTCCGTTCTAAAGACCCGGAAAACACCAAAGCCTGGTACCAGAAACATCTGGGCCTGCGGGTGGGACCGTATGGAACAAATTTTGAATGGCGGCATGCAGACCAACCCGACCAAAAAGGCTTTACACTTTGGAGCCCATTTGATCACCATACCGACTATTTTGGCTCTACCGATCAAGACTTTATGATCAGTTTTCGTGTAGACGATCTTGAGGCACTTGTGATTGAATTAAGGGCAGAAGGCGTGACCATTATCGATGAAATTGCAACTTACGAATACGGAAAATTTGTCCATATCCTGGATGCTGATGACCGTCGTATTGAGCTATGGGAGCCTAATGATGAGTACTATGACCAAATGATTGAAGCCCGTACCAAATGATTATTCAAGACTTTTACACCGCCTTCCAACGCAAAGACAGCGCCGCCATGCAGGCCTGCTACGCTCCTGATGCCCGGTTTGCCGACCCGGTATTTCCCGGCCTCAACTATGAGGAGACCTGCGCGATGTGGGCCATGCTCGTCTCTGCCGGCAAAGACCTGGAGTTGAGTTTCTCAGATGTGCACCTGCGGGGTAACCACGCCTCTGCCAACTGGCAGGCGATCTACACCTTTTCCGCAACAGGGCGAAAAATCATCAATAACATACAGGCCAACTTTGAGCTGCGGGACGGGAAAATCTACCGGCACAAGGATGAGTTCAACTTTTACCGGTGGGCACAGCAAGCCTTTGGCACCACAGGTTACCTCATTGGCTGGACGCCCTTTTTCCAAAAAAAGGTACAGGCTTCTGCCCGCCGCAGCCTCGAAAAGTATATGGCCCGATGACCTTCCGGCGACTTGAGCGCAGTCAATCCCTGCCTATGCCACTTCTGCTGGAGGCTGATCCGGACGAAGCAAAAGTACAGGCTTACTGCCGTACCGGCCAGGTTTGGGTTATGGAAACGGACACCATCTGCGGCGTGGCGGTGCTTCAAGCTGTGGAAGAAGAGCCTGAACCCACCGCCGAGCTTATGAATATTGCGATCAAGCCCGGGCTTCAGGGCAAAGGGATGGGAAAGCAACTGCTTAATTTTCTGATTGCTGAGGCTAAAAGGCAGGGGTTTCAACGCTTGCAGGTCGCTACTGGCAATTCCAGTATTGGGCAGCTGGCGTTCTACCAAAAAGCAGGATTCGAGCTGCTGCGCCTGGAGCGGCATTACTTTACCAAAAACTACGCAGCGCCTATTATCGAAAATGGTATCCACTGCCGTCACCGCCTTGTCCTGGAGCTACTGCTGCCTTAAACATTGCTAACTCTGCGGATAACTTTGTATTTTAGCTACACACAAACCCCATTACACCATGTACCACCTCCGATTCCTCACTGCCTTCGTTTGTTTGCTGTTTTTTTCATTCGTGAAGGCTCAGGAAAATTGTGACACGCTGATTTTACATCCTGATCGCACCTTACTCGTATTAATTGACTCCATCGCTGATGAGAAGGTATATTGCAGAATGTGCACAGGCAAACGGAACCGAGCTCAGTCTATACCATTAAAAATGGTAGCAGACATTAAACAACATCGTGAAACCAACCCGATAGATTCCAGCCAGTCTGTTGACTTCAGGGCAATAAAAGAAGAATCAAAAAGACCAGCCCCTCCCCTTCCGGAGTGGCTTTTCACCTCAACTGCTAATAAAAAAATACAAAAGCGGCTTCAAAAGGGCATCAAAATCAAGGTGGTCTACAAAGAAAGTGGATATAAACGCACTCGTATTTCTAAATTACATGACATCACGCCCACCCATCTTATATTGGACTTGCATGGCGATGCTTTTAAAGAAATCCCTAGGGCCGACATTTTAAAGATCACCATCAAGAATAAATTTGGGTTGGCTACCGGAGTGATTGGTGGCTTAGCATTGGGCGTGGGGTTAGGCATCGCTCTGATGATTGGTATATTATTACTGCTATCTATTCTTTTGGTTTTTTTCTTTTCTGGCGGGCAAAGTACAGATGTCAGTAGCGTTGAAGAGGAGACTAATCAAGGATGTGTCTGGGCTATTCTGGCCATTCTATTAGGGGTGTTTGCATTAATTGCCTCAGCACCCCCCGTAATAAAAGCCCCATTCTCTGCAAAATGGGAAGTCCAAAAAATAACAGAAGAGATGAAACAGTCGATAGAGGATCAAAAAAAGAAGGAGGCTTCAGAATCGATCGGTATTCAAAATCCCTGATTATGTCCTTTTTTGCTAACATCCGGCAGTTCCTGCAAAAACCTTTTCCGGAGACGGAAAGCTGGACGAAGTATTTCCGGAATATTGCGCTCATCAGCCTGTTTGTAGCGCTGTTCCTGTATGTCTTTCAGCCCTTTGGCATCTCTACTATTGAATCCGGGAAGGCTTTGACGTGTTTAGTTCAGGACATAAACCGGTCAATGAGGTAATTGGAAAATTTCACCAAATCTTCCCGGAGGCTATCTTCCTCATCACCGAAAAACTCCAGAAATTCATAGCAGCGCCCATCGTGGGTCAAAATGGCAATTGTGCCTACGAAAAGCTGATCGTAAGGGAGTACTTTGGTATTCAGCTCCGCTATGTCTTCAACATTGACCCGCCTCACCTTGAACCCTTCTTTGATCGCTATTTCCTTCGAGCTCAGTGTTGCAGACTTTTTTTGGGCTTCTTTTTCACGCTCCCGCATATTCATGTATGCTATCAATGCAGTCACGCTTAGCAAAACGGGGATACCCACTATCCGAGACCGGATATAGAAAAGGGCTATAGTACTGATTATCGCACCGATAACTGCAGTATATAAGTATAGCTGCAGATTCCTGTTCCTGAATTTGCTTCGGGTAATGACCAATCCACCATCTTGCTGAGATGTCACTATAAAACTATGCCGCTCTAGCAGGAGCTGTATGGCACTTTCTGAGATTTGTGTTTGCATATACAGAGGTTTAGTCCTGACGATTTCCAAAGGTAATATTTTGATTAAAATCAGCTGGCTTTTTCCAATATTGGATTAAGAACTTTTTGACAGCCCAGGTTCAATGGTAACAACAGCGTATAAACTTAGTCCAGTAGCTACCTGACCATAAAATCAAATCCTGACAAACCTCACTACCCCTCCTGACAAACCTCATCGCAACCCGCGGGAAGCTTGCGCATCTTGCCAATACACAACTAACCAACAGCATCATGATCAAATCCATCCCCATTCCTGTAAGTGAACTGATGAGCCGGGACCTCGTGGTGCTAAAGCCAGAAGACAACCTGCAGGCCATCGAGCAGTGCTTCCGGGCTTACAATATCCACCACATTCCTGTTGTCAATGAGGAAGGGCAGCTCAAAGGGCTTGTCACCCGATCCGATTTTTCCAGGGCCAATCACCTGCTGGCTCATTTCCGACAGGACATCGAATCTGTACTGGTACAGGATATTATGACCCGACAGCTCGCTACTACAACCCCCGACACACCAGTGCACGAGGTAGCTACTGTTTTTCTGTCCAACATCATGCATGCCCTCCCGGTCGTAGACGGCGACACCCTGGTGGGCATCATTACCACTCAGGACCTGCTCCGCTACCTGCTGGAACAACGCAAACAATTAACCGAATAAAAAATAAACTGATATGGTGACGACAACGAATTCAATTGAGAAGCTCCACTTCGAACACCGTCTCTGGATGAACGAGCTGAGCTTTTTCTCCGACGAGCTCAAAATCTACGAGCACCGTCTGGAGGACCTTGTGAACAAGAATAATGAAATGAAAGTGCTTAGCCTTTTGGAGCAGTTTCAAAATCAGTTCATCCGCCAACGTGAGGTACTGGAAGAATTGCACCACAACATCAAAGTACACGAACAAAAAATTGGCGAAGCGATGCGCCGCGGCGAAGAAGTCCCCGCAGATCCTGACTTCCACGAGTACATGAAGGGAGAAATGGAGTCCTACCGCAATATTTACAGTGACCTGAAGCGTAAGTTTTACGGCTTCCTGGCCAAATATTTATAGCCAGCCAACCTGACAACATTTAAAACCAGCGAAACCAAACCAAGCCTGCTGTAGCACTATTTGCAGCAGGCTTTTTTTTGCCTGCCTAATTTGTGACGCCCGTCACTGATCTAACGTTCATCCTCCCTTACCTTTGTAGTGTTATTCATTTGAACCGAACACTAAAAATTCTCGATAAACATGAAAGTCGAACAGATTTATACCGGGTGCCTTGCAGAAGCCGCTTACTACATTGAAAGCGACGGCGAAGCAGCCATCATTGACCCATTGCGTGAAACCAAACCCTACCTTGACAAACTGCGCGAGGAAGGGGCAGAACTGAAGTATATTTTCGAAACCCACTTCCACGCAGACTTTGTTTCCGGGCACATCGACCTGGCGAAAAAAACCGGTGCCACCATCGTTTACGGCCCGAAAGCAGAAACCGCTTTCGATAAGCATATGGCTACTGATGGCGAAGAGATCAAACTGGGTAAGCTGACCATCAAGGTCCTCCACACCCCAGGCCACACCCCGGAAAGCACCACCTTCCTGCTTATTGATGAGAAAGGAAAGGAACACAGCATCTTTACCGGCGACACCCTCTTCATTGGTGACGTAGGCCGCCCGGACCTGGCACAGAAGACTGGAGAAGTCACCACCGAAGACCTCGCAGGATGGCTTTTTGACAGTCTGCGTGAGAAAATCATGACGCTGCCCAATGAGGTCATCGTATATCCCGGCCACGGTGCAGGCTCTGCCTGCGGCAAGAATATGAGCGATGAAACCTGGGACACGCTTGGCAATCAGAAGAAGACCAACTATGCCCTGCGTGCCGATATGACCAAAGAGGAGTTCATCAAAGAGCTGACCGCTGGCCTGATGCCACCACCGCAGTATTTCGCCGCAAACGCGAAAATGAACAAAGCCGGTTACGCCAGCTTTGATCAGGTGCTGGAAACTGGTGCCGTTGCCCTCGACCCCGCTTCTTTCGAAGAGGTTGTAGAGCAGCATGAAGCACTCGTACTCGACACCCGCAGCGAAGCCGCTTTCCGCGAAAGCCACATCCCGAATTCCATCTTTATCGGTATCGACGGCAACTTCGCGCCTTGGGTGGGCGCTCTGATCGGCGATCTGCAGCAACCTATCGTTTTCCTCGCAGAAGCCGGCCGGGAAGAAGAAGTGGTGACCCGTTTGGCCCGCGTAGGCTACGACAACACCCTGGGCTTCCTTAACGGAGGTATTGATGCCTGGAAAGCCGCTGGCAAAGAAACCGATTCGGTAGAAGCCATCACCGCAGTGGAATACGCTAAGCGCCTGGCTGAGGGCGAGGTGCCCACTACGCTTGATGTGCGCAAGCCAACAGAGTTCCTCTCCCAGCATGTCACTACAGCCCGCAACTTCCCGCTGGATTATATCAACAAGAATATGAACCGGCTGGAGCGCAGCGAAACGTACTACCTGCACTGTCTGGGCGGCTATCGCTCCCTGATCACCGCTTCCATCCTCAAAGCCCGGGGCTTCCACAATTTGGTGGACATCATCGGCGGATGGCGCGCGATCGAAGCGAGTGAAGCACCGGTAACGGACTACGCTTGCCCAAGCACACTGTCACAAGACACGATTGACGAGGCGATCAACGCCGTCGCATAAATAGAAAGGCCTTTTATAAGCCCGGCGACTTCGGTAGCCGGGCTATTTCTGTTTTCACAACACCAATCAATCCTATTAACATGAAATCTTTACTGACTATTCTGGCCGTTGTGCTCGGTGTCTTTGCCATGAGCACGGCATGTTCGCCGTCCAAAGATTCCGAAAAAACACCAACGGAGGAGGCTTCAGCCCCTTCCACCCTGGACACTGCGCAGTACAAAAAGCAGGGGATGGAAATCGCTATGGGCACTTTCAAGGTCCTCAGCGGGCAGCTCAAAGCTGCGATGCAGGAAGGTGGTGTTAAGAATGCGGCCCAGTACTGCAACACCGTTGCCTACCCGCTGGTCGATAGCCTCTCCGGGCAGTACAACGCCCAAATCCGCCGCGCCAGCAACAAAGTCCGCAATCCCAAAGATGCGCCTACCCCACGGGAACAGGAAATCCTCGATGCCTACCATGCACAGGCAGCAGCTGGTGAGCAGCCCAAACCCCAAATCCGCCAACTGGCTTCGGGTGAAATCGCTTTTTATGCCCCCATCATGATGCAAGACCTCTGCCTCAAATGCCATGGCAAACTGGGCGAGACCCTGAAAGCCGAAGACTATGCTATCATTCAGGAACTTTACCCTGAAGACAACGCCATCGGATATGAAGCCGGCGACCTGCGCGGTATCTGGAGCATCACCTTCCCCGCACCGAATTAATGCCGGCATGAATGAACTCCGCGACGCCATCAGTCCCTACCTCCGCCAACATGCCGATCAACCGGTGCACTGGCGATGCTGGAATGAGCGTACCCTGGCACAAGCCCGGCAGGAAGACAAACCGATCATACTAAGTATCGGGTACAGCACCTGCCACTGGTGCCATGTGATGGCCCGGGAAAGCTTTGAGGACGCTGCCGTCGCGGAATTCATGAATCAACACTTCATTTGCATAAAGATTGACCGGGAAGAACGGCCAGACCTCGACCGCCACTTCATGCGCGCCTGCGAAGCCCTCACCGGAGATGGCGGCTGGCCCCTGCATGTTTTCCTCACCCCCGGGCAGCGCCCCTTTTACGCAGGTACCTATTTCCCTCCTCATGCCAATGCCAAACGTGCCGGATGGATGGACACCCTGCAACTTGTCGCTTATAATTTTTACCAAAACCGGCGCACTGTAGAAACCGAAGCCGACCGTACGGCCACAAAAATGGTGCGCCTGCAGGCGGCTCCTGCCCAAACAGCTGAGCAACAGGCCGCAAACAGCCAATCTTTAGCCGCCGGGCTTCAACGCCACTTCGATACCCGTCATGGTGGCTTCGGGCAAGGCAGTAAATTCCCCAATACCATGGCGCTGGAGTGGCTTTTGCATCAGGCCTGGTACCATTCTGACCTCAGCAGTTATCAGCATCTCCATCATTCTCTGGAGCGCATGCTTCAGGGTAGCCTGCACGATCCTGTAGGTGGCGGTTTTGCAAGGTATACCGTAGACCACGAGTGGCGGGTACCCCATTTTGAGAAAATGCTCTATGACAACGCCCTGATGGTCAGTTTACTCAGCAAATTACAGCGCTGGCAGCCCCGGCAGGCTTACCTCCAGGCAATCCGGTCTGCACTCGGCTTTCTGAAACGGGAACTGCAAGCGCCTAGTGGGTTATTCTATGCTGCGCTCAGTGCAGAAACAGCGGGTATCGAAGGCGCTTTTTACACCTGGACATATAATGAACTGACCGCCCTGCTGCCCCGGGAGCCTTGCTGGTTTTTTGAATACTACCACATTCGGCAGGAGGGCAACTGGGACAACCGGAATATCCTCTATGCCAATCAGTCCGTTTCCAGCTTTGCCAACCGATTGGGGCTATCTGAAGCCACCGTTCAGGCTTATCTGGATAGCTGCAAGGCAAAACTCTTCCGGCTTCGGGAACAACGCCCCCGTCCCGCCCGGGACGAACAGCTCCTGACCGCCTGGAACGCCCTCACTGCATCAGCTTTTCTGGAAGCCTACCTCGTTACGCAGCAGCCCACCGACCTGCAGACCGGGCTTGCCATCCTACAGCAACTCGAACAAACCCAAACCGATAGCGAAGGCTTACTGCTCCATCAGCAGGGAAGCGCGCACCACGCCTACCTCGACGGCTATGCTTATTACATACAGGCTTTGCTGCTTGCGCATAAAGTCACTCAGGATACCCACTGGCTTGAAGAGGCTCGAACGGCAACGGAACAAACCTATAACCTGTTCCAAAAACGCCAAAGCCCTCTGCTAAGCTTTGTTCCGAAAACACTGCAAGACGCCCCTGACCTTGCCTTTGAGGTAAGCGAAGAAGACACCCCTGCACCCAACGCCGTTATGGCTATGAACCTGCAACAACTCGGCTTACTGCTCCACCGGCCGGAATGGACCGACCGGAGCAGTTCCATGATAGCAGCCGCCCGTGCCCGTTTGCAGGAGCACCCCCTGCCCCATGCTACCTGGGGGCAAGCCCTGCTCGCACAGGAGCAAGGCTGGCTCGAACTGGCAGTAGTTGGCCCCGAAGCGCCTGCCCAAAGTCATGCCATCAATCAGCAGTACTGGGGTTACTACATCCTGATGAGCACCGATACGCCAACCGAGGCTTATCCACTGCTGGCTCACCGCGGTGAAGATACCCGAACTCCAATCTATGTTTGCCGGAACTATCAGTGCCAGAGACCTGTTTACAAGGTGAGAGATATTGATCTGGTGGTCAAACACTGATCTTCACCCAATAAATACACTCACCATAGCACCATCCAAACTCACTTTACCGCAACTTGCCGAGCAATTACTGTTGGTACTACGAGACCGCAAGCCAAGCCGCCCCCTTGAGGCAGCACTCATGTCTATGACTATACCAGAGCTTCAGCAGGCGCTGAATACCGAGGATGCCCGTAAAGCTTTTTGGATCAATATTTACAATGCTTACTTTTTGCTTTTGCGGCAACAGGGGTGGGAACGCCCTGATATTTTTCGGGAGCCCCTTGTCCCTATTGCCGGTAAACGCTTCAGCCTTGATGATATTGAACACGGGATTCTAAGGCGGTGCCGGGCCAAATGGGCTTTGGGCTATCTCCCCAGCCCCTTATTCAGGTTAAGCGTTTATAAATTGATGCTTCGGCGTCCGGATTACCGTATTCACTTTGCGCTCAACTGTGGGGCACGCGGCTGTCCGCCCATTGGTTTTTACCAGGAAGATATGATCAGCGAGCAATTAGATGTTGCCACACACGGTTTTCTGGAGCAGGAAACCGTTGTTGACGAAACACAGAGCGTTTTGCATACCACCCCGCTCATGCGCTGGTACCTTGGCGATTTTGGAGGGTTTCATGGTATCAGAAAATTGTTAGTCCGCACCCTGGGCCTGAAGCAGCACAACTGGCGAATCCGTTTTCAGCCCTATGATTGGCAGGAAGCGCTTTATCGGTTCAGCTCTTAAAACGGCCTTAAGTCAACCCTCTCCGATACTTATATCTCCTTAACTTTTTGGCCTGCCTTTCCTTTTAAAGCATAACTAAATCTCGAAGCTATGCGCATTATGCTCTTCACCGGAAAGGGAGGGGTAGGAAAGACCACACTGGCTGCGGCAACAGCTCTGCAGGCCGCTCAGTCCGGCATAAGGACCCTTATCCTTTCCACTGACCCCGCCCACAGCCTTTCCGATGCACTTGATCAGGAGCTCACCCCCGAGCCTCAGGAGATTGCCCCTAACCTGTTCGCTCAGGAGGTGGATGTCTACTATTCCATGAAAAAGCACTGGGAAAACGTCCGGCAGCTCATGCTGGCCACCTTCCGCTTTCAGGGAGTGGAAAATGTAGTTGCTGAGGAGCTCTCCGCCCTGCCCGGCATGGAAGAGGCCTCCGCATTTTTGTGGCTGGAGGAGTACCACCGGGAAGGGCTTTATGACCTTATCGTCATTGACAGTGCGCCTACGGGCGAAACGCTGAGCCTGCTGTCTCTCCCACAGGTCACACAGTCCTGGGTCATGAAAGCCTTCCCGGGACAACGGTTTGCCATGAAGGGGTTTGGGGCAATGGTCCGGGGCATGACGGGTATCCCATTGGACTATGGGCTGGACGAACTGGAGCGGCTCTTTGACAAGCTGGAACGCATACAGAAAGTCATGCAGGACCCGGAGATTTCAAGTATACGCGTTGTCCTTAATCCGGAGCGCATGGTCATCCGGGAAGCCAAACGGGCATTGACCTACCTGCAGCTTTATGGTTATAATGTGGATGCGGTGCTCGTCAACCGCATTTTGCCGGAAGCAGCCCGGGCGGGAGGTTTTGAGCAGTACCTGGACCAACAGGCGGACTACCTGGAGGAAATCGAGCAAAGTTTTCAGCCCCTGCCCATTTTCAAACTCGCCCATCAGGGGCGGGAGGTGTTTGGGCAGGAACTGCTACAGGAAATCGGGCAGTCGCTTTACGGCGACCGGAAAGACTTTACGGAAGTGCTGTATCAGGATAAGCCCTTCGAACTGCGGGAAACCTCTGGAGGCTACATCGCCCGCCTGAAACTCCCTTTTGTACAGGACAAAGATTTCACCGTCAACAAATACGGGGACGAGCTCGTCGTATCCATTGGCAACCAAAGGCGGACCATCGCCCTGCCCCGCTTTGCCAATTACCTGCAGGTAGAAGGTTATACCTTTGAAGCCCCCTGGCTGGAAGTACAACTGAAAAGATAGCACAGGGCAATTGCTGTTTTGCTTTTTTGTAACTTCCAACCTGACACAACAAAACAGCGAATCCTATGAAAATAATTGCGCTTGACGGAAGAACGCTTAACCCGGCCCCGGCAACAGACCGGGATTTCGTAAATCGTTTTCCGGTTACCACGGCGCTCAACATTTCATAACCAAAAGGGTAATAATCAGTGGCGGCCATGAATAAAGGCTTGTATAGTAGATTCACGAAGGAGCTGCAACGAACACCGCTTTACTGTACACGTGGTGGGTTTAGCGGTAAAGCGTTTAGGATTTTAGCTCGTCAATAATTCCTTCCTGCCTTTGGTGGCTGTGATATATTTTGACCACCAATACCACCAACTCCTCTTTATCTACTGTGTATACTATTTTGTATTCCCACTTCAGCATTCTGCGGAACACGACTTGTTCCGTACTGATTTCCTTGAACGCTTCGTGTGATTCAGGGTAAGTTTCAAGCCGGCCAATAGCCTCCATAATGCCTCGCTTTACATTTGTGGCTACTGTGTTAGACTCCGACCTTCTTAGGTACTGAACAATTTGGCTAAGATCCTGGCGGGCTTTTGGGGTGATCCGGACCTTATACTTCTTTACCATGTGTCTGCTTCTTTTCGGAAGTCTTCCAAAGTAATATATTCCCCGTTTTTTGCAGCTTCCACATCTGCCAGCAGCTCTTCCCGCGCTGTACTTGCCCTGACTGGTGTGCCATCGATTTCGTAACCAATAATCGGGTCTTCTTGCTCTTTAACATAGGTATCCAACATGGAATGGACTACTTTCAAAAAGCTCTCGTCTTTCACTTGCTCCAGGTAAGACTGGATTTCGGCTTTGATTTCTACAGCGCTCATAAGTATTGATTTTGTAGATTCCTAAAGATAACGGTTTTACCGGTGAATCCGTTCTCGGAGCAGCGGGAGTTTGCAGGTTAACTTCGTTTCCACCTCCTTTTCTGTCTACAACTTATCCTCTACATGGGGCAGGTTTTCTGGTTATTACCTGGTTGATTTTGTTTTGATGATTCATTCCTTTACAAACTTCCGCACCATTTGCTCCGCTCCTACTTGCAAGCGAACCACATATACTCCCCTCGGCCAGCCTCCCACATCTAATTGCCAGCTACGGGGTGCCGGGCTCAAGTTCAGGTCTTCTGTGTAAAGCATTTGACCGGATAGGTTTTCAATAA
>NZ_JALEGS010000065.1 GCF_022763345.1 Phaeodactylibacter sp.
ACTTCCAGAATACCTACAGATTAATGGAATTGCTTGAGCTGTGGCATTTGAAGACAATAAACGCCGCCTATGAAAGAGGTATTGAAGATGCCGCAGTCAATCAGATTGCCAAACTGAACAAACAGCATGAGGCAAAGAAGGCGAAAGCAGTTGAAGAATACGAAGGCAGAGAAAGCCAGTAAAACAGGGGCTAATTTTCTGTCCTACTCTGTTTAACGCCGTTTTTTCAACTTGCAACCCGATAAGATTAGGCAAATAAAAAAAGCCCGCTGGACGGTGGGAACCTACGGCGGGCTTTATTAAAAATCAGTGAATTATGTCTACAAATATAGCGGAAAAACAAACGGTAAACAATACCGTAGACCAATTCTACCAGAACCAACTCCAGGAATTGGGACTTACCGAGCCAGAAGACCCGAACAACTACTTTGAGGTGACAAATGTGGAGATCGAGCCGCCCGCACCTCAGACCATGAAAATACAAATCTTCGCCCCGCACTCCAGGGGCATGAAAATCAATTATTGGAACCTCCGGGGAGAGCAGATCACCCAGTACACCGACCAAAAGAACCCCAAGCCGGTCAACTACTCGCAAATCCGGTATGCTGATCCGGGAGACGGCCCTAAGTACATGGGGACTAAAGGATTTCCAGCCTATCCATTTTTCCCTCCGGAGATCATACAGCCTTACCGGGCCGGAGATCAGTTACCAGTGTTGTTTTTGACCGAGGGAGCAAAGAAAGCGTTCTATGCCAGCAAACGAGGGATGCCCACGGTAGGCTTAACCAGCCCGCACACCATCAAAGACAGAGAGACCGGCAGGCTACACCACGACATTGAGGAGCTGATCCGGGAGTGCAAAGTGGAGCAGGTTGTCCTGCTGATGGATGCCGACTGCTGGAATATTAGCGAGAAGGCCCTGGCAGCTGGAGAGGATATTTCAAAGCGCCCTGCGGGGTTCTATAGTGCCGCCAAAAAGCTACGGGATTTCATAGCTAACATTCCAGAGCTGGAGACCCGTCCAAAGGTTCACTACTATGCAGTGGATGCCAAAGACCTGGGAAACCCTAAAGGGCTGGACGATGCCATGAGAGCGGCAGAGCAAGCCGGATGCCTGGATGACTTAGTGGAGGAGGCCCTGACCGTTAGCTCCAGGAGCAACAGGTATTTTTTTAAGCAAGGAATTACAAGTAAATCAGCCCTTACCAAGTTACGCGAAGCGTTCAGACTTCATAAAGCAGAGGAGTTTCATGCGTGCCATAAACATATCATTAAGGTTAAGATTTTCCGGTTCCAGGGAGACACCTATCAGTTTGATGAGGAAAAGAGAGAGCTGGAGATCAAGCGCCCGGCCTACATGGATAAGATATATTTGATCGGGAATGACTTTTTTGAGAAAAACCCCAAAGTAAAGACCAGGAAAACAGGGAATGGAAAAAGCGAAGTTTACACACAGGAGGAACTATCTGTACGAAGCAAGACCATTCTCAATATCAAATATGAGGGCTTCCTGAAGTACCTCAGACCGGAACTAGACATTTTTGATGGCTTTTGCTGTGTACCGGATAACATCAACTACCAGGAACGGGTACACGGCAATTACAATAAGTACAGCCCACCACCTTACCATCCAGAGACCGGGAACTGTGAGACCATTATCAATTTCATTAAGCATATTTTCGGAGAGGAGGAAGTGACCCACAAAAATAAGACGTACAAAATGTGGGAACTCGGTCTGGACTACCTCACTATTCTGTACAAAAAGCCTACGCAAGCCCTGCCTATTTTGATACTGTACTCACCGGAGAATAATACCGGGAAATCCACCTTTGCGGAGCTGCTTTTTGAAATGTTCGGGGACAACGTTCTGGATATTTCCGATAATGACCTCCGGAGCGAGTTCAACGAACAGTTTGCCGGTAAGATTTTAGCCATTTGCGAGGAGACCCTGATGGACAAAAAGGAAGATGGCGACAAACTGAAGGCATGGTCAACCAAGACTAAAATGAGCATTAACCCAAAAGGATCAGCCCGCTATCCGATAAACTTTTACTGCAAATTCCAACTGTATAGCAACAACAAAAAAATGGTGTACGTCACCAAAGAGGATGACCGCTACTGGATGCTACAAGTCCACCCACCCAAGCGTAAAGACCCTAACCTCTCTGTCAAGATGCGGGATGAAATCCCGGCATTCATGGACTACCTCCTTAACCGGGAACCACTCGCACCCTTTGAGAACCGGATGTACTTCCACCCAGACCTTTACCGGACGGCATTATTCGAGGAAGTGGTCGCACTCAACACTCCATCCGATGGGCGACACCTGGAGGAGGAGCTGCGGGCCATTTTCGAGTTATTGAACCAAAAGACTGAAGATGGAAAAAGCTATAAACACATAAATGCAAGTATATGGAGCAATTGGGAGCGCAAGATCAAAAAACAGGAAGAGGATGGCGAAACTGATCCATCAAAATTGGAACCAGCGCCTAACGAGGCTATTTACATGCCTCTGAAGGCTATCAATGAGGAGTTTTTTAAAGGCAAACTTCAAAACAACCGCCTGAAGGACATTTTGGAGCAAATGAAGATTGAGAAATGGGAGGACGGCAAAAAGAATAAGGAAGGCAAATACCCCATTCTTACTACTCCATTGCACGAAACTGAGGAAGGAGATGGGCAGTGGCTGGATTGGAAAAAATACAACGGCCGTCCGTATGTTTTTCACCGGGATCGCTTCCTGAACGACTAAATTATCGTGAACTCTTGTTTTTTATTTTAAAGCTTTTTTGTCAGGTCTTATTGTTTTTCCTACTTAATTAATTGATAATCAACAAAATAAAGACCTGACAAAGACCTGACAAGTACCTGACAAATGCCTGACAAGTACCTGACAAAATCCACGGGGTTCCGTGAACAGGGTAAAAGACCTGACAAATGCTGTCAGGTCGCAAACAATTGACAATCAGACGGTAATAGCGATTTTCGAGACCTGACAAATGAAACCCAACTTTGCGAGCACGCAGTTCACGATAATTTTCCATGCTTGCATTGTCGATTTACTTAACCAGAAAATGAAGAATTTCTTTGAATCAAACATTAGTAGAAATGCAAACCAAGAACACCACCACACCATCATTTCCACGCGTAAACAATGACTATTTAGGATTCCGGATTGACCAGGAGACTAAATCAATATTGGTTGAGCTGGCCCGCGCTGACCGGCGCACCCTTACCTCCTATATGCAAAAGATAGTATCTGACCACATAGCCGAGGTAAGGGCATCCAGTGAACCAGACAGCAAGCAGCCGCCTGGCCCGAAGTAGTAAGGAGCCTTTGGATATGGTTTGCGCTTACCGCTGTAGGTTGTGCCAGATACAGGCACCCCATAAGGCTCCAGTCAAGGCACTGCAAACCGTATCAATATATTCCTTCACACCGACAGATTGAATCTTTGGGATTGGACGGTGAAGACATTCTCTATCTGGATGATGATTGGAGGTTTCTCAGCATATATTAAGGCTCCCCCCGTCCATTTCTGTCCAAAAAAGGAAAGGCGCGCCCCTCCACTATATGTTTAAGCATTTCCCTTTTTCCCTTTCAACCATATAACTAACTGATTATCAATGAAACCATTTCTGTTTTTCTTGTCCTACTCACAGATCAGTAGCTGGCATATATTGAAGCTCGAACCTGGATAGATTGTCCAAAAATCAGATCAGAGAATCATTCATTTTTGATGTTCAAAAATGGCACTATCAAGGCGTTCAAAATGCTTTATCACAAAAATCAAATTCTACATGAAAAATAACATTCTAATCATCGCTTCAAGTCCAGAAAACTACAGCACTACTCGAATCAAAGAAGAAGCTGAAAGGCGAGGCCATGAAGTCACTGTACTGGAACCCTCAGACTTTTATATCCATACCTCTAATGTCAATGGCCATGACAAAATCTATGTGAAAGAGGGCAGAATTTTTAAAAGCCAGGTTGATGTAATTATCCCTAGAATTGGGACAGGAATGGAGTTCGGCTCTTCTGTGATCCGACACTGGACGGTAAATATTGGCGTTCCTTCGACGGCATCAGCTGAAGGACTCTTAAACGCCTCTGACAAGTGGAAAACAATCCAATTGCTGAGTAAGCGCCGGGTAAGAGTGCCGCTAACCACAGTGATGAAAAAGCCTGAAGATTTTGGCAAACTGGTAGAAACTGTAGGGGGATTGCCTACGGTAGCCAAAACCCTTACCGGCAGCCAGGGGAATGGAGTATTCATTTTGGAAACGCCTTTGGCAGGCAGCACTACACTAAAATCGTTCTCACATCAAAATATCATGGTATTGCTCCAGCAATACATTAACACATCCAATGACGATGACCGCAAAAGTGATATTCGTGTGTGGGTGGTGGATGGAGAAGTTGTAGGAGCCTACCGCCGCTTCTCCGTTGATGGAGATTTCCGATCCAACTACAGTATCAGTAAAGACGGCGAAACCGTTGAGCTTACCGAAGAAGAAAAGCAAATGGCCATTGATTCTGCTTCCGCTGTTGGCCTGGGATGCGCTGGAGTAGATATTATGCGTGACGTTGAGGACAATAACAAGCCCTATGTTATCGAAATCAATGGCAACGCAAGCCTAAAAGGCATTGAGACCATTACAGGCAAAAATATCGCCTCTAAAGTTGTGGATTATGCCGAACGCATTGCCCGGAAGTCAGGCAACAACAATAAGACTAAGCAAAATTCTAACATTATAGAATCAGCATCTTTTATGCCTAAGGACAAGACCATTTGTGAGCTTACTCGAAGGGCTATGCGCAAGAAAAAGTAAGTGCTTATTCTTACTGCAAAGTTGTTCATGTTATCCATTGATTGATCGAGGGGGATTGCTTAAAGTGATCCCTCTTTTTTATGCCAATACTCCCCTATTCGGAAGTATTGTTTGTACATTTTCTTGTACAAAAACAAACCCCATCAACACAAACCACTGATAAACAAAGTATTGCCAGAGTACCAACCAAGCCCAAGTGGGACCACAAGAGGGAGGCAGCAATTTGCTGCTCCCTCTCATTTAACGCTCTCTATTACAATGTATGTCTACATTATTTACAGCCAAAAGCTTGACCGCTTTAGTGATCCATCTGTACACACGCCTGAACAACTAAAAACATTTCTGCCCCCTTCAACCCTGCATCAGAGATGTAATTAACGCAAAGGGTTCATTATCTAAAACCATCAGCTCTCCTTCAACATACGAGCCACCGTATCAAAAGCAGACGCACACGCGCCATGCACCGTTGCCTGATGGTCAATGGATAACGCTTCGCCCGCGAAGAACAACCGGTCAGCCACCGGCTCCTGAATGGCCTCGACTACCCGCCACTGCTTGTCTTCAAAATCATAGGAGTAGGCCCCCTGAATGTAGGGCTCAGCTGACCAGTTCTGAATGATGTGCTGTACATAGCTGGCGGAGGCCTGCCCTTCAAATATCTCATCGAGCTCTGCCAGGAATTGTTCTATGATAGCAGCATCCGTACCGAGTTGGGTGTAGGCTGTTGCTTTTTCATTGATGGCAAAGAGGCCAAGTATATGGCGAGACGATTCTTTTCCAAATGCGGCGTTATACACAAATTTCTCCTCTTCCCGGAACGCTTTCAGTATGGGGCCGAAGGAAAGCATATCGGGGTAAAAGCAGTCTTGAAATTCTACAAAAATTTTGATCCCGTCCCCAACGCTTACCTGCCCGATCGCGTCAGTCTTAGCCTCTGCCAGGGGCGGCACAAAAGCAATATGCTCGCTTTGCAATATTTTTATGGGTACGGTGAGCAGCACTTTATCGGCTTCCAATACCTGCCCGGTCTTCGTTTTGAGCTGTACTTTACCCATGGAATAGTCTACTTCCACAACCGGAGTATTGAGAGTAATGCGGTCTTCAAGACCAGGCACGATGTACTCTTCAAAAAAACCAAACCAGGTAGTATGCTTAAATTTCCATTCAGAATACAACTTGCTGATGTAATTGTGGTCTCTGAGCCGGCCGTTGTTCCAGGTTTGGGTGGTTTGCGGGCTGTAGACGATGATGTCGATGTCCGCATTAATATCAGGGCTGCTGAGGATATCCGACAGGATAGCAGGGTGGGTATGAATCCATTCTGCACCAAGGTCGATAGGAAAATCAGCAAAGTCTGTTATTTTTTTCATCCTCCCGCCCCAAACCGGAGCCGCTTCAATGATCTCAAAATCAACATCGTACCGCTGGAGAAGGTGCCCGGCAGCTAGGCCGGCAGCGCCTGCACCAACGATAATGACTTTGCCTTCGAAAGTTCCGTGCAGGTCGGGGAGATCTAAATCGTAGCGGTTGCAGGATTCAAGTAAAAGCGAAGAAAAGAAAGGCAGCCCAATACCAGCTTTGAGGGCTTTTTCTATGAATGCTTTACGGGTCATAGGTTATGGTTTTGAATGCATGCTAAATGCCAGTCCTGCAGATGCACTGAAGAAGGCCTGTCTTCCGTTATCGCCTCCAAGCTGCTGTCCGTAACTTGCACGAAGATAACCGCCCAATCTCTTCCGGGGAGCTACCTCTATACCCAGGCTGATGCGTGGTATAATAAACCAGGTTCCCTCCGTTCGATATTCTATATCGCCATTGGCGAGGTTCAGGGTGCCTTCCCGCTTGCTAAGGGTGTAGGCCAGGCTGCTGCCAATGGAAAAGGAGCCATAAAAGTGTTGCCCCGGCCGACAGGGGCGGTACTCAACCTCAGGGTGCAAAAACATCCCGTCAGACACATTAGGCTGGGCAAAATAGCCTGCTTCTGCCCGCCACCACCATTGGTGCATGCCACCCAGTCGTTTCAGTACATCTGCATAAGCAACGCTGCCTCCAATTTGTGCACCAAAAGGCGCGAAGTAACCTATGTGGAGTTCAGGTGGCGGCTCTTGTGCCTGTAACGTAGTGCCTGCCAGCACCATCAATAGTAAAAAGTGCATCGCTTGCATAAAATCCGGATAATAGACGGTAGCCTGGAAGGCATTTATACTGACGATTAAGTGGTTTGCCACAGCAAACCTACTCAATGCTTGCCCGTGTCTCGTCGCCTTTGCGCTTTGACCACCTTAAAGGCAGGAGGTTCTGGTCTGGGCCAAGGACAGAAAACTCCCTTTGCCCCCACGACCAATTGCCTAATGTCCGTTCGGATGGATCAGGAGCTGCCTCTGCGGCAAGAACACCTAAAATTCGTCAATCTTCTCGGTTCTGATGTATACTTGCCCATAATTTTCTTCGGAGTCCAGACCGGTAATCCGTCCCCGACAACGGCTAGCGCACCACCACCTCATCCACAAAAAACCAGGCGGGATACCCCACCCCGTAGTGCCAGGAAGGGCAAACCTTCACGCCTTCTATCTCTACCCGGATGTAGCGGGCGGAAACGGGCGCCGGCTGTTCTGACTTTACGCCCACAAACTTGACCTCCCGGGACCGGTCTTCCGGCAAGATCTCTTTGCCAAATGCCTCATAGGCGGCCCCATCTTCTGAGACAGTATAGGTGACACTTTTTGGCAATAAAATCCAGGCTCCGAGCTGATGCAGGAAGTCGGTTTCCACGGACTGTACCGGTTGCACTTTACCCAAGTCTACCACAAAGCTGCCATCCCTGCCTTCCCAGCCGATCCAGCTGTCGCCAAAGGTCGTTCCGCCGTAGAGCTCATCGGTTAGGGCTTCGGCGGCGCCTTTCAGGTACCCGGGAGAGGGTGGCGCTTCCCAGATAACTTTTGCAACTGCTGCAAGGTTGCCCTCCGGTTTCCGCAGGTAGCGCTCCCGGTAAAGCCGGCAGTAGTCACCCGGGGCGTTATTGCGCTCGTTTAAGGTCTTCACCCCGTAGCGGACGGTGCGGGCGGCAAAGGTATCGAGCATAACGTTCAGGCGGACTGGGTCACGTTCAGGCATCGTGCGGGCAATCTCGAGCTCAGCATACTGCAGCGGCAGGCGGGAACGTCTCACCCTGCGCAACAATTCAGGGTGATCTTCAATTGCCCGTTCTGCCTGGTCAAAAAGTTTATTATAACGGGAGCGAAGGCGGGGACGCAACATGCCATCTTTATGCGAGACCGGCGTATCATAAATCCAGAGTGGAATATCATTAGAAAGCAGGGCTGCTTCCAGCATCTTCTGATATTGGTACAGATGAGGCGCGGCCGCCCCGTAGTAGCCTTCCATAAATTCCAGCATCAGGCTATCCGCATTTTGATAGGGGTTCCAGAGCAGGCGCGAGAGCATATAGGCCCGCAGCTCAGAAAAGTCTTCTCCCCGCTTGCCTCCAACCTGTGCAAAATGCATTCGGACATTATGCCGGTGAAACAGCTCCATGTTGGGCTGCAATATGTGAAAGTTGGGAAAAGGAGCCACCAGGTTATCAAAATTGATCCCGTAATCCCAGACGAAAATATTGTCTGAAATCTCCGCCCAGCCTTTGAGGGCCTTCACGAAATCCTGCCCTGTGGCATTATCGGTCAGGGGCACTTCCCGCTTGGCATCTATGCTGCACAGCATAATGTTGACATTCGAACGGGGCTTGAGGTGCCTGGGCGGATGCATGCTGTACAGGTAGGCCAGCGTGGAAATGGTCTTGTCGGGGAATCGGTCCGCCAGTTGATTAACAAAGTGGATGAGCGTACCGCTTGGGCTACCTTCCCGCTCATCTATCGCCGTACAATTGTCACAGGTACAATAGGTGAAGTTCCCATCGTTCTGGCTTACAGAAATAATATCGTGCTCCGGGTGGGCCTTAAATATCGAGTCCAGCTGCTGCGTTACGCGCTCCAATACCTCGCTGTTGGTCAGGCACCATTGACTCGCCTTGCCGGGCTGCCGTTGGCCCTTGATCAGGGAGTAGAACTCCGGATGGCTTTCGCCAAACTGATCAGAAGGCAACAGCCGGTCGAAGGTGTGTACCCACAGATTGCCGGCAAAGGCTTCGCCCGGTGCTTCCAGACGGAACCAGTACTTGTAGACGGGGTCTTCCAGGCCGTAGCTGAAGGTCTGACGATAAGTAAAGGCAGGATGGTCCTCCAGGCTCATCGCAGGCAGATGGATATCCGCCTGTTGCGTCAAGGTGTAGGCCTCTTTTGCAAAGTAGTCCATCCCCAAAAAGTCATCCAGCAAGGTAACTGCCGCGTACACGCTACCGTTGCCACCGCCGCTAAGCAGACGCAAGTAGCCGTCTCTGGTATGGATCAAAAAGCCATCTTCCACCAGGCTGTCCATCACAGCGGGCGGATTGCTCCAGCTATCTATCTGAAATGCGCCAATCAACACATCACCAGGGCGGGCTCCGGAGGCACTTCGAAAGTCCTGAACGGGCAGTTCTGCCCCACTCATCTCACCAATAAACCGCTGCAACAGTACCGCAGCCATGGAATCGGCCGCAATGTTCTGATCAATAATGATACGGCCCTTCGGCTGTCCATGCTCTACCAATTGCACCTGCGCACCACACCAAGCGGGTAACAGGCACAGCCCGATCCACCAAAAACGAATTATCCTGTCCATCAATAAAAATTTAAACCTTCGCTTGCTCAAAGAATAAACTTACAATTTTTCGCTCAAAAGCAGGCTTACCCTATCTTGCCACCCTAAAATTAATCAACCTGTGAAGACCATAGCTGTTATCTGCGGGGGGCAATCCCCGGAACACGAAATATCTGTCCGTTCTGCAAAAAACATACTGGCCGCAATCCGCCGGGACCGTTTTCAAGTTGTGCTTATTGGGATTGACAGAGCAGGGCGGTGGCGGCTGCAGGAAGAAGGCAGCCTGGGGCGCTTTGTTGGAGAAGCCGGGCCTGAGCTGGCCATTATTCCGGGTAAAAGTACCGGGCAATTCCTCCGTTTGGATACGCTTCAGCCTCTTTCGCCCCAGCCTGATGCCGCCTTTATGATCGTGCACGGGCCTACAGGTGAGGACGGGGTTTTGCAAGGACTACTCCGTACCCTCGACCTTCCATTTGTAGGGCCAGATGTGCTTGGCTCTGCCGTATCAATGGACAAAGACGTGGCGAAACGGCTACTCCGGCAGGCAGGCGTCAGAGTGGCGCAGGATATTGTTATCCGCAGGGGAGAGGCAGGGCAATGGACCTATGAACAAGTCACCGCCAAACTGGGCAGCCCGGTGTTTATCAAGCCTGCCAATATGGGGTCTTCCGTAGGCGTACACAAAGTGAGCCGGGCGGAGCAGTTTGAAGACGCGGTGGCAGATGCGTTACTTTACGACCAAAAAGTCCTGATCGAAGAAATGATTAAAGGCAGGGAGGTCGAATGCGCTATCCTGGGCAATGAAACCCCAAAAGCCACTGAGGTTGGCGAAATCATTACCCCTGAAGAATATTCCTTTGATGCCAAGTATGAAGATCCTGACACGGCAAAACTGCTGATCCCCACGGAAGTCAGACCGGAAGAGCTGCCGCGCCTTCAAGCCATTGCATTGAGCGCTTTTAAAGCACTGGAATGTGAAGTGATGGCGCGCGTGGATATGTTCCTGACGCCCGAAGGCGACATTTACGTCAACGAAGTCAACACGCTGCCCGGATTTACGGATATCAGCATGTACCCTCAGCTCTGGGAAGCAGCGGGGCTCAGCTACTCAGGCCTGATCGAGCGGTTGCTGGAGCTTGCCCAACAGCGGCACCAAAGGCGCAAAGCCCTGAAAACAGATTTCCGGCCCTAGCCTTCCACCACCGCAATGCATTTCAGTTCAATGGCAATAGGCGTTGGCAGGCTGTCAATACCGACGGTGGTACGGCAGGGCTGATGGTCTTTGAAGTACTCGGCGTACACCCGGTTGTAGGTGTGGAAGTCCCGCTTCATGTCCGTAAGAAAAACCGTCACATCCACTAAGTCTTCCCATTCAGCGCCACTGTCCTCCAACACCCGCCGGACATTCTGAAATACAGAATGGCACTGCGCTTCAAAATCAAACCGCGTGTAGTTGCCACTTGAGGACCGCTCCAACCCCGGCACACCATCCGTCTTCGGGTCCCTGGGGCCTATCCCTGACAAAAACAGCAAATTGCCCACCCGCCGGGCGTGCGGATAAAGCCCTACCGGTTTGGGCGCACTACCTGCGTCAAATTTTTCAGAAGCCATGCTTTATGCTTTAGAAAAAACAGCCTGGCCTTGCCGTGAAACGGACCGGGCTGTCTACGTATTTATTAATTCTTTGCTTCATCCCTGAGCTCGCGCCGCAGGATCTTGCCTACATTCGTTTTAGGCAGCTCCTTGCGGAACTCCACCTGCTTAGGCACTTTGTAGCCGGTCAGCTCGCCCCGGCAGTACTCGATCAGTTCTTTTTCCTTAAGGCTGTTGTCTTTACGGACGACAAAAACCTTGACCACTTCGCCCGATTTATCATCTGGTAAGCCAACGGCCGCACATTCCAGGACTTTGGGATGAGAAGCCACCACTTCTTCCACCTCATTCGGGTATACATTGAAGCCCGATACCAAGATCATATCCTTTTGGCGGTCTACGATCTGCATGAACCCATCTTCGTCGAGCACCGCGATGTCACCAGTGCAAAGCCATCCATCCACAAGTGTTTTATTGGTCTCATCCGGGCGGTTGTAGTAGCCTTTCATAACCTGTGGCCCCTTGACCTGCAACTCGCCAGGCTGATTATAGCCCAGCACATTGCCCTGCTGATCCACGATGCGGACATCGGTAGAGGAGACTGGCAAGCCAATCGTACCAATACGGCCGGTATTATCGAGCGGGTTCACACTCACTACAGGAGAGGATTCCGTCATGCCATAGCCTTCGGAAAGCTGGCAGCCGGTTACTTTCTGCCATGCTTCTGCTACGGAGCGCTGCACCGCCATGCCCCCCCCAACGGTAACCTTGAGCGTGCTGAAATCTACGGAGCTAAAATCTTTATGGTTGATCAGCGCATTGAAGAGCGTATTCACCCCTGTAACGAGCGTGACCGGATAGTCCTTCATAGCTTTGATAACGGAAGGCAGGTCCCGGGCATTCGTCACGAGCACGTTGGTGGTACCGATGCTCATCAAAGCCAGGCAGTTGACCGAAAAGGCAAAGATGTGGTACATGGGCAATGGATTGAGCGCGACCTCTTCGCCCTCCTTGAGGAAAGGCATCATCCAGGCCCGTATCTGCTGCATATTGGCAATGAGGTTGCGGTTGGTCAGCATCGCTCCTTTAGCCACGCCGGTAGTACCGCCAGTGTATTGTAGCAGGATGACATCCTCGGCATTCCCCTTATGCTGCTTGAGGGTAAACCGCTTGCCCTGCTTCAGCGCATCCGAAAAACTAACCGTATTCGGGATATCGAATGCCGGCACCATTTTTTTGATGTTTCGGACTACGAAGTTGACGATATGCTTTTTGGGAAAGCCCAGCATTTCTCCAATGCTCGTAGTGATAACTGTTGTGATATTGGTATCACCAATGATTTTCTCCAGGTTAGAGGCAAAGTTCTCGGCAATAACAATGGCCTTCGCTCCGGAATCCGTAAACTGATGCCGCATTTCTCTCGGTGTGTAGAGCGGATTGGTATTGACCACAATAAGCCCTGCCCGCAGCGCACCGAAAAGCGCAATGGGATACTGCAGGAGGTTGGGCATCATGAGCGCGATTTTGTCCCCTGGCTCCAAACCGCGGGAGTGCAGATAGGCTCCAAATGCTTTGGAATGCTTATCGATTTCTGCAAAGGACAGCTCCTTCCCCATACAAGAGAAGGCCACCCGGCGGCTAAATTTTTTGAAAGTATCTTCGAACATTTCCACAAGGGTGGAATATTCATCAGGGTTGATGTTGGCAGGAACACCGCTTGGGTAATTCTTCAGCCACGGCCTTTGGTCACTCATAATTTTTTGTACTCTGGTTTTTTACGTTTTGGTTATGCTTATCGCTGTACTTCAGGAGTGCCTAAAATAAGCAATTTGTACGCACTTTTTAGACAATGGCTCATTTATGATGGGCAACTCCCTTTCAGGACAAATAAAGTCTGCGTTTGTTCCATTCCCAAACTACCTTGCATAAGTTCTTAACTTACAAGGCTTTTTATTTTCATTTCCTGATTTATTGCAGTACCTTTGCCCCGCTTAATGGGGGTGGTAAGTCTTTCCAAGATGTAAACACCCCGTTATTCATCCTATTTTTTAACCAAAAGCATTCTTTCAATGCTAGACGACAAAGATCTCGAAAAAGAAGAAGGGCAAGAGCAAACGCCCGCTGAGCAGCAAGAGGAGACCACTCCCGCTGCAAAAAAAGAAGAAGAAACACAGGAGGAAACAGCTCCTGCTGCTGAAGAAGAATCAGCTGAAACAGAAGAATCAGCTGAAACAGAAGAAGAAACTACAGAAGAAGAAGTTGCTCCTGTAGCCGAAGCTGATGATGAAGACGCTGAGGACGAAAGCGAAGAAGACGAGGACGAAGAAGAGGAAGAAGAAGAGGAAGAGCCTGTTGTTGCAGAAACTGCACACGACGACTTCGACTGGTCTGCTGACCGCCGTTCTGGCCTCGCTTATTCTGAAGAGCAGCGCAAAGAGCTGACAAGCCAGTATGAGGAAACGCTGACTTCTGTCCTGGAAAACGAAATCGTTAAAGGTAAGGTAACCGCTATCAGCGATGGTGATGTGGTACTGGACATTGGCTTTAAGTCTGATGGCCTCGTTCCTACCTCTGAATTCCGCGACACGCCAGATCTCGCCCCCGGCGACCAAATCGACGTATACGTAGAACAGCAGGAGGATGCCCGTGGACAGCTGGTTCTATCCCGCCGCAAAGCTAAGCTGCTGCGTGCATGGGAGGACATCGTAGACTCCTACGAAAACGGCACTGTCATCAAAGGCACCGTCATCAGCAAAACCAAAGGTGGTCTTATCGTGGACTGCAGTGGTTTGGAAACCTTCCTTCCTGGTTCTCAGATTGACATCAAGCCAATCATCGATTACGATTCATACGTTGGCAAGACCATGGAATTCAAAGTGGTTAAGATCAACGAGCAGATCAAAAACGCGGTGGTTTCTCACAAAGCACTCATCGAGAGCGATCTCGCCGAGCAGCGTGAAGCCATCATTGCCAGCCTCGAAAAAGGTCAGGTACTCGAAGGCCTCGTGAAGAACATCACCGACTTCGGTGCGTTCCTCGACCTTGGTGGCGTAGACGGCCTGCTGTACATCACGGATATTTCCTGGGGCCGCATCAGCCACCCAAGCGAGGTGCTGTCGCTCAACCAGAAAATCAACGTGGTGGTGCTCGACTTTGACGAGAACAAGAAGCGGATTTCCCTGGGTCTGAAGCAGCTGCAGCCGCATCCTTGGTCAGTGCTCACTGAAGAAGTTAAAGAAGGTTCTACTGTCAAAGGTAAAATCGTTAACATCGAAGACTACGGTGCATTCCTTGAAATTCAGCCGGGCGTAGAAGGCCTGATCCACGTATCTGAGGTAAGCTGGAGCAATCAGCCGATCAATGCCCGCGAGTACTTCAAGCTCAACCAGGAGTATGATGCCAAGATTGTGACCATTGACCGGGAAGACCGCAAGATGTCCCTTTCTATCAAGCAATTGTCTAAGGATCCCTGGAGCGAGATTGAAAATAACTTCCCCGAGGGCAGCCGCCACACTGGTGAAGTGAAAAACCTCACCCCTTATGGCGTATTCGTCGAGCTTGAGGAAGGCATTGGTGGTATGATCCATATTTCTGACCTTTCCTGGACCAAGCGATTCTCTCACCCATCTGAGTTTACAAAAGTGGGCGAGAACATCGACATCATGATCCTCGAAATCGATAAGGACAACCGTAAACTCTCACTCGGCCACAAACAGCTGGAAGAGAACCCATGGGATACGTTCGAGAATGTATTCCCGGTAGGCTCTTACCACGAAGGCACCATCGTCCGCCGCGACGACCGTGGAGCGATTGTGCAGATGCCATACGGCCTGGAAGCTTTCGCCCCCATCAAGCACATCCGTAAAGAGGATGGTCAGCTTGCTGAGGTAGACGAAACACTGACCGTAAAGGTGATTGAGTTCAACCGTGATGACAAGCGTATTCTGGTTTCTCACATGCGCTACCTTGATGACATCCGCCGCGAAGCGAAGGATGAAGTACGCAAAGAGAAGCAGGAAGAGCGCAAGCAGACTCGTCAGGCCGTTAAGAAGCAGCAGTCTACCGTTGAGAAATCCACACTGGGCGACCTCGACGTGTTCAGCCAGCTGAAAGATCAGCTTGAGGACAATGACGATACCGACAATAAGAGCGATGATGACAAGTAAGTAAAAGCGGTCATTTAACGCTTAAGCAGATAAAGACCTGCAGCCCTTCGGGCTGTGGGTCTTTTTTTTGTTATTGAAAAATATTATTTTGTAGCATGCTCTGAACCAGACATCTAACCTAAACAATAACACATCCACTAAAATCTGATCAAGATGAGCGCTCTACAAACTATCAAAACCTTTCTTGCTATTTTTTCTTTTGGCTTTTTTCAGCTCGCTGCTCAAACCTCTACCCTCAATTTAGAAGAAAAGTATCCCTATGGAACATTCTTAGATGAAGGCAATTTAGAGGAATATGGGCTTGATATGAAAAGCCTCCTAAAAGCACAAAAGCAGGGAGAAGCGATTGAGCATATCAAACAATTTTTCTTGCCCCAACTGCCCGAATTAGAAAAGGCCCACCCAAAGCAGCTTATGATTCCACTGGTTTGGAGCAATTTTATACTCTCGGGCTATACAGGTGCCGAAAAAGAAGCAGAGCTGCTGGGAGAATTATATCTATCTATCGCCCGCTCGCACCCGGATTGGGTCAATTTGGAAGACAAGTTCACCGTAATGTGGAGAACTGCTATTGCATATCGGAACTTTAATAA
Organism: Phaeodactylibacter sp.; assembly: GCF_022763345.1. Taxonomy (GTDB): domain Bacteria; phylum Bacteroidota; class Bacteroidia; order Chitinophagales; family Saprospiraceae; genus Phaeodactylibacter. The sequence continues at coordinate 15,881 of NZ_JALEGS010000065.1, forward strand.
CATAGAAAAGGCTGAGAATATATATAACAACTGTTTTCACTTACTGGATAACGAGGACTTACCAGACGAGGATGAACTAAGGGGAGATGTGTTTTCGTCCCTGGCGATTCTCAGGCTGCAGAACAGGCAAATTTCTGAAACTAAGCCCTTTCTTGATAGCGCAAAAATATACTGTTCCTCCTACGAAAGGAGGTGTTATCGTCCTTACAAACTTACTCTAGCGAAGTACTATGAAAGAATAAACCAAAGAAGCAAAGCCGCCAACATACTTTTAGCCTTTTTATCTGAGATCAAGAATGCTCCAGACCATTTTACATCCTCCACCCGATTTTTAGTATTAAGCAAGTTGGCCAAAATCTATTATTTCGATGGCCAATACCAGAAAACCATTCAATATTATAATGAAGCTCTTGCGAATCCCAATATAGACGTGGAGTCAAGAGCGAGTGCATATATAAACCTAGGCACAACATACACTTGGTCTGAAAATTATCAGAATGCTGACAAGTACTTAAAAAAAGCCCTTAAGCTTAAAGGGTTCGATCCGCGTGCTCCTTTCCCTTATGACCGGAATGAGTCAGGCCTAGTAAGTATACTAATCACCCTACACTTCCTAGCCCAAAACGAGCAATTCCACTACGCTGACGGCGGCACTGTTGAGAACCTGCACACCTCCTACGGGTATCAGGAACAATACCTGGACTTGCTCGAATACATGAGCAAGAACCTAAGCCCCACCTCTTCCCGGTACTTCATCGACCGGTTTTATTATATGTATGAAGAGGCCATTTATGTACGGAAAAAACTGTACGAAGAAACCCAAGATCCAAAATACCTGGAGGAAGCCTTCAGGGTTGCCGGGCGTGGCAAGGCTATTCATGTGCGGGAGGCTGCTCAAAATGTTGCCACTGAGCAATTTTTCCCGGCTGGCCTCCTGCAGCGCCGGTACGATTTGCGAAAGCACTACGTCACTTTAGAAAACCGGCTTTATGAACAACAAGAAGCCGGGAATGTATCTTCCCTTCTTTCCGATTCCTCCCTACTGGCGAAAAACGAATACCTGAGATTTCTGGATAGCCTTGAGCAGGCTTTCCCCAAAATGCAACAGATGTGGGACATCCCGGAGCCGCCCTCTCCCGACCTTGTACAAGCCCAGCTACGGAAAGATAGCCGGGCAATGGTACAGTACTTCATTGGGTATCAGTATATCTTTTTATTCCTGCTGGATGGGAATAATATCGTACTGTATCATACGGAAATTCCGGAAGGCTTTGCCGAGCAGGTGAATACTATGCGGGATGCGCTCTACGAGTGGGCACTGCACCCCTCTGATGATTTGGTGGAGCAGTATATCAATAGCGCATACTGGCTGTATCAACAGCTGTTGCAGCCGGTAGACAGCCTGCTCCCACACCGGCTATTGGTTGTTCCGGACAACTGGGTAGCGTATTTACCATTCGATGTCTTGCTCCGGGAAAAGCCCGGACTCAACACCCCTTTTCGGGAATACCCCTATCTCATTCAGGACCATCAGATCAGTTATGCGTACTCACCATACGATTTCATTCAAAAACCGCAGGTTAAGCAGCCTAAACGGTCGGCTGTTTTAGGCTTCGCTCCCACCTTCAGCGACAGCCCAGTCATGTCTGAAACCGTGGCCAGTCGAAGACGCGAGTTTGGCCCGCTGCTCGCTAATAAAAAAGAAATAGCACAGATTTCCGAATTCTTTGCCGCCAAGAGTTTTCATGCAGAAGCGGCGACTAAAGAGGCTTTTTTACAAAATGCAGCCAAGTATCAGGCTTTACATCTGGCAACCCACGCTAAAGCCAACGACGAAAAAGGGGTGTACTCCTACCTTTGCTTTACCGAAGTGCCTGACGACACTACTATGAGCAACCGCTTATACGCCAGTGAGCTTTCTCTCATGTCCCTTTCTGCCGATATGGTCGTCCTGAGCGCTTGCGAGACAGGGCTTGGAGAGCTGTCTAAAGGAGAAGGGGTCATCAGCCTTTCCCAAGCTTTCTCCAGGGCAGGTGCCAAAAGCCTCATTACCACCCTATGGCGCGTGAGCGACCAGGCTTCTGCCAATCTGATGGGCAGTTTCTACAAGTATTTGCACGCTGGAGCAAACAAGGACGCCGCCTTGAGAAATGCAAAACTGGATTACCTAAACAGCGCAACAGCCCGTGCCGCCCACCCCTTTTTCTGGGCCGGTTATATAGCTCAGGGCGATATGTCTCCGCTTTCTCTCTCTTCCAATGATTTTCTGTGGTGGATATGCCTGTTTCTAGTGGGGCTATTCGTAATTTTGGGCGGTTTAATCAGATCGAAAAGACATAAAGCCCATGCAAAGAATTAATGTAGAAATAAAGGCCCGTTCTCAAAATCCGGCAGAGATACACGCGCTCCTCGCTGCTCAACAAGCAGAGTTTCTTGGAACCGACAAACAAACAGATACTTATTTCAAAGTCGACAAGGGCCGCCTAAAACTTCGACAGGGCAATATTGAAAACGCGTTAATCCATTATTTCCGTAATAATCAAGCCGGCCCGAAGCGCTCTGATGTATCATTGTACAAAACAGAAAGCGGTGCCGAGCTGAAAGATGTATTGCAGCAGGCTTTACCTGTTTTAGCCGTAGTGACTAAACGACGGTCCATTTACTTCATCGAAAATGTAAAATTCCACGTGGATGAAGTGGAGCACCTGGGCTCCTTTGTTGAGATTGAAGCCATTGACAGAGATGGTGACATCGGAGAGGAAAAACTCAGGGAGCAGTGTCAGTATTACCTGGACCTCTTCAAAATAAAGGTTGAAGACCTCATCGAAGTATCCTACAGTGATATGATGATCGCACAATAGTTAGGCCAGGCACTTTGTGATACCCAACGAGAAAGGCGCCTTCTGCAAATTTGCGGAAAGCGCCTTTTTGTATATCAAATTCAGCTCCCGGATTTAATCCAGCGTCTGCTTTATTTCTACGATCTCGTAGGCTTCAATAATGTCACCTACTTTGATGTCATTGTAGTTTCTGACCGACAAACCACACTCCATACCAGACTTCACTTCCCGAACGTCATCCTTGTAACGCTTGAGGGAAGAGAGCTCGGCTGTCTGACCTTCTTTCACCGGATAGATCACAATGCCATCGCGGATGATTCGGATCAGCGAGTTGCGGTTGATCTTGCCTTCCTGTACGAAACAGCCGGCAACGGTACCCACTTTACTAATCTTGAAGGTTTCGCGAACCTCTACCTGAGCAGTAATATTCTCCTCTTTGGTTGGTTCAAGCATGCCTTCGATAGCGGCACGGACTTCCTCGATTGCTTCGTAGATAATGGAGTAGGTATTGATCTCAACACCTTCCCGCTCCGCCAGCTTTCGGGCGCCCATGGATGGACGAACCTGGAAACCAATGATAATAGCATCAGAAGCAGAGGCTAATAGTACATCAGATTCGATGATCTGACCTACAGCTTTGTGGATCACATTCACCTGTATGGACTCGATAGACTGCTTGATCAGGGAGTCTGACAATGCCTCTACAGAGCCATCTACGTCACCCTTGACAATCAGGTTAAGCTCCTTAAAGTTACCCAGTGCCAGTCGGCGGCCGATTTCATCCAGGCTGATACGCTTCGTAGCCCGGTTGGCCTGTTCTCTGGAGATTTGAGCCCGCTTAGTAGCTAATGTTCGTGCTTCCTGCTCATTTTCCATCACCCGGAAACGCTCACCAGCCTGTGGTGCTCCGCCCAGACCCAGTACCAGAACAGGACTCGAAGGCCCAGCTTCATCCACACGCTTTCCGCGCTCATTGAACATCGCTTTCACCTTACCTGAATGCTCACCAGCAACCATCGGGTCACCAATCTTGAGCGTACCTGTCTGCACCAGAATCTTAGTAACATAGCCCCGCCCTTTATCAAGAGAGGCTTCGATAACTGCCCCCACCGCTTCACGGTCAGGGTTGGCCTGAAGCTCGAGCAGTTCCGCTTCGAGCAAGATTTTTTCCAGCAAATCGTCAATACCCTGACCGGTCTTCGCTGAGATATCCTGAGACTGATATTTACCGCCCCACTCTTCCACCAGGAAGTCCATAGAAGCCAGCTCTTGCTTGATCCGTTCGGGTTGTGCCCCCGGCTTATCTACTTTGTTGATCGCAAAGACCATAGGGACACCTGCCGCTTGTGCGTGACTGATAGCCTCCTTGGTCTGAGGCATGATGTTATCGTCTGCAGCGATGATAATCACCGCAATATCGGTAACCTTGGCACCACGGGCACGCATGGCCGTAAAGGCTTCGTGACCAGGTGTATCCAGGAAAGTAATCTTTTTCGTGATATCATCTTCATCACCGAGGTTCACTTCATAGGCGCCAATGTGCTGTGTAATACCACCGGCTTCATCATCGGCCACTTTCTCCTGACGGATATAGTCAAGCAATGACGTTTTACCGTGGTCAACGTGACCCATAACGGTTACGATTGGGGCGCGGGGCTCCAGATCTTCCGGATCGTCGATGATTTCTTCTTCCTCCTCATCTTCTTCACCGGCATTGATGAATTTCACTTCGTGGCCGAACTCTTCGGTGACCAGCTCAATAATTTCTGCATCAAGACGCTGATTGATGGAAACGATCACACCCAGGTTCATACAAGTGGTGATGACATCGGTGACCCCTACGTCCATCATATTGGCCAGTTCCTGAACAGAGATGAACTCTGTGACTTCCAGGAACTTGCTTTCCATTTCCTGCTCCCGCTCTTCCTGACGCTCTCTAAGGCGTTCACGGTTATCACGGCGCAGCTTTTGGCGTTTACGCTTAGTGCCGCCCCCGGATATCCGGGCCATGGTAGCCTTGATTTTATCTTCAATTTCCTTTTGAGAAACCTCCTTGACTTCATCGTCTTTTTTGCGGCCTCGCTTATTGTTGCTGCGGCGCCCGCCTTTAGCCGTTCCAGACTTTCCTGAGCCACTATCAGAAGGAGCGGCAACCTTTTTTCGCTTTCTGCGACGCTTCTTACGAGGCTCATCATTTGAAGACCCAGTGGTCCCTTCTTTCTTTGGTTCCTCTTTCTTCTTTTTCTTCCGGCTAGACCGATCTACTTTATCTACATCGATTTTACCCAAAATTTTGAGACCGCGAAGTTCAGGAGCTTCCGCTTTGACCACTCCTTTCGGCTGAGAAGCTGCCGCGTCACCAGTTTCAGTTGCTTTATCAGAAGCGCCAGCTTCTTTTTTGCTTGGTGAAGCTTCTGCTGCAGCTGGCTTGGACTTTTCGTCAGAGCTTGCTGCTTGTTCCTGTTCTGGTGCTTGTTCAGGTGCATCATCAGCCTTATCTGGCTTAGAGGGCACGTCCCCTTTTGCAGCCGGAGCTTCTTCAGGTTTAGGGGCTTCCGTTTTGGAGTCCTCCTTTTCAGGAGCTTTAGCCTCTTCCTTAGGTTCGGGCACCTCTTTTTTGGCGGCCGGTTTTTCTTCGGCCGGCTCCTGCTTGGCAGGTGTTTCAGGCTTGGGTGCTACAGGTTCTTCCTTTTCTGCTTTTTCAGCTTCCGCTTTTGGCGGTTCTGCTTTGGGCTCTTTCGGCGGTTCAGCCGGTTGTTTCTTGCCCTTGTTAGGCGCATCCAGATCAATCTTGCCCAATACTTTCAGCCCCGTTTTCTTTTCAGCAGGCTGTTCGGTTTTTTCCTCTTCGGGCTTCGCTTTGGTTTCAGGCGATGGAGCTTTCTCAGGAGCAGCAGGAGGTTTTGGAGCAGCAGGCTTTTCTGTGGCGGGGGTCGTCTTCTCAACAGGAGGCGACACTTTCGCGACTGGCTTTTTAACTTCTTCCCTGGGCTTGGGAGCAGACTTTTCCGGCATTTTGTGTTCCCCTTTTTCAGGTTCTTCTGCGGAGGGGCGATTGCCAATCACCAACTGATCGGCTTTCTCTTTGATAGCGATAGACTTCTGGAATTCCTTGAGGAGCTCAGTATACATTTCATCCGAGATCTTAGCGGTAGGCTTGTTCTCGATCTCGAACCCATTGTTAGTAAGGTGCTCTACGATGGTAGAGGTTCCAACATTTAATTCTTTAGCTATCTTAACTAAACGTTTCGCCATTATAAAGTTTTAGTACTTTTTGCAACGTCTGCAGATAGGCAAGAGCTTCTCTTTTCCTTTACATATCTTACTATCTTTTTTGGATGAATAAAATAGAAAGTAACATACCAAAAGCTTTCAACCTACGCTACAATAATCAGGCTTAGTAAGAGGGCTTTCTCAATTAGAAGAGCCTGATCTGACCGCAAAGATAAGAGGATTAACCTCTAATCTGTAAAAATCTACACGGTAAAACAGCAAAAAGCCTTCAGACTGAAGGCTTTTATACCGCTTTTCACAAAACCCGAACGCCAAAAGCGGCGCACGAGTTCCCAATATGCTTAATTAATCTTCAAATTCTGCTGCAAGAATGCCCAGAACCTCTGCCACGGTCTCTTCTTCCAGGTCGGTACGGCGCAGCAATTCGTCTTTGCTAAGCTCTAATACAGACCGGGCCGTATCACAGCCAATGGCTTTGAGGGACTCAATTACCCAGCCATCAATCTCATCCGTGAATTCTTCCAAATCGACGTCGTCGATCTCAATCTCTTCAACCTGATTGCGATAAACATCAATCTCATAGCCCACCAGGCGGCTGGCCAGCTTGATGTTCGTACCGCCTTTACCAATCGCTAAAGAAACCTGGTCGGGCTCCAAAAAGACCTCCGCCCGCTTGGTTTCCTGATTCAAGTCAATTCGAGTAATCTTGGCCGGCGTCAGTGCACGCTGAATGAAAAGCGTTTCATTATTGGTAAAGTTGACGATGTCGATGTTCTCATTGCGCAGCTCGCGCACGATACCATGAATACGGGAACCTTTCATACCCACACAGGCACCTACCGGGTCAATACGGTCGTCGTAAGACTCTACCGCTACTTTCGCACGGTCACCAGGGATGCGCTCGATACGGCGGATGGTAATCAAGCCGTCCTCAATTTCAGGGACTTCCTGCTCCAGGAGTTTCTCGAGGAACAGCGCATCCGTACGGGACATGACTACAGCCGGGTTATTATTGCGCATTTCCACCGCTTTGATCACGCCGCGTACCATATCTCCCTTACGGAAAAAGTCACCGCGGATAGTCTCGGTGCGGGGCAGCACGAGCTCATTGCCGGTAGCATCATCTAAGACCAGGAACTCCCGCTTCAGAATCTGATGCACCTCGCCCACTACAACTTCGCCAATACGCTCGCTGTAGCTGCGGTAAATTTCGTCCTTCTCTAGCTCCATGATACGGGAAATCAGCGTCTGGCGGGCAGCCATAATCGCCCGGCGACCGAAGTCCTCCAGGTGGAGCTGCTCGTAGCATTCTTCACCGATTTCATAGTCCTCATCAATAGAAAGGGCTTCAGAAATAGAAATTTGGCTACGGTCATCCGTTACCTCACCATCGGGAACAATCTCCCGTACGCGCCAGAGTTCCAGGTCACCCTTGGTAGTGTTCACGATGACGTCAAAGTTCTCATCCGTACCAAATTTCTTACGGATGAGCGTCCGGAAAACGTCTTCCAGTACGCGGACCATTGTAGGGCGATCTATATTCTTCCCGGTTTTAAAGTCCGAGAAGGTTTCCACCAGATTCATCATGGTTCAATGCTATTTAATGGCGGTGTGCTAACCGCCTGCTAAAATTTTTAAAATGTAACCTTAACTTTCGTGTGCTCTATGCTGCTAAAGGAGATTTCAGTCTCCACCACTTCTGTTTTTTTACGCTTGCCTTCTTGTACCCGCACTTTCTCTTCCAAGACGATATGATCTTCTTCCACTTCAATGAGGGTGCCTGTGCGCTTATCACCATCGTTGAGTTTCACTTCGACTTTGCGGCCGATGTTACGTGGGTACTGCCGCTGCATCACTAGCGGGCGAGAGATGCCGGGTGATGAAACCTCGAGCACATACTTTTCACCCAGCCATTGCTCTTCATCCAGGTATTGCTCCAGGTAACGGCTGATTTTATGGCACTTTTCGAAGGTGATCCCAAAGTCACTGTCCAGGAACACATCCAGCTTATTGTGCGCATGCAGTTTCAGGTCAACCAAAAAGCAATCGGCAAAAGCATCTTCACGGAATTTCTCTTCCAGCAGGGCGGCAATTTTATCTTCTACCACGGGATCTCAGCGTTTTTTAGCTCTCTTTTAAACAACTGCAACAAAAAGAGGGAACGTTTTGGCGTTCCCTCTTTTTGAGTTTTGCTGTCTTATTCCGCAAATATACATCCTTAATTACTGAAAAGCAACACACTGCGGCATATTTGATCGCAGCACATGCGATTTTTGTAGAATCCTTAGGCTTTCAATTATTTTTGAACGGATTGTAGCCCCGGCCAAACCAGCCTGCCCTATATTTGTTTGATCAATAATTATTGACGCAAGGAAAAAGACCATGATGAAAGTCGACGAATTGCTCCACCGTGCCCTCAACCTTGAGCACCTCTCCACCGAGGAAGGGGTATTTCTTTTCGAAAATGCCTCCACTGCCGAGCTTATGCATGTTGCCCACAAACTGCGCAAGCAGCACGTGCCGCACAATAAAGTGACCTGGATTATTGACCGCAACTCAAACACCACCAACGTTTGTATCGCCAACTGCAAGTTTTGCAACTTCTACCGGCGCCCAGGGCACGAAGAGTCCTACACGACAAGCATTGAGGAGTACCAAAAAAAGATAGACGAGCTCTATGCTTACGGCGGCCGTCAGTTGCTGTTGCAGGGCGGGCACCACCCCGACCTTGGGCTGGCCTTCTACGTCGACTTGTTTAAACAGCTCAAAGCGCTGTACCCGGACCTCAAACTCCATGCCCTGGGACCGCCCGAGATTGCTCACATCACCAAGCTGGAAGGCAGTACGCATACCGAAGTGCTGCAGGCACTGAAAGACGCCGGGCTCGACTCGCTGCCGGGCGCCGGGGCTGAAATACTGGCCGACCGGGTACGCCGCCTCATCTCCAAAGGAAAATGTGGCGGGCAGGAATGGCTGGATATTATGCACGCGGCCCACAACGTCGGGCTGACCACCTCTGCCACGATGATGTTCGGCCATATCGAAACCAACTGGGAACGCATGGACCACCTGGTGCGCATCCGTGAAGTGCAAGCGATGAAACCGGAGGGTGCCAAGGGCTTTATTGCCTTCATTCCCTGGCCATTCCAGGATGAGGACACCATCCTCAAGCGCCTCAAGCGGGCACGCAACACCTGTACAGGCGATGAGTACGTGCGCATGATCGCCATGAGCCGCATCATGCTGCCCAACATCACCAACATTCAGGCGTCCTGGCTGACGGTGGGCAAACAGGTCGCACAGCTCTGCCTCCACGCTGGAGCCAACGACTTTGGCTCCATTATGATTGAGGAAAATGTGGTCTCCGCTGCCGGTGCCCGATTCCGCTTTACGGCTGATGGCATACAGGAATCCATTCGCGAAGCCGGGTACATCCCACAGCTTCGCAATCAGGAATACGAGCACATCGAACTACCGGAAAATATCGTACAACAGGAGCTCGACCGCGAAAAAATGATCGTGGATTAACAGGCTCCGTTCTCAGTCACCTATATTTTTATGTCAACACCACTTTTTGATCAAATACAAGAAGCGGTTTCTTTCATCAAGGGGAAAACCGCAACACCACCCAAGGTAGGCATCATTCTGGGCACTGGCCTCAGCAATCTGGTCGACCACATCGAGACCGAAGCAGAGATTGCCTATGCCGATATCCCTCACTTTCCGGTCTCGACGGTACAGAGCCACAAAGGCAAACTGGTCTTCGGGCACCTGCAGGGCATGCCGGTGATAGCTATGGCGGGACGTTTCCACTACTACGAAGGGTACACTGCCAAACAGATTACTTTTCCGGTGCGGGTCATGGCAGCGATGGGCGTTCAGCGCCTGGTCATTTCCAATGCGGCAGGTAGTGTCAACGCCAGTATTAAAGCTGGTGATATTGTCTTCATCCGCGACCACATCAACCTACACCCAGAGAATCCGCTGCGGGGCGAAAACGACGAGCGCCTGGGACCGCGCTTCCCTGATATGCTCAACGCCTACGACCGCAGCCTGAATGCCAAAGGGCTCGCTGTGGCGAAGAAACTGGGCATACGCGCCCATGAAGGCGTCTACCTCAGCCTGCAGGGCCCTAACCTGGAGACCCCTGCAGAGTACAAATTCGCTCATGTGGTGGGCGCAGACCTTGTGGGCATGTCTACCGTGCCCGAGGTGATTGTGGCACGCCATGCCAACCTCCCCGTCCTGGTCCTCTCCGTAGCGACCAACCAATGCTACCCGATCGAGGAACTCACGGAAACCACCGTGGATGAAGTTATAGCGGTGGCGCAGAGCGCGGAGCCCAAAATGAGGGAGATTTTATCGGGTTTGATGCCGGATTTGTTGTCGGAGGGGTAGGCCACTTTTATGACTATCGCAATCCCTGACCTGATCGCCATTTTCCTATCCGGGTTTGGCATACTGCTTTGTCTTGTGGTGGGGGTTCAGCTGTTTTTGCGACAAGCGGGAATTCGGCAATCTAATTTGCTGCTGGCCGTGCTGCTGATCCTCTACGCGCTAACGCTCAGCAATGGCCTCTTTGCTATGGCGGGCATCTATGCGCAGTATCAATTCCTGTATTTCATCCCCATCAATTTCAGCCTGAGCCTTGGGCCGCTCTTTTACTTTTTCGTACGGTCAAGGCTACAGCCTTCCTTCAGCCTGCAACGCCGGCACCTGCCCCACTTTGTCCTCCCGGTGCTACAATTCCTTTTTTATTTGTCGATTGGCTTCAGGAGTGCGGCCTATAAAAGCTGGATTTGGCAGGAAGTGATCGCTCCCTGCGGACAATTTGTAGAGGAGGGGCTGGTCATCCTACTTGCACTCGGATACCTGGGGGCCGCTTACCGCCTGCTGCAGGGTATCCCGGTAATGTTTTGGAAAGGCCCTGTTTACAGGTGGCTTCGGCGGTTCACTATCTCTCTGGCGTTTCTGTTCCTGATTAGTTCCGGCTACGAAATCCTGGATTGGGTGCTGTATGGCTTGTTCGAGTACAACCTGTTCAATACGCCCTGGATGGCGTTCCCGCTAAAGTTGTCCTATGCAGCCGTCAGCTTCCTGATCGGGTACCACGCCTATTTATATCAACATCAAAGCTTGATTCTGCCCGAACCGCCCAAGCCACCTGCGGAACCACCGGAACTTTCAGCCAGAATTGATGCATTACTTGAGAACCATAAGCCTTACCTCGACCCTGAACTTAGCCTGGAAGCCTTTGCCAAGCTATTAGGCGTGCACCGCAACACCGTATCCAAAGTACTCAGCAGCCGGGGCGAATCCTTCCGGGGGCTGGTCAATCGGTACCGGGTGGAAGAATTTATCCGGCTCGTGCAGGAAGGGCAACACGAGCACCTGACGCTCCTCGCTATCGCCTTTGAATCGGGCTTCAACTCTAAGGCCTCCTTCAACCGCGCCTTTAAAAGCCATACCGGCAGCTCGCCCACCGCGTTTTTTCAGAACTGAGAATATTTTTCTCAAACCGGCCGGTCCAATCCGTCTCATTTTGCATTTCGAGGCGCGACAAACCCTTTGAAAAGGCACTTTTGCTGCATTATGGATCAAAAACTAATGTATCATGAACAAGCTATTTTACTTCCAGGGTTTCGCAATACTGCTTACTATCGCACTCAGTAGTTGTTCCTCCTATTCTACCATTAGCATTCCTGCCGGAGAAGAATTTGTGCTGGGGGAACGGGAGAACAGCAGCTTTCGCGCTGAACTAAAAAACCTTAGCAGCGCAACCATAAATGTCAGTGCGATAGATAGAACAACCGGTGAACAAACTCAAGGCTTTGGCCTGGCGGGCAAAGGACAAACCAGGCTTGGGGTAAGCAGGAAAGAAACGGTCATACTTTCTAACCCCACCACAAAAGTTATAGAAGTAAGGGCTAAGCTAAGCAAGTCCGTGGAAGGGATGCGCTATCAGCAAATGCCGGAAACCAATCTGTCCAGTGACAACCAAATTAAGGCGGAATTGGTGTCCGGAAGGCTCCTTCAGAAAGACAGCCTACTCGCGGATATCGACCTCCTTGAGCGGGCCCTCACCGAGATACATCCCGGCATCTATCGGTACAATAGCCCGGTAAGCATCAACCGGGAATTTGACCGCCTCAGAGCGCAGGTTTATGAAGGCATGACTGAAGCCGCATTCATGAAAATACTGGCGCAGTCCATCAAAAAAATCCGGTGCGGCCATACCTACCTCAACCCCTGGAATATGAACGTAGACCTGCGGGGCCGGCTGTTCGGAGGCCCAATTTATTTTCCGCTTGGTTTTAGTATCCTCAATGGGCAATTTATTGTAACCCATAACGCTTCGGAAGCCTCCGGGATAAGGCCGGGAGCAGCGATTACATCCATCAATGGCATTTCAGCTAAAACAATTTTGGACAGCTTATCCACGATTGCCAAAGTGGATGGGAATAATAACTCGCCGGTTCCACATTACCTGTCGGTCATCAACATCGACGCCCGGCACTGGAATGCCTTTGACCTGTACTTCCCGCTGTTTTTCCCGATGGAGGGCGCTGCTTTCACAATTACTTACCAAAATTTTGGAGCGGAAGCCACGCAAACGGTTACCCTGAAGGCTTTGAAGAAGGAAGAGCGGGAGTCCATTATGAAGAAACGCTACGGCGGTTCAATGCCTGAAAGCGGCAGCTGGTCGCTCGATCTCAGCAATCCGGACCTTGCGGTCCTGCGCCTGGGGACTTTCGCCATTTGGAAGTGGGAAGACTTTAACCACAAAGAATGGTTTCAGGAAGCTTTTGACACCGTCCGACAGCGCGGCATTCCTAACCTGGCCATTGACATCCGGGGCAACGGAGGCGGCCTTAGCGAACCCAGAGATGAGCTCATCAGCTACCTCATCGAAGATAAGCTGGATTGCAGTGGCGCCAGCAAATCACTTATCCGGACCACGAAGGTTGACGCGGTCTTCATACCCCATGCTAAATCCTGGAACGACATCATATTCGAGGGGCTGCCGCCACACTCCTACACCCGTTATGACGATACCTTTTTCGAGCTTAAAGAAGAGGCAGGCTGCCAGGATATCATCCCAAAAGACAACCGCTTCGAAGGTCGGGCCTTCATCCTGGGCGGCCCAGGTAATGTATCCGCTACTTTCACTTTATTGCAAAAGGCCAGGCATTACGGTTTTGCCACTTTTGTTGGTCAGGAGTCCGGCGGCAATCAGCAGGGGATCAATGGCGGTGAATATCTCTTTTTTCACCTGCCGCACAGTCAGATGGAAGTCGATATTCCACTCAAATACTTTGCTCCTCCTGTTGAACGACCAGATGCAGGTGTTGCGCCGGCAGTAGAAGTCGCGCTTACGCAGGAAGATATTGCGCGTGGGCGGGATCCTTACATGGAGTACATTCTTGAGGTCATTAAGTAAGAACCGGGGCATCCACAGCATCTCTGAGCAGGTTGGCCAGACAGGGGGTTGGAGAAGACTTCAGTCCGCTGTTTTTTTTGGTGTTGGCTTATCCTAGAAAATAAGACCTAGCAACTACGCAGAATAAAACCTCGGCGACCCAGGTTTGTTATACATTCTGTACACTAGCCACCAAACTAGTCTCGCAGAATTTTTGTAATTTTGCGCCGCTTTTAACCAATAAAACCACGTATGCAAACCACTGCGCCCTACCACCCGCAACATAAAGTTCGGATCGTGACCGCCGCTTCCCTGTTCGACGGACACGACGCCGCCATCAACATCATGCGCCGCATCATGCAAAGCTCAGGCGCTGAAATCATCCACCTCGGCCACAACCGCTCCGTACAGGAAATTGTAGATACTGCCATCATGGAAGATGCGCAGGGCATCGCCATTACCTCCTATCAGGGTGGGCACACCGAGTTCTTTAAGTACATGCATGACTTGCTCAAGGAGCGGGGTGCCGGCCACATTAAGCTCTTCGGAGGCGGGGGCGGTACCATTCTGCCGGAAGAAATCGAGGAGCTGCACGACTATGGTATCACCCGTATCTACTCCCCGGATGATGGGCGCGACATGGGCCTGCAGGGCATGATCAATGATGTACTGGAAAAGTGCGATTACCCCGTGGGCACCAACCTCAATGGCGAGCTGAAGCAGTTCCAGGAAAAAGACCCGCGTGCCCTCGCCCGCATGATCTCCGCAGCCGAAAACTTCCCGGAAGAGAACCGCGGCTGGCTGGAACAACTGCGCAAAGATATCGAAGGCAAAACCATCCCGGTGCTGGGCATTACCGGTACCGGCGGGGCAGGCAAATCCAGCCTGGTGGATGAGCTGGTGCGCCGCTTCCTGATGGACTTCGACGATAAAACCATTGCCATCATTTCCGTGGACCCGTCCAAGCGAAAGACGGGCGGTGCACTACTGGGCGACCGCATCCGTATGAATGCCGTCACAGGCAACCTGGCGCAGAACCGCGTTTACATGCGCTCCCTGGCCACCCGGCAGTCCAACCTGGCACTGTCTAAGCACGTACAGGACGCCATCGACATCCTCAAGGCCGCACAGTACGACCTCATCATCCTGGAAACCTCCGGCATCGGGCAGTCCGATACAGAAATCATCGACCACTCCGATATGTCGCTCTATGTGATGACGCCGGAGTACGGGGCCGCCACACAGCTGGAGAAAATCGACATGCTCGACTTCGCTGATGTGATTGCCATCAATAAATTCGACAAGCGGGGCGCACAGGATGCCCTCCGGGATGTGAAGAAGCAGTATCAGCGCAACAACATGCTCTTCGACAAATCGCTGGACGAGATGCCGGTCATTGGCACTATAGCCTCTCAGTTTAACGACCCGGGCATGAATAAGCTCTACCGCACCCTGATGGACGTGCTCGCGGAGCGCACCGGGGCCGACCTGAAGTCCGACTTTATGGCCAGCGATGAGGTGAGCGAAAAGATATTCATCATTCCGCCCAAACGGGTACGTTACCTTTCGGAAATCTCCGACTCCAACCGTAATTACGACGACTGGGTGGACCGGCAGGAACAAGTGGCGCGCAAGCTCTTCGCCCTCAACGAATCCATCAAAGCGATTGAGGCGGAGGACAACCTGCCCAACAAAACCGAAACCCTGGCGAGCCTGAAAAAGGCCTACGAGGAAGTGGAACTGGGGCTCGATGGCTACTGCAAGCGCATCATCGAGACCTGGGAAGACAAAAAGGCGCAGTACAAAGCCGACGAATTCATCTATCAGGTGCGGGGTAAAGAAATCCGCGTGCCGACTTTTACAACCTCCCTGTCCCACTCCCGCATTCCCCGTGTAGTCCTGCCTCGCTTCAAGGACTGGGGTGAGATCCTGCGGTGGTCCCTGCAGGAAAACGTACCGGGAGAATTCCCCTACACCGCCGGCGTTTTCCCCTTCAAGCGCAAGGGGGAAGACCCCACGCGCATGTTTGCCGGAGAAGGCGGCCCGGAGCGCACCAATAAGCGTTTCCACTACCTGTCCGAAGGCATGCCTGCCGCCCGTTTGTCCACTGCTTTCGACTCGGTGACGCTATACGGGGAAGATCCGGATTACCGCCCGGACATCTACGGTAAAATCGGCAACTCCGGCGTCAGCGTCTGCTCCCTCGACGATGCCAAGCGCCTGTACTCCGGCTTTGACCTTTGCGATCCAAAGACGTCGGTCTCCATGACCATTAATGGTCCAGCAGCAACGATTTGCGCCTTCTTCATGAATGCAGCCATCGATCAGCAGTGCGAAAAGTACATCCGGGAGCATGGGTTGGAGGACAAGGTCGAGGCCAAGCTCAAAGAATTATACGACGATCGCGGACTACCCCGCCCGCAGTACCGCGCCGATATGCCCAAAACCAATGATCAGCTCGGGCTGCTCCTGCTGGGCGTCACCGGCGATCAGATTTTGGAAGCAAGTATTTACAACGAGCTCAAAGCCAAAGCGCTGTCCTCCGTTCGCGGCACGGTGCAGGCCGACATCCTTAAGGAAGATCAAGCGCAAAACACCTGCATTTTCTCCACCGAATTCAGCCTCAAGCTGATGGGCGATGTGCAGGAATACTTTATCTGGAATAAGGTGCGCAACTTCTACTCGGTTTCCATCTCCGGCTACCACATTGCGGAAGCGGGCGCAAACCCCATCACGCAGCTGGCCTTTACCCTGGCCAATGGATTCACCTTCGTGGAGTATTATCTGAGCCGGGGCATGGATATCAACGACTTTGCGCCCAACCTGTCCTTCTTCTTCTCCAACGGGGTAGACCCCGAATACGCCGTCATTGGCCGGGTGGCCCGCCGCATCTGGTCCAAGGCCATGAAGCAGAAGTACAATGCCAACGAGCGCTCGCAAAAGCTGAAGTACCACATTCAGACCTCCGGCCGCTCCCTCCATGCGCAAGAGATCAGCTTCAACGACATCCGGACCACCCTGCAGGCCCTGTACGCCATTTACGACAACTGCAACAGCCTGCACACCAATGCCTACGACGAGGCCATCACCACGCCGACGGAGGAAAGCGTACGCCGAGCCGTAGCCATTCAGATGATCATCAACCACGAGCTGGGGCTGGCCAAGAATGAAAATCCACTGCAGGGCGCCTTCATCATTGAAGAGCTGACCGAGTTGGTGGAAGAAGCCGTGCTTCTGGAGTTCGACCGCATCACCGAACGGGGCGGCGTACTGGGCGCTATGGAGACTATGTATCAGCGCGGCAAGATTCAGGATGAAAGCCTCCACTACGAGATGCTCAAGCACACGGGCGAAATGCCGATTATTGGGGTGAATACCTTCCTTAACAAGGATGGGTCGCCTACGGTGCGCCCCGGGGAGGTCATCCGCGCCACCAAGGACGAGAAAGAGGATCAAATCAAAGGCTTGCGCGAACTGCACAAAGCGAATGCCAACCGGGGAGCGCAACACCTGAAGCAGCTACAGCAGGTCGCCATCCAAAACGGCAACCTCTTTGAAGCACTGATGGAAGCGACTAAGCACTGCTCGCTGGGGCAGATTACGCATGCCTTGTATGAAGTCGGTGGGCAGTACCGGCGGAATATGTAAGCTGGAATCGCAAAAATTTCCGATTTTACAGAAAAAAGAAATGGGCAATCGGTTTCTCATTTACTGCATAAAAGGCCTGGCAGCAATTGGGCTGCTGGGCATCTTTGCCTTATCCGTTGCGGTAATGCTGTATGGTATGGTAGAGACGGTACACGCGGCAGGTGGTATCCTGCAGAATCAGCACTCCGAAAAAGACATCATCGTAATTGTAGTGGGCATCGTTGATTTTTTTCTGCTCGGCATCACCGCCCTGCTTGTAGCGGTAGGCTTGTACGAGCTCTTTTTTAAACCGATAGCCGGCCTGCCCGACTGGATCAACATCAAAAATATGGATCAGCTCAAGGTCATGCTCATTACGGTGGCGATTTTAGTCATGAGTATTTCCTTCATGGGCAAAGTCGTCACCTGGAATGGGGAGGACGATATTATGGGTTATGGCGTTGCTTTGGGGCTGGTGATTATTGGGCTGAGCTACTTCCTGAGCATCAAACAGCAGAAAGAAAGTTAGCACTTGTGTAAAAGTGCCTGAAGGCTCTGTATGGCTGGTGCAAATGGCACAAGTTCAATAGCTGGCTACTTCGCCCTGTACTGATGAGAGAGGTTTGTGAAGAGGAGGAGAGTAGACGATCTTAAAAACAGAAGCCGTATGAATGGAGAAATCCTCATCTACAAAAACCAAGACGGCAACATCAAGATAGATGTACGTCTGCAGGAAGAAACCGTTTGGCTTACCCAAGCACAGATGGCTACCTTGTTTGGGAAAGACAAGCGTACCATCAGTGAGCATATCGGCAATATTTTCAAAGAAGGCGAATTGGACGAAAATTCAGTTGTCCGGAAATTCCGGACAACTGCTGCGGATGGTAAAAACTATGCAATCAATCACTACAACTTAGATGTCATTATTTCAGTCGGCTATCGGGTAAAATCGGTTCAGGGCACACAGTTCCGTATTTGGGCAACACAGCGTTTAAAGGAATACATTATAAAGGGCTTTACGCTCAATGACGACCGCTTTAAGTCGGGCAGCTCTATGAACTATTTCAATGAGTTGCAAGAGCGTATTCGTGAGATACGCCTGTCGGAGAAGTTCTTCTACCAAAAAATCAAAGACATCTACGCTACCAGCATAGACTATGACCCTAAAGACGAAAAAACCATTGAGTTTTTCAAAATCGTTCAAAACAAACTGCTTTGGGCGATCAGTGAGCAAACCGCAGCAGAATTAGTGTATAGGCGTGTGGATGCCAGTTTGCCCTTGATGGGCATGCTTTCTTACGACAAAAAACAAGTGGCTTCCATAAAAAAGGCGGAAGTAAGCATTGCCAAAAATTACTTGAATGAAGAAGAAATGAGGCTTTTGGGCTTGTTGGTGGAGCAATATCTGGCATTTGCTGAAACAATGGCACAGCAGCAAACCCCCATGTATATGAAAGATTGGATTGAGCGATTAGATACCATTTTGCAATTAAACGGCAGGGAATTATTGACCCATGCAGGTAAAGTTTCGCGTAAAATGGCATTGGAGAAATCAGGCGCCGAGTACGAGAAATTCAAGCAACAACTAAAAGCGATTGAGAAGGAAGCTAGCCTTAAAGAGTTGGAAGAAGACATTAAAAAGTTGAAGAAACCGAAAAAGTGAAATTCACAGAAGCGAAGTTAGCTAAGTACGAGGTTAATCCCCCTACCGCTTCACCTTCAACAATCCCGACAGCCCATTCTCATCCACCACACCTACCAGCTTGCCCTGATGGAAGACCGGGAGGATACCACGGCCTTTCCAGTACACCTTACCGTAGGCTTCATCCAGCGGATCGGTGGGAAGGAGGGCATCGGGGAAAGGGCGGATGACGCTGCTGAGGGGCATAGAGGAAGGGTCAAGCTTTTTGTCCTTGGCAAGTTTGACGAGTCTGCGCTCGCCTAGCGTGCCGGTCAGGTTGTGCCATTCATCGAATACGAGGAAGTGACGTTCGGTGCCATGCTGCATCAGGTCAAAGGCAGCAGACAGCGGCTGATCCGTATACAGGGGGGTGTATTGCGGGCGCATGATATCGGCTACCGCGTGCTTGCTGAGGATACCATCGAAGCGCACCATTTTGTACTCATTGGCAGCCATTACAAACACGAAAATACCGATTACCGCCGTGATGATACTAAACTGCCACACCCCGAAGGCGACCAGACCTATCGCCAGCACCTGCCCTACGTAAGTGGCAATCCGCGTAGCCTTCAGGCGGCCCAGGCGGATGGACAGCAGTGCCCGCAGCACCCGTCCCCCGTCCATAGGGAAAGCCGGCACCATATTGAAAACCGCCAGGATACCGTTCAGGAAAATCAGCCCGAAGAGGAAGTAATCCCAGGGCGATAAGCCCACCGAAAAGATATTGGAATTGGGATAAGCCAGGCTCATGAAGAAGTTGTAGAACTTCGACCGGCTTGCCTCGGAAGCCAGCAGGGGCTGAGCTGAAAGCAGCAATCCGATAAATACATTGACCATTGGCCCGGCCACGGCCACCATAAACTCATGTACCGGATTTTCCGGCAGGCGGTCCAGGCGCGCCACGCCACCGATGGGCGACAGGATGATATCGCGGGTATCCACGCCGTAGCGGCGGGCCGTGAGGGCATGCCCAAATTCATGCAGCACCACGCAGCCAAAGATGGCCAATACAAAACCCATCATCCAGGCCATCGTCTCCCAGTCCCAGGCTTCACCCAGCCCTTTCGCCAGTACCCATACGAAGATGAGCAGGAACGTCCAGTGGACCTGCACCGGGATACCGAAGAACTTCGCAATTTGGACAACGCCTTTCATGAGTGAGGTTAGGTAAAGAATGAATTTGATCTACAAACGTAAAAACGGGAGGCTTAGTTTTTGGGCTGAATCAACAAAAGCACCTCCCCAATACTGAGAAGATGCTTTTGTATCGCTTTTTGGCGGATCGGAAGCGCTTACACGCCCTGCTCCTGCATGCTGTCCCGGAAGATTGGCAGATAGAGCTGCCCTTTAAGGATGTTGCGGGAGATCACCACGCGCTGTATCTCGGAAGTACCTTCGTAGATTTGCGTAATCTTTGCATCGCGCATCAGGCGCTCTACGTGGTACTCTTTTACAAAGCCATAACCACCGTGAACCTGAACCGCTTCCACGGTATGCCGCATCGCCACTTCTGAGGCATACATCTTCGCCATAGAGCTCGCCATATCATAATCCATGTGGTTATCTTTGAGCCAGGCCGAACGATATACCATCAGCTTGGCCGCCTCAATTTCGGTAGCCATATCTGCCAGCTTGAAAGCAATCGCCTGATGCTTGCTGATCGCTTTGCCAAAGGCTTCGCGTTCCTTGGAGTAGTTCAGCGCCAGTTCGTAAGCACCGCCGGCAATACCCAGTGCCTGAGCAGCAATACCGATCCGGCCGCCAGACAGCGTCTTCATCGCAAACTTGAAGCCGAAGCCGTCTTCGCCAATACGGTTTTCCTTAGGCACCTTCACATCGGTGTACATGATGGTGTGGGTGTCAGAAGAACGGATGCCCAGCTTGTCTTCCTTGGCGCCAATCGCTACGCCTTCCGAATCCGTCTCGACAATGAAGCAGTTGATGCCCCGGTGCCCTTTCTCCGGGTCAGTCTGCGCCATTACCAGGTGCAGCTTGGAAGTGCCGCCGTTGGTGATCCAGTTTTTGGTGCCGTTGAGTACGTAGTGGTCGCCCATGTCTACAGCCGTGGTGCGCTGCATCGTGGCGTCACTGCCTGCTTCCGGCTCGGAGAGGCAGAAAGCACCGATCCATTCGCCGGTAGCCAGCTTAGGCAGGTACTTTGCTTTTTGGGCTTCTGTTCCGTAGGTTTCAATGCCCCAGCAGACCAGAGAGTTGTTGACCGACATGATGACCGAGCAGGAGTTGTCGACCTTAGAAATTTCCTCCATAGCCAGCACGTAGGACATCGTGTCCATGCCGCCGCCACCGTACTCCGGCGATACCATCATGCCCAGGAAGCCCAGCTCGCCCATTTTGCGGACTTGCTCCGTAGGGTATTCCTGCTTGGAATCGCGCTCAATCACGCCGGGCTTGAGTTCTTTTTGGGCAAATTCACGTGCCGCTTCCTGAACGGCCAGTTGCTCTTCGGTGAGTTCAAAAAACATATTTTATTGGTTTATTCAGTTGAGGGCGGTGTACCACTCAAAATATTAGCAAATAACTTATGTGTACTTAGCGAAAATACGCTATTTTCAGCACAAAATAAAATTTTGAAGCCTCGCCTTTGTTGGTGTTTAGTAAAAACTGCTATTCGTCCGGCGCCCTTCCCCACCGATAGCGAATTCCATGCCCATCTGTACCGCTGCGTGGTGCTGACTACGCCGGTTGACCTCGCCTTCGCGCCCCTGACTGATATCCATCAAATCGTAGAATAGCTGACCATGGGCAAAAATGCGCCCATGCGAAAAAAGCTTCCTCGACAACCGAATGCCCGCAATGGGCCCGATGTGGAAAGCCCGCCCGCCTACGTCTTCGGGAAGGAGCACTTTGCTATCGTCAGCTAGGTCTTGCAGGGCGACCAGCTGAGTAGCTGTAAATTCGTTTTCCAGGGCAATTCGCTCAATTTCCTGATTGAGGAACTGGAAAAAGCCAGCCTCACTTTCGGAGCGCTGAAAGCTCCAGTCAAAACCGGTACGCAGCCCCAGGAATACTTCGTAGTCAAAAGGGCGGTCGAGGCTGCCCCCACCCGCACCGTAGCGGGTTTTCAGAAAACTGTACCGGTAGTCAAGGTGGAGGTTCATCCCCTTGCCGCCTTCCCGGAAATAACCTGGGCTTGCGCCTATCTCGATAGACTGTGGCTGTAGCTGCAGGTCAGAAGACTCCCCAAAGCTATAGCGCAGGAAGAAAGTCGCCACGGTCTTGTTGTATCCATTACGGCCGAACTCCTCGCCCATTTCCAGCTCGCTCATCGGCTCGGCAGCGCCTTGCAGCAAGGCTTCGAGCGAGGCCCCCAGCTTGACCAGGTTCCACATGGCCTGAAAGTGAGGATTGGCAGACAAAGGTGCCCGGTCGTCCAGTGCAAATACGGCGTTCATCTTGACGCCGAAATCCAGTTGTGCATCATCCAGTACCAGCAGGTAGCGGGTGCTGTGCTCCCCTACGCGGCCCTGTGCCCAGGCAGCCGACAGGCTCAGTATCATGAAGATCAGTAGTAGTAGTACATTTTTTCTCATAGTCTATTGAGTTTATTTCCGCCGCCGGGCGGATCGTTGTGCATTGTTTTGCTTCCAGCCAAAACCGGTGCGCCAGCGTACGCCTACGTGCGCGTACGTCTGCAGCATGGGGTCCGTCCCCTCTACGACGGTATGCCGGCTTCGGGCCACCTCTATGCCGCCAATAACAGAGAAACCTCCGCCAAAATTGACCGGCACGGTAGCCCGGGCAAACCAGCCCAGAGAAGGGATGGTGCGCGGATCCCGGAACTTTCCAAATACAATATTTTGCAGTGCCACTGCTACCTGATCGGTGATGTCTTCCACCGGTGCCAGCAGGCCGCCTTCCATCAGGCTGTCCAGCTTTTCGCTAATGAAGAGGATGTTGCCCAAGTCAACCATTGGCGAAGGATCGGCGGTCAGCCGAAGCCCGCCGGTCAGCTCGGCATCTATGGATATCTGCTCGTTGCGCCCGAAAGCGACGAGGGGGCGGTCGCCCAGGAATAACTTTTTGAAATGAACGTACACCTCCGCATCATACCGGTTAGGAAAAAAGGGCTGCGCCCGCCCGGCATCAGACAAAGCCATCTGCGCCAGGTGCGCTGCCAGAGCTTCGGCATCCCCGCGCAGGGAAAGGCGGACCGACTCGATCTGATTGCTTAATTTTTTGCTCTCGGCCCGGTCAATGTAGCGGGGGTCAGAAACAGCTACACTGCCTCCAATGAATTTGTAGCGTACGAAGAAGCGCGCCATCCGGACATTTCGCCTTTGCTGCCGTTCCAGCTCCTGCTCGATTTCGATGCGCAGGCCGGGAAAGAGGTTTTTCAGCCAGCGGGGCGCATTAAGGTCAAAAAAGGCAAAAGCGCTGTCCACTTCAGTCTCCGCAATCTCCAGCTCAGAAAAGCCAACGATTTCCGAAAGCTCCCCCCGAAAACTGGCATTGGAAATACCGGTGGTGGTCTCCATCCCAAACTCAAAAGCCTGGGCAGGCAGCAAGCCCGGCAGCAGCAAGAGGCAAAGACCACAGATTTGGGTTACTATTTTATTCATCACTTCATTTCAGTTTTATCGGATCAGGTGGACTTCGCCCTCGACGATGCGCCGAAAGCCATTAGGGTAGCGCACAATGCCGTAGTAGGCGTAAGTGCCGGTGTTCATGGGCTCGTCCAGCCGGTTGCCGTCCCAGCCATAGCTTTGGTCATTGAGGGGCACTTCTTCTTCTTCAAAAAGCAGCCCGCCCCAGCGGTCGTACACCTGAAAGCGCTCCACGATTTCACCGGAGCTCCCGTCGCTGTACAAAATAAGCCGGTCGTTGATGCCGTCGCCATTGGGTGAGAATGCGGTTGGCCCGTAGACATCCCCAAGTACTACTGTGAGCGGCAGAGCAGCTGATGCCAGGCAGCCGCGGCCATCTTCCACGATCACCCGGATATCCAAATTTCGGGTGGCAATGAAATCAGTAGTGGGCTGGCCGGTATCAATTTCGTCGGGCACCCATTGGAGGCGCTGCACATCGCCGATGGTATTGGCGGTCAGGGAAATGGGCGTCGTCGGTCGCACTTCAATCGGTTCGTAGTCCAGGCTGACGCCCAAAGTATCGGGCCGGGTTATGGTTATGGGGAATTCCTGTACACAGTCAAACAGGTCACGGATGACCAGCAGGTAGTCTCCGTAGCCCAAGTCTTTGAAGCGTTGGGAAAGGGTGTAATTCTCCCCTCCGTCAATGGAGAAAATTGCCTGCCGCTCGGTACTGTGCAACTCGATTTCCACCTCGCCCAGCTCCCCGGGGCAGACGGGCTGTTCGATGAAAAGCTGCACTTCCGGGCCATCGGGTTCCGGGATGTCCACCTGCCAGTCCAGTGCACAGCCAAGAGAATCGGTTACGGTAACGGCGTAGATGCCCCCAGTCGCCGTTGCCAGCTCATTGCCACTGCCACCGGGCCATTCAAAGCTCAGCTCCGGCGGATAAAAGTAGGCAAAGGCCGTATCGCAGGTCTCTTCGATGATCAGCTCGGGCTCCGGCAGGGGATTGGCGGTAACAAAAAGCGGCACTGTGATACTGCATCCATTCAGGTCCGTTGCCGTGAGGCTGTACTCCCCGATATCCGTCACTTCAAAATCTGTCACGAAGGAAAAAGGTATCGGCACCTGATAAGGGTTGACCCACTGCAGGCTCTGGAACAGGCTGTCATTTTGCGTAAGCAGGAAGACCGTATCGCCGAGGCAGGCGGCAGAAGCACTCAACTCGGGTGTGGGCGGAAGGAGAATCTGTAGGTTCATGGTGTCCAGGTCTTCGCAGCCCTCTTCGTTGAAGGCATGTAAGATGTACGCGCCCTCATTACCCGGATTCAAAGCTACCGTTTGGTAAATGGAGTCGGTGGTCGAAGTTCCGTCCGGGAGCGTCCAGAAGTGCCCCTGCCCACCGGTACCGGCAAGGGAAAAGCCAGTACCGTTGCAAAGGCTTTCATCGGGGCCGGCATCTGCAAATTCAGGGTCGGTCACCAGAAAGGAGTCGCGGACCGTGCAGCAGTCGTCCACCGCAGTGAAGTAGTACCAGCCCTGATTCCCTTCGAACGGATGATTGGTAATGAGCCCGCTGCCCACCACATTACCGGCGGCATCTGTCCATTCCATGGTGGCATCATCTGCAAAGCAGCCTGCCGGCACACCGGCAAAGAAGTAAATGGCATTGGCATTGCAATCGGGTATGCCCACGGGGTTGAAGCTGCAATCGCTCACCGGCTCCGGGCAGTGGATGTAGGTGGAAAATTCGGTGGAGGCATTATTGGGATCGCTGTACACGCTGTACTGTACCTGCAGCCCGATGGCGCAAAAAGGCGCGGTCCCGCTGATCCGGCCCACACCGCTCAGCGTCTGCAGATTACCAGGCAGAGCAAAGGCAGGCTGCCCCAGCGCCTGTAGCCACATCTCCATGGTATTGACATCAGCGACTTCTGAAACGATAAGGCTATCATTGTCGATCAGAGCGAAGCCGTTAAGGCAGCCCACGCAGTTGCCAAAAGCGAGGGTGCCCAGTGATTTGAGGGAACTATCCGGCATGATCGCCTGCACCTCCACCCGGTCCACCTGCTGCCCACCGAAGGCATTCACATCCACGATGTAGGATTGCTGCTGCTGGGTTTCCACGAAGTAAGTGGTGTAGCGTAACGTATCACGGTTTTGGGCCGTCATCGTGTTATTGCCGTCCTGCGGGTCCACATAGGGCTGACCGCAGTCACCAAGCATGATAGGCTGTGCCGGTAAAATAACGGGGACACAGAGTAGCAGCGCTACAGCGCAATAGCATTTCAGCAGGTAGAAGTCGTAGTCCTTCATCAATTTAACCTTCTGGCATCGTTTCCTCCCATAGCAGTTTGCTACTGCATTGGGACAGGCAGTCTTTAAATTCAGGGTGCTCCCCGGTGCGGGGCGAGGGTGTGGAGATTATGACGCTGACAAGGCTTATGCCCTGCCGGGCTGTAAAGGTATCACTTTTCCATAAGATGCCAAGGGAATCCGGTGCTAGTTTTTTGATAAAGAGCGCTGGACATATTAAACCTGTTCTTAGTTTGTTAGCCTTTTCTACTGCTTTGCAGGGGTTTCTGCCCATTGTTTATCTTTGCAAAAAAACCTCATGCCCGAAGCCACCACTCTTGCCTACGCCCGCGAAATGGATGCCTGCGACCCAATGCGCCGCTTCCGCGACCGCTTTTTCATTCCACAGCATAACGGACAGGACAGCCTCTACCTCTGTGGCAACTCCCTGGGGCTACAGCCCAAAACAGCAGAAGCCGCACTGAAGCACGAACTCGAGCATTGGAAAACCCATGGCGTGGAAGGGCACTTCCGGGGTGATTTGCCCTGGATGGATTACCACAAGTTCCTGACGGAGCAAAGCGCGCATGTGGTAGGTGCCATGCCGGAAGAGGTCGTGGTGATGAACACCCTGACCACCAACCTGCACCTCATGATGGTAAGCTTTTACCGGCCGGACGCCACCCGTTTCAAGATCATTATGGAGGCCGGGGCTTTCCCCTCTGATCAGTACGCGGTGGAAAGCCAGGTGAAATGGCACGGCTTTAGCCCGGAGGAAGCGATTGTGGAGGTGCAGCCCCGATCCGGGGAAGACACCCTGCGCACAGAAGATATTATTGCCACAATTGAGGAGCATGGAGCACAAACCGCGCTGGTCCTCTTTGGTGGCGTCAATTACTTTACCGGGCAGCTCTTTGATATGCAAGCTATTACCAAAGCTGCTCACCAAGCAGGCGCTTATGCCGGTTTCGACCTCGCGCATGCTGCGGGCAACGCCCACCTGAAACTCCATGACTGGGGCGCTGACTTCGCGGTATGGTGCAGTTACAAATACCTGAACTCCGGCCCCGGCGGACCAAGCGGTGCCTTCGTGCACGAGCGCCACGGCAACAACCCCGACCTGCCCCGCTTTGCCGGCTGGTGGGGCCACGATGAGAACGAGCGGTTTCTGATGCGCAAAGGTTTTCATCCCATGCCGGGCGCAGCGGGCTGGCAGCTGAGCAATGCACAGATTTTCAGTTTTGCCGTGCACAAGGCCAGCCTGGACATTTTCTACGAAGCGACCATGCCTGCCTTGCGGCAAAAGAGCGAACAGCTTACCGGCTACCTGGAAAAGCTATTGCAGGGTTTACCCGCCGGGCGTTTCCGTATTATCACCCCTGCCGCACCGGAAGCGCGGGGCTGTCAGCTTTCCATTTACACAGAACAAGGTGGAAAGAAGTTATTTGACACACTGTCGGAGCAGGGCGTCATTGCCGACTGGCGGGAAGACAACCTTAGCGGCAAGCAGCTTCCTCCGGGTGAAGCGGGGGTTATCCGGGTAGCGCCAACACCACTTTACAACACCTTTGAGGAGGTTTATCGCTTTGTTGAGCTGCTGGGAGCCGCCTAGGCGCTGTTAATAGGTCAATATTTTCTCTACGGTTGTTTGCGGCTTGATCTCAACCTCTATCGTTTCGTCCTGCCCGCTATGCGCGCCGAGGGTCCGGATCCTGACTTCATACAGCCCGGGGGTCAAATCATAGGTACGGGGGTTGCTGCCGGGACTGGTATAGGTACGGCTGCCTGCCATATTTTGCCGGAGTGCTTTATCCACTACATTTACCGTTGCGTCGATCAGTTCTCCGCTTTGGGTTTGCACCCCGATGACCAGCGTGCCTACCTCGAAGTTATGCACCATCTCCCGGGCGGCACCGCCGTCAAGGGTGATGTTCCTTATCGTATCCAGCTTCCCTGCCCCATTGACCTTCAGCCCTTCAAAAGTGATGTGGTACGTGCCCGGGTCTACTTCCATGACTTTAGTGCCGCCGTAAGTACGGGCGTTGGCAACCGGTTGGCTAAAGTCTGCAGGATAAACCCTGGCAATCCCATCGGTGAGTTCGCCATTGACTGTTGTCGTCACACTTATTTTGGCGGCGTCGAAGCTGACCGTTCGGTGCAGTTGCTCCTCGGCTGAAAGCGCAATCTCAAAGCTTGTGCCTCTGATATCCGTATTTTCCAGTGGGCGGACATCCACTTTAAATCGCCCGGCAGGGACGGCTAGCAGAGCGGTATCCCGGTAGGTACGCCCCCCGGCGACCGCTTCTTCACCATCCGATGGGTATACTTTAATCCAGGCATCAACAGGTTGCCCATTTTTGGTGGCAAAAATGGAGAGGTTTTCGGAGGGGTTGTCGACAGTGGTCCGGGTAGCCTCCTGAAGGGCCGCAGCAAGCTTATCCACATCAGAAGCATCAAAGTACTGCCCGCCTCCGGCATCAGCAGCGCACTGCAGGGCAGCCGTTTCTTCTTTGATGCCAAACCCCACAATATGCAGTTTGAAATCAATACCCGACAGCCGGGCCTCTGCTATAGTCTGGCACAAATCCCCGTCACAGGATTCAATGCCATCGGTAATGAGGATGAGCGTGGCTGTTTTCTGCTGAGCCTTGAGCTGATCGAGGACCATGCGTGCAGAACGGGCCAGAGGTGTCTTCCCGGTGGGGTTCAAACTGCGGACGGACTTGATCACTTCCTCCTTAGAGGTATTATCGAGGCCGAGCAGCCACTCTACATCATCGCAGTTGTCCTTTTCGCGATGCCCGTAGGCCATAAGGGCGACCGGCTGGTCTGCTGAAAAATTCGCTACAGTAGAGGAAAGGGCTTCAGCGGCAAGTACTTTCTTGGTCTCATCGCCAAGTTTTTGCCACATAGAGCCACTGGCATCGTAAATGAGCAGCATAGGGGCGGGTGCTTCCTGAGCAAATGCGGTTAGAGCAAAATACAGGGTAGTGAAGATTAAAAGAAGGGTTTTCATGGTGCTGGGTTTTGGGAAAATCAGTATATGTCACCTCTAAAATACAACTTTTCGGCTACTGTCTGATGAATGCTTTTGATAGGGGTTCTTGCAGAGTCAGGCCTACTAAAAAATTCCTCCTCATTAAACCCCAGGCAGGTTCCTGCGTCAAAGGAGCGTGCTTTAGACCGTTCGGCCTCCATGCAAAGTAACTTTCTTACGGTGGCAGCCGTCTTTTCAATGAACCTGAAAACCCTTTTAGCTATGATGATAACCGAGAATTGTGCAACCGGTACATTAGAGCCCTATGTGCCCAGTGCCGATAAGCCCTGGAATAAAGCCCGGGTACAGCACCTCTTCCGGCGAATGGGCCATGGCATCGCACCCGAAGATATTGAGGGAGCGCTGCAGCAAGACCCTGAGACGCTGGTCGATAATCTGATCGATGAAGCCCTCAACCTCCCACTGCCTGATGAGCCCGAATGGGCCAACTGGTCTACCGCCGATTACGATGACTTTAACACCCAGCGCTTTGAGCAGGTCATTAGCTGGCTGACTGAGTGGCTCAACGGCATGCTGCAGTTTGGCTTCCGCGAAAAGCTGGCGCTGTTTTGGCACAACCACTTTGTGACAAGCTTCAACAGCTATCAGTGCCCTTCTTACATGTACCAATATACCAGCCTGCTGCGGCAGTATGCCCTGGGCAACTTCAAGGACTTTACGGTGGAAATGGGCAAAACGCCCGCGATGTTGCTCTACCTCAACGGTGTGCAAAACACCCGTTTTGAGTCCAATGAAAACTACGCCCGGGAGCTATTCGAGCTCTTTACCCTGGGGCTGGACAATGGGTACACCCAAGACGATATTGCCGAAGCTTCCCGCGCACTCACCGGATGGAACGGGCTGAATGGCCCACCCTATTGCAC
This sequence comes from Phaeodactylibacter sp., assembly GCF_022763345.1. Lineage (GTDB taxonomy): Bacteria > Bacteroidota > Bacteroidia > Chitinophagales > Saprospiraceae > Phaeodactylibacter. The sequence continues at coordinate 45,449 of NZ_JALEGS010000065.1, forward strand.
ACCGATCAACTTTGTGCCTTTCCTGTTTGACAATACGGAAAAAACGGTCTTTGGACAAACAGGCAACTGGGGTTATGACGAGCTTCACGACATCCTGTTTGAGCAACGCCCTGATGAAATCGCCCAGCACATTTGCACCAAAATCTACCGCACCTTTGTGCACCCTGAGGTGGACGAGGGCATCGTGGCAGGGCTGGCGCAGACCTTCAAAGACCATAACTTCGAGCTTGCCCCGGTTTTCCGGCAACTGTTCAAAAGCGAACACTTCTTTGATGAGTACGTGATCGGCACGATCATCAAAAGCCCGGTGGAGCTCTTTCTCAATATCATCCGGGAAAGCCGGGTGCCCATTGATGGTGAAGTACTGCAGATCATAGGCTATCTCGCCAATGACCTGGGGCAGCAAATCCTCTCTCCGGTGGATGTAAAAGGCTGGCCGGGCAACCGCGACTGGATCGACACCAATACCATGACCGAACGGTGGCTGTCCCTGGACTTTATCGTCGGGCGGTACTACTTTGACTACAAGCCGGAGCTGGTGCAGCTGGCTAAGGATTTAAGCGGCAATTCTATTGACCCGTATGAGGTCACGGTCTCCATCATTGATCATTTCATCAGTGGCGGGCTGAGCAATCCGGAAGCTTATGACCGGGCCACTACGGTTTTCAAGTGGGAAGTCCCGCAGAATTACTTTGATGCCGGTGAATGGAACCTGGACTGGGATACCGCCGACGAGCAGATTGCCATTTTGCTGCGGCACCTTTTCCGTTTGCCCGAATTCCAACTCGCTTAATCCATTCCGAACCACCAAAACAACAACACCATGTGTGACCACCATAAAACGACAGACAAGGGCCGCCACGGCAGTGCTCTCGAACACGGCGAAGCCCACGAGCGCGATCACCGGGCATGGAGCCGCCGTACCTTCCTGCGCAATCTGGGCATTTTCAGTGGCGGGGCAATGATGCTCAGCCAAACGCCCGTTATCGCGATGGCCAATTCTCCGCTGGCCTGGGGCCTGACCAACTCTACCGGTGACCGTATCCTGGTACTCATCCGCTTCAAGGGAGGCAATGATGGCCTGAATACCATCATCCCGCTTTTCGACTACGGCACCTATCAGATGGCCCGGCCGAATATCCATATTCCGCAAGCAGAGCTAACTACCCTGGACCCCGACTTCGGCATGCCCAACTTCATGAGTGACCTGCAGCCGATGTGGCAGGACGGGCAGATGAAGGTGGTAAACAGCGTAGGCTACCCCGGTCAGAACCTTTCCCATTTCCGTTCAACCGATATCTGGACCACGGCCAGCGATAGCGATGTAGTGGACACAAGCGGATGGCTGGGGCGTTTCCTGGAAGGACAATACCCCGATTTTGTCACCAATCCACCGGACATCCCCCCTGCCGTACAAATTGGCGGCAGCGGCACCTTCCTCTTTGACAATACCGATGGCAACAACATGAGCGTACAGGTGGAAGACCCCGACACGCTCCTCGAAATTGCCGAGGACGGAGAACTTTATGACCCGGTCAATGTACCGGAATGCTACTTTGGGGAGCAGATCAGCTACCTACGCACCGTAGCCAACAACACCTTCCGCTACGCCGAGATCATCTCCGAAACCTATAACAGCTCTACCAATGATGCAGACTACGAAGGGCAGTTAGGCAATCAGCTGGCGCTCGTGGCCCGGCTGATCAAGGGCGGCCTGGGCACCAAGCTTTATATGGTTACCCTCGATGGTTTCGACACCCACGCCAATCAGCCCAACCAACACGCCAATCTCCTCAACAACCTGGCAAATAGTGTAAAGGCCTTCTACGATGACCTGGCTACTGCCGACCGTGCCAAAGACGTGCTGGCGATGACCTTCTCAGAGTTTGGCCGCCGCATTGAGCAAAATGCTTCCAATGGAACCGACCACGGTGCGGCAGCGCCCCTGCTGCTCTTTGGCCCCGGCCTAAACGGCAATGGCTTCCTGGGCGACCACCCCGATATGCAGGATGTGGACAACGCCGGCAACCTGAAGTATGGCACCGATTTCCGGCAGATTTATGCTTCTGTCCTGGAAAACTGGCTGTGCGTAGATCCCGGCATCGTTGATCAGGTGATGGGTGGCTACTTTGACCGTTTGCCCGGCCTTGGGCTCACCTGCTCACCTGTACCGGTCTTTGAAGCCCCTGTTTACCAACTCAGGCACTGGGCTTCCTACGATGGGCGCAGTCAGGTAGGTATCCACTATGTTTTGCCGAAAGGCGCCAATGTGACCGTACACATCTTCAACATGCTGGGGCAGCCGGTGACCACCCTTTTCCGGGGCTATCAGCCTAAGGGGCAGCATCAGCATACGTTCCAGAGTGCTGGGGCGAAGATTGCGGCAGGCTACTACGTGTACAGTATTGAGGTGCAGGGGCAGGCGTACAGCCGGAAGATTGTGATGACTCAGTAAGGGGGTAGGTCACAGGTTTACGGTTTGCGGGCTTATTTTCACGCAAAGGTCGCGAAGAGGGTTCACGCAAAGATCGCGGAGGTAGATTGAGCGCACTGATTAGACGGATTACGCAGATTTGCACGGATTGCGAGCGGGAGCATAAGAGCAGGGGCATAAGAGCGGGGCATATCCGTATTGTGGCACCGGGTTGCAAGATCAGTGGCATCAGTCAGATCAGTGCCATCAGTGTGATGTTATGCACCCCCGCTTTCCAAAAAAATTGCCACCAGGTTTCTTATTTTTACAAGGAACCAGCATTTACGCTTATGCCCAATGCCATAACCTTCCGTGCCGCCACTGGCGATAATGACTTACAGGCCATTATGCAACTGCAAAAGATCAACCTTCCGGCAAAAATTACGGCGGAAGAGCTGAAAGAGCAGGGCTTTGTCACCGTAGATCACGATATGGAGACGCTGCGGGATATGAATACGCCCTTTGGGCATAGCACAGCATGGGATGGAAACACCCTGGCAGGCTACGCGCTGGTGATGGAGACTCGCTTTCGCGACCGTATCCCGATCTTATTCCCTATGTTTGAACTGCTCGACGGGGTTGTTTGCCAAGGCAAGCCACTACAGGATTGGGCCTATTTTGTGATGGGCCAGGTGTGTGTGGCTAAGCCCTACCGGGGCAGTGGTGTTTTTGCCGGATTGTACCGGAATATGCAGGAGCGCCTGTCCGGGGATTTTGATTTTATCGTTACTGAAATCTCTACCCGTAACCCCCGGTCGATACGGGCACATGAAAAGGTGGGCTTCCAAAACATACACGAGTATACCGACCCGTGGGGGGAACATTGGGTGGTCGTCGCTCTTGGGTTAAGGTAACTGGTCCAGCAGCTCACCGGCACTCTTTTGCTTGTAGGCACCTTCCTGCCGGAGTTCCTCTAATAATGGTTTGGCCAACGCTGTTTTTTTCTGCTGGAGGTAGGTGAGCGCCAGGTACCATTGACCAGCCGGAGCATATGCGGTCGCTGAACGGGCGGTCTGCGCCAAGGCCTGCTCCGCCAGGTCTGGTTGCCCGGCCTGAAGAGCAGCGGTGCCGGTGTAAAGGTTTAACAACTCTATTTGTAGAGTACCTTCCGGTAGCGCACCAAAAAGCGCAAGCGCTTCCTCGTAACGCCCGGCGTTATAGGCTGCCATAGCCTCTGTGAGCGCATCGGCTTCACTGCCCATCGTTGTAACGCGGTCGGGGTAAGGTTCAAAATAGGAGGTAGCCAGCGCAGGAACCGACTGCTGCGGGCTGCTCATCATCCAATAACCAGCTACCAGCAACACGAGCACAGCAGCTGCGGCTGCCGCCCATCTGCGCATTGAGATCATTCTGCCTGACTCTTGCTTACGGTGCGCATTGAAAACCCCAGCAACCTGCCCCCGCGTACGCTCTGCCGCATAAGCAGAAGTCAGTTGGTGCGCCAGACGGTGTTTTTCGACCGCCTCCTGCAGCCGCACATCGTCTTCCAGGTCGGCTTCAAAGGACCGACGCTCCTCTTCTGTCTGTTCCTCAGCCAGGTAGGCTTCAATATCTTCAAAAGTGTACTGATTCTTCATCGCAGGTTTTTTAACAGATCAACTAAAATGGGGTTGTCATCCATTTGGGCATGCAGCGCCTTGAGGCATTTGTTCTTGCGGTTCATCGCCGCCTGCGCACTGCTGTAGCCCGCCCGGAGCGCGATCTCCTCCATATTGTAGCCAGAGGCCCACAGGAACAAAACGTCAGGGCACTTTTCGCCCAGGTTCTCAAATACCTCAAGCAGGGTCTGCCGCTTATCCGCAGCGATCATAGGGGTCTCAGGTGTGGACAAATCCACGGTTTCAGAGCTGCGCCCAACTTCCTGATCCCGGTCCCGGTCCCTGCCTGTCTTACGGATGCGCTTAAACCAAACGCCCTTAGCAATCGCAAACAGATAGGTGCCTAGTGCGCTTTCGCCTTTATATTGGCTTCGCCTGATGTTAAGCACCAAAGCCGTAAGCGCTTCCTGGAAGACATCGTCCCCATCAGCATCGTTGCCGCCATGCTGAAGGACAAAATGCAGGACTTTGGGATACTCCTTATCTATAAGGTATTCTAGAGCGCGGGCTTCTGAACGCCCGCCGGCACTAATGCTTTTCACCAGTGCCTCATCCGTAATGATGTTCTTTCTAAACATAAGTACCCGTTGATCGATAAAATCTAACCGCTGATCTACACTTTCTACAAAGCTAAAGAAGAAAATGACAACCTACATGCCGTTTTTCGGGTGGCTTATACCCCCTTACCTGATATAGTGCTATCCTTAAAGAGGTCTTTTCCAAAAAAAACCAAATCACAAAAAACTGTAAATCAGCTATTTAAAATCAAAAACTAAAAAAAGACAAAAAAATTCCTATCCGGCGGTTAGGTTTCGCAGCCGGTGCTGTACTAAGGGGCGACAACAACGATTTATAATCCCGTGAATTTTTTCACACTCATTTAAACTAAAAATTCTTTACCCATGAAAAGCCCAATTTTTGATCGTTTGACTTTTGCCCCCCTTTTATTCCTGGCAATAATTGCCGCCTTTATGTTCAGCAGCTGTGAGAAGGAGATTATTGAGCCCGTTACTCAAATTGACACGCCTGATGTAATCGTTCAACCGGCGATCCCTTCTGACTTTATTGCTGAAACCAAGGTAAGCACCCATGACTTCCGCCCGCTGCTGATGAGCATGCAGGAAGACGGATACATGCCGGTCTGGATTGATGCCTTTACGCACACTGCAGGCAATTCTGTGGACCAATACCATGAAACCCTGTACAACGTCGTTTTCGACAAGAACCCCGACAACCTCAAGTGGGAAATGCACATAGGGCTTACCGAGAACCAACTGAGCAGCAAATTCAGCCTGTTGCTGGAGGGCTATATGGTGCACCAACTGGAGAGCTACATTGATGGTGCCAACCGGAAGTTTGCCGTCATCTTTGTTGAGGGCTCTGCCTCAGATCAGTATTTCATGATTGATAAGAAGAATGCAACTTACCAGCAGACTTACAATCAGAAAAGAGAGCAGGGGTACCGTCTCGTGTGCCGTTCTGTAGTCCATATTGGTGAGGAACGTTTCTACACTGCTGTTATGGACAAAAAGGATGTAGGCTTATCGGTACCTTTCTCCAACTTGGACGAGGATGGCATCCAAACCCAGATGGAAAACGCGAAGGCGGATGGCAGAATGGCCGCATACCTGGATATTTCACAGGTGGGCACGACTTCTAACATTCGTTTCAACCCTGTTTTCAATGAAGATACACATGCCAGCTGGTATGCCCTGAACAAGCTTAGCGAGGCGCAACTCGGAGATGCCCTTGCAGAAGCTAAAGCAGATGGATACGACGTTACCTTCCTGTGCGGCTACGATGAGAAAGGCCTGATCAACGGCAATGAAGTTAACTTTGTCAAGTACGCTGTAGGCTTTAAGAAGTAAAACGGTTTTTTCACCCGGGAGCAATCAAAATTAAATTGCTCCCGGTTTTTCAACTGCTTCAATTTATGAAAAACACAATCCTATTACCCTTGCTGCTGATCTGGCAGCTTTCTGCTTTTGCACAAGTCAGCCCGGACGACTCTCTCGCATTGGTTAGCCTTTATGAAGAGACCAATGGCAACAACTGGGCCAATGACGACAACTGGCTCACCGCTCCGGTCAGTCAATGGAACGGCATCACCGTGATTGACAACCGCATTCAGGCCATCCGGCTTCCGGACAATAACCTTACCGGCGCAGTTCCCAACGCCGTAAGCACCCTGATTGCCCTGGAAGTCATCGACCTGAGCGGCAATGCCCTTATCAGCCTTCCCAACCTGTCTGCCATGCCGCTGCTGAAAGAGCTGCAGGTACAGGACAACGAGCTGGAAAATCTGCCAAATATCCCAACCAATATCTTCGACAGTATCCGGTGCGAAAACAACAGGCTGGAGTTTGACGACTTGCTGCCTTTAGCCGGCTTATCCACCACCACATTTACCTACGCTCCCCAGGCTACCTTTGCCGAATCGGGTTTCATCTATGCGTTTGACGGAGATGATGTAAGCCTCACAGTCAATGCGCCTGGTACCGGCCTCAGCTACAGCTGGTTCTTTGAAGGCACACTGCTTACTTTGCCCAGCCCGGTTCCTGACCTAAATCTAGTTGGTGTTTCCGGCATTGATGAAGGAGCCTACGTAGCACAAGTTACCCATCCTCTGCTACCTGCCCTGGCCTTAGAAAGTGCTCCACAAACCCTGCTGCTATACGATCTCGATAGCCTGGGCGGTGCCTTCGTCCCCAATCAGATGATCATTGAGTTCACGGATGACGCCTCCGACTTTGAGCGGGATACCCTCAGGGCCTACTTTCAGGCAGAACTGCTCGACAGCTGCCTTTGCGGTGTCATAGAACTATGGGAATTGCCCGATACCAGCTATTTGCCGGAAGGTGGCATTGTAGTGGGCCTTGAAGAAACCAAGGAAGCTGCGAAGACGAAGTCTAAAGTGGAAGACCTCAACAACAATTACGTACTCCCACTGCAAGACCAGCAACAAACCCATCCGGCAAGCCCAACGCCGCCCTCAGGCCCGGGAAGGAGGAGAGGCCGGAACTGGTCTCCCAAAGTAGCCGTCATAGATGTGGGCATTGACAATACCCACCCCGATCTTGAAGGCATGTTGGCTCAAAATGAAGCTGAAATGCAGAATGGCATGGATGACGACGGCAACTGCCTGGTTGACGATTTCGAGGGCTACGACTTTGCGGAAGAAGACAATCAGCCACTTGACCCGGTCAATGGGCACGGTACACATATCGCGGGCATTATTACGGACGGTGACCCACCAGGCACACTTGAGCTGCTGAGCATAAAAAGCCATCAGGACGATGGGCTCGGGCTCCTATTTGAAGCCCTCTGCGGCATTTACTATGCCCGCGATCAGGAAGCGCAGGTGGTCAACCTTAGCTGGGGATATCAGGGATTGCCTTCCCCCGTACTGGAAAATGCCATCCGCAGGGCTGGTGAGAACTGCAGAACACTCTTCGTGGCATCGGCAGGCAATGATACCACGAACAATGACCTTATTCCTCACTACCCCTCAGGCTTTGATCTGGACAACCTGATTTCAGTGGCGGCATTAGATATTACGGAGTCTGTCCTCGCCGACTTTTCCAACTACGGCATCCAAACCGTTGATATTGCCGCGCCCGGCACGCGAATTTTTAGTACCGTACCGGGCGGTGGCTATGATTTCCGTGATGGCACCTCTATGGCCGCAGCAGCCGTTTCCAGAGCGGCAGCATTACTCTGGAAAACGAAGCCGGAAGCGACCCACCTGGATATCAAAGCTGCACTCCTGAACAGTGCCACCCAGCTTCCGGCGCTTGATAGCCTGGCATCAGGTGGAAAGCTCAACTTGTCAGCCGCTATCGATATGCTGGAGGGTATGCCGGTTGACAGCAGTTGCGCTGAGGTCAGCTCCTCGGCTTTCGCTATGCCGGTACAGCATGGGCTGAGCATGCAGGCTGCGCCACAGCCCTTTGGCCAGCACCTCAATATTACGCTGGACAGTGACCGCTCCCAAATCGTTTGGCTTGAGGTGCGCTCGGTGTTAGGGCAGCTCGTCTGGCAGCAGCAGGTTGATGTATACCCGGGCGAACAAACCGTTGAGCTCCATACCCCCAATTGGGCATCGGGATGGTACGTACTATCGGTAAAATCCGAACAACATAATTTTGGTATGCAAATTTTGAAGCAGTAATTCCTGCCGGTGGGCCTCTTAATAACGGTCCACCGGCCTTTTTAAACCCGTAAAAAACCTCACCTGTAGCGCGATTCAGCGCCGGATATCCTACCTTTATTGGGCAAATACGCCCACCATGATGAAAAAACTATGGTTTTGGGGCGCGCTCCTGACCACGCTTGCTTTTTCCGGCACCGGAAATGCCTTGCCTTCCCATTCCTACACGACCACTTCTTTCAGAGCTAACCTACAGCAGGAGGCCCCTTGTACTATCGCCGATAGCCTCGCCTACGACCAGGCTATGGCCCTCTACGATTCACTGGATGCGGAACGGACAATCGACTTCCTTGAAGATTTTTTCGCGCAGCGCAAGTCAAAGGCTTGTACAGAGACTGCCTTTCTGGGCGACCTTTGGCACAAGTATGGCGTGTTTCTGTACCTCACCGACCAATACCGTCAGGCAGAGCTGGCCTACGAGCGGGCTTTAGCAATCCGGATCGCCGTACTGGGGACTCACCACCCTGATGTTGCCCGCTCTTACCACAACCTTGGGGTCGCCCTGAAGGAAAAGGGGGATTTTATCAATGCCCTACCCCCGTTAAAGGAAGCCGTGGCGCTCCGGCAAAAGCTGGAAGCTCCGGAAGGCGTGGCCGACAGCTACTTTGAGCAAGCTGCGGTGTACAACGCCATGGGGGAATACAACATCGCGCTGGAGTACCTGCACGCGGCCCTGCCTGTTTTTCGGGAGCACTACGGCGAGCAGAGCTATGAAGTCGCTCAAACCTACAATGAGATGGGCATTGCCCACTGGAACCTCGGAGAATACCAGCCTGCACTGAAGCGCATACAACTGGCACAGGCTGTTTTTGTGGCACTCTACGGTGCTGACGATACGGACGTTGCCCTTACTCACATCAACCTGGGGAATATTTACGATGATCTCAGAGAGGGAGAACTAGCGCTGCACCAGTACAAAGAAGCGATATCCATCTACCAGCAATACGAAGGTTACGATTTATCCCTGGGGCTCGTTTATAACAACCTCGGTGTCGTCCTGCGAAAACTGAATTGGTACGAAGAATCCCGGAAGGCATTGGAGCAGTCCCTCAAAGCCAAAAACAGGGCTCTGGCTGCAGGGGCTCACCCCAATAAAGCGGCAACACTCGATAACATCGGCGACCTGTACCTGGATATGGGGCTTCTCGATAAAGCCCTGCAACAATACCAGCTTGCTATTTATCACCGGGTCCCGGGTTTTACAGACACCCTGGGTTACAGCAATCCCACGATAATCAATGCCGGCATCAGAGGAAGCTGGCAGAAGCTGCTCATTGTGATGGCTTCCAAAGCCAAAACGCTAAAAGCCCTTCATGAAAAAACCAAAGACCAGGCTTATCTTGAGCAGGCCCTGTCCGCTTATTACACCTGCGAACAGGTCGTAGCTCAGCTACAGCAACAGTACGAAACCCGTAAGTCGAAGCTATTCCTGCAGGAAAATGCCCTGCCGGTCTATGAAGAGGCCCTGGAAACTTGCTTTTTGCTCCATCAAATCACGGGGAAGGACGCTTACATTGAAGATGCCTTTTTCTTTATTGAGCAAAGCCGGGCTACGCTGCTGGCTGCTACCCTACGGGATGCCCAGGCCAAGAACACAGCTGGTATCCCTGCCGAAATCCTCGCTCAGGAGCAGGGCCTGAAAGCCAACATCGGATACCTGGAGTCAAAACTAGCACTTTCGGCTGATACTACACGCCGTGCGCCCTTGCAAAGGGCATTAGCCGACTTGCGCCATCAGCTGCAGCTATTCACCACAAACCTGGAGGAAAAGTACCCCACCTACTATTTTGAAAAGTATCAGCGGACCAAGGCATCAACCGGTAATCTCGTCCGGCTAATGAAGGGGGCCAATGCCGGTTGGGTTTCCTACTTTGCCGGAGTAAAACGGTCCTACGCGCTATTTTGGAATGGGGCAGACTGGCAATTGTCGGCCCTTCCTGCACGGGCAGAATGGGAACCACTTATTCTTGAACTGACCCGGGCACTCAGCCGGCAACAGCACAACCTCCCGCTGGAAACTTTCCAATCTCTTGCCTACCCGCTTTATACCGCGCTTTGGGCTCCCCTTGGCGAGAACCTGCCGAAGCGGGTCTTTGTGAGCCCTGCCGGCGCTATTCACCATCTGCCCATCAGCATTTTGCCGGGTTCAAAGGATGGAGGGCACTGGAAGGAACTGCCCTACCTGCTCCACAAGCACCAAATCACCTATGCCTATTCTGCTGCGGTCCTACTGCAACAGGAAAACCGGCCCATCCCAGCCAGTAACCATGCTTTTCTGGGCGTAGCTCCCATTTTTGCTAAAAATTCAGGGCTTGCGGCACTGTCCTACAATCAGCGGGAAGTCAACACTATAGAACAATCCTGGAAAGGCAGGGTCCTCATCGGTCCGCAAGCGACCAAACAGGCGTTTACAGAGCTCGCGGGCAACTACCAAATCCTGCACCTCTCCACCCATGCCAGTGCGGCGGAGGGTGGCTGGATTGCCTTCAGTAATACCCTGCCAGACCAACCAGACAGTAAACTGTACCTTTCGGAACTCTACCCGCTAAACCTTGCTGCCGAAATGGCTGTGCTGAGCGCCTGTGAAACGGCTACCGGAGAACTGGCAAGGGGAGAAGGGGTGATGAGCCTCGCCAGGGGGTTATCGTACGCCGGATGCCCCAGTACCGTTGCCACTTTATGGCCGGTGCTTCAAGGCAGTAGCTCGGGGATCATTCTGGAGTTTTACGATTTACTCAAAGCAGGCCACACAAAGGACGCCGCTTTGCAGGAAGCTCAGCTTTCCTACCTGATGAGTGAAGAGACCGACCTCATTGGGGCGCACCCCGCATTATGGGGCGGGCTGGTGCACCTGGGTACGCCAAGACCTATTCCGCAACCTGGGCAACAGGGTTATCTGTGGTGGGCATCTGGTGCAATCGCTGTTGGTATTTTACTTTGGTTATTTGGCCGCCGGGCTCTCCTTAGCCGGGCGCAACAGGAAGAATAAGCCTACCAGCATAAAGGGAATGCTCAGCAGCTGTCCGGTGCTCAGTCCCGCGTTCACGGCCGACTCAAACCCGCCCTGACTCGTCTTGAAGTACTCCAGCCCAAAGCGGATGACGCCCAAAACCAGCAGCAGGAACAACCCGAACATGCGGCCCAGGCGGTTCTTCGCATCGGTTTTCCAGTACACCCAGTAGAGCAGGAAGAAGGTGAGCAGGTAACTAATGGATTCATACAGCTGCACCGGATGGCGGACCGGCACCTCGCTGAGCTCTACGCAAAACTTGCCGCTGGCCATTTCTGCCACTTCCACGCAACCCTGGCCGGCACGCTCAATGCAGGCCGAGCACTTTTCCCAGAGGTTGGTCTCGTTGCGGGGAAATTTAAAGCCCCAGGCGACGTCAGTAGGCTTGCCTACAATTTCGGAGTTCATCAGGTTGCCCAGGCGGATGAAGCACCCGGCAAGGGCAGTGGGGACCACCACTTTGTCCAGTACCCAGAGAACGGAGCGCTTTGACTCAAAACGGGAGAAAATCCAGAGGGCGAGGATGATGCCTATCGCTCCGCCGTGGCTGGCCAGCCCGCCTTTCCACACCATGGGAATTTCGGTGAGATGCTGCGAGTAGTAGTCCCAGTCGTAGAAGAACACATGCCCCAAACGGGCGCCCACCACAGCCCCCACGACCATGTAAATGAAGATACGGTCCAGCCACTCTTCGGGCGCATTTTCGGCCTTGAACATCGCCTTCACAATGTACAAGCCTGCCAGAAAGCCGGCAGCGAAGAGCAGCCCGTACCAACGCAGGGTTAGCGGGCCAAGGTTAATGATTTCAGGGGAAGCCGTCCAGGTGATGTAGGCCAAAAGATCTTGCATAGGTATTGACTTGTGCCCCAATATTAGGCATGTTTTAGCGGTTTTTGGGCGCTTATGGGTTAATTTTTTGATAATTTGGATGCCCACGGAACGAAGAGCTTCCATGGTTTAACCCATCAAACCCTTTCAAATGCCTGTGATGGACAAAGAACGCCCTGTACTCGTCACCGGAGCTTCCGGCTACATCGCTTCCTGGATTGTCCGCTTCCTGCTGGAGGAGGGCCACGTGGTACACGCTACCGTAAGGGATAAAACCCAAACGGAGAAAGTCGCTCACCTTACTGAAATCGACAGCCGGGAATCGGGCCAGCTCAGGCTTTTTGAGGCCGACCTGCTGAAGCCCGGGTCATTCGCAGAGGCGATGAAAGGTTGTGCGCTGGTGATACACACGGCCTCGCCATTCCAACTTAACACCAAAGACCCGCAGCGCAGCCTAATCGACCCGGCACTGAAGGGCACCCGCAATGTGCTGGAAACGGCCAAACATACTCCCGGAGTGCAGCGGGTGGTACTGACTTCAAGCGTAGCAGCAATCTACGGGGATGCGATAGAGCTGGAAAGCGCTCCCGGGCAGGTTTTTACGGAGGAACAATGGAATGAAAGCAGCTCCCTCAGGCACCAGCCTTATTCTTACTCCAAGACGGTAGCCGAACGGGAAGCCTGGAAAATCGCTGGTACGCAGTTTGAGTGGGACCTGGTCACTATCAACCCAGGCTTTGTGATGGGACCATCCCTTAGTCAGCGTACCGATGGCACAAGTACACAGTTTATGCAATCTATGGCCAACGGGCAATTCAAAGCAGGTGCACCGGACTTATACTTCGGGGTGGTAGACGTCAGAGAAGTAGCCCGGGCACATCTCCTGGCAGGATTTCTATCCGAAGCGGAAGGCCGGCATATCTTGTCTGCTTCAGAGCATAGCATACTGGAAATGAGCCATATGCTTCGGGAAAGCTATGGCGATAAATATCCCTTCCCGAAAAAATTACTCCCCAATATCTTCCTTTATCTGTTTGGTCCCTTCCAGGGCTTTTCCTGGAATTTTTTGCGCCGCAATCTCGGCTACCCCCTGCGTTTCAACAACCGAAAAAGCCGGGCAAAGCTGGGGCTGAAATACCGTCCGGTGGCGGAGACCCTGCGTGAGCACATCCAGCAATTGGAAAAAGACGGGTTACTGTAAGCTTAAGCCAGCTTTTTCATACGGACATAGCCATTGACGGTCAGCAAAAGGATAGCGCCAACGAATAACCAAATAAAAGTAGCGTTTAGTCCCGTCTGATGCCCCAATCCAATCTGCAAAATACCCCAGTGAATATACGCCAACAGCAGGTTAGTCACGAACATAATACCGGAGACCAGCAGCCTCGACTCCCTGATCAGCGCCTCCCGGTTCTCGTCGGTGACCTTAACCGGGAAGTTGTAATTGTTGGGGTCGCGCCCGATTAGCCCCACCAGCACTGAAGTCGCAATAGCGATTCCCGGCAACAAGAAAATCATTGCTCTGGGGCCGTAATCATCCGCCTGCCCACCCGCATTAAAGTGTATCGGCATTTGTTCCGGCAGGGAGCCGTAGTAAAACAGCCCGGTCGCCAGCATGAAAGCGATGCCGGCCAGGCTTAGCACATCCAGCGTAAAAAACAGTTGACGATTCATAGGTTAAGTCTTCATTGTAAAAAGGGTATCAGATTTAAAATTACTCAATCCTTGCATCATGGAGCCTCCCGGGGATTGACCCTCAGCCCCCGTAGTCGGTTCAGCGCAGCTGCCAGCTCGAGAGATCGGAAAGCCGCATAATCACCATTTGGTTCCTTCTGCAAAACGCCAAGCCCCTGCTGTTCGATATCCTGCATGACCCGGTTTAGAGCTTCGGGCAGAGTTGCTTCGCCCAGGTAGCGCCGGAGGTAAAGCAGGGCATCCGCAACAGCGTTCAGTTGCCCGTTGTCTACCAGTTGGGCGACGGCAGACAGGTCGATATCATACCGGCCAAATTGTATGCTGCGGGTGTCAAAAGCCCGGACTTTCTCCCGTTTTCCTTTTTTGGCATTCAGGCTTTCGGGCAGGGGTATGCGCCGGGATTGGGTGGGAAAGGCAGCGGGCGTTTCCACTGACCGGGACTGGGGGAACTCCTGCGCGACGGACCTGGCACGCGTGGTCAGGTCCTCCGGCCGGTAGGCATTCATGCCGATGACGGTGTCTGCAGCATCGAGGTAGAGCCCGGAGCCGCCGAGCACCAGCACCGTACTGACGCCCTGCTCCTCGTACAACTGCCGGATGCGGTCCACAAAAGGCGTAATGGGCTCCCGCTGCTGCGGAATAAGCGCCTGCATGCGCTGATCACGGATCATAAAATTGGTGGCCGAGGTGTCTTCGTCAATGAGCAGCGCCGTTGCCCCGGCCTCCAGGGCTTCCATCACATTCGCTGCCTGAGAAGTGGAGCCGCTGGCATTTGGAGTGGAAAACTGCTGGGTGGGCTGCCCGCCCGGCAGGTTGTTGATGAAGGGGGAAATGTCGACCCGCTCAATGTAGCGCCCGTCCTCTGCCCGGATTTTAGCCGCCCGAGGCTGACTGACGACAAAGGAGCGCCCATCGCCGGGAATGTGATTGTAAACACCCAGCTCGATAGCGCGCAGCAGGGTAGACTTGCCGTGAAAGCCGCCGCCGACAATGAGGGTAATGCCTTCAGGAATGCCCATCCCTGTTATGGTGCGGTTGGGCAGCGCCACTTCCACCCGAAGGCTTTCGGGCGATTGAAAAGGCAGCCCGCCAGACATGGGTCGGTCATCCACCCCGCTGGCCCGGGGCAGTAGGGCGCCATCGGCTACAAAAGCGACAAGGCCTAATTCCGGTAGGCGGCTCCGTAGTGCATCCGCATCCTCGTTGGTAAAAATATGCTCCCTAAGGATGGCTTCATCCTGCACCTCGAAGGGTAGGCTATGAGCTACAATCTGAGGAATTTCCTGCTCAAAGATGACCGCCGCCTGCCGCCCGGCGATGCGGCGCCCGAAAGCTGGCAGCCCCACCCTAAAGCGGGCCTCCATCCAATCGTCCCGGAGCACCACTGAGGTACGTTCCAGTATTTCCTGTCCGGGCTGAGCGATGAATACCGCCCCGCTTTTGCCACTGCCCCGGTTGCCTTTGCTGAAGCGCCGGCACGCCCGGCTAAACTGCCGGTTGAGGTAATCGCACAGGGCGATCCTTCGGCTTTTGTTGGCCTGCGCCCAATCGGGGAAGGTGTTCCGGATGCGCACACGCACGCGGCTTGGAGCCGCAAAGGGGTCACCCTGCACATGATCGATGGACAACTCAAAACCTTCAAAGGCGTACTGCCCACAGATGTCCTTGTAGGCTTTGTAGCTTTTGCCGTCGAGGTGATGGAGGGTGGATTGTAGTTGTTGGGCGGTTTTCATGCGGGGAAGTTAGGGAGATTGCTGCATAGCTTGTAATTTTCCCTATCTTCCCTTCAAAAATGCTCGATCAGCCCAGCCCAATCCGTGAAGGGGAAGCCCTCGATCAGGAAGCCCTGCAAACCTACCTGCGGCAGCACTGGGATGGCTTCCGGGAAATGGAAGGCATCCAACAATTCCCTGGTGGCTATTCCAATCTGACCTACCTGCTCCAAACCAATGCAGGGCAAGCCGTACTCCGCCGCCCGCCATTTGGCGCCAACATCAAGAGCGCCCACGATATGGGGCGGGAGTACCGGGTACTGTCCAAACTCAGACCGGTGCTTAAAACCATTCCCCAGCCCATCGTCTACTGCGAAGACGAGGCGATCATCGGCGCGCCCTTTTACCTGATGGAGCGGGTGGAAGGCATCATCCTGAGGGGCAACTTAGCCAAACAGTTGCAATGGGCACCTGAGCAAATGCGGTTGATCTCGGAGTCTGCGGTGGATACGCTGGCAGCCCTTCATCAAATTGATATCGAAGCGACCGGGCTCATCGAGCTGGGTAAGCCGGAGGGCTACATCGGCCGGCAGGTAGAGGGGTGGATCAAGCGGTATTATAAAGCCGAAACGGACAAGGTGCCCGCTATGGACGAGCTGGCTCAATGGATGCAGAAAAATAAGCCTGCAGATGGCCCCGCCGGGCTGATCCACAACGACTTCAAATACGACAACCTGGTGCTCCACCCGGACCCGCCCCATAATATCCGCGCCATCCTCGACTGGGAAATGGCTACGGTAGGCGACCCGCTGATGGACCTGGGCACCACCCTCGCTTACTGGACCGAGCCGGAAGAAGCCCGCCTCATGCCCCTGGCTGCCGCCAACCTCACTTGGCTGCCCGGCAACCTCAACCGGCAGGAGGTGCTGGACCGCTACGCCCAGCAGCGGGAAATAACGATCACCAACCCGGTCTTCTACTATGTCTTTGGTGCGTTCAAAATCGGAGTGATTGTGCAGCAGATTTACGCTCGCTACCAAAGAGGGCATACGCAGGACCCCCGCTTTGCGAATTTGCTGCAAGCGGTGCGGTATTTTGGGCAGCGGGGGATTGCAGCACTGGATAAAGGTAAGATTTCAGGGCTGGATTAACATCAAAATATTAATAAAATGATAATTAGCCCTATCTTTTAGACGTTACCGGCGACTTTCGCGTTTACAACACAACCTTTACCCCAAAACAATTTGGCTATGAACCGATCATCATTTTTTCTCCTCTTCTCCCTGAGCCTGGCCTTTTGCCTGCAGGCACAGGGGAATACGCATCAGGAATACCTGGAACGCTTCAAGGAAATTGCTATCCTGGAAATGGAGCGGACCGGCATCCCGGCAAGCATCAAACTGGCGCAGGGGCTCCTGGAGTCTGGTGCAGGCACAAGCGACCTGGCCCGGCGTGCCAACAACCACTTTGGCATTAAATGTGGCAGTGGCTGGAATGGCCGGACGTACTACAAGAAGGACGATGATGTCAATGACCGGGGGGAGCTGATCGAATCCTGCTTCCGCAGCTACAAAAATCCCGATGCCAGTTACCGGGCACACTCCGAATTCCTGCGCGACCCAAACAAGCAGTTCCGCTATGGGTTCCTCTTCCGGTTGGACCCCACCGACTATAAAGCCTGGGCACGAGGGCTCAAGCAGGCAGGCTACGCCACCAGCGCAACCTACTCCAGCAAGCTCATTGACATCATTGAGCGTTATGAACTGCACCGCTACGACCGCATGACCTCCACCGGTATTATCGCGGGCGGTGAGACGGGTGTGCCACAACTGGGCGGCGATGGGACCGATGCGCCTAACACAATTGTGGCCGGGCAGGTCTTTACCAACAACGATGTGCAGTACGTGCTGAGCATGTCCGGTGAGACCCTGCAGGAAATTGCCCTTCGTACCAACTCCGACCTTACGGACCTCGTGCGCTACAACAACAACCAATACAGCCGTAACCGCCAACTGGAACAAGGCACAGTCATCTACCTGCAGTCCAAGCGCAACAGCTTCAGGGGGCAGCGGCAGTGGCATTATGTGAAAAAGGGCGAAACCATGTTCAGCATTTCCCAAATCTACGGTATCGACCTCGACCGCCTGTACCGGCGTAATCAGTTGGAAAAAGGTCAGATGGCAGCCGTTGGCGAGCGCCTGAAGATACGGGGCTGGAATGTTAGCGACCCTCCCAAATTGGGACGGGAAGTGGAAGCGCCATCCTCTGTGCCCGACCGCAACGACGTGATGGACTTCCCGGAACCTGAGCCACCATCCATTGACGAGGGACCGGTCAATCCTATTGTCATCGAAGATGAGGTCTTCGAGCCCGATAATGACTTCGACTTTGATGATGACTTTCTGGACCCCATCACCCCGCCACCGGGCAACCGCCCTGACCCCAGGCCCGATAACCGTCCGACCTGGAATGACCGGCCCAGCCAGCCAGATACCGATAATGGGTTTGACAGGGATGACTGGTTCAACTCAGATGATGACCCGGCGCCCAATCCGCCACAGCCGGACCCTCGACCTGTACAGCCTTCCGGCAGCTTACATACTGTTGTGAAAGGGGATACTCTATTCAACATCAGCCGCCGCTACAATCTAACAGTTGACCAGCTCAAAGCACTGAATGGGCTGACCAGCAACACCATATTCATTGGTCAGCAGCTGAAGGTGCGGTAAGGCAATGCAAGTGACCGGAGCGCTATTTCCTGTATAGCGGTCCGGTTATTTCGTAATAATTCAAGACCTTTGCGCAAAACCGGAATGATGAAGCAACGGATACTCATGATGATAATCGCTGCGCTGAGCGTGGCAGGACTACAAGCCCAGGGCACCGTATACGGCATCAAGGGTGGATTCACCCTGGCCACTCAGCAGTGGGATGGCATCAACACCAATGCCCTGTTTTTGCCTCAGGGCGATTTCTTTATTGAAGATGTGCCAGAAAGCAATGCCTTCTCACTCTTTGCTTCTCTAGGTTATCACCCTAAAGGCAGTGCCTTGCGGAACCGCTTTTTCAATAACGTCCTCAACGGGCAACTCACCCGCGTGCCACCGGAGCGCTTCATTTTTCACAATGCCTCTCTGGTGCTGGGCGCCAAGCAAAAGTTTGACATCGGCAGGGGGGAAAGCCGCTTTTTCTACTCTATTGGTGTACGGGCGGATTATACCTTTGACACCAACCTGAATGAATTTGATGAGATTAACAATTTCTTCTTCTCTACGCTTCCGGTCAATGACCCCACCTACATCCGGGAGTTCAACTACGGGGTGACGATAGGCGGTGGCATGGAGTACAACCTTAGTGATTTTGTCGGCATGTCTCTGGAGCTCAACCTTCACCCGGACTTTTCGTTCCAATACGAGCAGCCGGAAATTGGGAATGTAACCGACCCCTTCACCGGCAACCAAACCACGATACCGGAGCGGCAAATCCGAAATATTGCCTTTGAAGTGAGCCTTGGATTCCGCTTCCTTCGTGAGGTAGTTTATATCGACTAACAGATTCTTCCATTCAACCATACACATGCGACTCAGAAGCGACGGGCTGGAAAAAATTTACGGTAAGCGGAAAGTAGTGAAGGGCGTCTCCCTGGAAGTTAATCAAGGGGAAATTGTCGGGCTGCTGGGGCCGAATGGTGCCGGGAAGACGACCACGTTTTACATGGTGGTGGGCTTCATCAAGCCTAATGTCGGACAGGTATTCCTGGAGGGGGACAACATCACAGACCTGCCCATGTACAAACGGGCACAGCGGGGCATCGGCTACCTCCCGCAGGAGCCTTCCGTTTTCCGCAAACTTAGTGTGGAAGACAATATCGCCGCCGTGCTGGAAATGATGCCCTACCCCAAAGCAGAGCAAAAGGAACGCCTGGAAAGCCTGATCAGTGAGTTTGGCCTGGAGAAGGTCCGTAAAAGCCGGGGGGACACCCTTTCTGGCGGTGAACGCCGCCGTACCGAAATTGCGCGAGCCCTGGCGACCGATCCTAAGTTTATCCTGCTGGATGAGCCTTTTGCCGGTATTGACCCCATCGCCGTGGAGGACATTCAATACATCGTAGCCAAGCTGAAGACCAAGAACATCGGCATTCTCATCACCGACCACAACGTGCAGGAAACCCTCTCCATCACCGACCGGGCCTACCTCATGTTTGAGGGGAATATCCTCAAAGCCGGCACGGCCGAAGAACTCGCTGCCGATGAGATGGTCCGCAAGGTCTACCTCGGCAAAAACTTTGAACTCCGAAGAAAAGTCATCGACCTCAATGAAGAACGTTAACCTGGTCTTCCTACTGTTGGGCGTTTTGCTATGGCCGTCCTGCGAGTCTCAGGAGACAGGCATCCGGCTGACTTCCAGTGAGCGCATCCGTATTGACAGCCTGGCCAAGAAGCAGATTGACAGCCTTGTGCCCGTATTGGACAGCCTGTGTACGGTAAATAAGGACAAATTGATTGAGCAGGCGCTGGATTCCATCATTGAATTGCGACAGCAGGAAGAGCAGACCCTTCGCGAGCGTATCATGCGAAAACAGCAACAGCAATGAGCAGACTTTCCGTTATCCTCACCGTGACCGCCTTCCTGGCCTCCTCCTGCGGCGAAGACAACCGCAACCGGATTGCAGTAGAGAACATGATTCAGGAAGAGGTCACTCAGCGCGTCGCCACTTACCGGGAAAACCGGACCCAACGCTGTTATGAAGATGCGGTAAAGGAGGCCAGTACCTTGGCGGATTCTATCCTGCTGCTGCAGGCCCGCCTCAACCGGGATACCGCTTCCAAGCCTCCGCGGCCCACCCGCCCGGAGCGGCCCGCTGCCAAAAAACTGCGCGATTCCCTATTGAAGGTCGCCCCATTGCTCTCCGAAGACAGTATCCTCAAGCTCCTGAGGCTGGATTCACTGCAGCGGGACTCCCTGCAGCCTGATACCATCGAGACGCCTCTTAATCAGTAGGACCCGCGTTCCGGTAGAAGTATTTGTACAGCTTTTCATTCAGCTTGCCCACGAGGCGGAGCGCATCAAACTCATCCTGATCTTCCCGTGGAAAAATACTTCCCCAGAATTTCTGAAAGTCATTCAAGCGTTGATAGTAGGGAAAAGGCGGAGGCGGGCTTTTCAATTGCTCGCCCAGTATAACCATAGCTTCCACCCCATCAGAGTAGTCTTTGTTGGTCCTGCCAAAGCTGAGGATGAATGCTGGTTTTTGCTCCAGCGTAATGTTCGCGTCCGGCTCCAGGTCTGCATTCAGCAGGTGCCCCTGAAAATTACCGGCTTTAAGCTCAGGCGTGAAGTAATCGTAGGTGAACCGGACATCCGAGAAGTTATAGGACTCCCGGAATGCCCGGTACATATTGTTGTTGAAAGTCCGGGTCTCTTTTCGGGTGGCCTCCAGTTCTTTTTCCAGCCATTTGGCCCGCTGGTTCGTATTGTCGTCATTTTCCAGCGCGTCCTGCAGGGCCATCATTTTGCGCTGATTGGACGGCAGGCGGATGATCAGGGTGCCGCTGCGCAGGTCTTTGATGGCCGCAACCGGAGTACTTACCGGCACGGCTGTGGTATCCTGGGCGTACGAAACGATGCCAAAAGCCATAAGTGCAAGCAGTAGCGTCAATCTGGAAAGCATAGTGGAATGTTTAATGTTAAGAAAGTATTATTTACCGGACAAAATTGAGCCTTTTCGCTTAAGTAATTGTATTAAGTGGCTGATGTTGCGAAATTAGGGTAAGGACCTGAACACCCTGCCCAATTGTGTGAAAAAATTAGCAACTTTGCAGACCTGAACAACGAAATGACCATGCAATCAGTAGACATTGAAGCCCTCAATCAGCAAATTTACCTGGACAGCGCTTTTGTGGACCGCCTGAACCAGGAAACCGCGCAGGTGATCGTGGGGCAAAAGCATATGCTGAACCGCTTGCTCCTGGGGCTGCTCACCAAAGGGCACGTCCTTCTGGAAGGCTTGCCGGGACTTGCCAAAACGCTGGCGATTAAGACCCTTTCTCAGGCTATTGATGCCCGGTTCAGCCGTATTCAGTTTACGCCCGACCTGCTGCCGGCCGATATCATCGGTACTATGATTTACAATCCGCAGCAAAACGAGTTCACCGTGCGTAAAGGCCCGGTCTTTGCCAATTTTGTGCTGGCTGACGAGATCAACCGGGCCCCTGCCAAAGTACAGAGTGCCCTGCTCGAAGCCATGCAGGAGCGGCAGGTCACGATCGGCAATCAGACCTTCAGCCTGGAGGAGCCTTTTCTCGTACTGGCCACCCAAAACCCCATCGAGCAGGAAGGAACTTACCCCCTGCCCGAGGCGCAGGTCGACCGTTTTATGCTCAAGGTAAAGATTTCCTACCCCAACAAGGAGGAGGAACGCGAGATCATCCGGCGGGTACTGGGCAGCGATAACTTCGGTAATGTCAGCCCGGTCGTGAAGCCGGAGGAAATCCTCCAGGCGCGCCAATCTGTGCGCAAGATCTACATGGATGAGAAAATCGAGCGCTACATCCTCGATATCGTTTTTGCCACCCGTGAGCCCGACAGCTATCAGCTGGGCCGGCTGAAGCCCCTGATCAGCTACGGAGGCTCGCCCCGGGCAAGCATCAACCTGGCCCTGGCTGCCAAAGCCCAGGCTTTTCTCAACCGCCGGGGCTACGTCATCCCTGAGGATGTGCGCAATGTATGCCTCGATGTCATGCGCCACCGTTTGGGACTGACCTATGAAGCCGAAGCCGAAAATATCACACAGGAAGACCTGATCAACAAAATTCTCGATACCGTAGAAGTACCCTAAATCATGGAAACCAGCGAACTGCTGAAGAAAGTCCGCAAGATTGAAATCAAGACCCGGGGGCTGAGCCGGCATCTCTTTTCCGGAGAGTACCACTCAGCCTTCAAGGGGCGGGGCATGTCTTTCAGTGAGGTTCGAGACTACCAATACGGGGACGATGTCCGCAATATCGACTGGAATGTAACCGCACGCACCGGCACCCCTCACGTCAAAATCTTTGAGGAAGAGCGGGAACTGACCGTGATGCTGCTGATCGATATGAGCCCTTCCTCCTTCTTCGGCACCGTCAATCAGCTCAAAAACGAAATCATCACGGAAATTTGCGCCGTGCTGGCCTTTTCCGCCATCAACAACAACGATAAAGTGGGCGTGGCCTTCTTCGCTAATGAAGTAGAGTTGTTTATTCCGCCCAAAAAAGGCAAGCAGCATATCCTGCGCATTATCCGGGAACTCATCAATTTCGAGCCTAAAGGCAAAGGCACGGAAATTGGCGCTACCCTGGAGTACTTCAACAACCTGGTCAAAAAGCGGAGCATCTGCTTCATTATTTCCGACTTTCTGTCGATGGAGTACGAACAAGCACTGCGGGTGGCTGCCCGCCGCCACGACGTGATCGGTGTGAACATCATCGACCCCCGGGAGGAAAACCTGCCGGATGTGGGCCTGATCCGGGCACAGGACGCTGAAAGCGGAGCCATACGCTGGATTGACACCTCTTCCCAACGGCTAAGGGAGGAGTACGCCCGCTGGCACCAAAACCACCTGGACTACTTCACCCAGACGTTCCGGAAAAGCGGGGCCTCCGTGGTCAATATCCGAACCAACGAATCATACGTGGATGCGCTACACCAGTTTTTCCAACAGCGCTCCTGACCTAAAAACGCAGGGTAATTTATGATCAACCGACACCGAAATCACTGGCTGCCCCTTCTGACCCTCCTGCTCCTGGGCTGGTCGGCTTCGGCTTGGGCTCAACCCAGCATTTTGGTGGTCCTCGAGCAGGAAACCGCCTTGTTTGGCGAAGCTGTTCCCTTGCAGATTGTAGCGGTGGCCGAAGCCGGTACCACGATTGATGCCTTCGACTACCGGGCATTGGAAAATCAGGACAACATGGAAGTCCTGGACGCTAAGCGCCTCGATAAAGCCGGCGAAGGCGCCCACTCGGTCAGTACCCTGGACCTGAAGCTAATCTTTTGGGAAGAAGGCCGCTACACCATCCCTCCCGTCACCCTGACCTACACCACGAACGGTCAACAGGAACAAATACAAAGCGACAACGCATCCATTCTGATCCGCACCATGGATGTGGCCAGCGATACCACCCGCCTGATGCCGATCAAGGATATTATTGAGGAGCCGATGACGTTGCGGGACTATGCCCCGTACCTGGTGGGCATCGCTGCCCTACTCATCATCGGTTTGCTGATTTACTTTTTCCGGCAAAACCGAAAGGCTGCTTCAGCACCGCCCAAACCACCTCGCCGCACCACCCTGCGCGCCCTGATGATGGAGCGCCTCAACGCCCTGGAAGCAGAAAAACGCTGGCAGCAGGGCGATATCAAAGGCTACCACAGTGAACTGACCTATCAGGCCCGCTTTTACCTGGAGCGCCGGTACGGCATCCGGGCCCTGGAGTCGACCACCGACACCATCGTACAGCACCTGGAGGGCCATGCGCTTTCCGCCGAACAGGTACAGACACTGCGCAGGCTGCTGCAAACCGCCGACCTGGTCAAGTTTGCGAAAGCAGAACCGGAAGTAGCCTTCCACGAAGAAGCCATGCAGCGGCTGCGGCAGTTCATTCGCGATACTGATAACCCCCGGCTGATGGCCGCCATTTACGAGAGTGGCACCATTGAGACCTACGAAAAAGCGGAGGACGACAAGGAAGCATCATGAGCATATTCAGCCCCAACATAGAATTTGTCAATCCGGAGTTTTTCCTCCTCTTGCTGCTGTTGCCTGTAGTAGGCTGGTACTATTTGCGCAAGCGCTGGCAGCACTACGCGACGCTGCGTATGCCCAGCCTGGCGAGTGTGCAGGGCATGCAGTCGTGGCGGGGCAGATTGAGAGGGCTGCTGCCTGTATTCAGAGCGCTGGCTTTTGGGTCGCTTGTGATCGCCATGGCCCGGCCCCAGGAAGTCCTGAAAGAGGAGGAGGTGAATGCGGAGGGCGTAGACATTATGCTTGCCATCGACCTCTCCAGCAGTATGCTCGCGCAAGATTTCGAGCCCAACCGCCTGGAAGTCAGCAAAGCGGTGGCCAGCGACTTCGTTGATAAGCGCCCGTACGACCGGATCGGGCTGGCCATTTTTGCCGGAGAGGCCTTCACCAAATGCCCGCTGACTGTTGACCACCGCATCTTGAAAGGCTTTTTGGGTGAACTGGAATGCGGAGAGTTGCAGGACGGTACAGCTATTGGCATGGGGCTCGCTACGGCCGTGCGCCACCTGGAAAGCAGCGAAGCCAAGAGTAAAATCGCTATCCTTCTAACCGATGGCGTTAATAACGCAGGGTACATACAGCCAGAAATGGCCGCCCAAATCGCTCAGAAAATCGGCATTAAAGTTTACACCATTGGCGTGGGCTCCACCGGCGATGCCCTGACGCCCATCAGCCGCCGCAGCGATGGCCGCTACATCTTCGGGCGGGCCCGGGTGGAAATTGACGAAGCCCTGCTGCGGGACATTGCAGAAATGACACAAGGCGCCTATTTCCGGGCCACTTCTGCGGAAAGCCTGCAGCAGATTTACAATCAGATTGACCAACTGGAAAAAAGCAAAATTGAAGTGACGGTGATCAAGCGCTACAACGAGGCTTTCCACCCCTTCGTTTTTTGGGGGCTTGTTATATTGCTGGTGGAAGCCCTGCTGCGGTATACCGTATTGCGCACGATCCCGTAAAGCCCATTTTTTTTTGCAAAACAACCAAGGCATGCTACAACTCGAACATCCCGAACATTTATACGCACTGCTGCTGCTACCGCTGCTGGGCCTGTTTTTTTGGGCGGCATGGAGAGCACGGAAGCGGGCGATCGGGCGTTTTGGCAACCACAGCCTTATGGAGCAGCTCATGCCGCAGGTCTCCCGCTACCGGCAGTACCTGAAGTTTGGGCTGCTGATGCTCGCTGTAGCCTTGCTTGCCGTTGGCTGGGCTAATCCGCAGTACGGGGCCAAACTGCAAAAGTACAAGCGCAAGAGCGTCGACATTATCATTGCCTTTGACCTCTCCCAGAGCATGCTCGCCACCGACATCACTCCCAGCCGGCTGGAGCGGGCACGGCGCTTTGGGCAGGAACTGGTGGAAGGGCTGAGGGCCGAACGCCTTGGCATGGTCGTCTTTGCCGGGAGCGCCTTCCTGCAATCACCAATTACCACCGATTACAACGCCATTCAGCTATCCCTGCGGTCGGCCAGCCCCGATATGATTGGCAATCAGGGCACCGCTATTGCGGAAGCCATTGAGCTGGCAGGGGAGTCTTTCGAAGACAACAACAAGAGCCACAAGGCGTTAATTATCATTACAGATGGCGAAAACCACGAAGAGGAAGCCCTGGCTGCTGCCGAAGCTGCCGCAGAAGATGGGCTCATTCTCTACACCGTGGGAGTAGGCACGACCGAAGGAAGCTTCATTACCATCAGGCAAAACGGCCGGGAGATGTACAAACGCGACCAACAGGGCAACCCCGTTCGTTCCCGCCTTAATGAAGCGGTCCTCCGGGACATCGCCAAAGCCGGCAATGGCAATTATTTCAACCTCTCTGCGGGAAGCGACGCCGTAGTCAATGCCCTGAAGGAACGCATCGACAAGATGGAAAAGCGCGCCTTTGAGCAGCGTAGCTTTTCGGAGTTTGAAAGTTCTTTTCAGTGGTTTGTTGGCATCGCTATACTGCTGCTCGTGTTGGAATTCCTGATGCCATACCGGAGCAGCGGCAAAGGCAGAAATCAAAATTTATTTGGAGAAAATGCGTAATACCATGAGATGGCTTATTGCAATCATTCCGGGGCTCTTTTTGGCGCAAGCCACCCTGTCTGCACAGTCGGTGCACCGGCTGCTGCGCGAAGGCAATGAGGCCTACAAGGAAGAAGCCTATGCGGGTGCAGAAGAAGCTTACCGGAAATCGCTGGAAGCCAACAGCACCGCCCGTGGACATTACAATCTCGGCAATGCCATCTACCAACAGGGACGCTATGACGAGGCAGTACGGCGCTATGAGCATGTGATCGAAAATGCCGACAATACCGAGGTACGGGCGCAGGCTTACCACAACATGGGCAATGCCCACTTTGAAGCCCAGGAATACGAAAAAAGTGTGGAAGCTTTTAAAAATGCGCTCCGGGAACGCCCCGGCGACCGGTCCACACAGTACAACCTCGCTCAGGCGCAGCGGCAGCTGAAGATGCAACAACAACAGCAACAGCAAAACGACGAGCAGAACGAGGATCAGGAAAAACAGGACCAGCAGCAACAACAACAGAACAATCAGCAGCAGAATCAGGACGAGCAGCAGCAACAAAACCAACAGCAACAGCAGGAACAACAATCGGAAGGCGAAGACCAAAACCCGAGCGAACAGCAAGCCTCCGAGCAACAACAGGGCGAAAGCGACCAGCAAAAGAATATGGAGAAACGGGAACTCTCTGAAGAGGAAGCCCGCCGCCTGCTGCGCATCATAGAGGAAGAAGAACTACAGGTACTCGAAAAGCTGCGCAAAGCCGAAAAAGGGCAACCCGTGAAAAAGGAAAAGGACTGGTAACAACCCTTTGGCAGGAAACGTTGTCATTGTAAATAAAAAACCATTGGAATCATGAAAAAGGTACTCTTTGTTACATTGGCATTGCTGAGCCTTTCCATGCTCCGCGCTCAGCAAAGTGAGGTGCGCTTCACCGTTGAAGTCAACACCGATTCTCTACTCATGGGCAATATGCTGCAGGTCCGCTTCATTCTTGAAAACGGACAGGGGCAAGACTTCCAGGCGCCCTACTTCAATGGCTTTAGCGTAGTGAGCGGGCCCAATTACGCCTCCAGCATGAGCATGGTCAACGGGCGCACCACACAGCGGCTCACCTACACTTTCCACCTGATGCCCGAGGATATTGGCAATTACTACATCGAGCCGGCCAGCATCAAGGTAGGCGATCAGTATCTGGAGACGGCCCCAATCGAAATTACGGTCGTGTCTAACCCGGATGGCATTCAGCAAGGGCCCGCACCCGGGCAGCAGCCGATGCTACAGTTCAGTATGCCGGGCTTTGAGGATTTTGACATGCGCGGTTTTGGGGATTTCAGTTTCCCTGGGTTTGAAAACTTCAACATGGAAGAATTCATGATGCCGGGCTTCGGCGACTCTTTTAACATCGACAGCCTGATGCGCGAATTTCATCAGTTGCAGCCTTACGAGCTGCCGGAAGGTGAGCAGGAAGGTCGGCCTGGCAAAAAGCGCAAAACTTTTAAATTGTAAATCATATCTACCATGGCTATGATCCGAATGTATGTTACCGCGTGTTTCGCGATGCTCCTTACAGCAGGTACCCTGAGCGCACAAACTACATTTGAGGCCACCACTGATGCCCGCCGCGTATTGGAAAACAGCTATTTTGAAGTCACCTTCACGCTTTCCAATGCGCAGGGTGGGCAGTTTTCACCTCCGTCTTTTGAAGACTTCCTGGTGGTTTCCGGGCCGAGCCAGGCGGTCAGCACCTCCATGATCAACGGACAGGTAAGCCGCACACAAGCCTATTCTTACACCCTGAAGCCAAGGCGCACCGGTACGTTCACTATTGGCAGTGCCAGCATAAAAGTGAGCCGTACCACCCTGCGGACCAAGCCGCTGACAATAGAGGTCGTAAAGGGGCGAAAAGGCGATCCTGGAGCAGAAGAGCAGGTCTTCATCCGCGCAGAGCCCTCTACTGAAACCGCCTACGTGGGCCAGCAAATCCTGCTGGATTACAAGCTCTATACCACCCTTGATGTGGAAAGCTTCAATATCCTGGAAGAGTCCGGTTACCAGGGCTTTTTCGTGCAGGATGTGCGCCGGTTCAACGGCCGGGTAATGCGGGAAGTCATCAATGGCGTGCAGTACACTACGAAGGTGCTCAAGCGCATTGCCCTCTTCCCGCAGCAGACCGGGCAGCTGACCATCGAGCCTATGAATGTTCAACTGGGCGTGGTAAAGGAAGGCGCCAAACGCAGCCGCAGCTTTTTCTTCACACCCGAAGTGCGGCCTTATCCGGCGGCTACCGAGACCGTCAACATCGAAGTGCTGCCCTTGCCCGCCGGTGCGCCGGAAAGCTTTACCGGAGCCGTGGGTGACTACCAGATCCGCCCCGACCTAAGCTCCAAAACCGCAACCACTGATGATGCCCTCACCTTCATCCTTACCGTTCGGGGCTCCGGGGACATCAAAAGGGTGGAAGCGCCCGCGCTAGACTTGCCGGAAGGCTTCGAGGTATATGAGCCCAAAGCTGTGGAAGAAACCAATCTGGAACTCAATGCATCTATCGAAGGAAAAAAGGTTTTTGAATACCTGCTGCTGCCCAAAGTACCCGGCGATTACGAGTTCACGCCCAAATTCACTTACTTCTCGCCCGACAGTGCGAAATACGT
The DNA here is from genome assembly GCF_022763345.1 of Phaeodactylibacter sp. GTDB lineage: Bacteria > Bacteroidota > Bacteroidia > Chitinophagales > Saprospiraceae > Phaeodactylibacter. Next base: position 74,416 of record NZ_JALEGS010000065.1, read on the forward strand.
CACTCTTGCGGACCAGTCCTTTTCGATATATGTGAAGCAGGGTACCGGACAGCCGGGCCGGGCAACAGCAAGCCTGAACGAAACCGAAGATATTGGCCCACTGATGCTCAACCCCGGGCTGACTCAAACCCGTGCGCCTTTTTTGGGAAGTGCGCTGTTCTGGGGGCTAATCGCAGCACCTTTATTGCTGTTTGGCGGGCTATTGGGATGGCGCAGGCACCGGGCCAGACAAGATGATATCGACCCAAATGAGCGGCGGATGCAAGCCGCCCGGGGCGTGGCGCAGGAGCGCCTGAGTCAGGCCAAATCTCATCTGAAGGCGGGCGACAGCCGGGCGTTTTATGATGAAGTGTCTAAAGCTATTTTGGGCTACGTAGGTGATAAATTGCAAATCCCCCGGTCTTCCATGAGTAAGAGCTCCCTGCGCCAGCGCCTTCAGGAGTTGGATTTGGACGAAAGCTTAATCGAAACCGTGATGAGCATCGTGCAGGACTGCGAAATGGCACTGTTTGCCGGGCAGGCAGATGCTGGCAAAATGGAAACGGTCTACGAGCGGGCTACGCAGGCTATTGCGGGTATGGAAAAGGCGGTGTAGCGGTGGTGATGCTCATGTTCCCAAATTTGCCGTACGATGAATCACAACCCTGACCTGCTCCGCTTCGATATCATTGATGAAATCAATGTGGGGATAGGCTTTTAGCGCGCGCAAGACCCCACTGCCCGCTCCTTTGTATTCCAGTAAATTCGGAGCCAGGGAATCAAGGATGTCATTTCGCTTTTTGCGAATCCCCCTTTTCATTTGCTCTACGGTCAGATTGTTGGGCAATCTGCCCGGGCTGATGATTTCAACCCTGTTTTCAAAGATGTATAGCTTGATGGTATCCTTAATGAAGTAATCCCGGTGAATCAGGGCGTTGGTCAGTAGCTCCGTTAAAACGACTTTAGGAATTTCCAGTACGCCGGGACTGTTGAAGGTGTCGCCGCTTTGTACTTTGTGCAGTGTCCTCATCAAAAAGTCCCTGGCCTGACTAAATTGCTCGGGTAACGTACCCCTTAAATAATCAGATGCCCGGTAGCTATCCGCCTCAAGTTCATTGCCCCAAAACCAAATGGCGGTGATAAAAAAACCAGTGAGGGATTTTTGCGGGTTGTTGGTAAAAAGCAATGCTCCGGCTAGATTGGGCTTGCCGTCTTGGCCGAGTCGGAGATTTTCAAACTTGCGTTCCTGGTCCGGCTCAGCAGGCTCTTCGTAGGTGGTTTCATAAAAATGGCTGAACTTATCCCAATCAATGTCGGCATAGGTGCAATGCGGCAATACTTGCTCCTCGGCATAAAGGCCCCCACTGCTTTGCAACATGCGCCTCAATTCTTCATTGCTGGTCACTTTTCGTTTATCTGAGCCATTCTTCACAAAAACCAGCCCGTCTTTATCCTTGTAGGGCTTGCTAATGCCTTCCGGAACCCTTGCCACTATAATCCGTTTCTCCGGTTCCACCTCCACCGTTTCTGTTTCAATGCTAATGGGGCTCTTAACATGCTCGTTAGCTGCGGTAGTTAGCAAATTATTAATGCGCTGAATATCCTGATAAGACAAGCCTTCAACAGACCCTGTTTTATCATTGACCCCGATGATGATCAAGCCGCCTTTGGTATTGGCAAAGGCTACTATTTCCTGTGCGATACTGGTCGCATTGGTCACGTTCAGCTTGAATTGGGCCTTGCTGGTCTCTCCTCCTGCTATGATGTCTAATACCTCTAGCGCTTCCATAGTTGGTATACGTTTTTCCTGCGGTCGAGAGCCCACCGGCTCCCGTGTTGAAAAAAATCATTCATTGACTCAGCTTGATTGTGGATTTCGGTCTTGTTATAAATATACAATTAGTCCGCCACTTTTACCTTTCCCGTCACGACCTCGCTGATCAGGGCGGTGCGGTATTCGGTTAGTAGTGCGATTAGCTTTTGAGTACGTTTTACTTGTTTGTCAACTCGATTAATTTCTGATTCGAGAAAGTTGACAATTTCGATTTGTTCCTCTTTACTAAATTCATAAAAGGGTGTGCTATAAAATGCCCCGTGATTTAAATCTGGAATGGTTGTTGTACCTGCAACTAGTAAAAGATATTCTTTAATTCGGCTACTTTTTAAGAAATAATACAGAAACAATCGATCGATTTCATCACGATTGAAATCAATTAAAAAGAAGTTATTATGGAATACACCTTCAACATTAATGATTGGCTCTCCTGTTGCTCCTGTCCTAGCCATTAGAATATCACTCTTTGTGCAAATCACATTATTTGGCGGGTTTTCAATAAACTCTTTTGGCTGATCAGGATTGTTAATAGACCGAATGGTAATGTACTCAAGGGAATTTTCAACTTGAGATAAAAACCTTTCTTCAATTGGAATTTGTAGACCTTGTCTAACTCTACAAATATTTTTCATCCTACTAACCTCCCACTCCGCCGGCACCTCCCCCAACCACTCAATACCCGAATCCCTCATCGGCGCATCCGGATTCAGCCCCTTGGTGACCGCCTGATTGATAATAGCCGTTTTTTCCTCTTCGTACAGCTCCAGCAGGCGTTTTTTGTCGGCGATGAGAGCGTCTATTTCGACGGTCTTGCGGTCGAGGTAGCGGGCGATGGCGGTTTGTTCGGAAGGAGTAGGAATTACAACACTTGAGTTTTTTAGAATTGCTTGTGTAATGCTAAATACTTTTATGCCGGAAACTTCACTTCTGATTTGATTTCTGTAATGCAACGAGTCAAAAAAGTAAGCTAGATACCGATAATTTTTGCTCTCTTTTTGTTTGGCGATTATAGTATGGTAACCAGCAAAAGTGGGGATGTCGCTATGCAAATGTGTAAAGTTCCCAGAGCCTTCAATATCTTCAGAAGTATCGGCAAAAATAAAATCTCCTCTATTTAAAAGGGACTTCTCTGAAGTTTCTAAATATTCATTTTCAACACACTTCAAACGATTTTTTTCTGGATTAACTTCAAAACCGAACTTTGAGTGAATCTCACCATAGTTTACACATGGCACACCTTCATCTTTTAAATCTTGCTTCGTTATTGATAAACCTCTTGAGAAGGAAAACAAATAATTGAACTTCCTCACTCCCCAGTGCTCCGGAATCTCCCCAATCCACTCAATGCCGGAATCTTTATAGCTGTCATATCGTTTCATGCGTCTTTCTTCTTTTTAATCTCCTCCTCCAGGGCCTTCAGCTCTTCGAGGTCCTGCGTATCGGCGGTACGGGCATCGGCTATTTTACGACGCTGATCAAATTGTTCGTACAGGGCTTTCACCTGCTTTTCCATGTCCGCCTTGGAGATGCTGCCCACATGGTCCAGCACGGCTTTATCCTGAAATTCGAGGATGCGGTCCACGTTGGCGCGCCAAAAATCCATGGTCAGGTCCTGCCGGTTTTTCGCGCGCAGTTCCGCACTTTCCAGGAAGATGACCACCAGGCGGTTTAGGGTGTCGATCTCGTCGTGACTGAGGTAATTCTTGGCTATGATGACATCTCCCTTGCGCACGATGCTGCCTTTCCAGGAGGTCAGGCCCATGTTGGGCGCCTGATCATCCGCCCTGGATACGATGATTTCGGCGGCGGTTTTTCCGGTGACAGCGTAGAGTAGTTTGTTTTGGGTTTCGGCAAAAAACATCTGGGTGGCCTTGTCGGAAGCGTCGTAGTCGCTGCTTAGCGCAAAGAGGTCGCGGACTTTTTGGTAGAAGCGCTTTTCCGAAGCCCGGATGTCGCGGATGCGGTCCAGCAGCTCGTCAAAGTAGTCCGGGCGGCCATCGGGGTTTTTGAGGCGTTCGTCATCCATCACGAAGCCTTTGACCATATATTCTTTCAGGTTTTTATTGGCCCATATCCGGAACTGCGTGCCCCTTTTGCTGCGTACCCGGAAGCCGATGGCGAGGATCATGTCGAGGGCGTAAAAAGTGACTTCGTATTGTTTGCCATCGGAGGCAGTTGTAAAGTAATTCTTTACAACTGAATGCTCGTCCAACTCCCCTTCTTTCAGGATGTTAGCTATATGTTGCCCGATATTTTGCTTGGAGGTATCAAAAAGCTCCGCCAGTTGCTTTTGGTTCATCCAAACGTTCCCGTCTTTGGCGAATAGGGAAACGGAGGCTTTGCCATCGGAGGTATTATAGATGATGATTTGATTTTTTTCTTCCATATCAGTCCAATACTCTTTTTCCGCTTCCAATAAATTTTCCTCCGAAGATCAAACAAATAAATGAGCCTATTTACTATAATACTCGCTATAAAACTCCGGCAAATGCCGCAGCGCTGCCAGCTCCCGGTATGCCATGCGCGCCTCCTTGGCCGGATAGCCAAAGTAGACTTTCTCTCCCTCCAGGTTTTTGGAAACGCCCGACTTGGCGAGGATGACCGCCTTTTGGCCAATGACCAGGTTTTGGGCAATGCCGACCTGCCCGTAGAGCACCACCTCGTCTTCCACTTTGGTATTCCCCCCTATGCCCACTTGCGCGGCAAACAGACAGTGCTTGCCGATCACCACATCGTGACCGATATGCACCTGACAGTCGAGCTTGGTGCCCTCGCCGATGATGGTGTCGCCGGAGACGCCTTTGTTGATGGTACAACCGGCGCCAATCCGCACCCGGTCTTCGATGATGACCCGGCCACCGGAGCGCCAGGGCTGATAGCCAGCCTCCGTTTTCTTAAAGTAGAAGGCATCCGAGCCAATGACGGAGCCGGACTGAATCTCCACATGCGCGCCGATATGGGTGTGCTCGCTGATGGTCACATTGGACTGTACGAAGGTGTGCGCCCCAATTTTCACATGGTGCCCGATAACCACATTAGGCTCAATGATAGCCGTGGGGTGGATCTCCGCTGTCTCACTAATGGCCGCGGTCATAGGCTGCACCGGCCGCTCTGACAGCACCAGCTGATTGTAAGCCTCGAAGGGGTTTTCACACAGCAGCAGTGCTTTGCCCTCGGGGCACTTGGCGTGCTCGTTGACCAGAATGATCGTAGCGGCAGAGTTGAGCGCTTTGCTGAAGTACTTGCGTACATCCACAAAAGTGATGTCGCCCGGCTGCACCTGATGGATTTCATTAATGCCGGTAGCCTGCAGGGATGTATCGCCGATGAGCTCGGCCCCCAGGCGCTCAGCCAGCTCTGTTACGGGGATGGGCGTGGAGAACTTCATGGTGTATTGTTTACTTTTGCCAAAAGTAAAGATTTCCAACCTATGATGACCGGCGTGGTACAGTTTTTTCTACAGGACAAAGGCTACGGCTATATCCGGGTGCCGGAGACACGCGAAGAGTTCTATGTGCACCGCCGCAACCTGCTACAGCCCGTTGAGCGTGGTATGGCAGTCCGGTTTGTGCTGCGGGAAAACAAGCAGGGGCCCTATGCAGACGAGGTGCAGCCAGTGCCGGAGAAAGGTTAGCTTACCCGCTCCTCTCCTGAAAAGTACGCCTCCAGCTCCTCCAGCGTACGCTCAGGCGCATCCTTGATGTCGCGGATGACTTTGCCGTCTTCCAGCAGTACGATGCGCTGACAGACCTCCGTGACATGCGCCAGGTCATGGCTGGAAATCAGCACCGTTAGCTCCGGCGGCAGGTCACGGATGAGGTTTTTCAACCGGATTTGGGAACTTGGGTCGAGGTTAGCGAAGGGCTCATCCAGAATGATCAGCTCAGGGCTGCCCAGGAGGGCCGCGGCAATACCTATTTTCTTTTTGTTGCCTTTAGACATGTTGCGAATGTACTTGCCGCTGTCCAGAATCTCCCCATTGAAAAACTCTGTGAAACGTTCCAGGAAGAGCTTCACATCCGAGGGGTTCATGCCGTACAGCTGCCCCACAAAGTTGAAATACTCCTCTGGCGTCTGATAGCCAATCAGGAAGCTTTCGTCAATGAAGGCGCCGGTGTAGTCCTTCCAGGTATCGGAGTTGCTCACGGCCGTCTCCTTTGACCAGACAGTGCCCGTAGTGGGGCGGATGAGGTCGAGCAGCAGGCTAAACAGGGTGGTTTTGCCTGCACCGTTATTGCCCACCAATCCGAAGCGCTCTCCAGCGGGGATATCCAGTTGTTCAATATCCAGTGCGACTTTGTCACCGTATTTTTTGCTGAGTTGTTCCAGATGTATCATTTATACTTCTTGTTTGTAAGCGTCAATCAAATCATATTTGCGGCGGCTCAGTTGCCGGACAACGGCTTGCATGATGGGGCGGTGGAGCAGTATGCCCACTATGCCAATCATCCCGAGCACCGCAAGGCCCCATTGCCAGCCCAATACCCACTGCAACAGCAAATGGATAACCACCGGCAGGAAAAACGCCGGCAGCACCAGCAGAAACTGCGATGCCCCTACGCCTTCCCAGTTCATAAACGCACTCTTCTCCGGATTCACCGGTCGGCTGTTGTAGGTACTCAGGAAAAGAATAATATAAGCAGTAATCCCCATATTGACCAGGAAGGAGACCACCACAATCGGGATCATGCGAATATCTGCCAGGCCGTACAGCAGACATACACAAAATGCGGCTACGTTGAAGAGGGTAAAAAGGTAGTACTTGCCTTTCATGTACTCCATCAGCGGTACGCGGCGGGCCATCAGCATATTGAAGAAGCTGCTCTCCCAGGCGATTAAGAATTGCCCGTATGTGGCCATAGGAAAAGTAGTAGCCATGAGGGTGAACAGAAACACCATACTGAAGGACTCCCCGTTTTCCAGGTATTCCAGAGAAAAGAAGGGGTAGAACAGGATGAGCACCGCCATCAGCAGCATCGTTTTCGGCCGTTTGTTGCGGGCGATTTGCAACAGCTCCATTTGTACAAACTGCCCGGCCATGCCCAATCGCCGGAGGGCCGCAATGCCTTCTGTGCTTTCCACCCGGCCTTTCCGGCCTTCCACCGCATCCAGGTAAGCATTGGAGCGCAGGGCCCGGAACGGCAGTTGGTAAGCTAGTACCACCAGGGCGACCGGGATAAGGGATAACACCGGATTGGCAAGAATCGCCATAAATGCATTGGCGAAAGCATCTGAAAGCGGCAGCAACTCCTGCGTATCCGCATAGGCAATGCCACACAGCACCACGAAAGCGCCCAGTATGGCAAACGGGCTCATATTGAACTGCCGCTTGAGGTAAAAGCCCACGAAGTTGTTGAACAGCGCCAGGCACATCACGCTCACAATCCACGCCAACTGCGCCACCGCCCCGTATTCCGTAGACACCACCTTGAAGGTAAAGGGCAAGATAAAGACCAGCGGGAAGAGGTTGACCACATTAAATACAGAGCGGAACAGCAGGTAATGAAAGAGCTTGCTGCGCTTGACCGGCAACAGCAAGTAGGGCTGTATATCAATCACCGGAAAGCTCTGCACCAGAAAGCGGAAGAGCAGCCCGGCAATCCACGTAAAAAAGAAAATACCACTCAGCGCAGCAATAGGGTGCTCGTCGGGAACGGTGTTTTGAAGGATGACGTCCAGGAAGTAGCCTGCGAAAAGGAAGTTGGCAAGCAGATAAAGGGCCAGTAGCCCTAAAAGAATATTGACCACAAGGCCACGTTCCCAAAAGGGCGAACGTACCTGTGCCTGCCAGCTTTGTAACAGTAAAGACCGTATCATGAATTGGGTGTTCTGATTTCCAACTCAAGATACGGTCTTCGATAGTTTTGCTGGCAATTTCCCGATTATTCAGGATAGAATTTCGACAAAGACCTAATACAGCACCCGGAACCAGATCGTCGGCTCAATCTGCTTGAGTTCTTCGAGCAGGTCATCATCGTAGGCCCGGTCCACATCCGTAATCACATAGCCAATCTGCTCGTTGGTCTTGAGGTATTGGCTGAGGATATTGATGTTGTGCTTAGCCAGAATCTGATCGATATGCGCCAGTACTTTAGGCACGTTGTGGTGGATGTGCAGCAGGCGGTGTGCGTTGTGCACGGGTTGCAGCTGTAGGTTCGGAAAGTTGACGCTGCCTGCGGTGCTGCCCGTATTGATGTACTGTATGACCTTGTTGGGCACAAAACTCCCAATATTCTCCTGTGCTTCGGCCGTAGAGCCGCCAATGTGAGGCGTAAGAATGGTATTCGGCAGCCCCATCAGCTCGGATTCGAAAGGCTCATCGTTGCTCTTGGGCTCGCGGGGAAAAACATCCACGGCACAGCCCTTGAGCTTTCCGGAAAGGATGTTCTCCCGAAGCGCTTTCACATCCACGACTTTGCCCCGGGCCAGATTAATGAAGATCGCACCGTCCTTCATCATTTCGAATTGCTTCGCCCCAAAGATGTTGTTGTTTTCCGGGCGGCCATCCACGTGGAGGGTCACTACATCCACCAGCCCAAGCAGTTCTTCCAGGCTATCGCACTTGGTGGCATTGCCCAGCGCCAGCTTTTCTTCCAGATCGTAGTAGTAAACGTCCATGCCCATGGCCTCCGCGACCACAGAAAGCTGCGCACCGATGTTGCCATAGCCTACGATGCCCAGCTTTTTGCCGCGGACCTCCTGAGCACCGGCAGCTGACTTTTCCCATTTCCCATTGTGCATAGCGCGTGCCTTGTCCGGCAGGTTGCGTACCAGCATGATGATCTCAGCGATCGCCAGTTCCACCACCGAGCGGGTATTGCTGTAGGGCGCATTGAATACCGCCACGCCATGCCGGGTGCAGGCATCGAGGTCAATCTGATTGGTGCCAATGCAAAAGGCTGCCACATTGATCAGGCGTTTTGCGCTTTTGATCACCTTTTCCGTAATATGGGTCTTCGAACGAATGCCAATGACATTGACATCCGTAATTTTCTCGCACAATTCGTCCTCAGAAAGCGAGGAAGTCAGGTACTCCACCTGATAGCCTTCTTTTTCGAACAACTCAACAGCTTGCGGATGCACGCCCTCCAGCAGGAGCACTTTGATCCGGTTTTTCGGATAGGATAGAGATCTGCTCATCTTCAGTTCGTATAAGATTTCATCTAAATTAGGCGCAATGTGGTCGGCTTCTGCCATGACCTTCTCGCGCTCTACATTTTCTGTAAACAAGTAAAATTTATTGGCATATCCGGCCTTACGGATTTCCAGGTCGTTGGCCCCGTCCCCTATGACGTACACATCGCCTTTCAGGTCCAGCTTCTTGATCACTTCTGATTTACCGCCATTTCGGGACAGGGGGTTATCTTTATTAAAGCCAATGATGTTCCCCGCCTCATCGTAAATAAATTCATTGGCAATCACCCGCTCCGGATTGAGCCCGTAGTGGGCCACCACAGGCTTGATAAAATCCGTAAACCCATTGGAAACAATGAAGATGGATTCCCGCAAGGATTTAAAGTATTCCTGATTGCGCAGGAAAGAGTGGGAAATCTGCCCTTTAAGGCGTTCGGCCAGCTCCTCAATATCGCGCCGGTCAGCCTGCAGCAAATCCAGGCGCTGCTCCAGAGAAGCCCGGAAGTCGAGCGAGCCATCCATGCCCTTATTGGTAATGTCCTGAATTTTGTCCAGCACAAAGCTTTGCCGGGGGTCGCCCTCCAGGACGATCTCAGCCAGCACGTCCAGCGCTTCTACCCGTGTAAAAGTGCTGTCAAAGTCGATAATGAGGTTAATCGGCTTAATCATGCGGGCAAAACTAATACGCTTCGGCTTAGGTTTTTGAGATTTGGGTCACTAATTGGGTTAAATTTTCATTAAGTTACGATGGGCAAGGGAAGAGTTATTTGATCTACACCTGCCCCAGTAGCCACTGCTTATCCGCCAGTGCCTTGGTAGCAGTGATGCTTTCCCGCAATTGCGCCCGCCCCGCTTTATCTCCTTTGGGAAGGTTGAGCAATTTTTTCACGAACTGAATCAAGTTGAGGTAATTGTCGCGGTGGTAGCCCAGTTGCTTCTTCCGGCTGATATAGGTCGTGAAGCTGTCTAAATGGGAAGTGAGTAAGTCAAACAAGCCCTTTTCATAGTAAATCTGAAGCAACATTGAGCGGCTGTTGAGGTTGTAGAAAATATCGTCGAAGGCAAGCTGCTGATTAAGCAGGCTGAGTGCTTTGTCGTGATCGGGTTTGCGGAAGTAATACACCGCCAGGTTGTAATGGAAAATACTTTCCCGCTCTTTTTCCGGAAGTTTATTCCTGAATTCGTGCAGAAAGTAATCTGCCCAGTCCAGTTCCTGACTGGCGAGCGCAAGCATAAGGACATTGTTGTAGGTAAACTTGGAAAGTTGCCCATTTTCGAGCAGGATACCCCGCTCCAGGGCAAGCTTGTAAAGCCTAAGGGCTTTGGCGATGAACTGCCGTTGCCCCCGGTTGAGCCACTGAATACAGTAATTGATCGCAAGCAGGTAAATGTCACGTATTTCATGAGGAGGGAACTGCTGCCAGTGTTGTTCGATCAGTTTCTCAAGAGCATTGAACCCCTCTTCATCCACAGATTCCATATTGGCCAGCAGGTGGTAAACCCGATGATAAATGGCAATCGCAGGCGTATTTTTCACTGGCGATCGTTCCACGTAGCGCAATACTTCTTCCTGCAACTCTAGCTGATAGGCTTCTTTGCCAATGCTTTGTGCGGTGAGCATGGAACAACTGTGGCGGAGGATATCGGCAAGGTAAAAAACAGTCAGTTCCCGGGTTAATTCTTCCAGGTTCATACGCCCGGCCCGGCTTTGGCTCGCGGTGTGTACGTACTCTTCCTCAAGCAACTGGTAGTTGAGATAGTGGTACCCTACATTGCGGTAAGGGGAGCGCTGCAGGTCTTCTTTAAGCTTTGAAAAGGCTTTTTTGTAGGCCTTTTCAGCATCTAATTGACGTAAAGACCGGCAAAGGTAGAGCTCCTGCATCTGTTCTTTCTCCTCAAACTCCTGAAGCGCCAGAAACCGTTTGATGTGGTTGAGCAACAGGTGGACGACCAGGTTCAACTTGCCGCCATCCAAGGATTCACCTGGATAGATTGCAGCAAAGACTTCCTTCCGGCCGCGTTTTGGGTTCTTCCGCTTCAGGTCTGCACGCAGGTATTCAAAAAGCGCATAGACATCGTCCCGCCGGTTGAAATATGGGGATTTTAAATACAGCCGAAGCTGGCGCAGATGACTGGACGAGAGTCGGCCAAAAAGCTGCATCAGTTGGCTATCATTGGAAAGCACAGCGGTGTTTATAGAAGCCATTTTAGGTAAAAAAATTAAATTTTTATTTTATCAAAAAATTGATTTTCAATTAATTAACAACTATTCATTTGCCTAAAATTACAATAATTTGCCAAATATGTAATTGCTTGCCTTTGTCAGGCCAGATATATTTGAGGCATCAAACTACCTTAAATCAGTAAGAGCCATGCGATATTTTTTCTGTGTGTTACTGACCTTCAGCATGCTTTTTAGCACAAGCATTTATTTGAAAGCACAGGGTTTTGAGCGCAATTTATACGATCTCCAATCTGCTGACCTGATCACAGAGGTAGGCGGAGACACCTTTCTGATCAAAAGTGGGCTTAACCAGTTTAACCTTATCGGCAGGCATGGCGAAACGATAGAAGACATTTTTCACAATAACAATCAACACCCGAACGATACAGAAATTGGAGAGGCCCTGCTAGACTTCAACCCCTATCCTTTAAACAACGGGGATATTGTATTTCTTTCCCATAAGGTCATAGCCTCTTCAACAGGAAAGTCAGATGTGCTTTATTTCAATTACCGGGAGGGTATAAGTAAGGATTTCACCATTCAAACCACGATATTCCTGCCTGAGTCCATATCAGGTATCAGCGCCCCGGGGTATACTCGCCTCGATGAATACACTTTTCTGAACGGCCACTTCTATTTTTCCGCTACTTTCCATACGCTGACAGGCGAAGCGTACCCTTTATTGGTCAAAGTCAACCTGTCCGGCCAATTAGTTTGGGCCAAACCTTATCTGCTTACTTTCAGTGCCAGTGGGGCAATCTCCCGCCTTAAGGCTATACAAACGACGGGTGACGGGCGTGTGCTGTTGGCTATGGAGTACGCTGATTTTGAGTACTACCACCTGGAGGTAGATGAGGATGGAAATGAGGCAGGCGGCACCTATTTCCCGCTTTCTGTCGAGCTGTCAGGGCTGGAAGATGCCAGCAAACTTAGTTACTGGGTTCAGGAGGATGGCGGGCTCATTATCTTAGGCAAGCCGGTTCAGGCGGGTTCGGAGGCTTGGTTTGAGTTTGATGCAAGCGGAGTGCTGCAGCATGCTTTTGCCTGGCCCTGGGCCTTGGATTGGGACAACATCAGGGAGCGGGTAAAACCGGCAGAAGGGGGATTTATCGCTTATTACCAAACCTCCTTTCCGTGGGAGAACAACATCAAGGAGCAATGGATATACAAAGTGGACTACGCGGGTGAACGCATCTGGCAGCAGACCTATGTACCCAGGTACATCCCTGAGCTAACGGATATCGAAGTACTGGCATCTGGCAACCTTGTGTTTGCAGGAAGGCTGATTGCCACCAATACAGCGCCCTTCCCTTCTTTTATTTACAATACAGGCTACTTGTTGAAGCTGGGGCCAAAGGGCGATTTATACGGCAGCATCTTCGAGGGGCAAACCTTCGAGGATATTGATGAGGACTGTAGCCAGTTGGTAGAAGCCCCGTTGGGCGGTTGGCTGGTCGCCTTTAGGAGCCCCCTCGATACTTTTTACGCGCTTTCTGATGCTGCGGGGCAATACGAACGCCCGGTGCTGCCGGGTACCTATGAAGCCCTTTTGTATCCACCCAGCAAATATTGGTCGGGTTGCCCGGCAGTTAACGGCTTGGCAATACAGTACGAAGACACGCTGTCCCAAAATTTTTCAGCACAGGCCATGGTAGACTGCCCTGACCTCGTTGTCAATATCTCTGCACCATTTTTACGCCGCTGTTTTGAATCCACCTATACCGTCAATTACTGCAATACCGGTACTGCCCTGGCAGAAGATGCCTATATAGAGGTAGAACTGGATTCCGAATTGGATTATTCTTCCTCGACCCTCGTACCAAGTACGGTACTGGGGCAGGTGCTCCGCTTCAATATTGGTGACATAGACAGAGGGCAATGCGGAGAATTTAAAATCACGGTAGACGTCAACTGCGAAGGCGTTTTGCTCGGGCAGGCGCACTGCACTACCGCTACCATTTTTCCTAATACTCCCTGCGTGAGCTCATCTGCCTGGTCCGGTGCCAGCGTGGAGGTAGAAGCGCGTTGTGAGGGAGACTCTGTAGCTTTTGCAATCAGAAATGTTGGCAGTGCACCGACTTCTGAAGCGGTGGAGTATCTGGTCATCGAAGATCAGGTCATATTGCTCGAGGGCAATGGGGGCGTCCTGAGCGAAGGAGACTCGCTAATCATCCGGCTTTACGCCAGCGGCGCTACTTACCGCTTGGAAGCTACACAAGAGCCGAATCACCCTGGCAACAGCGCCCCAACCGCTTTCGTGGAAGGTTGCGCGGAAGACCCCTCCGCCCCAATCAGCCTGGGCTATGTTACACAGTACTGGGAAGACGATGCCGACCAATTCTTATCTATCGACTGTCAGGAGAATATCGGATCCTATGACCCCAACGACAAGCGGGCTTATCCCGGAGGCATAGAGATTGGCGGGAAGCACTATATTGAGTCGAACCAGCGAATTTCCTACCATATCCGCTTTCAAAACACGGGTACGGACACAGCATTCACCGTAGTTATTAAAGACCCAATTGACCCAAATCTTGATTTGAGCTCCCTGAAACTGGAAGCTTCCAGCCATCCATACAGCCTTGAGATTACCCCTTTAAGGGAATTGGTTTTTACTTTCAATGACATCAAACTGGTAGATTCCCTAACCAATGAGCCGCTTTCGCATGGCTTCGTGAGTTTCAGCATTGACCAAATGCCCAATTTGCCGGAAGGCACTCAGATAGACAATCAGGCAGCTATCTTTTTCGATTTCAACCTGCCGATTTATACCAACACCTGGTTCCATGAGATCAGGGAGGATATACTAATGTCCAAGCAGATAGAGGAAGGCCCTGCCCCGACTCCAGCCCTGCCACTGCTTGTTAGCCCTAATCCTGTCCAGAACGCCGCCCGGATCGAGCTAAGCGAAGCAATGCCGGAGGGAGAGGTGCAACTGATGCTTTACGATAGCCGTGGGGTGCTTTGCCAACGTTTACAGTATACTGGCAATGTGTTGGAATTCAAGCGAAATGGCCTGGCAAATGGTTTATACTTTATCGAAGCACGTCAGGCCGGGAAACTGCTGGGCAGAGGGAAAATTGTCGTTCAATACTAAATACAAGACTGCATGAAACCAATACAAGAGCAGCGAGTGAAGTGGGACGTGTTAACGGATCCCAAAACCATAGACTTGCCCCTGTATGAAGAGGACTTCCCTGTCACCTTGCAGGTTTTTTATGGCCCCGGCCAACTTGTGCGGGAAGCGGTATTTGAAAAGCCACCTGTGCTGTTGAGCGGGGGCCTGCAGCCGGGGCGCTACCGCTGTGTGGTGCTAAGCCATGGGACTCAATTGTTTTCTAAAATGATAACTTGTTAAATATTAATTGCGATGAAATACTTTGCTTTACCCTTTTTTTTGTTTCTGGCACTGCTTACCTCTTGTGAGCAGGACAATGATGCCATTCCAACCGTTGATACTCCTACCTACACGCAGGACAATATTTTTGGCTGCGACCAATTTGAAGTCATGGAGCTTGAGGAAGGCTTTATAAGCAATGAACAGCCTGAGCTGGAGGTTTTTCATGAGTTTTTTGTGGTTGAAAACCGCGAAGGGCTGATCATCAAAGATGGCTTTAATGGCCCCACCCTGCAAACCCACAAAATGGAGGTGAATAACCTGGAGATATTCAACGGCAAGCTGATGATCTGTGCGGACGAAGGGCTCTTTCGCCTGAATGCTACCGGGGAAATAGATACGGTCACCGAACAGCGCTGTTACGATATGGCCCTCGATGGGCAGGGCCGTTTGATGCTGCAAGGAACCTTTGGAGACCCTAGCCTTGGGTCTTCTTACGGTATTCATGAGTTCAGGAACAATACCATTACGCCCTTTGCCCCGCGCCCCGGCTTTTTCGACTGTGCATCTGTCAAACTGGAAGCGGGAAGCGGGCAGTGGTTATATGGTATTAGCTGTAGTAATGAAATTGCAGCCTATGAAAACGGGGTGATTCGCGCCGGGCTGGATAACAATACAGCCCCTCTGTTTTCGCCCCCATCCAGCTGGTTGCTCTATGTTTACTACGACGGCGGGCTGATTGCCTTCACACTGGATGTTTCAAACACTTTCCGGATGTATAAACTGTCCGGTACAGAATGGCTGCCGCTTTATGACCTACAACAGGAAACGCCAGAGGTAGATGACGAGCTGCTCCGCGAAGTACTGCTCTATCCAGATGAAAACACCTTCGCCCACGATGGCTTTCTCTACACCTTTGGTGGTGGTGGAGGTGACCAAAGGCCTACGATCGCCCGCTTTGATGTGTCAGGCAATGATCAAAAAGACTGGGAGGATATCGAGTTGATACAAATTCCGGGCTTGCGCTCGAGGGATATTATTGACATCGTGCTCGCCAGCGATGGTACAGCGTATGCAGTGATGATTGGAGGAGAGGTGGTGAAAATGAGCTGTTAGGAAGCCCTCCAATGACCTGAGTAAGTCTTGTTTGAAATAAAGAGCTATTGGCAATCCGAATCGGGAGCAAAACCATACTAAAACCTTGAACCAGGTTAGGGTTTCCCCCTTTGTGCTGCACTTGCTGAATTTTTTTGCCCAAAAGTGAAAGAAAACCGAAAAGGCCGCGTAGTACCCACAACAGCCTCAAACAACAATCACCACAAAAAACATTCAGCCATGAAAAAGCAAATTTTGAAATCCATGATGTTATCCACGCTTTTGATCAGTACGGTCTTCTTCTTCACCCAATGTGAGTCGGAAGTCAACGGCACCTCCCCCGAAGACCTCTCCGTTATTGAAAACCGGGATGCAGCCACTGACGTAACTGCGGACCAATGCGCCTGCCTGAAGGAGCAGTTCCCGGTAGAAGCCCTTTCTGAAGCTGAAGCGCAGGCCCTGACTTTTATGCGGGAAGAGGAAAAGCTCGCGCGGGACGTCTACCTGTACCTCTACAACCGGTGGGAAACCCGAATCTTCTCCAATATCGCGCAGTCCGAGCAGCGGCATATGGCCTCCGTGCTCTGCCTGATCGAAAAATACGAACTGCAAGACCCGGTCGGCAGCAACCCCGCCGGCGTGTTCCAAAATGAGAACCTGCAGGCGCTTTACACCACGCTCACAGAGACGGGCAGCGAAAGCCTGGAAGCTGCCTTCATCGTAGGTGCGACCATCGAAGACCTCGATATCAATGACCTGAATATGGAAATTGCAGCAGCGGACAACGAAGACCTCATCGCCGTATTCAACGAGCTCAACCGGGGCTCCCGCAACCACCTGCGTGGCTTTATGAAGAACCTCACCAATATCGGTGCCACCTATGCCCCTCAGTACATCAGCGCCGAATTGTTTGAAGAAATCACCAGCAGCGAGACCGAGCGCGGCAGCGACCTGAATGCAATCTGCGGTATTCAAACCGGTAATGGCAACGGCACTTGTGGTGGTACCGGGCAACAACAGGGCGGCAATGGCAACGGCAGCGGTACCTGCGATGGCACGGGCGGGCAGCAGGGCAATGGCAATAACGGCGGCGGTAAAGGTAACGGCAAAGGCGGCCACTAAAAAAACCATCAATTATAACATCAACCTCCTGGCCTTCTGTTTGATAAAGCCGGGAGGTTGGCTTATTTTTCACCTTATTACTGACCGGGCTCCATGCTAATCGCCAGCAAAAAATGCAACGAACTCACTGACCAGGAAGTAGTCGCCCGCGCCCTCCGGGAAGTCGACTACTTTTCCTGTCTGTACGAACGCTACGAGCCGGCTCTACTGCGCTACGTACGCCGCATCACCGGAGCAGGCCGGGATGGTGCAGAGGACATTCTGCAGGAGGCATTCATCAAAATCTGGCGCAATCTGAGAGGGTACGACCCTGGCATGAAGCTAAGCAGCTGGCTGTACCGAATTGTACATAACGAAGCTATTTCCGCCCTGCGCAGGCAAACTTCATTTGGCAAAAACAGGACGGTGGACTGGGCAGACGCAGATCCCCTCTTGCTGCACTCCCTTCTCAGCGAGGTGGAAACAGAAGAAAAGAACATCCCAGCCGAACAGCTCCATCACTGGATCAGCCAACTCCCCCAAAAATACCGGGAAGTCATTCTCCTGCGTTACTTTGAAGAACTCGATTACGAAGCCATCTCCGATGTTTTGCAAATTCCGGAAGGCACCGTAGCCACCCGCCTCAACCGGGCACGGAAAGCACTCGAAAAAACGGCACGTGCCACTCCCGCCCCTAACCAGAAAAAATAAGGCCATGAATACTGCTCATAAACTTGTGGAACAGATCAAATCCCGGCACTTAAAGCCACGCCCCCAATGGCAGTACACTGCACTCAAGTGGGCGGTATGGACCGGTTTTGGGCTCACTGTTCTCATTGGCGCACTGGCATTTTCGGTCATCCTGTTCACCA
Organism: Phaeodactylibacter sp.; assembly: GCF_022763345.1. Taxonomy (GTDB): domain Bacteria; phylum Bacteroidota; class Bacteroidia; order Chitinophagales; family Saprospiraceae; genus Phaeodactylibacter. The sequence goes on from NZ_JALEGS010000065.1 coordinate 91,992, forward strand.
TTCAGCAGGTCGACTTCCGCTTGCTGCAGCACTTTGGGCACTCCTGGCTCGAAGGGCTCCTCAGCCTGTTGCCTTTGGTATGGATTACTTTCCTGGCTTTGGCCCTGCTGCTGTCTATGTACACCCTGCGCTATTCCGAACGGGGCTACAAATTCACCCTGGCCCGGCTGGCCGGCTACAGCACAGCTTTTAGCATACTACTGGGCACGGCTTTCTTCATCAGCGGTGGCGCACAGCAGCTTGAGCAGGCATTTGCCATCCGGGTAGACCTCTATCAGAGCGTACAGGAAAAAAAGGAGCAGCTTTGGAACCGCCCTGAGGAAGGCTACCTGAGCGGCACCATCGTCACCGTTACACCGGAGGCTCTGCAACTGGAAGACTTCGACGGGCAAACCTGGACGATTGGCTACGCCAACGCCGATTGGCCACCCCGCATACAACTGGAGCCGGGTGAGCAAGTCAAGCTCAGCGGCGAAAAAACAGGTGCAGCCTGGTTTGAAGCTACCTTCATCCGACCCTGGGGCGGGCAACCGCTCAACGGGCCACGCTCCAAAATGAGCCCAAAGGAATAATTCTTATTTGTCTGGTTTCTGCTGCAACCTCCTTACCTTTGCGCAAAATTTGGAAAAGGAGCAATTCACGTGGCGAAGGAACTTTCTTATCAAGACCGGAAAAGAGTCATCAGCGAACTCCCCCATGATACCTACTGGGTACTGGGCGTAGTGAGCATTTACGGATACCCCCTGGCTAACTACAGCATCGAAAAAGCCCTGGACAAGGCTGGGTTCCGCCCCGAATCTCAGCGGACAGTGACGCATACCTTCGTGCGCAACCAATTGCGGTGGCTGCAGGAAAACGGCTACATTGACTACGAGTACAAAGACCCCTTCACCAAACCGGAATGGCGGGATGTGGCCGCCCGGCACTTCTTCCTCAACGCCGGCAAAACCCTCAACCGCATCATCAGTCAGCTGCGGCGGGAAGAACGCCTAGACCGCCCGGTCTACTCCTTCCGCATGCAGGAAGCCGAGCTCCAACGGCAGTTCAAGAAACTCCGCCTGCTGCTCTTCGAAAAGAGCTACTACGACTACAGCCACCTGGCCGAACAGCTCAACAGCAACTTTACCTTCGACGAAAAGCAAAAACAACAAACCCTAAAGGCCACCCTCTCGAACTTCCTGCCGCTCGACCCCGACTTCATCCTGGCGCTGCCTGCTCCTTTCCACGGCGAAGCCTGCCATTACATCTTCCACCATCCGCACCTTTGGGAAGGGGCTACCGCGCAGGATTTCAATAAATTGCTCAAGGCTCTGCTTCAGGAAACGCCCCGCCGGGAGGACTACTTCGAAATGCACTATTCGACCAATCTGGCCATGCAGGGCATAACCCGGGAAAGCCTGACGGAAGCGCTCCCTTTCCTGGATCGAACCCACCATTGGTATGGCTTGCAGGCGATGAAGGCCCTGCTCCAGGGCAATATCGAAAGTGCCGGCGACCACTTCAAAAACCTGTCGCCCAAAGCCCGCCAATCACTGCACAATGACTTTTGGGGCGCCATGTTCCTGGTCTGGCAGTGTCGCCACCAAAACATGAAAGGGCTGGAAGTATTGCGCCAAATGAACCAGAAGGTGGAATCCAGCTTCCTACCGGGCATTTTTAATGCGCTGCGGGTCTTTTTCCACTTCATGCTGGAAGATGAAGACGTGGCAATCGAAGGGCTCCAACAATGCGCCCGCACTTCCACCCACCCTATAGAGCTCCTGTTTGTGCTCTGGGTCGCCTACTGGATTGGGGCAGAGCTGGACATGCAAATGGCAGACGAACTCCACGCTGTTTTCCCACTATGGGAACAAGCTGAGCTGAAGTGGATGTGCGGTGAAATGGCCAACGCCCTTGCCCTCGTCTTCCCCGACCACCCTAAACGTCGCGAGTGGGAAGTCCTCGCCCGCTATTATCAGGACGATATGGGCTTCCAGTACCTCATAGAACTACTGCCCCGCCAATCGGCATGGGAGCGCATCCTCAATTCCCTTGATGCCCTTAGCAACGGCAGCAGTGACAACCACTACCCACCCGGTAGCACCCGCCTGGTCTGGTTTGTGGATTTCGAAAAACGGGAACTGCAGCCCAAAGAGCAAAAGCGCAGCAAGCGCAACAGCTGGTCAGCCGGCCGAAAAGTCACCATCAACGATCTCTACGAAGGCAAAGTGGATAGCCTTACCGAGGAAGACCAACGGGTACTCGATGCCGTCACCTCCGCTTACGATAACCGCTCTAACCCCATGTTTTACTATGGGCCCGACGACCTCCGCCTGGACTTCGATCACGCCCTGTACCAGCTGACCAACCACCCTTTCGTTTTTCTGGAAGGCAAGAACGAAATCCCGGTTGAACTGGTCCGCTCCAAGCCGGAGCTGCTGATCACGGAAGAAGGCGGCCAACTCCGCGTCCATTTCCGGCCCGTAACCAAATCCGGCACCTACGTCACAGAAAAAGAAACCCCTACCCGATACCGGATTTACAAGCTCAACGACGAAGAGCGGAAGGTTGCCAAACTCATTGGCCGCGGAGCACTGATGCCGGAAGAAGCCCGCCCGCAGATGGAGCGGATCACCCAACAACTACAGGGGCGCATACAGGTACAATCCCCCAAGACCATGATGGAAGAAGGGCTGGAATCCATGACCGGCGACCCCATGCCCTGCCTGCACCTCCTGCCTTTCGGCGAAGGCTTTAAGCTCGAATTTTATGTCAAGCCGCTAAGGGAAGAGGCCCACTACTTCAAACCGGGCGAAGGGCTGGCTACACGCATCCTCAGCACAAAAGAAGGGCGGGTAGCCTGCGAGCGCCGGCTCGACAAAGAGCGGGCACTGGCAGCAGAAGTCATTGCGGCCTGTCCCACCCTGGCAGAACAGCCGGCTCAGAGCTACGAATGGCAAATCGAAGACACGAGAGCCTGCCTGCAAATCCTCCTCGAATTGCACCCTTTGCGGGAAGCAGGCCAAATCAAAATGGAATTTCCAAAGGGGGAAAAAGTCAAGCTGCTGGGCATTACCAGTACCGACCAGTTGTCGGTGCGCATTCAGGAGGAGTCCAACTGGTTTGCCGTGGATGGCACCCTTAAACTGGATGAAGAGGAAATCCTGCAGTTTCAGCAACTCCTCGACCATGTCCGCGAGGACGACAGCCCCTTTGTTGAACTCGGCGAAGGGACCTTCATTGCCCTCACCGAAACCTTCAGGGAGCGCCTTCGCGAACTGGATGGCTTGCTCCAAATGCGGGGGCAACAATACGAGCTCAATCCACTGGCCGGGCTCCGCATTGATGAGCTCGCCGGGGAGCTGGCTGAATTGGAAGCCGATCAGAGCTGGGCTAAAAGCATGCAGCGTATCCAACAGGCACAGCGCATCCGTCCGCGAGTGCCCAATACTTTTCAGGCCGATCTGCGCGCCTATCAGAAAGAAGGCTTCCGGTGGATGATGCGGCTGGCGGAATGGGGCGTCGGCGGTTGCCTGGCCGATGACATGGGCTTGGGTAAGACTGTACAAGCGCTGGCTATGCTCTCCGCGCGCAAGGAAGTAGGCCCCGGACTGGTCATCGCACCGGCATCCGTTACCCGCAACTGGGTAAGGGAGACCGCGCGTTTTGCCCCAGATCTGACGCCAAAGCTGCTGGGCAACAGCAAGGAGGTGGACCTCATCGACGAAGTTGGGCCCGGCGACTTGCTCATTATCAGCTACGGCTTGCTGCCTTTTGTAGAAGAAACACTGACGCAAAAGTCTTTCGGCTCTCTTGTCCTGGATGAGGCGCAGGCCATCAAAAATGCCGCCACCAAGCGCTCGAAAATAGCGATGGAGCTCCGGGCTGACTTCCGGCTCGCTACCACTGGCACACCTATTGAGAACCACCTGGGTGAACTCTGGAACCTTTTCCGCTTTCTCAACCCAGGCTTGCTGGGCTCCCAGAAACGCTTCAACGAAAAGTTCACTAACCCGATCAGCAAAGGGGACGAGCCGCGCCGTGAACAACTCCGGCGGTTGATTCAGCCGTTCATTCTACGCCGCCACAAGCGAGACGTGCTTACCGAGCTGCCGGCTAAGACCGAAATCATCCTTTCGGTTTCCCTTACCGAATCGGAGCACTCCTTTTACGAAGCCATCCGCCGAAGTGCGTTAGAAGCCGTGGAAGCTGCAGATGGTGCATCCAAACGGTTTGCCATCCTGGCGCAGCTGACCAAGCTCCGACAGGCGGCCTGCCATCCCCGCCTCGTGATGCCAGATAGCCGGGTGCCGAGTTCCAAACTCGACCTTGTGGGGGAGACCATCCTGGAATTGCTAGACAGCGGGCATAAAGCGCTGGTGTTTAGCCAGTTTGTGAAACACCTGCGCATCGTAGAGCAATGGGTGAAGGCACAGGGTATTCCCTATCAGTACCTCGATGGGCAGACCCCGGGCAAAAAACGGGAAGAGGCTGTGCAGGCTTTCCAAAACGGGGAAGGTCAGCTCTTCCTCATCAGCCTTAAGGCAGGGGGCACTGGACTTAATCTTACGGAAGCTGACTACGTACTCCACCTCGACCCCTGGTGGAACCCCGCCGTGGAAGATCAGGCAAGCGACCGTGCTCACCGTATGGGGCAGCAGCGCCCGGTGACCGTTTACCGCTTCGTCAGTGAAGATACCATTGAGGAAAAGATTGTGCAGCTGCACCAAAATAAGCGCGAACTGGCGGATCAGCTCCTCTCCGGAACGGATGTAAGCGCCAAGCTGTCAGTGGATGATATGCTGAGTTTGCTGAAAGGAGAGGCCTGAAAATATACGCTAGGAAGTGGTCACCGACGATAAATGTCGGTGACCACTTCCTAGCGTAAATGCTCGTACGTTTGTTAATAGTACAAAAGTTCATTGAAAATCATAGATTGGCAAGACCTCAGAGCAGAGGATATGTATATGCAAGCGA
>NZ_JALEGS010000066.1 GCF_022763345.1 Phaeodactylibacter sp.
TAATCTATGAAATTTTCAAAGAACTTGCTCAGATGCTAAACATAGCATCTGACATTGAGTAGGTTTGCTGTGGCAAACCACTTAATCGTCAGTATAATTCAATTATTGCAGGTTTTCTGTAGCACAAAACCAAATCGTGTAAAGTATATTTACGCCTCAAAAAAATGACATGAAGGAGTGGGAGCTGGATTATGAGTGGCTGCGTGTAAGGCACCTGGTCAAGAAAACCTTCGACCGGGCAGACCTTCCGGACCTTAATGCGATACTGTTCCTGATTGGCATTCAAGAGCTGGGGCGCTGGCAGGAAGCCTTCACCAAAGAAGAAAAGCAGGACCTGATGCATATCGCGGTATGCCGGCTGCTGAGTTACGGCGGGCATTATGCCTTTAAGGGCAGAGATGCTGACGGCTGGCCTCACTACGAGCTCCGGCGCCCGGTGGAAGCGCAGGGGCTGAAAGCTCAGGAAACCTTACTCAAGGCATATGCCATTCAATACTTCCGGGAACTTGAACTGGAAAATGGCGGATTAGAAGACGAATAATACCAAATTTATGAAAAGTTACCTTCTTATTTTCCTTACTACGCTGGCTGTTTCAACCGGCCTTTTGCAATGCGCACCGAAAGGTGATGGCTTCACCTACGCTGTTATTAGCACCGAATATGGTGATATGAAAGTCAAACTGTACAATTCCACGCCGGAGCACCGCGACAACTTCATCAAGCTGGCGAAGGAAGGTTTCTACAATGACCTGCTTTTTCACCGGGTCATTCAGGACTTTATGATTCAGGGTGGCGACCCGGACTCTAAAACGGCAGGCCCAAATCAGATGCTTGGGCAAGGCGGCCCTGGCTACACTTTGCCTGCTGAAATCGGCGCGCTCCATTTCAAAGGCGCATTGGCTGCAGCGCGGTTGGGTGACCGGCAAAACCCACAGCGCAACTCCTCAGGTTCTCAGTTCTACATCGTGGACGGGAAGCCACTCACAGAGGAAAACATGGACAACCTGGAGCAAAACTTTGGTAAAAACTACACACCAGAGCAACGGCAGCGCTATCTTGAAGTCGGTGGTTCTCCCGTACTTGACGGCGAGTACACCGTCTTTGGTGAAGTCGTGGAAGGGCTGGATGTAATTGATAAAATTGCTGCGGTACCGACTGGTCAGGCTAACCGCCCGGTCAGAGATGTCCGCATGACTGTAAAATTGGTTGATTGATGAAAAGGACACCTTTATTCTATGTAGTGCTGGCCATTATCCTGAGCAGTTGTGCACGGCCGGTGGCCAATTTCACACTGGAGGGCGAAACGCAGGTGCTCTCCCCCATCGTTTTTGACAATCAGTCAGAAAACGCCACGGCTTACGAGTGGGATTTCGGAGACGGCAACACTTCCGAACGGGCAGAACCCAGTCATACTTACCGGCAGTCCGGCAACTACACCATCTCCTTAAAAGCCATCAATGAAAAGGGCAAGGCGAGGGTGACCGAAAAAGCAATTTCTATTGCCCCGCCAGCAATCTGCCTGGTCGAAATTGAAACCATACACGGTAGTATGCTCGTAGAACTATACGATGCGACCCCTCAGCATCAAGACAATTTCGTCAAACTGGTACAGGAGGGCTACTACGACGGGCTGCTTTTCCACCGGGTCATCGAAAACTTCATGATACAAGGTGGCGACCCCAAGTCGAAGGATGCCCCCGCTGGGCAGGCATTGGGTTCCGGTGGCCCGGGGTATACCATCCCTGCAGAGTTTGTAGACTCCCTGGTCCATATCAAGGGTGCTATAGCTGCAGCACGTACTGGTGACGCAGTGAACCCGCAAAAGCGGTCCTCCGGTTCCCAGTTTTATATTGTACACGGGCGCAACGTGACGGAACAAGACCTTGCTCAATTGGAAGCACAGAAAGGCTTTAGGTATACGACCCGCCAAAAGGAAGCTTATCTGGAGCACGGAGGCACGCCATTTCTCGATCGGGACTACACGGTGTTTGGGCAAGTCGTGGAAGGCTTTGAAGTCTTGGACAAACTGGCAGCAGTGCCTACAGACCCAAGAGACCGCCCCAAAGAGGACCTGAAAATGAAGATACGGCTCATCCGATAAGCGAGCCGTCACCACTCAACTGGGAAACCGTACCCCCCGAGTTTCGGGGCTCCGGTTTGCTCATTCGAACCTAAGGCCCCATAAGGCTTTTATGCAGGAAAAATGAAAAACATATGTACACAGGTAATCTTATTTTGGGCGTAGACGTAGGTGGCTCCGGCATTAAAGGTGCTGTAGTAGACGTCACTACCGGTGCCCTCCAAACCGAGCGGCTCCGGCTGGAAACCCCACAACCGGCTACCCCCGAAGCGGTGTCTGAAACGTTCGCGGAGCTGGTTCGCATGCATAACTACAAAGGCATCATCGGTTGCGGATTCCCTGCCATCATTAAACAAGGTGAAGCGCATTCTGCGGCTAATATCAGCAAGGAGTGGGTTGGAAAGAATGTGATTGAATCCTTTTCCCTGGCGTGCAACAACCCGGTAGAGGTGCTCAACGATGCGGATGCGGCCGGTTTGGCAGAAATGCGCTTCGGCCTTGGCAAGGGGCAAACTGGCGTGGTTGTCTTAATTACAATAGGCTCCGGACTGGGCTCCGCGATGTTCATCAACGGTAAACTTGTCCCCAATACCGAATTCGGCCACATGCGGCTGCACGGCGACATCGCAGAAGCTTATGCATCGAGCAAAGCCCGTAAGATCAATGACTTAAGCTGGACGGAATGGGGCGAAAGGTTCAACGAATACCTGCACTATCTTGCCCGGGTAGTCAACCCCGATTTGATCATTCTGGGAGGAGGGGCCAGCAAGAAGTTCAGTAAATTCGAAGAAGTTATTGACGTGAAAGTTCCTGTCAAACCAGCTGAACTACGTAACGCAGCAGGTACGGTTGGCGCGGCCGTTCATGCGTATCAGATTGCCCGGAGCTAATTCTCAGCGGATTAGCGCTAGAGGGCAAAGTTTTTGATCATGGCCATGACCTCGTTGTCCGCTTGCAGGTCTGGCATCAGGTCAAAGAGAGAAGGGTACATCCCGAAATCCTCCTGAAGTGCTTCTCCCAGCCAGTAAAGTGCTGCATTGCGCTGCCCGATCGCGAATAAGCAGGCAATCCGGCAATAAAGGATCTCTGTTCCTGGCACCGCTTCCATTCCGGATTCCAGTACGTCCATAGCGGCTTCTGCCTGACCGTTTTCCATGAGGAAGGTCGCCAGCAGTATCCAATACCGGGCTTCGAGTTCGTTCAGCGCGATCGCTTCCTCGAGGTGCTCGACAGCCATCTCCGTATTGCCCATATTGAAGTAGGCCTCGCCAAGCGCGGCGTAATATTCTTCCTGCTCTCCTTCCACTTCAATCGCCTTTTCAAAGTACTGAATGGCATTCATCCACTGCCCCTCAGCCGCGTAGCACTCCCCTATTGAGAAAAAGATCTCATCATTCAGCGGGTCCAGCTGTGCTGCCCGGATATAGAAAGTCACTGCGGCTTGTGGGCAGTTGAGCCTCAGGTGGCACTGCCCGATTTGAATGTACAGGTCGCTGTCCGCATCAGATCCCTCCTGTTCCAGAAGTTCCATGTAGTACTTTAGCGCGCGGTTGAACTGTTGCAGTTCCAGGCAGAGGTCAGCACAATCCCGGCAGGCCTGCAGAAAATCCTCATCGATGGTAAAAGCTAAATCATAGGCTTCAATAGCACCTTCGTAGTTGCCAATGTACAGGCGAGACTGTGCAAGGTTGTACCACGCCAGTGCCTGATAAGCATCTTCAGCTAGCAGGGCTTCGTGGAGGGCGATGCTCTCTTCGTATTTCTTACTTTGCACCACACAGATGCCAATGCGCTCCAATGCAGCCTGATTGGAAGCGTCCACAAGCAGAGCTTCGCGGAGGGTATAAAACATTCGTTCGTAAGACTCCTCCTGCTCGTAAGCCAGAGACTCCACCAAAAGAATGCTGCTCATTTCCTCATCATTGGCTTCTTCTCTCAGAAAATCCAGTATCCGAAAACCTTCCTCCGTTTGGTGGTTTACAATTAGCGCCTCTGCGTAAAGTAACTCCACTTCAATTTCACCGGGCGACAGGACACGGGCTCTTTCCAGGAATGGAAAAGCCGCTTCAACGGCTGAGTTATCAAGTAAAAGCTGCGCATGCTTGAGCAGCAGGTCTATTGATAAAGGGTGCTGCTCCATACCCCGCTCAGAAGCTTCCAAAGCTTTAGAATACTGATGGTCCGTCTCAAAGTAGCTGATGATTTGCAGGTAAGCCGCTTCTTCGAAGTAAGCGTGATGATCCATGCTAAATTGCGCTTCGTACCGTTGCAACAACTGCTGAATCGTAGATTTGTGGAAATGAAATTCGTTTTCAGGATACATGGTCGATCTGCTTATTTCGGTGCAGGCTTATTTAGGATAATGATTTGTGCATTACAATTATTTTAAAGATATGGAATTCTTCTCCGGAAAAGCCAGAATTTAACACCCGCATTCATGGCCATTAATGGAACGGTAGGTTTTGAAAAGGAAGTGGCAAATTTTTAACGACAAAACCAGGATAAATCAGATAAAAAAACTTTTAATTTATCATAAACCACATATATTTATTTTTTGATATCAAAAAACAACGAATATGTGCCCGGCTCATAAGCACACCGCTAAAGCACAAAACGCCTCCCCCGAAGTTCAGGGCAGGCGCTTGCTGATTTTACTTTGATAATGGTTTAAAACCGGCCTCCGGGACGGCGGTTTTCCCGTACTTTCTTGAGCAACTCCAGACGGAATTCCCGCTCCGCCTGCTGGAAAAGGACCAGCTTTCGCGGAGGGAGGACCTCCCGGAAGCGGGCGTGGTATTTTTTCCGAAGGTCCAGTAGCTCGGTTTCTGCCTTCAGGCGGTCTTCCAGGTGCCTGCTCGCCTGCTCGTTTGTCATCTGCCCGGGTGCAACGTCCGGCTTATATTTTTCCTCAATGGCTCTTTGTGCAGTCTCGTATTCATTGTTGAGGGCCCAAAAGGCTGAAGATTCCTGAGTGGTCAAACCTAATCGCTGAGTGATATAGGCCACTCGGGCAGCCTCCACCCGTTCATTGCGGGGGCCGTTCCTCATATCGAACGGGCGGCCGGGCTGGGCATAACCTATGGTGCCAACGAGCAGTAGCAGGTTTAACAACAATAATCGATTGCTATTTCTCATGTGCTTTGGATTGATCGGGTTAAAAGTAAGCTTCAATGTCCTCGTACTCCAGGTCTTCCAGGTAGTCCTCCAGCGGGATTTCCTCCAGTTGCGGCAAAACATCCATGTTTTCCACTGTTGCTTCATCCAACAGGTCTGCCTCTTGCATCAGGCTCAGCTCAAAATTACGGATGTTGGAATGGATGTAGGCCGCTGCTTCTTCTCGCTTTAAATCTGCCAGGCTAACTGTTTGCTCTGAATCAGAAGCTCCAAATGGCCAAAGCCCGGCCGCTGCCACCGCCAAAACGGCTACAGCTGCAGCAATCTTAAGCCCGCGCGTCCATTTTTGGTCTCTTTTGGTGTGCACAACCTGGAGAGGTGATGTCTGCTTCTCGCTTGCAGCCGCCAGCACCCGGTCAGACAGGGTGTCAAAATAGCCTTCCGGCACCGGTCCCTTATTTTTCCGGACCTCCGCAAGCAACGGTGCATGCTGGTCCAGCTCTTGCTGTATATTTTCCTTTTCTTTCATAGTCCCTCTTTTAATGCAGCCTCCACTTTCCGGACAGCATGGTGGTAAGAAGCTTTAAGTGCGCCCTGTGAGGTTTTCAGCCTGACCGACATATCCTTATAGCTCATCTCTTCGTAATACCTCAGCCGGAAAACGAGCTTCTGCTTTTCAGGCAATGCCTCGATTGCCGCATCTAGTTTTTGCAACAGCTTGTCGCCGTCAACCGAAGCTTCTGCCTGCAGCTCAAACACAGCAGCCTGCCCGTCAATGGAGTCGGTAGCGCGGCGTTGTGCCTTTTTCAGAAAGGTCAGCGCCTCGTTGGTCGCGATGCGGTAAAGCCAGGTGTACAACTGTGATTTACCCTCGAAACGATGGATGTTGCGGAACACCTTGATCAGGCAGTTTTGCAGCACATCATCCGTATCGCTATGGGTACCGACCATCTTGCGGATGTGCCAGTACAGCCGTTCCTGGTATACCGACATTAACAGGCGGAAACCCTGCTCCCGGCTGTCGGGTTGCTGCAAAAGGACCAGGATTTGTTCGTCGGTTGCTGCTGTCAATGTGGCTTGCAAATTGTTCGTTTTGAAGGTAAGACTTTCAAAATGAACAGGGGTTTAATGCCGCACAAAAATTATCAGTGCCGAATATCCTGCAGTCCTGCGGTCAGCTCCCGGATAATGCCCTTTTGTTTGGGGTTGTACACCCAGTTGGTATCAAAAAACTCCAGGACTTCCGGGTTGGCCTCTTTGCTGAGCGTGAGGCTGTGGAACTGCGTGCCTTTGTTCTGCTGAAAAAAGCGGACCTCACGCAGCACGTCATCGTCGATTTTGTACATGATGAAGTCGGAAATAATGAGCACATCGGCATCTTCGTAGTCGTTGCCTTTGAGCTGCCGGATGGTTTCATACAGCGCCAGGCTGACATCCGTACCTCCGTAAAAGGACATGCGCAGGAAGGCGGCAATTTCATCGATGGAGTCGGCGATATTGTAAAGGTCCAGGGTTTTGATGCCCCTTGAGAAGTTGATCAGGTAGGCTCTGCGGTTCTCATTGATCGCCATTTTGAGAATGCCCATGCACAGGACTTTCGCAATCTGTTCCGGGCGGCCGGTCATGCTCTCGCTCGTATCCACACATACGATGAAAGGCCCTTTCTCTTTTTGCCGCACCCGCTGGTTGATTTCGGTGAGCTGATCCTCGCTGCGCACCAGTTTACGGTCTTCGTAGCGGAAGGTCATCAGGTTTTTGTCGGCGTATTTTTTCAGGAAGAGCAGCTCTGTATCTTCATCACCAAGCAAGCTGGCTTCGGCGCTCAGGAGGTTGTTGAGGTCGTCGCTTTCGTGTACGCCGACGATCTCGGCCTTTGCCGTTTCGTCTACTTCCCATTCCTGCCGGATGATGGTTTTCTCGAAGGTTTCTTCCTCGATTTCGATTTCCGCCTCCCGCATCCGGCCTAGCATTTCTGCCAGTTCCTTCAGGGAGCGCTCATCTTCCAGCAGCTCATTGTACTGCTCCAGGATATCGAAGGAGGTTTCTTCCCAGAGCTCACGGGACATATCCCAGCCTAAGTAGTCCGAAAAGGGCGAGACCAGCTCATAAAGCTTTTGGTATTCATCCACCTTTTTTTCCACCAGTGCGGTGAAGGCTTCTTTTTCCTCGTCCAGCTTTTTGAGTTGGAAGTCCAGGATTTTCGCATGCAGGCGGGCATCCCACTGAGCGAGCACATCTTTGAGTAGGCGTTCGGCACCAGCTTTTTCATCAGCGTTAAGTTCATCGAAAGCCTTGTTCCCAATCAACTGCTGGAACCGGTCCTGATAGAAATTCGAATCAATCTCCTCCCGGCTGTACTGCGTGCGCAGAAAAGTAGGCAGGTTCGGCCAGCGGCGCACAAAGACATGCATGGGGGTTATAGCCCAGCCTTCCAGGCGCTGCAGCTCGTCCTCATAGGGATTCTTAGCACGGGCTTTATCATAGGATTTGCGCAGCCAGCGCAGGATATCCAGCACCACCTGTTTGGTAATTTTGGCATTGCCCTCTGCCAGGTCCAGCAGCCCCGGTATGGAGAACAGCTCATCCAGTGCCTGCTGAAAATAAGCATAGTATTGGTCATTCAACTCTGGAATGATGTGCCGCCCGGGCTCCAGCTTATTCTGAAGGTAGTGCACGAGGTAGCGGCGCATTTTGCGGTCCAGCAAATGGCCAAACTCCACAAATCGCTGATACTCCTGCTCCAGTTGTTCTTGTATCTCTGTCATTGCCATACGCTATGCGTAACACTCAAAAAGGCGTTGTGTTGATTAAGTGAGCTCCCGGGATTCATTGGCGCGATCAGCCTCCAGCCGCCCCATTTTGTTGTACAGGGCCAGCATGAGCGTACCAAACAGCACCCCGATCGTGATCAGCACCGGATTGAACAGCCCCTCGGCCGTAAAAGACAGGCGGATGAGGACCGTTGAAATCACAAAGCCGGCGTTGCGGATGAGCTGACTGTAATTATCGGTATACTGCAGGGAAATCATCAGGATGAGCACGTCAAAGAGGATCATCAGAGTGAAAAACTCGTTGTAGAACACCTTATTTATATCAGGCAGCTCCTCCAATTGCCCGATATTGAATTGCTGCAAGTCAAGTATCCAGGTGCCAAAGCTGTAAATGGCCAGTACGAAGAGCGTTGGGGCCAGTATGCCACTGATGCCCTTTTTCTTCACTACAAACTCATCAATTTTAGAAGGCTGTTTGAGCCGGGGCCGTTGCTGCCGCAGTTTGTAAAACCAGAAAATCAGGCCAAAGAGGACCAAAATACAGAGCATATCCGCTGCCAGCAGTTGGTTGCGATAACTGATGCCCCAGCTTTCTGAAATATCCAGCTTGGAAATATCCTTGAAGATACGCCGCACGACGATCAGGGAAATGATTTCATACTGCTTGCCGATGGAAATGGTAAAAGAATCAGGCAAGTGGTATACCAACATATACACCTCGAAGACGAGGATAAAAGAAAAGGGCGTGTAAATCGCTGTAATCGGGCTGATGAACAGCTCATCTGCTGACTGCCCGAAGTCCACCCACTGCAGGTCATGCAGAAAAATCAGCAGCAGGTGCAGGAGAAAACTGCCAATGGACAGCCCCAGAATGACCCGCTCGAACCGGTGCCGGAAGGATGGGTTGAAGAAAAAGCGAAACAGCTTTTCAGCAGCTTTCCGGGCGCTCGGATTCATGATGCAACGGTAATTTGATACGCTAAGGAAAGAAATTACTTTGCAGAATGTTCATTTGCAGCATGCTCATACTCCTTTATCTTAAAGCCAGCCAAATATGCTCAAAGCCGGGGGGACCAGCATTCGCAGGCAGGCTAACGTAAACCTCATGAGATTTACCTACCTTTGTGCCCGGATTAAAAATGATCAGAACGATGTTTGGAAACATGCTCGGCGATATGGAAGAACGCCAAAAAGAGATGCGCCAGCAACTGGCAGAAATTATGGTGGAAGGCACGGCTCAGGGCGGCGCGGTAAAAGTGGTCGCTAATGCCAACCGGGAGATTACAGATATTCAGATCGACCGTGAAAAGCTGGACTGGGAGGATGTGGAAATGGTGCAGGACCTGGTCTTAGACGCCACCAACAAAGCCTTGTCTGCCGCTGCCGCAAAAGAGGCCGAAGCCACTCAGGAAATGGTAAAGAACATGCTGCCTCCCGGCATGGGTAATTTGGGCAATCTGTTTGGGTAGCCCAAAATATCAAACCGGCATTTCCGTTAGATACTGGATGAAAAGCAATCTGTACATGAAGACGATCCCAATCACTGTTACCTTTATTTTGGCGCTGGCTGCCCAGCTTGCTGCTCAAACCACAGCTGGCCTTGTAGCGCACTACCGCTTTGACGGCAGTACCACCGATGCCACCGGCAATACAGCCAACACCGGAGCCATTACCGGCAACCCTTACTACACCTGCGGGGCGGAAAACGAAGCGATTTCCTTCAACGGGCAGGAAGATGAGATCGTCATTCTGGGCGGCCCGGTCAACGATGAGTTTGACAATGAGGATGTCTCGGTCAGCTTTTATTTCAAGCCACGGGGCGGGGCCGGTACGCAGTACCTTTTGTCCAAGCGCAGCCCCAGCTGCTTCGGCGGCAATGAATTTTACATTATCTACACGCCTTCCAGCCGGACCATCAGCGCATTTTTCTTCGAAACCAATGACCGGAGGACCATTGCCACCCACCAAATCACCAATACGGGCTGCTGGCAACACCTGACGATCGTACGGCAGGGCGGGCGGGTACGCTTGCACCTCAACGGGGAGCTCATCAATGTATTCAGCACCCTGGAGCGCATCAATGTAAACAACGATGGGGACCTCATCATCGGCGACAGCGATTGTAAAAATGCTACGGAATTCCCCTTCAACGGGCTGATCGACGAGCTACGGGTATACAACCGGGCCCTGAATGAACTGGAGGTCCGCGAATTGTACGAGGCCCCGGACCGTATCGAGCGGGACGCCAATATCGTCAACCTCTTTCTGGGAGATGACTTCAATGTGGAGTTGAGCAAAACCTGCGGTACGGTCTTCAGCTGGTCGCCTACCGATGGCGTTTCTGACCCATTTGCGGCAACGCCGGTCATCACCCCAACCGAAGCCGGTGAGCTCAGCTATGAAGTCTCCATTTCTGATACCGTTACTTCCTGTATCGCCCGCGACCGCATCATCTTCAATGTAATTGACCCGGACGATCTGGATTGCAATACCATCTTTTTGCCGACGGCTTTCACGCCCAACAACGATGGGCTGAATGACACCTATGGCATCAGCAACCCTTACGCTATACCGGAGCTGCTGACCTTTGAAATCTATGACCGCTGGGGCAACCGTATTTTTGCCACCCAAGACCCCTTTCAGCGCTGGGATGGTTTCTACCGGGGAGAGCCCGTGAACGCCGGTGTGGTGCAGTATGCCTTGCAATGGGTTTGTCAGGGAGAAGAGCAGGTTCAAACCGGGGAAATTGCCATTCTCAGGTAAAGGGCAGGCAGCATTCAAAATGGCTTAGGTGGGAAATCTATCCCCAACATCCATCAGACCGTCCCGATAAACTCTTTATTTTTGCGTATGTTTCAGCAAAAATCAAAGGGATAATGATAATGAATCAACGCTGGTGGGCATTCGCGGCACTGCTTCTGCTCGCCGCTGCCTGTACGCCTAAGACGACAGAGCCTGTAACCGAAACGACGACTGAAGTTCCTGCACCCGCGCCGGAACCGGAGGAGGACCTCAGCCCCTGCCCCAAATTCCGCGACGCGCCAAGCCCGGACGATGCGGAGACCAACTACGTGCTTTACCGTGACTTTTTGCGGGCCGGCGACTGGGATCAGGCGTTTGCATTGTGGAAAAAGGTCTATGCTGTAGCTCCCGCAGCCGATGGGCAACGCAACACCGTTTATGCCGATGGCATCCGTTTCTACGAATACTTCATCAGCCAAACCCAGGATGAGGCGCTGAAGAACGCCTATGTGGACACGATCTTCAGCATTTACGATGAGATCGACCGCTGCTATCCGGAAGGCGGCTATATTCAGGGGCGCAAGGCTTTTGACCTGTTCTATAAATACCGCGACCGGGCCTCTAAAGAAGAAATATACAGCATGTTCAAGTCGGCTATTGATCAGGATAGCCTGGACGCACCGGACTTTGTAGTCAACCCAATGGCATCCCTGCTGGTCGACTTGTACGATGCCGGCCAAATAGAGCAGGAGGAAGCCTATCACTATCAGGGCATACTCCGGGCCATGATTGAGAAAGGGTTGGAAGACTGCAAAGGCACCGCCTGCGAGCGCTGGCAGATCATCGAAGAGTATACACCGGTACGGCTGGAGTACTTCGAAACGGTCAAAGGCTTTTACCCCTGTGATTACTACATGGACAAGTACTATCCCGACTTTGAGGCCAATCCTACCGATTGCGATGTGGTGCGTACGGTCTACAGCCGCCTGAAGTTTGCCGAATGCTCCACCGATGACGAGCGCATGAAACAACTGATCCGCATCGGCAACGAAAACTGCCGCCCGGAAGCAGGCAAGGCCGATTCGGCCTACATCTATCTGCGGGAAGCGGAGTATGCCAAAGCCATCGTCGCCTTTGAGAAAGCGATTGAAGAGGAGGAATCCGTCGAAAAGCAGGCCAAGTACGCCATCAACAATGCCAAAATCTACGAGGTCCATCTGCGCAACTTCCCCAAAGCCCGGCAGTGGGCGGAGCGTGCTGCGGAAATTCGCGGGGACTGGGGCGAGCCCTATATCCTCATCGGCCGGTTGTATGCTTCAAGTGGACCGCTTTGTGGCCCTGGACGGGGCTGGGACAGCCAAATCGTCACCTGGCCGGCTATTGATGCCTGGCAGAAGGCCAAACAGGTAGACCCCTCTGTAAGCGAAGAAGCCAATAAATTCATCAGCCGCTACCGGCAGTATATGCCGAACCGGGAAGATGTCTTCATCCGCAACCTCAAAGCGGGTGAATCCTTTTTTGTGCCTTGCTGGATTCAGCGGTCTACGGTGATTCGTACGGCGGATTAAAGAATGGAGGCAGGTTGCTTTTGGAATGGCGTTTCCTGGTGGCTTAGTGCTCAGGTTAAGGTCTATTTTTGAAAGCAGCCTGGCTTTTCTGCTTAAAGAAGGTATTTCGAAACTGATTTATCAGAAAACTTGTTCTTCAAAGTTGTAAAGTTTAAGTACAGCAAAAACCACTTAAATGGTCCGTATATGAGCAGTTTAGAAATCAAAGGTGGAATATTAGAGATGATAGCCAATATTGATGATGTCGAATCCCTGGAGGAGCTCAAGAAACTGGTTACTGAATTCATTGGCAACCGGGTCAAATCAGATACGGACTTCTGGGATGAACTCAGCGAAACAGAACAAGCGGAACTGGAGCAAGCCATTACCGAAAGTGCAGACCCTGCTAACCATATCACCCATGATGTTGTAATTCAGAAGTACAGGCAATGGCTAGGGAGACCGTTTGTACCCTCTGTTAAAGCATAAAACAAAAATGACAAGGTCCCACTTCAATCAATATCAAACAGCTCTTTTATCTTTTCGAAGTTGACCACTTTACTGTACCCTCTGTTCTCTAAAGCATAGTATAACTCTTTGTCTCCTGTCCACAATAAGGTTGAATCCAAATACTCGTTCAGCGCTACAAAAACTAAGTCATCCATATCGACACCTCTTACCAGAGGCACGGATTTTGCATAAAACTCAAAGGGGATTATTTGGTCAGATACAAACTCAATCTTATCAAAAAGAACCAGTAACAGTCTCCTGATTTCGGCTTCCTCCATACCTGATATCTGGATGATCTTAGGAAAATGCCTTTCTATCTCAATGGACAAATACTCAGGCGCGTAAAACTTAACCTTGTCAATATTTGATGTAATAATAAACTTCCCTAACGGGCTCTTGCTATTAAGAAGAGCTGAGAATATGATATTGCTATCCAGAACAAAGGATCTTCTCATTTCTCTCTAGGGATTCATACGATATCCTCAAATCCTGGCTTGCCTTTAAAGCGATCCTTGT
Organism: Phaeodactylibacter sp.; assembly: GCF_022763345.1. Lineage (GTDB taxonomy): Bacteria > Bacteroidota > Bacteroidia > Chitinophagales > Saprospiraceae > Phaeodactylibacter. Next base: position 13,281 of record NZ_JALEGS010000066.1, read on the forward strand.
TCCGCTCCCACCAACCTTTGTTCACCTCCTTTGCCAGTTCATCAATTTGTTCCTGTTTAGCCTTGCTTTTGCCTACTAAGTCAATGTAAGTAAAGTACTTTAGAATCTGTTGGATATCTTCCAAGCTGGAATCTATAGGTAATTTGATCGTTATCTCCTTTGAATTACTCTCTATTGTTACTGCCATTAGTAAGCGTTTTAATCCACATTTTAACATTTATCCCGAGGGATTAGTTCTTACTTTCAAAACATTGCTTACCCCAATAAGCCATCGTTGTCTTAGAGATCAGCAGTAGGCACCAACAAGACTCCTGACTGGGAGTACTGTACCATAATAACCTGCATAAACCTTTAATACAACTCCACCCCACGCTCCTCCGAAATGTGCAGCGCCCGCACTTCCGTAGCCCGCTCATCAATATCCACACTGCTGTTCTCCAGCCGGAGTACACCGCGCGGGCAGACCGCCGAGCAGACGCCGCAGCCTACACAAGACGACCGTACGATATCCTGCCCCCGCTGCGCATACCAGCGCACATCGATACCCATTTCACAGTAGGTAGAGCAATTGCCGCAGGAGATGCACTGCCCGCCGTTGGTGGTGATGCGGAAGCGAGATTTGAACCGCTGCACCAAGCCCAGATAGGCAGCCAACGGGCAGCCAAACCGGCACCATACCCGGTTGCCCATGAGGGGGTAAAACCCAGTGCCCACCACGCCTGCAAATGCTGACCCAATCAGGAAGCCATACCACTGACGGGTCTCTCCGCTGCTGAGAAAGAAAAACTGCTCGCTTTCCGTTGCCCAGTGGTAGCCTGAGATACCGATGAGCAGGACGGTAACGCCCAGCCCCACATACATGCCCGCAGCACCGATGTCCACGCCTCCTTTCCGCCAGCGGTACCAGGCGTAGCCCATGGCGCCGGCTAAAGTGAATATCATAAGCAGCAGGAAGTTGCCCCGGCTGAACCATACTTCATTTTTGGGCAGGTAGGAATAAAGCACGCCCATGGTCATGATCACGGCAAAGACCAGGACCCCGTGGATAATCCAACGCTCGTACTGCCAGGCGCGCAGGCTTTTGTCAGACAATTGCCGGTAAGGATCGCCCACCGTCTCGGCCAGCCCTCCACAGCCGCACACCCAGGAACAGTACCAGCGCTTACCGTAAAAATAGGTGATGATGGGCACGCCCAGTACAATCAGCGCAATGCCCCAACCCAGCATAAAAATGCCCAGCCCCCCGCTGTTGATGAGGTTGTCCAGGTTCCAGTCGAAAAAGAAGGTGTAGTTGAGCGGCCAGATGTTCTTAAAGTCGTAATACGGATAGTTGAGGCGCACTAATATTTCCGGAATCAGAAACGCAAAGGCCGTCTGAAAAAACATCACCGATGCCGTACGGATTTGCTGATATTTGTTGTGCATGTACTTGGCAAACATACGCACGCCCATGACCAGGATGACCAGGGTGTACAGCATGCCGTACAGAAACCACTGACTGGCTTCTCCCCCATTCAAAGTGTAGCTCAGCGGATCTGCCAGAAGCATCCAGCTCATGATGTGCTGAGGCGACCAGTACAGCAGCACATAAAAAGCGATAAGGTACAAGCCCGCCCCTACGCCCAGCCAGCCCGTAATGTCCGGTGCTGCAGACTTAGCCGGGGTGCGCCAGGCAGAACGCTGCACCCAAAATACCAGCCCGGTGATCAACAGTCCGATCAGCACCGTGATGCCCGGCCAGAAATAGTCTTTGCCCATGTAGTAAATGCCGTACACCAGCACACCCAAAATAGTAGCTCCAAGGAAAAAGCCGCGCACACTCAGGCGCAAACCCCGGGTGAGGCTGCGGTGGTAAAGGTGATCGTGCTTAATGCCGGGAATGAGATTGAACTTAGGCAGTATGTACAGCAGCCCGCCCAGTATCCCCAGCCCAACGGTCAGCCACCAGAACAATACCGGCTGAGCGGAAACAGGCCCTGTACTGGCTTTTTTCACCACCGGCAGGAGGTAGTTTTTGGCTTTCCAGGAAGGCAGCTCGTAATCGGCACGGTTGCCATCTGCCGGGAAGTTGGCCGGGGGCGTAGTCTTTAAGTTTGCCCCTGCTTCCCGGAACAAATCTTCCACCACCGGCACAAAGCTGAAACTTGATGCATAGTTGTTGCCCAGAATGCCTTCCTCTTTAGCGGCCGCAACGATGGCATCCACGTGATACGTATTGTCAATGGCATTGCTCAGCCGCGCCTCCGACAGCTCGTATTTTTCCAACCCCAGGGTTGCAGTAAACAGCAGTAATGCCGCCGCAAAGAGTGCCAGTCCGATTTTTTGTAAAGTATGCATGGATGATTATTGATCGGTTTGAAATAAAAAGTACTAAGCCCGCCCCCTAAGGAAAGCCAGGGCCCGAGACAGCCCCCGCTTTTGCCGCAGCTTTAGGTGCCTGCCCGTCTGCTGATTGTACTGCGCCACCACTTCGCGCTCAAACTGTTGGTAAAACTCGGGGTCGAAATTAGCAAGCCCAAGGTTTTGGAGGACCGCTTCAACAGATGCCTTTTGCAACAGCCACTGCTCACAGACTTCGTGGCGGTACCGCACGCCCATCAGGTTGAAGCCCACGACCTCCTCTGTATTTTGATCGTACACGATGCGGATGCTCTTGCGCCCATCAGCATGCTCCCAATAGACTGAGGCGTAGTGGTCTGGCATACGGCCGCTCACATCGCCGTACACTTGGTATTCGATATCCATAAACTTGGCGGAGTTGAACCAGATGCCCGGGTCATATTCCACAGCCTGCCCACCGATGGTATGCGCCACCGTCTCGCCCATCATGCGCCCGGTGTACCAAACGGCTTCGATCGGCCGCCGGCCAGGCTTAGGGTTTCGGATTTGTGCACAGTCGCCGATTGCATAGACATCCGGCAGATTGGTCTGCAGGTAGTCGTCGACTAAAATGCCCTTGTCCGTTTCCAGAGCCGTTTCTTTCAGCCAGCTGATGCTGGGATGTACGCCCGCCGTAAGGCCCACATAGCCACAATCAATCCGTTCCCCCGCACCGGTGATCACCGCACAAGCCCTCCCTTCCCCATCGTCCACGATCTCCTTCAGCTCGGTGGACAAGCGGAGGTCGATGCCATGCTCCCGGATGTGGCGGGTCACCATTTCCGACTCTTCCCTGGGCAGCACGGCATTCCAATAGGCAGATTCTCTTACTAAAAAGGTGACCGGAATGTGGCGGGAGTGGAACATCTCTGCCATTTCGATGCCGATCAGCCCGCCGCCCACGATGACGGCGCGTTTCAATCCCTCGCTATGCGCTTCCATGTATTCCAAATCCTGATAGCTGTACAGCCCCCGCACGCCCTGCAGGTCCTGCCCCGGCCAGCCAAACTTATTGGGGGTGGAGCCAAGGGCAAGGATGAGCTTGTCATATCCCAACTGATCGCCCTTACGGAAATGCAGCTGTTTTTGCTCAAAATCGATCTGCTCCACGTATCCCCGCTTCAGCCCGATGCGGTTTTTTTCCCAAAACCAGTCTTCGTAGGGTTTGATGTCTTCGTACCGCATATGCCCCATGTAGACATACATCAGTGCCGTGCGGGAAAAGAAGTGATCGGTTTCTGCCGAAATCACCGTTATTTGATGGTCGGTCAGCTTCCGTAAAAAACGGGCAGCGGTAATGCCGCTAATGCCGTTGCCGAGGATGGCGATATGCATAAGTGGTACAGTATTTAAAACACATTGGATTCAAATATAAGCAGACCGAAGGGAAAAAGGCAGACTGTACGGGATTGATGTCTTTACGGGGACAGATCAAAACTGCATTGTCGGCGATGAAAATTTTCTTTCCCTATATTGGCAGGCAAAAAACAAATCATGCGGTTACCCTCTACCCTTTTCCTGGGCTTGTTGTTGCTCAGCATCGGCTTATTGCAAAGCTGTTCTTCCCTCTCCCCGACTTCCAGCGCCAGCAAAATCCCGGTCTATGCCTGGGACGGCGGGCTGAATGACAAAACCGACGATGAGGTTTTGAAAACCCTGAGCGGCTGGAAAGCCAAAGGGGTGGACACCCTCATGTACAACGGCGGACAGGACCCGGCTGACTACGCGCGCATTGGGAAACTGGCGCAAGCCGCCGGCCTCGGGCTCCACGCCTGGATTCCCACTATGGTGCAAAAGCCCCGCCCCGAACTCAAGCCGGAATGGTACGCTGTCAACCGGGCCGGGGAGTCGGCTTATGACAAGCCTGCTTATGTGCCGTACTATACTTTCCTGTGCCCGAATGAACCCGGCGTATACCAATTTCTGGAGGAGCTGTACACGAGTGTCGCTGAAGTGGAGCAGGTAGCTGCGGTACACCTCGACTACATCCGCTTCCCGGACGTCATCCTGGCGCGCGGGCTGTGGGACAAGTACGGCCTGGTGATGGATAAAGAGTACCCCAAGTACGATTATTGCTACTGCGACCGCTGTACTTCAGGCTTCGAGGAGCAGAGCGGCATCGATATCCAATCGGTGGAAGACCCCACACAGGTACAAGCCTGGAAGCAGTACCGTTACGATCTGATTACGAGTATTGTCAACCGGCTGGCCGAGCAGGTGCATGCTAAGGACAAGCGCATCAACGCTGCCGTCTTCCCGGGACCGCACTCCGTAGCCAAGCGTATCGTGCGGCAGGAATGGGACCAATGGGACCTTGATCAGGTCTTCCCCATGCTCTACAATGATTTTTACCTGGAAGATGTGGAATGGATCGGCGAGATGACAGCAGAGGGTGTGGAAGCACTTGACGGCCGGGCTTCGCTTATCAGCGGTTTGTTCATCTGCCCGGACCCGAAGAGCAAGGCCCGGCAGCCGGACCCGGAAAACCACGGCCTGATCCCGGAGGAGTTGGGAGCGGCAGTGCAGGTCTCTATGGATAATGGCGCGGCGGGTATCTGTCTGTTTACTCCCGGACGGATGACGAAAAAGCACTGGAAAGCGTTACGGCAGGTGATTTACCGGTAAGGAAACTGCAACGTTGGAGACTAGTGGTCTGTCAAGGCTAAAACTAGGGGTTGCCTGCGGCGACTTTTGAGGCTACTCTTCGTTGGATAACCCCTTACGTAGCGCTGCTATGCGCGGGAACATCCGCCTTGATTAGCCTCAAAATTCGCTCCCATTCAACCCATAAATTAACACTTGACAGACCACTAGGCAAGTGAGGTTATCATTTTTTTGACAGCGTTAAACCGTTCTAAGGTTTTGGGGTTGGTAAGCGTGCCACCTTCAGAGCTTCAATGACTTCTGGAAGATGCAGGGATTCTTTCGCTACTGTTTTGCAGCGAAAGAACCCCTATGGCACAATGCCTGCTTCAACAAAGATTTCATGCCTTTGCCTACTTGCTACCCAATGATAAAAAGATTATACTTGCAATATGACAAATGAAGAGGTTCACCGTATCATTAGAAACTATCTTGCTCAATATCCAATTTCCAGGATTGGGATATTCGGGTCTTTTGCCAGAAACGAACACACACCGGAAAGTGATATTGACATCTTAGTAACCTATGATGAACCTGTTAACCTTTTCATACTGGCACGCATGCACCGGGAACTATCAGAACTACTTGACCGCGAAGTAGATATCGTTAGTGAAAAATACCTTGACCCCAGAATAAAGCCGGAAGTGGAGCAGGACCTAAAAATTATTACTGTGTGATGAGTGCCTTTCGTGATCTTACCTATCTGGAACACATTGAGGATTCAATTGAAAAGATTCAATCTTACACAAAAGGCTTATCCGAGGAGTCCTTCCAAAACTCCACCTTAGTTCAAGATGCTGTAGTCCGTCAGTTTGAAATAATTGGCGAAGCCACAAAAAGACTATCTGTGTATATCCGGAGAACATCCTGATATACCTTGGAAAGATATGGCTGGAATGCGAGATGTACTAATTCACGATTATATCAATGTCGAAATTGATATTGTTTGGAAGACAGTCGTAGACTACCTCCCTACACTGAAAGAGAGCGTTCGACAAATCATCGACAAGCTAAACAATGTCTGATCAGGGAAAGAAGAAAAGCAACCAATTTTATTTAGCCCACTAAACACTTTTTAGTCTTTTTGTTTAATGGGTTAAACAAAATAAAATGCAAAAGCTTTTCCTCCGGTCTCAGGCTGCCCTAAAAATGGCAGAAACAGCGTACCGCCGCCCGCTATACGATAGCCTCGACTGGAGCACCGCCCCTCATCATTACGTAGTTGTCGATTCTGCTGCCACCGCTCACCCACAGCGTATCCCGCTTTGGATGTTTGGGCTGCTGTACTAAGAGAGGATCTCACTTTCCCGCTCCTTACCAGAGCGGTTTGGGTATGTATTCCAGCAGGAGTCATTGCTATAGTTTCGGCTTCTGAATGCCCATCTCATCTCCATAAAGCAGGGGTGCTTCGGGCCCGACTATGCCCGTTCTTAAATGTCAGAAAGGTTACAAATCATAGAAAAGCGGTAAACAAACTGTACATTCTTAAAAACAGTAACCACCACCCTAACCCAAAATCCAATTTTTACTTTAGCTTTGCTGCGCTAGTAATTGGTGGCAGGAAAGCCTGTTGCCATGATTTTATTTCAGAATATTAACTAAATCCTTTTTTAGGTATGAGAGCAGCTATACTCTTTATTCTCGCATTATTTATGCTGCAGGCGACTGAAACGACTGCGCAGGTCTTCTTCGAGCAAGACTTTGAAAATGGCATTGAGCCTATGACACTGATCGATGTGGATGGACTTACGCCACACCCTAATGTTGCCGCCTACCCAGATGCATGGAATGCGGCCAACCCTGCATTCGGCAATGGTACAAACGTAGCCGTTTCAAACTCTTTCTTGGTACTCTCCGGCTGGGGCAGCAGACGATTGGATGATTACACCAGCTATTGAAATCACCAATGAAAACACCGTTGTGAGCTGGTCCGCAAAAGCACAGGACGCCAGTTTTCCGGATGGGTATGAGGTTCTCGTATCTACAACTGGAAATGAAGTGGCTGACTTTACTGATGTTATTTTCAGTACTGCGGCTGAGGTAACCGAATTTACTGAGCGTAGCGCAGCGCTTGGTGACTACGTGGGTCAAACTATTTATATCGCTTGGCGAAACAACTCCACCGACCAATTCTTACTACTGGTGGATGACATCAAAGTTGAAGCGATACAAGCCCTGGCTGTAAGTGCTACTGCATTTTCAACAACTCAGTACCATCAAATTCTTGATGATGTCGAAATCATCACCACTATCACCAATGATGGTGCGAATACCATCAACACATTGGATGTTACATGGACAGATGGCACAAACACTTACACTGACAACCTCACCGACCTTGGTTTGGGTAACGGTCAGTCTATTGATTATGCGCATAGTACAACTTTCATGCCTACAGCGGCTATCACTTACGATATTCAAGTTACCGTTTCCAATCCTAACGGTGAAACAGATGATGAAACAGATAACGTAGTTGATGGAAGGATTTCTGCTGTTTCTGTGGTTCCGGTAAAGCGGATGGTTCTCGAAGAAGGTACAGGTAGCTGGTGTGGTTGGTGCCCCCGCGGATTTGTTGCCATGGAAGACCTGATTGCTCAATACCCTGAGACCTTTATCGGTATTGCCGTTCACAATGGTGACCCTATGGCTTTTGCTGAGTATGACAACAATATAGGGCTTTCCGGGTACCCAAGCTGTAATGCAGACCGGGTATTATTGGACGTTGGCGTCTCTACTGCAGATTTCCAGTCTTACTACAACCAATTAACACAGCGGGTTTCTCCTGCATCAGTTGATGCGACAGCTGCTTTTGACCCTGCGACCGGAGAGGTAACAATCGAAGCAAAAGCAACCTTCCGCACGTTAATCGACGATTTGGACATGCGTATGAATGTAGTCATTTTGGAAGATAGCATTCAGGGAAGCGGCAGTGGATACAACCAAGCCAACTTTTACAGCTTCCAGTCACAGAATATCCCTCTCGTAGGTGCTGGATTGGACTGGCAAGCTGCTCCGAACCCTATTCTTGCAGGCGATATGTACTACAATCATGTAGCACGTGCAATCATTGGTGGCTACTTTGGAGAGAATGTCTTCCCGGATAATGTAACAGCAGACCAGGAAGTAACTCAAACGTACACTTACACAGTACCCGCTAGTTACAACCCAGAGCTAATGTCGGCAGTAGTGATGCTCATAGACGGCAACACAGGCGCGATCGTCAACGCAGGCAAAGCGCACTTCGATATCCTGTCCAGTAATCAGCCTGAACTGGCTAACGAGCGGTTGGATATTTTCCCTAACCCTGCAACGGACATCGTTAATATTGCCCTTAACCTTGATGGCGCTACCTCCGTAGACCTGACGGTGTTCAATGCAATGGGGCAAACCGTTGCAACCCAATACCTGGGTACCCTGAACGGAGAAGTATCTGTTCCTTTTGATGCCTCCAGGCTGACTGCTGGCGCCTACACGTTCCGGATCAACCTCGGCAATCAGGTAGCAGTTAAGCAGGTCATTGTAGAATAAGCTATCGAACTTAAGCCGGGCTGGCATTTGTTTCCCCGGATGGTTCACGGTCAGGTCAGTACCCCAAATTGGAGTGCTGACCTGACTTTATTTCGTCGCAGCCACTACTTTAAAGTTTATTTAGCACTTGAGATGTTGATATTTCTATAATTTATTCGGACTTTTGTTTAATAAAATTAGAATCCATGAAGCAAACTATACTCCTTTTTGCATTTATCCTTTCCACTGCACTTGTGATCGAAGCACAGGTTTCCTTGGTTTTCACTCCGCAAACCATTGAAAAAGAAGGCATAGCCGATCCCAACGATCTCTTTATGGAAATTGTCGGTAAAGCCTATGTTGTTAATGAAGGAGACGAACCTGTCTCTATCCAATGGGTTAGAAACCCTGACATTCTTGAAGAGTGGGAAACCATGATCTGTGACAATAACCAGTGCTATCCTGCTCAGGTATCCTCCAACATCATGGAAGACCTAGGGCTTAATGCACCTATTACACTTAACCCCGGAGACACAACGAACATTGATGTCCATTTACGCCCCAGAGGTGTAGCGGGTGAAGGCACCGTCATTATGGAGGTTTACGACCTTGCCAATCCTGATGAGGTGGCAGTATCAGCTGATTTTAATTTTACAGCTTCGCTGCCAAGCAGCACCAACGACCTCAACACAACCCCACTCACCGTCTTCCCCAACCCCACCGCTGATTACTTCAACATCCGCGGTGGCAATGGCGTAGACCGGGTGGTACTGTACAATGTGTTGGGTCGAGAGATGCGTAGCTTCAACGTAGCGCCCGGGCAGCGGTACTACATCGGTGACCTGCCGAATGGCCTCTACCTCGCTAGCATGGTGGACAACAACAAGGGCATCGTGAAGACGTTGCGCCTGAAGAAAAGCACGGTGCGTCCGTAAATTTTACAGCCTTACCAGCTTAAAAAGCCCCTGTGGATTGCCGCAGGGGCTTTTTTTGTTCTATGAATAGCACAACTATTATGAATGATTGGTATTTTCATCCTGACAATTAATCAAACTAAGCATTATAAGTGAGTTAGATTACTAAAGTCCCAAATCTTGCCAGGCTTAATTAAGGGAACTAACAACCCTGAAGAATTGTATAGCTAAAAAAAGAAGATGGAATATATATTCGAGAGAATTACATTGGATGCTGAGCTGTGTGATGGTAAACCTACAATAAGGGAATTAAGAATTACAGCTCAAACTATACTGGAGTATTTGTTTAATGGAACAACCGAAGAGGAAATTTTAGAACAATATCCGATTTTAGAAAAAGGCGACATTGAGGCCTGCAAGAAATTTGCACTTGAAATGATGAATAAAAATTACCGGATAAAAGATGTGGCAGCCTGATATTTGATTGACGTAAACTTGCCTTATTATTTTGGGTTGTGGAATACACATGAATATATACATCAAATTGATATTGATGCGGGGATGAAGGACAAGCATGTTTGGAGTTATGCAAAAAAACATGACTTAACCATCATTATAAAAGATAGCGATTTCTCAAATCGAATAATGTTTAAAGAACCTCCACCAAAAGTGATCCATATCAGATTTGGGAATATGAGTATGAAAGAATTCCACAAAACAATGAAGGAAGTTTGGAGTGGAGTTCTTGAAATGAACAAGGATTACAAATTAGTCAATGTATATAAAGACAAGATAGAAGGGATCAGGTAAAACCCTTTGGGTGTATGCCAGAGCGCTTTGGCCCGCCTTCGCACAGGGGCGCAAATCAAATTGTCGATCACGCGGCCCATTGATGTCCCATCTGATAGTTGATGATTCGATGTATCCCTTCGCGGGGCGCAAACCGGATTGTCGCATCGGCTCTCATTTTCTTCGGTATGTTTGACACCTACGGCGTCAATTAAAAATATTGATTGCTGTTTTTTTACTAATAGCCGACCCCTATTGGGGGTCGTACATCAGTAAAAACAAGCTTAAATCTTGGAATAGACCCCAGCGGGGTCGCACTTATCGATCGAAAGATTTACCTAAAAAAATCCACGTTAGCTGCGACAACTTGGTTTACGCCCTCGCACAGCTATGGCGTACGGAGAAAAAGACCACCCTAACTGTCCAGCAAACATTAGGTGGGTGTTTTTACCCACAGCCACCTAATTTTAACGTTTAAGTTAAGGCACTCTGCCCGCCTTCGCACAGCTATGGCGGACGGAGAAAAAGACTGCCCTAACTGCCTAGCCCCCATTAGGTGGGTGTTTATTTCATCAGTCGCTGCGCTCGTGTACCACAGCCACCTAATTTTTAAAGTTCATAATTTAGGGCGTTCTGCCCGCCTTCGCAAGGCTACGGCGGACGTAGTAAAAGACCTCCCTAACTGGCATTACGCCGGATACTCCACATAATTCCGTGGCGTCTCATACAGGCGCACACCGATGTCATACTTCTCATCCAGGTGCTCACGCAGGATTTGCCAGATCACGTAGCAGATATTTTCGGCAGTAGGATTGAGGTTTTTGAACTCCTCCGTATCCAGATTCAGGTTTTTATGGTCGAAGCGCCGCTCGATTTGCTCTTTGATGATGTCTTTGAGCACTTTCAGGTCGATCAGGTAGCCCGTCACAGGGTCTACTTCTCCGCTGACCTTGACCTCCAGCTCATAATTATGGCCGTGGTAATTGGGGTTATTGCACAGCCCGAAGACCTCCTGATTCTTCTCATCGCTCCAGTTGGGATTGTACAGCCGGTGGGCGGCATTGAAGTGGGCGCGACGGAAAACAGCTACTCTCATGCTTGATTTGGATTAGATTCGCCTACCACAACAAAAAAGGGCAGGCTTGGTTGGAAAAAGACCGGGAAGTTCTCCGCTATGCAAAGCGAAAAGACACGCAAACCTTTTCAATCCTCCCCAAAAAGCGTAATTTAGCCCGCATTATTAATACGCTGAACAGCAAATACCGTGAGGCATTTTCACACCTTTGAGGTGGACAGCATCAGTGGACAACAGATCGACTTTTCCGACTTTTCGGGAAAGAAAATCATAGTAGTTAATGTTGCTTCGGAATGCGGTTACACCCCGCAGTACCAGCAACTTCAGGAATTATACGACGAATTCAACGATAAACTGGTCGTTATCGGCTTCCCCTGCAACGATTTTGGAGGGCAGGAGCCGGGCAGCGAAGCCGACATTCAGGCTTTCTGCGACCGCAACTACGGGGTGACCTTCCCGATGACCGCCAAAATCGGCATCAAAAAGTCGCCCCACCCCATTTACCAATGGCTGCAGCACAAAGCCGAAAATGGCGTGCTCGACCACGCCGTACAATGGAATTTTCATAAATTCCTGATTGATGAAACCGGGCAGCTCCAAGCCGCCTACCCTTCTTCAGTCAGCCCGTTTGATGACCGTATACTTTCCTGGATAACTTCCTGATCCTCACCTTTTCTGCTCAGCGCTAAATCAGCATAAGGCATGCGCTTTAGCGACATCATAGGGCAGCCCGCAGTAAAAGACCGGCTCCGGCTTATGGCCGGCGGTGGCCGTATGCCCCATGCGCTGCTATTGCTCGGCCCTGAAGGTTCGGGTAAGCTGGCGATGGCGATGGCCTTTGCGCAGTATGTGCTTTGCGCTAATCCCAACGAATCCGATGCGTGCGGGAAATGCCCCAGCTGCATCAAAGCGAGCAAGCTTGTCCATCCTGACCTCCACTTTTCCTACCCTACCGTGGGCAGCAAGATGACCAGTGAGGCCTTTCTGCCGCAGTGGCGGTCTGCTATAGCCGAAAACCCCTACCTCAATGCTAATGAATGGTTGCAGCACATCGGTGCGGAGAACAAACAGGGCAATATCACTAAGGAGGAGTGCGTAAACATCATCCGCAAGCTCAGCCTGAAAACCTTTGAAAGCACCCACAAAGTGCTTATCCTGTGGCTGCCGGAATACCTGGGCAAAGAGGGCAACCGCCTGCTCAAGCTCATCGAGGAGCCGCCCGAGCGCACCCTGTTTGTGCTGGTGGCTGAGCGGCAGGAACTCATTCTGAATACCATCCTCTCCCGCTGCCAGATTGTGAACGTGCGCGCCCTGAGCGACGAAGCCATTCAGCAGGGGCTGGTACAAAGCGGGGTGGCTGAAGCACAGGCTGCCGGTATCGCCTATCTGGCCAATGGCAACTACAATGAAGCCCTGAAACTGGCTCAACATAACGAAAACGACCACGCCCGGCTATTTTTACAGTGGATGCGCAATGGCTATCAGGGCAACCCCGTTAAAATGGTCAAATGGTCGGAAGACTTTGCCGGGCAAGGCAGAGAAAACCAAAAGCATTTCCTGCAGTACGCCCTGCACTTCCTCCGGGAAATCACCCTGCTCATCGCAGCAGGCCCCGAAGTGAAAGTACGGCTGCAAAATCAGGAATTAGAGTCGGCCAAAAAGATGGCCGGCGTGATGGACCTCGATCAGGCAGAACAGCTGATGCAACTCTTCAGCGACTGCATCTTTGCGGTGGAGCGCAATGCCAACCCCAAAGTGCTCTTCCTCGATGCGTCCATACAAATGAACCATATCCTAAAACGAAAGCAACCGGACACCTACAAGGGCCTGAGCGCCCAGCGGCTGTATTAGCACGCGTGGCGTCCGTATATATAAATTGACAATTGACATTATGGGATGTACAGGATGTACGACATGCGGAACAGGCACCCCAAACGGCTGCAAAAGCAATGGCGGCTGCGCTACCGGGGGCTGTAACCGACTCAATACCTACGACTGGCTTTCGAGCATGGACGTCGTGGATACCGACCCTTTCGATATCGTGGAAGTCAGCTTCAAAAACGGTGCGCACAAAGGGTTTTACCGCAATCAGGACCACACCCGCTCTATTACCGGCGATGATGTGGTGGTGGAGACCGGCACCGGGCTCGACGTCGGCAGGATTACCCTGTCGGGAGAGCTGGTGCGCTTGCAGATGAAGAAAAAGAAGACCTCCGAAAAGGATGTCCTCCACAAGATCATCCGCAAAGCCAATGAACGGGACCTGGAGCGCCTGGCAGAAGCCCGGAGCCTCGAAATGACGACCATGGTCCGCGCCCGCGCCATTGCCCGCAACCTAAAGCTGGAGATGAAAATCGGCGATGTGGAATACCAAGGCGATAAGCGCAAGGCCACCTTCTACTACACAGCCGACGGAAGGGTCGATTTCCGGGAACTCATCCGGCATTATGCCAAGGAGTTCCGGGTGAAGATTGAAATGCGGCAGATTGGTGCCCGTCAGGAATCAGCCCGTATTGGCGGACTGGGGTCCTGCGGGCGGGAGCTGTGCTGCTCCACCTGGTTGACGGATTTTAAATCTGTCACCACCGCCGCTGCCCGCTACCAAAACCTGGCGATCAATCAGTCTAAACTATCCGGCATGTGCGGCCGCCTGAAGTGCTGCCTCAATTACGAACTGGACACCTATCTCGATGCCTTGCAGCAGTTCCCCAAAAACGCCGACAAACTACAGACGGAAGCGGGTACCGCCATTCTGGTTAAAACGGATATCTTCAAAGGGCTCATGTACTATGCCTATCAGAAAGAATCGGGCCGGGGCAAGCTCTACACGCTTGAAGCCAGCCGTGTGAAGGACATCAAAGCCATGAACAAAAAGGGTGAAAAACCCGCTGACCTGGTCAGCCTGCAGGTCATCTTCGAGACCGATAATGAGGAAGAGACTGATATGGGCTTTGAAGACGTGACTGGCGTAATTGAATTGCCAGAAGAAAAGCGTTCCAAAAAGCGCCGCAAGAACAAGAAAAAGCCGGGCAACCGGAGCAAAGGCGGCAACAGTACCTCCAAAGGAAGCAACAATAGCCAGGGGCAAAACAAAAGCAGCCAGGATAAAGGCAGCAACAGTCCCAGCAATAAGGGAGGTGACAACAAAGGCAGCCAGGATAATAAAAAAGGCGGTGGCAAAAGCCGTTCGCGCGGCCGGCGCCGCAAAGGCGGCCGGGGCCGTGGCAATAACAACAATAACGGGAACAAAGGGGATGGTGATAAGTCCTAAGGCTGGTATAGGCTGAACTTGTGCCCGTACATTTACAAATTTTACAAACCATTGATGGGGTTGACGCTTTTTTGATCAACCCTACAGGGTTACCTTTGGTATTCATTGATAAAAAACAACGCCATGAAATACGATGTTACCGTAATCGGCTCCGGGCCGGGCGGTTATGTGGCAGCCATCCGAGCTGCACAGTTAGGGAAGAAGACCGCCATCATCGAGCGCTACAACACCCTCGGTGGCACCTGCCTCAATGTAGGGTGTATCCCTTCCAAGGCCCTGCTCGACTCCTCTGAGCACTACCACAATGCCAAGGAAAAATTTGAGCAGCACGGCATTGAGCTCAAGAGCCTCAAGGTCAACATGCCGCAAATGATCAACCGCAAAAATGAAGTGGTTGCCCAAACGGTCAAAGGCGTGGAGTTTCTGATGAAAAAGAACAAAATCGACGTTTACCACGGGCATGGCTCTTTTGTGGATAAGAATACGGTAAGCATTTCCAAAGAAGATGGCTCCAGGGAGGAAATCACCTCGGACAAGATCATCATCGCAACGGGCTCCAAGCCCATCGTACCAGCCGCGTTCAACTACGACAAAGAGCGGGTCATCACCTCTACCGAAGCCCTAAATATCGATGAAGTGCCTAAGCGCATGGTACTGGTGGGCGGTGGCGTCATCGGGCTGGAACTGGGCTCTGTTTTTGCCCGCCTGGGCACCGAAGTGGAAGTGGTGGAGTTCATGGACCGCATCCTGCCCACTATGGACAAAGACTGCGGCAAGGAGCTGATGCGCGCGCTGAAGAAAACCGGTGTGAAGTTCCACCTCAAGCATAAGGTGAGCGACGTCAAGGTCAACAAAAAGAGCGTAACCGTAACGGTGGAGAAGCGGGACTCAGAAGAAAGCTTCACCATTAATGCGGACTACTGCCTGGTCGCTATTGGCCGCCACGCCTACACCGACAAGCTGGGGCTCGAAAACGTAGGCATTCAAACCGACGATCGTGGCCGTATAGAGGTAGACGCCCACCTGAAGACCAACGTGGACAACATCTACGCCATTGGTGATGTCATCCGCGGGGCCATGCTTGCCCACAAAGCTGAAGAGGAAGGCGTATTCGTTGCCGAAGTCATTGCCGGTGAAAAGCCGCACATCGACTACAACCTCATCCCGGGCGTGGTGTATACCTGGCCGGAGGTGGCAAGCGTTGGCCAAACTGAAGAACAGCTCAAGGAAGCAGGCATCCCTTACAAGTCCGGCAAATTCCCATTCAAGGCACTGGGCCGGGCACGGGCAAGCACCGACACCGAGGGTATGGTGAAAATCCTGGCCCACAAGGAGACCGACGAGGTACTAGGCGTACACATGGTCGGCCCACGTACCGCCGATATGATTGCCGAAGCGGTGACTGCTATGGAATTCCGGGCATCCGCTGAGGACATCGCACGGATGAGCCACGCCCACCCCACTTACACTGAAGCGACCAAGGAAGCGGCACTGGCAGCTACGGCTGACCGGTCGTTGCATGTATAAATCCTTCCTGTCAGATACAGTGAGCGGGAGCGGGCATAAGGTGCCTGTTCCCGCTTTTCTTTTGGCAGGGTCTGAAAGCCTGGAACGTCCATAACAAATTGCACTTTTTGAATAGCCTGGCAGCATTTGCTGTTTGCCTCTTGGATAAGCTGGAGCAGAGCGGGAAGCTCTACCCCAGCAGCCAGCGCTTAAGCCTATGCCTAAACCCCAACCTCAGTTCATCTGTTAGACAGTCATCTAATCAACAAGACCATGATCGATATACAAGAGGCCACGCAGCTGGTCCTCAGCCGGAAACGGGATTTTGGTACAGAAAAACTGCCCCTTGAGCAATGCAGCGGGCGCATATTGCGGCAGGATATTCGTGCCGACCGCGACTTCCCTCCCTTCACCCGGGTTACAATGGACGGCATTGCCATTCAATGGGCTGCGTATGAGAAAGGGCAACGCCGCTTTCCTGTGGAGGGCATACAGGCCGCCGGTAGCCCACAGCTGACGCTAATGGATGCAGGTAGTTGCCTGGAAGTGATGACTGGCGCGGTCTTGCCAGAAAACACAGACACGGTCATCCGCTACGAGGACCTTCAAATTGAAGAAGGGCAGGCGCAAATCATATCGGACGCCAAAGTCAAAGCATACCAAAATGCGCACGGGCAGGGCACCGACCGTCAGGCAGGCGATCTTATTGTAGCCTCCGGTGCCGTGCTGTCTCCGGCCGAGATTGGCGTTGCGGCTACGGTAGGACTGCCCGAGCTGGAAGTCGCCCGTATGCCCAAAGCCGTGATTGTCTCCACCGGAGATGAACTGGTGCCTGTAGCGAGCACGCCGGAGCCCCACCAAATCCGGACCTCTAACGCTTACACTATACAGATGGCCCTCTCCCGCTGGGGCATCCCCACAGACCGCCTGCACATTGACGATGAGCTGGAAGCCACCAAGACAGCACTGGGAAACTGCATCCAAAATTACGACATCATTCTGCTGAGCGGTGGCGTTTCCAAAGGCAAGTACGATTATGTGCCGGCCGCACTGGAAGCGCTGGGCGCAAAGAAGCATTTCCACAAGGTGAAACAGCGCCCCGGCAAGCCGTTCTGGTTTGGGGAAGTGGAAGGACAATGCACCATTTTTGCACTACCGGGCAACCCCGTTTCCTCCTTCATGTGCACACAGCGCTACGTACGCCCCTGGCTGCGCGTCAGTCTGGGACTGGAGCCGATGGGCTATGCCCACGCTGTGCTGGCCAAAGACTTCCACTTCAAGCCCGACCTGACGTACTTCCTGCAGGTCAAAACACACTACGATCCTATTACCGGCCGCCTCATGGCTCACCCCATGGAAGGCCGCGGCTCCGGCGATCTGGCCAACCTCGCGGACGCCGATGCGTTCCTGGAATTGCCCCGTGGGCGCAATGACTTTACCGCCGGGGAAGTCTTCCCACTCCTTTTTTACCGTTAAACCAAGACCAAAATGAGCACATTTACGCACCTTGATGCCGAAGGCAATCCCAATATGGTGGACGTTGGCACAAAAAAAGTCACCCGCCGTACCGCCCGCGCCCGTTCCATAGTCGTGCTGGGCGATGAGATCATGGATCAGCTGGAGGGGCAGGAACTGCATACGAAGAAAGGGCCTGTGTTTCAGACCGCTGTCCTGGCTGGCATCATGGCCTCCAAAAAAACAGGCGAGCTTATCCCCCTCTGCCATCCGCTGGGGCTGGACAACTGCGAGGTCCACATACAAGTGAATGAGCAGCGGGAAGTGGTCATCGACTGCACGGCCCGCATCACGGCGAAGACGGGTGTGGAGATGGAAGCCCTCACCGGCGCCACCGTTGCCGCCCTTACGGTGTATGACATGTGCAAAGCTTTCTCCCATGATATCATAATTAAAGAGACCAAGCTCATGGAAAAGACCGGCGGAAAGCGGGATTTTAAGCGCCCCGGGTAATTGGGGTTTGCTACGCTTTTACTACATTGAGCATTGCGAATTTTGAAACCGGCAGTTTACAAACCACTATGTCATGGCCAATTCAGAGAAGAAGCACCAAAAACACACCAAGCTTGCCCGCCCGGCAATAGGGGAATTCCATCGCAATGAGTGGGCTATACTGGGTACGCCCTGTGGCAACATTCAGCAGCTGGCCTATGCCATCATCGACCGGTTGAGCGAAGTCTACAACGTAGGGTATGTCGACGCCGACCATGCCCACGGCGACGATGAGCCCTCCTACGACGGGGCGATGGCGCACGGTGCCTGCCTGAATTATACGGACAAAATCCACTATCACCGCTTTGATCAGAAAGCGGAGCTGGGCACCCATCAGTTCCGGTGGCGCTTCAACGATCAGGATGCGGTCATCGTCAATGGCAACCACTTCAAAGCCAAGCGGCAGATTGTGGTCATTGACCCCCGAAAAGAAGATTCGCTTCGGCGCAAACTCGACCGCCTGACTGATGTACGGCTCGTGCTGCTGGCAGAGGGCGTCAAGGAGCCCTATCCCTGGCTGCGGGAAGCGCTGGAAGGCTTCAGCAACATCCCTCAAATGAAGCTGGAGGACCATGCCGGTATCCCGCTTTTTGTAGAAAAAGAGCTCAATGCCTCTGCCCCGCCCCTGTACGGGCTGGTGCTGGCAGGCGGTAAAAGCGAGCGCATGGGCGAAGACAAAGGCCTGATTGAGTACCACGGCCGACCACAGCGCGACCACGTTGCCGACCTTATCGGGCATTACTGCAAAGAAACCTTTCTGTCCTGCCGCCCCGATCAGGCCGAAGCCTTGAAAAATCCCCTTACCGACACCTTCACCGGGCTGGGCCCCTTTGGCGGCATACTGTCTGCCTTCCGGCAAAATCCGGATGCAGCCTGGCTGGTGGTCGCCTGTGACCTGCCCCTGTTGGATGACGCCACGCTTTCCCAACTGGTCGGCTACCGCAATGTGTCCAAAGCAGCTACCGCATTCAACAGCTCGGTTACCGAGTTTCCTGAGCCCCTGATCACGATCTGGGAGCCCCGCGCTTATCCTATTTTGCTGCAATTCCTGGCCCAGGGCTACTCTTGTCCGCGCAAGGTCCTCATCAATTCCAATGTAGAACTGCTGGATGCAGAAAACCCGGAGGCGCTGCGGAACGTCAACAGCCCCGAAGAGCGGGAGGAAGTCCTGAACATCATCAAAGAAAAGACCGCATAGATGGACAGCGGATTTGCGCAAACCCTGTTGCTCACCTTTCAGTTGGCGGCGGTCACAACCGTGCTGCTGCTGTTCATAGGGGTGCCGCTTGCTTTTTTGCTATCCCGCACCCAAAGCCGTTTCAAGCCTATTTTGGAAGCCCTCATCAGCATGCCGCTGGTGCTGCCGCCTACGGTCCTTGGCTTTTACCTGCTGCTCGCTTTCAGCCCGCGCTCGGCACTGGGCAACTGGCTGGTGGAAACGGCCAATATCCGCCTGGTCTTTTCCTTTGCCGGGCTGGTCATAGGTTCCCTGATCTACAGCCTGCCCTTCATGGTACAGCCCATTCAGTCGGGGTTTGAAAGCCTGCCGAAGCACCTGCGGGAAGCCTCCTACAGCCTCGGCAAGTCCGTATGGCAAACCCTGCTGCGGGTGGAACTGCCGAACATTAAGCCGGCGGTACTGACTGGTGTTGTGCTCGCCTTTGCCCACACGGTAGGCGAATTTGGCGTCATCCTAATGATCGGTGGCAACATCCCCGGAGAGACCCGGGTCGCCTCTATCGCCATTTATGATGAAGTGGAAGCGCTGAACTACGGGATAGCGAATCAGTACGCGCTGGTGCTGGTCCTATTTGCTTTTGCCATCCTGGCCCTCGTTTACACCATCAATCGCCGAATGCTCCGAACGGCATAGCTTATGATTCAGACCTCACTGCGCAAAGCCCTGCACGCGGCGACTGGCCCCATGACATTAGATATCCAACTGGATGTTCTGACCGGGGAATTCCTGGCCATCACCGGGGCCTCGGGGAGTGGGAAAACCACCCTGCTGCGCCTCCTGGCCGGGCTTGAAAAGCCGGAGGAAGGCCGCATTCTGGTGGACGGCACCGTTTGGCTGGACTCCGCCCGCGGCATACAGCTACCCATACAGGATCGAAGAGTTGGGCTGGTTTTTCAGGAGTACGCTCTCTTTCCCAACATGACGGTACGCGAAAACCTGGAATACGGGCTGGGCAAAGGGCAGTCGAAAGCCATTATAGATGAGCTGATCGGCATCACAGAACTGGAGCAATTGCTCGGCCGTTATCCGGCCAAATTATCAGGTGGGCAACAACAACGGGTCGCCCTTGCCCGGGCGCTGGTCCGCCGCCCCAAGCTCCTCTTACTGGATGAACCGCTTTCCGCCCTGGATTCCCGTATGCGGGAGCGGCTACAGAACTACATCCTGAAGGTCCATCAGGCTTTCTCCCTCACCACCCTGCTCGTCAGCCATGACCACCGGGAAATTTTCAAACTTGCCGACCGCGTCATCTCTCTTAAGCAGGGCAAAATTTCTCAGCCGGACCTGCCGGAAACTGTGCAGTATGCAAATGTCAGCGACGGCACCTTCAGGCTAAGCGGAGAAGTGCTGCAACTGGAAGAGGCCGGCAGTGGATTTTCTATAAGCGTTCTTATAGGCACTAATGTCTTGCGCGTACCGGCAAGGATGGAGGACCTACGCCGCCTGCAGCCCGGTGACCGGGTAGAAATCCTGGTCGATACCCAGCACGCGATGTTGATTAAAACCTGATAGTGAAGCCTGACTTTTCAAAAACCTTTCTTCCTGGTTTTATTTTCCATATAAAAAATCTACATTTGTGAGGCATACAATCAGCAAACGAGCTTAAGCAACCGTAACTTTTATAATGCTTAGCCGTAATTAGTCTATCCATCGCCGCTACTCTTACAGACTAAACCACACCATTCCAAGCCTACAAGACTTAGGTAGTAAAACAGATGATGCACAACTACCCAAAAAACAGGTGACGCCCCCCGTTACCCCCTGTATCTTAATTCCATTAACTAACTACTTTGCTAAAGTAAGCTGATCACCTATGCAAAGAATTCAAACTCCCAAACCCATTCCCAACCGATTTCTTCCCCTTCTGCATGTTGCCAGCCTTAGCAAAGGCACAACACTTTTCAACACTATGAAACATTTTTTCTCTTTAAAAGCACTAATCATGGGTGCCTTTTTGGTTGCGGTATTGCAACTACAGGCACAGGAAGCAAACCGCAACGAAGCAACACCCGAAGAAGCATTTACCGTCCACAATTATGCACCCTGGGAAGTAGGGCTGTTTGCCGGGGCGGCGAATGCTTATGGCGATCTTGTCGACACCCGCTTTATTCAATTCAACCGCACCAACCTGGCTTACGGCGGCTTCATCCGTTACAATGCCAGCCGCAATCTGAGTATCCGTGCCAGCTACCTTCGTGGCAAGCTGGAAGGTTCCGACATGGACTCTGAGGAACTTTCACAGCGCGGGCTCAGCTTTGAGTCCACGATCAACGAAATTGCCCTAGTCGGGCAGTGGGATTTCTGGGGCCACAAACGGTACGATGACCGGGGCGGGTTTAGCCGGACCATATCGCCCTATGCTTTCGCCGGGTTTGGCGTGGGCATGACAGACCTTACCACTGATTACTCCAGCGTCATGGGAGATCCTGCTATGGAAGAAAAGGCGGCACGGGACCAGCAAAACACCCAAAGCACACAGGTAGCCTTTCCCCTTGGAGTGGGCGTCAATATGGACCTAAGCGAACGTTTGCTGTTCTCCTTCGAGTTTGGCTTCCGCCCTGTCTTCAACGACTATCTCGACGGTGTAAGTGCGGTTGGCAACCCCAATCGCAACGACTGGTACAGCATGGCTGGTGCCAGTATGGCGTACCGGATGACAGGCCAGGATAAGGACCGGGACGGCTTTCCTGACCACAAAGACCCCTGCCCTAACCGCTGGGGCTCCAAAGACAACCTGGGTTGCCCGGACAGCGATGGGGATGGCATTGCAGACCGACTGGATGAATGCCCGGAAATGGAAGGCTCCGGAGCAACAAAAGGATGCCCGGATATGGACGAAGACGGTGTTCCTGATCATGAAGACGAGTGCCCAAGAATCCCTGGCTCCAAAGCCACGAACGGCTGTGCCGATTCTGATGGAGATGGCATACTGGATGCCGTGGATGAATGCCCGACCGTCGCTGGCGTGGCTCAGTTCAATGGCTGCCGGGATACCGATGGGGACGGGCTACCGGACTCCAAAGACCGCTGCCCATATGAGAAAGGCCCTGCCGATGCCGACGGCTGTCCTCCCCCGCCAGATCCTAACGACCCTACGCTGGACAGTGATGGAGATGGCGTGCCCAACATCAAAGACGACTGCCCTTTTATGCCCGGGGATCCAAACCTGAATGGCTGCAAGGATATCGACAAAGACGGCATTGCTGATCAGCACGACCAATGCCCCTACGAGAAAGGCACGCCCGAGCACAAAGGCTGTCCGGACCCCAACGATACGAACCTGGACTCGGATGGAGATGGTATTCCCAATGTTGAGGACCAATGCCCAAGTATTCCAGGCACCAAAGCTTTCAATGGCTGCCGCGATAGCGATGGAGACGGCATCGGAGATGACAAAGACAAATGCCCGGATGAAAAAGGGCTGGCTAAGTACGAGGGTTGCCCAACGCCCGACCGGGACAAAGATGGCTTCCTCGATGCAGAAGACCGATGCCCGGACAAGCCCGGCACCATCAGAGGATGCCCCGATACCGATGGCGATGGTTATGCTGATCATGAGGATCTTTGCCCCGAGAAGCCCGGAGAAGCAAAGGGCTGCCCAGACTCCGATGAGGACGGGCTAACCGACGATATTGACGATTGCCCGCAGGTAGCCGGGCCGAAGAGCCGTCAAGGCTGTCCCGAGCTCACCGCAGCAGACAAGCAGGTGCTCAAAACTGCCGTGGATAACGTGAGCTTCAATCAAGGCAGCTACAGCCTGCTAAGCTCTTCTCATCAGACCCTGGACCTGGTCGCCCAGCTGATGCAGCGCTACCCCACTTACCACCTCAAAATAGAGGGGCATACGGACAATCAGGGTAACCCCCAGGCGAACAAACAGCTGTCTCAGCTCCGTGCCAAGGCCTGCATGGAATACCTGCAGCAGCAGGGCATTAGCCCGGACCGGATGACCTACAAAGGCTACGGAGGGGAAAAGCCCAGGTCTACGAACGACACCCAATCCGGCCGCCGCCGCAACCGTCGGGTAGAGTTCGACCTCTTTGACCCGAAAAACTAAGCTACTGCAAAACAAACTATAGAAGCAGCCCGCTTTGGCCCTTGCCGAGGCGGGCTGTTGTATTTACGGCTCTTATCCGTATGTTTGTTGTGAAGCCCCAACCCAAATCGCCAGTCTGCTGTTGTTGAAATCAAATAGCACTATTCATGAGCCACCACCTTACGGATACGATTGTTGCACTAGCCACACCCTCAGGGGTAGGTGCCATTGGTGTCATCCGCCTCAGCGGGCCGGACGCTATCCGGATTGCCAATAGCGTATTTCATGGGAAAAACCTGGAGCAGCAAGCTTCGCATACCGTACACCTCGGCACCATCCGCAATGACGAAGGCCGGATACTGGACGAGGTGCTGGCTACCGTGTTCGTTGCGCCCCGTTCCTATACCGGTGAAAATGTGGTTGAAGTCTCCTGCCACGGCTCCGACTACATCATACAGGAGCTGATGCAGTTGTTTATTCAGAAAGGCGCCCGCACGGCGAATCCCGGGGAGTATACCCTGCGCGCCTTCCTCAACGGGCAGATGGACCTCAGTCAAGCCGAAGCGGTGGCTGACCTGATCGCCTCCTCCTCCAAATCCAGCCACGCCATTGCCATGCAGCAGATGCGCGGCGGCTTTTCGGATGAGATCAAAAAACTGCGGCAGGAACTGATCGACTTTGCCAGCCTGATCGAACTGGAACTCGACTTTTCTGAAGAAGACGTGGAGTTTGCCGACCGCAGCAAGCTGGAGGATTTGGTACAAAAGATACAGCGCATCATCAAAGCCCTGCTGGATTCCTTCCAGTTGGGCAATGTAATGAAAAACGGCGTCAGCACCGTCATCGCCGGCAGACCCAACGCCGGTAAATCCACCCTGCTCAACGCCTTGCTCAACGAGGAGCGTGCCATCGTCAGCGAGATTGCCGGTACCACGCGTGACACCATCGAGGAGGTCCTCAACATCAAAGGTGTGCAGTTCCGCATCATCGACACGGCCGGCATCCGCGACGCCACGGATACCATCGAAGCCATCGGTGTAGAAAAGACGATGCAAAAAGTCCAGTCCAGCGCCCTGCTCGTCTACGTCTTCGATGTGGTGGAAACACAACCCGAAGAAGTCCGCGCTGATTTGGAAAAGCTCGTCCACGAGAACATCCACGTCCTGGTCGTCGCCAACAAAATGGACCTCAACCCCTACACCAAAAAAGAGCACTACTTTCCGGAGAACAGTACCGTTGACTATCATTGGGTGCCCGTCTCCGCCCTCAACAAAATGAACATCGATTATCTCAAGGAAAGCCTTCACGACGCGGTCCTCTCTAAAAAGATCAACCTGGAAAGCACCATCGTAGCCAACGCCCGCCACTACGAGGCCCTGCAAAAGGCCTACCAAGACCTGGACCGCGTGCTGCAGGGCTTGTCCACCGGCATCACGGCCGATTTTGTGGCAATGGATATCCGGGCGGCGCTACACCATTTGGGAGAGATTACAGGGGAGATCAGTACGGATGATTTGTTGGGGAATATTTTTGGGAGGTTTTGTATCGGAAAGTAATTATCTTTCTTTTGTTTTCTAACTACTTGTTTTTATTGATTTTATAAGATTTTATCATCTCTTTTTTGTTGCCCAATTGCTCTTTATTTCTTATATTTGTTGTTCAATTGTTGCCCTAATAGCTTATCTGTTGCCCAAATCATAAAGCAACAAATCAAAGCGAAATGATGCACCATATAGCACCACCAAGCAACATTGAGCTACAAGTAGCACCAAATGAGCAGTACAATTAAAATACCGAAATTCTGTCAATTCTGTGGAATGGCTTTTGTTGCACAAAAGACCACCACTAAGTATTGCGGTCATACGTGTGCAAGTAGAGCCTACAAACAACGTAAGCGAGAAGAAAAAGTACAATCCACCCTATCCGAGCAAATAAATAATAGCAAGCCTACATCTTCCGAAAACTTGCAAACTCTGCAAACCTTACCTACACAAGCAGGAAATCATATCAATCTAAGAGATAAAGAATTTCTAAGTATTAGTGAAGCTGCCAATTTATTAGGTGCAAGCAGATGGACTATTCAGCGGATGATAAAACGCAATCAATTGAGCATTGCAAAATTAGGTAGGCGTACTATTATAAAACGGACAGAAATCGATAATCTCTTTAAAATTTAGCCTTATGAAAGTAACATTAAGAAAACGCAAGAAAGGAAACAAAATCAGTTTGTATTTAGATTACTATGCCAATGGTAAGCGAGAATATGAATACTTAAAATTGTATCTAAAACCTGACCCAGAAAAAGGTTCACTTACTAAGGCAGAGAAAGACCAAAATAAAACGATACTACAATTAGCTGAAAGTATCAGAGCCAAAAGGCACTTAGAAATTCAGAATAACATTTATGATTTTCAAGACAAGGAGAAACTAAAAGGAAGTTTCCTATTATACTTTGATGCACTCACAGAAAAGAGAAAAGCCAGTTTAGGTAATTATGGCAATTGGGATAGTGTTGGTAAGCATCTAAGAAAATACAGTCCAAGAGATATTTCATTTGATAGAGTTAATCGTGAATGGGTACAGGGCTTTAAAGATTATTTAGACAATGAAGCTAAAACCAAAAGTGAAAACGAATTATCTCAAAATTCCAAGTACTCCTACTTCAACAAATTAAAAGCAGCATTAAAACAAGCGGTTAGAGATGGGATTTTAAAATACAATCCTGCAGAGCAAGTCCAGGGATTTAAACAAGGAGAACCACAAAGAGAGTTTTTAACCTTAGAAGAAGTTCAAGCATTAGTAAAAGCAGATTGCGAAAGCAAGCAGCTAAAAACTGCGTTTTTATTCGCTTGTCTTACTGGTTTAAGATGGTCAGATATAAATAAGTTAATTTGGTCAGAGGTGCAACATTCTGATGAAATGGGCTACTACATTCGTTTCAGACAACAAAAAACCAAAGGAGCGGAAACCCTACCAATATCCGAGCAAGCTCGTAATATGTTAGGAGAAGAAAAGGAAAAAACGGAGCGTGTATTCAAAGGCTTAAAATATAGTGCTTGGCACAATGTTAAATTAGCTCAATGGGTACTTCGTGCAGGTATTACTAAAAACATCACGTTCCATTGTGCAAGACACACCTATGCAACCCTACAGCTTACAATGGGTACAGATATTTACACCGTATCAAAATTATTAGGTCATAGAGAACTGAAAACTACTCAGATATATGCCAAAGTAATAGATAACAAGAAGAAAGAAGCAGCTAATAAAATTCAACTCGATTTATAATATGGAACTAACTATTTTTAAAAGCATCATTTATGGCGACCTAAAACCTTGGGCAAGTGATGCGGTCAATGAAAAGTTTTACAGACAAAATTTGTCTGCAAAATTTATGAAGCCTACACAGACTATAAACGAGTATTACAAAGCGTTAAAAGAAATCCACAAAAACAAGCCTAATCTATTCAAGGAAGATGGTTTGGAAATCTACCTACTGCAAGCAGATACAGATATTAGCCACGACATTCTGCATCCATTAGTTGAAATCCAATTAGAAGAACCAATCACAGCAACACAAAGGTTTTATCATTACTTGCTTTTAAATGAAGCTACAAGACTATCAGACAGAGTTTTTAAGTGTGTAAATAAAGACATTGGAGAGATTCAGAAAAAAGAGATAGTTCAAAACGTAGTGAAATCTTGCAAAGACCTATTATTAAGAATAGGAACAGACCAAGACAGTTTTACCAAAACCGACTTAACAGCTTATGTTGTTCCTCAACTCATTACTAACGTAATTCGTTTTCTAAAGGAAACCGAAAAGTTATATCCTCAATTCCTTTCGGAATTACCGTCAAATAAAAATGAGCTTTACGGAGAACTACTTCAACAGCCTATTCCAGATATAGATATTGACAAAACAACGCCTGAATTTGAAACTGTAAACAATATTCTTTTAGGTATTGATGATTATAAGTTTGAAAAAGATACTCGTTTGTCTTTTGGTTTTACTGGAGATACAACAAAGCTAAAATCCACCTTATCAGCTTTAAATATACACGTAGAGTTATTGAATGAAGATAAAACCACAGTAGAGCAATTAGTAAGTGTATTAACAAGCAAAGATTTAAAGATAGGTGCTCCTCAAATTCATTTAGGTTGTGAGACAACACAATTCAGTTACATAGTTTCAAAAATGGAGCAACACTTTAGCAATTTCAATCCTACAACTATTGAACAATCAAACCTCTTTTATTCTAAAAAAGGAACGGATTTGAAACGTAATAATTTGTATAAAAATAAGAACAACTACCCTAAAGAACAAGACACTATTGATGACATTCTCAGACAACTGTAAATAAAAACAGTAAGATGAGTAAGATATAGTAGTAAGACGTTACCTTCTTACTGATTACCAACCTGTTACGATAGAAGTTTGCAATAGAATTTATTGTAAAACTTTTAAAAATCGTAACAAAATGAGTAACGAAAATTTAATTTTAGAAAAGCTCAACAGACTTGAGCAAAAGATAGAGGAACAAAACCTCTTAAAGAAAGAAGTACTAAACTTCAATGATGCTTGTAGCTATTTAGATATAAGTGCTTCACATCTCTACAAACTTACCAGTCAGAAATCCGTTCCGCATTTCTGCCCACAGGGTAAAAAACTCTATTTCAATCGTACCGAGTTAGACGAATGGTTACAGCGTAACCGTCAATCTTCTACAGACGAAATCGAAAAAGCAGCAGCCAATTATCTAATTCAAAACAAACGCAGTTAGATATGGGCTTTTATCATCCTTTAGACGAAAAGTTAGAGCAGATAGACGATAGACTATCAGAACTAACGCTTATGCTTAAAGACAAGCAAAGAAGCAATCCTGACCAAGTGTTTTTCGACACCCAAGAGTTTCTACAGATAATGAATGTAAGTAAGCGTACCGCTCAATATTGGCGAGATAGCGGACTCATAGGCTATTGCCAAATTGGGTACAAAATCTATTACCGCTTATCAGACATACTCCAATTGTTAGATAAAAATTTTAAAGCACCTATCAATGGATAATAATCACATAAATACTTCTAAAATGGCATCATCAACTATATATAAACATTTCAATCAACCCATAGAAAATAAAGCCTTACTACTAATAGTAAAGGACGTTATTGAGGGCAAATACAAAGAACCTATAGAAGCTATCCGTATGGCTATTGGAATGGGTAAACCAGAACGAGCAGACCAATTCAAAAAAGAATTAGTAGCCTTTACACCTTCAGCAACTTTTGAAGGCGGTCGTAAAAAGGAATACTTTAAAATGTACAGCGGATTTGTACACTTAGATTTTGATAAGTTAGAACCAGACGAGCTTCAAGAAGCAAAACAGAAAATACAATCCATTCCTTACACTTTTGCTTGTTTCACAAGCCCAAGTGGTAATGGCCTAAAAGTTTTTATTGAAGTAGATTCTACTATGGAGAAGCATAAAACCGCTTATGCACAAGTGCAAGCGTTTTATGAAAAAGAAGTGGGTATTGAAGCAGACCCAAAATGTAAAGACATTACAAGGTTGTGTTTTGTGTCTTATGATCCTAACGGATATAAGAATATACAAAACGAAAAGTTCAAGGTAAAAACCGAAAGGGTTTTAGAACCAATCAAACCAACAGCACCCAATACAGTAGTAACCCAAAATCTAAATTCTAATGAAAACAATAATAGTTCAGAAATCTTTACCGAGTGTATCACATTCACCGAAAACAAAGAAAGCTATGCAGAAGGCAACCGAAACAATTTCATATATCAATTGGCTTGTAATTGCAACAGGAGAGGAATCGTGTATGATGATACTTTGCATCTTATTCTAAATACTTACGACCTAAACCAAGAAGAAATAAAAGCATCTGTAAAATCGGCTTATGATAACAACGTTATGCAATTTGCGAGCTATCCAAGTCATAAGAATACAATACAACCAACTGAGATAGTAAACAATGAAGACTACCTAAAAAATACACCCACTTTTGACGAACAATTATTTGATAATCTACCAGAGATTTTAAGAAAAGGAACAATGGCATTTACAGACCCAAGAGAACGTGACGTGTTCTTTACTGGTGCATTGTCTATTCTTAGCGGTTGTTTACCTAATGTATCGGGCGTTTATGCTCAACAGACGGTATTTCCTAATCTGTTTTCGTTTATCATAGCTCCAGCAGCAAGCGGAAAAGGTGCTTTAAAATTTGCCAAAATATTAGCAGACCCATATCAAGAAAGTGTATTAGAACAAAGCAATCAAGATAAGTCCATTTATGAAGCTGAATTAGCCCAATACAAGGTAGAACAACGTAACCGAAAGAAAGACGACACAGAAACTCCAGAAGAGCCTGTAAAACCACCTTTTAAAGTCGTATTCATCCCTGCAAATACATCTTATGCAGCAATTTTACAACACATACAACAAAATGAGGGTAAAGGAATTATTTGCGAAACAGAAGCTGATAGTATGGGAGCGGTTTTTAAACAAGATTGGGGCGGATATTCTGATATGCTCAGAAAAGCGTTTCATTCTGAAACCATTTCTGTTTCAAGAAAAACAGATAATGAATATGTAATTATCAAAGAGCCTAAAATATCTGTGGCGTTATCAGGTACGCCTGGTCAAGTTGCCAATATCATTGCATCCGCAGAAGATGGTTTATTCAGTCGCTTTTTATTCTATACATTTAAAGTAGAGCAACTTTGGAAAGATGTATCGCCTTTCGGCAATACCTTAAATTTAAACGACCATTTTGAAGCCTTATCGCAGAATGTATTAGAAATGATAAACTTCTTAGAAGCGAATCCAACGCAAATACACTTATCCAAAGAACAATGGCAAACGGTTAATTATACAGGGCAACAATGGTTAACAGAAGTAACCACCTTTACAGCAGAAGAAGCTGGAAGCGTAGTAAAACGATTAGGCTTAATTCTGTATCGTATTTGTATGATATTATCCACGCTTCGCAAGTTTGATAATGGCGATTGTACCGAAAATGTTACGTGTACAGATGAAGATTTTGAAATGGCGTTATTGATTGCAAATGTCTATCTACAACACAGTTTGTTAATGTATAACAACCTACCAAAGAAAGAAGAAACAGGCGTTTTTAAAGGTGCTAATAATAAAAAGCAATTTTTTGAAGCCTTACCGCAAAACTTCAAACGTGAAGAAGCCATCATCATAGGAAAGAAATACCAACTTAAAGACCGTTCTATTGATAATTTGCTCAAAACCTTATTAGGTTCACATCTCTCGCAACCCAGTTACGGACACTATCAAAAAACTACAGATAAACTGTAGTTTGCAATCTTTGCACTTTTTTCAATTCTTCTTGTGGTTTTTGTTCTTGTTTATTTTTTATTTGTCTATATTTGACAAATGCAATTAACACAAATAAGCAAAGGATGAACAAGTTTGGAGACTTAATACGGTCTAAAAGAGAAGAACAAGAAATGCTACTCAGGCACTTATCCGCAGAGTTAGACATTGATACCGCAATGCTTAGTAAAATAGAAAGAGGAGAAAAAACCGCTAAACGTGAACATATAGAACCTTTAGCAAAACTTTTTAAACTCGACTATAATGAACTGTTTTCGCTTTGGTTAGCAGACCAAGTATTTCAGTTGGTAGAAAATGAAGAACAAGCATTAAAAGCTCTACAAATTGCAGAAAAAGAACTCCTAAAACTCAAAAAATAAACAAGTGAGCGAATTAGTACCCAACCACAATAATTTTATTCTGTACACCGCTCCTAATGGAGAGGTAAAAGTTCAGGCTATTTTAAATGATGAAACCATTTGGTTAACTCAAAAAGCAATGGCAGAACTTTTTTCGGTAGGTGTTCCGGCTATTAGCAAGCATTTAAGCAACATTTTTGAAAGTGGAGAATTAGAAGAAAATTCAGTTATTTCCATTTTGGAAACAACTGCATCTGATGGCAAAAACTATAAGACCAAATATTACAACTTAGATGCCATTATTTCTGTGGGTTACAGGGTAAACTCAACCAAAGCTACCCAGTTTCGTATATGGGCGACCAAAACCCTAAAAGAATACATTATTAAAGGCTTTGTTATGGATGATGACCGTTTAAAACAAGGTACATCCGCTTTTGGTAAAGATTATTTTAAAGAGTTATTAGACCGAGTACGTTCCATTCGTACCAGTGAGCGTAGAATATACCAACAAATTACAGACATCTTTGCTGAATGTAGTATTGATTACGACCCAAAATCAGACATTACCAAGAATTTTTACGCTACCGTACAAAACAAATTTCATTTTGCCATTACAGGCAAAACAGCAGCCGAAATTATCTACCTAAAGGCAAATAGCAAAACCGATAATATGGGTTTAACCACTTGGAAAAATGCTCCTGAGGGTAGAATTTTAAAACAAGACACCAAAGTAGCTAAGAACTACCTACAAGAAAAAGAAATTAAACAATTAGAACGTACCGTATCAGGTTATTTCGATTATATAGAAAACCTTATAGAACGAAGAAATACCTTTACTATGGAGGCTTTGGCAGACAGCGTAAACAAGTTTTTAAGTTTCAACGAATACAAAGTATTAGAAGGCTTAGGCAAGGTGTCTCATCAACAAGCCGTCAATAAAGCAGCAAAAGAGTACGATAGCTTTAATAAAACACAAAAAATAAATTCCGACTTTGATAAACACATCAAAGCATTGGAACAAAAAAATAAAAAATCTAAATAACTATGTCATTAGAACTACAAATAAACGGTAACAAAATATTTGCTCCCCTATTAGGGAAAGAGTTGATAATGACTCCTGAAGAACACGTAAGACAAAAATACATTTGTAGATTAGTAAATCATTATGAATACACTTTAGAGCAAATGGCACAAGAAGTAAAACTAACAGGCTCTAAAAGAGGAACAGGAAGAGCAAGTGCAGATATTGTAATATGGAGAAGCAAAGAGGATAAACTCAAAAAACTGAATCCAATTATTGTGGTAGAATGTAAAGCCGATTACATTACCATAAAATCAGAAGATTACTATCAAGGTCAAAACTATGCTCGCTTTGCGAATGCTCCGTTTTTTGTAACTACAAACGAAAAAGAAACCAAGGTTTTTAAAGTCAATTTAGCTGTTACACCAAAAACATTAAGTGATGAAATTTTAGATATTCCAAACGCTAAAGAAGCCAATAGTAATGATAAAATTCAGAAGTTATTAGAGCAAACCAAAGCATTTGAAAGAGACGAGTTTTCTAAACTACTGTTTCAATGTCATAATGTAATTCGTAATAACGACAAACTATCTCCAGAAGCAGCATTTGATGAAATAAGTAAAATTCTGTTTATGAAAATCAGGTACGAACGCAATCCTGATGAAGATAATATTTTCACATTAAAGCAATTTGAAAAACAAGAATCTAATTACGAGAAAAATATTCGTCCTGTTAATGTAAAACGTAATGGTCCAAAAGACGACATCCCTTATATGGATTATTGGTTTGAATTAACTAAAGATGAATTTGAAGAAGATGAACTTTTTGATGTCAATGATAAAATAAGAATCAAACAAGGTTCATTTAAAGAGATAGTAAAGAAACTACAGAAATATAACCTTTCTACAACCTCTGATGATGTAAAAGGTATTGCATTTGAACAGTTCTTAGGCGGAACGTTTAGAGGAGAATTAGGGCAGTTTTTTACACCAAGAACAGTCGTAGATTTTATAGTAGAAGTTTTAGACCCTCAAGAAGATGAAGTAATGTGTGACCCTTGTTGCGGTTCTGGTGGTTTCCTTATTAAAGCATTTGAGTATGTAAGAGAGAAAATTGAAAACGATATTAAATTAGAAAAAGACAAGGTTAATAAAACCTTTGACGAGATAAAAACAGCAGACCAAGATGAAGAGAAGCTAAATGATATTTCTAACGAAATCATTCACAAATTAGGCTTTGAAACACAAATTAGAAAACGTGAAGAACAAGAAAAAGCTAAAAAAGCTGGCAAATACATATCACGTTTAGAGAAACTATCATCCGCTTGCATCTTTGGTACAGATGCCAATCCTCGAATGGCTCGTACTGCCAAAATGAATATGATTATGCACGGAGATGGTCACGGAGGTGTGCATCACAGAGATGGTTTATTAAACATTAACGGAATCTTTGAAAACCGTTTTGATGTAATTCTTACCAATCCGCCTTTTGGTGCAAGAGTAGAAAAATCATTATTGATTACTAAAGCAGACCAACTAACAGATGAAAAGCGTATAGCAAAATACAAGCAGATGTATGGAGAAGAAACATACGCTAAAGCTATGCTTCAAGTAGATAATAATGTAGATAAACCATTACTAAACACCTTACATATTGGTAAAAACGGTATGAGTGGTTTAACAGAAGTTTTGTTTATAGAAAGATGCATCCGCTTATTAAAACCAGGCGGAAGAACAGGTATTGTATTACCTGAAGGCGTTTTAAATACGCAAAACTTAGCAAAAGTTAGAGAATACTTTGAGAGTACTGCAAAAATCATCTTAATTACCTCTATTCCGCAAGATGTATTTATGAAAAGTGGAGCTACGGTAAAATCCAGTTTAGTATTCTTAAAGAAGTTTACCAATGAAGAAGCAAAACAATGGAAAGATTACACAGCCCAAGCCACTAAAACAGTAAAAGCAAAATACAAAGACGAGTTAGAGGAGATTAAAACCAAATTAGCTCTCAGAGGTAAAGATGCTTTGGATGCAACTACTAAAAAGGAACTACGCCAACAGAAAAAGAAAATAGAAGCCCAAATACAAGAGGAAATAAAAGCGATTGTAAAGGAAAAATTTGATTACGACATACCTATTGCAACAGTAGAAAAAGCAGGTATTAGCAGTACTGGTGGTGTAATAGATAATGAACTTACAGACATACAAACAGAATATACACCTTACCGCATTAAAAATGAATTATGGAAAGAACTTAAACCTAAGTTTGAGTACAAATGGAGTAGCAAAACTGGTAAAGTAGAACGTATTAAAAACGATACCGAAACCCAATTAATAGAATGGTAATGGAAGTAGGTACTATGCAAAATATAAATCTCATTAGGTTTTCTGAACTCTATAATTGGAGTGTTAGCCATTTATTGGGTCAAGACTTTGAATACAACAAAAATTTCCCATTGGTTAAAATTGGTAAGTTTCTTACCAAAAACAATAATGTAATAAATCTTGACAATGATACCATTTACAAAAGAGTAACAGTAAGTGGAAACAATGGAGGTGTAAGGCTAAGAAATACAGAAGTAGGTAAAAATATTGGTACAAAAAGACAATTCATTGTAGAATCTGGTCAATTTATTTTATCTAAAATAGATGCTCGTAATGGTGCAATGGGTTTAGTTCCAGAAGATTTAGAAGGTGCTATTGTTACCAATGATTTTCCAACGTATGATGTAGATACTAAAGCTATTTTACCTCAGTTTTTATTACTAATAACGACAACTAAAAAGTTTATTGAGTTTGCTCAAACCTGTAGTAGTGGTACTACCAACAGACAAAGAATAGACCTTAAAAAATTCTTAGACGTTCAAATTCCTTTACCTCCTTTAAATGATGCAGATGCTATAAAACAAGGTTTACCTACAGATATTACCCAAGAAAAACTCGTAGCTGAATACAATCAAAAAATAAAAGAAGCGGAACAAGCCAAACAGAACGCAATAGAAAAAGAAGCGGAAATTGAAACCTATTTGTACAAAGAATTAGGAATACAAAAGGCTGAAAAAAAAGAAGCTAAAAAAGGATTGCATTTTGTGAGATTTAAGGATATGGAAAGATGGGATTCTGAATATTTATTGACTGAATTAATAGAATTAAATAGTGATTTCCCTTTAGTCTCGTATAATAATCTTTTTATTGATTTGTATAATGGTATACCTGCAAGACATTACTCAACTGAAGGAGTACGATTTTTAAAAGTTGCTGAT
Organism: Phaeodactylibacter sp.; assembly: GCF_022763345.1. Taxonomy (GTDB): domain Bacteria; phylum Bacteroidota; class Bacteroidia; order Chitinophagales; family Saprospiraceae; genus Phaeodactylibacter. Next base: position 48,654 of record NZ_JALEGS010000066.1, read on the forward strand.
ATTAGACCTAACCATATTTCTAATCACAATATAAAGCATATTAATAGTTATAAAAAGACTGACTTAATAACTGAAAACACTTTACTTATTACAAGAAAAGGTACTGTCGGTAATTCTATTTTTATAAAGGACAATAATAAATATACAGCATCTTCTGAGGTGTTTATTATAAAATTAGATACCCAGAAAGTTAATGGAGATTATTTGTCTATTATTAACAATTCAGAGTTTGTTCAAAATCAATACAGAGAAAAAAACACAGGTACAATAATGCCTTCAATATCTCAAAACAAACTGAAAGAAATCAAAATCCCATTACCTAAATCTTTAGAAAAACAAAATGATATTGTTGAAAAAGTTTCATTAATAGAAAGAACCGCTAAAAATTATCTTGACTTATCAGAAACTCTAAAAACAAACGCAATAAAAGATTTTGAAAATATCATTTTTAAAACAGCAGTAGAATGAAACAAAAAACTATCATACAAGTATGGGGCAAACAAGGTTGTGGTAAATCAGGCACTATCAAAATCCTTAGAGAAGAACTCATAAAAAACTATGTTAATACTTCGCATAGTTACACCTTACCATTACCAGGAGGAGAAATTTCAGATGTACTAAATTGTTTAGGTTACACAGTTGGTATTGAAAGTATGGGCGATTATTTGTGGGCTTATAATTTACACGACCGCTTAAACGATTATGTTTTAAAACATAATTGCGATTTAATAATTTGTGCCAGTAGAGTTAGAAATGACGTATCTCGTCATATCAAACATTTGGCAGACACACACGGCTATAGAATTATTAAAGTCACTAATTACAGAGGAGATGAGCCACCTTTTATGCCTGATAGTTTAAATCAACCTTCAGCAATTCATTTAGCTAATTTAGTACATCAAATTTTAACAGGATTAATTTAATGAGCTATGCAACTATTAAACTTATATATAGAAGATTATAAAGTACTGCAACAATTTAATATTCAGTTTTCAGAAGAATTTTCAGTAGATGATAGCCTTAACGTGATTATTGGTAAAAATGGTGCAGGTAAAACAACATTAATTGAGTGTTTGCTAAAAATATTTTCTTCATTGTACAGTTGCAATAAAGTAGAAGATGTATCAAAAATTACAAATAAAAAGTTAGGTTTTCAGTTTACTTTATCCTACTTCATAAGAACCGAAAAAATAATTGAGGCTGCATCTACTTTTTCTGAACACAAGGTTGATTATGTCAAAATAACCCTTAGTAATATTAATAAAGAATGGTTCATCTTAGAATATGAGAATAAAAAATTAATTAATCAAGATGTTAATAATTTCCTATTCAAATCGCAATACACGCTACAAGATTTATTGCCTAAGAACACAGTTTTATACTATGCAGGTTTTGACAGTAGGTTAAGTGGTTTTGTTCAAAATTATACTTCTGATTATTTTAAAGAGTGGTTCACATTTTTAGAAAATGATAGCAAAGGATTAGATATAAATGCACCTGTTTTTTATTTCAATCCTATTCAGTTCAATTTATTATTGTTTTCAATTTTTTGTAATCAGAGTTCAGATATTGCAGTATTTTTTAAAGATAAATTTGGTATTGTCGGTTTTACAGAAGTTGTATTAAAACTAAAAATGCCTACTTGGCATAGAAGCAATCCTGCAAGTGAATATTGGGGTGCAAAAGGTATTTTAAAAGAAGCCTTATTGAAATTTGAAAAAGCAAGTCAAGACACAGAAGTTTTAAAAAGGAGCATAACGCATTCTTACTTTATTCCTGATGTTCTAATTGGCTTGGTCGGTTTTAGGAGTGAAGATTCATTTACAAGTGAAAAGGAGGTTTTTCAATCTTTAGTAGCATTAGATGTAATGGGTTTATTAGACGAGATTCAAATAACATTAGTTAAAGAAACTGACGGTATAAATAGTGAAATTTCAAGTCAAGATTTAAGTGAAGGAGAAAAGCAATTAATCTCTATTTATGGGCTAAAACAAATTCTATCATCAAATGAAGAATCTTTATTTCTATTTGATGAACCGGATACTTTTTTACACCCAAAATGGAAAAAGGAGTTCTTCAAAAACATTTACTACGACCAACAGAATACGAAAATTCATTACGGAGATTTTGATATAATCACCACCCATTCACCTGAAATTATTGGAAATATTGATTTAAACACTTCATTAAAAAGGTTGGTTGATGGTAAAATATACGATAGCCCATTGTATGTGAAAGGAAGAGATTATAATTCAATCTTATATGAGGCATTTGATTCAGTCAAAAGAGGAGAATTTGGAAGAGAATTAATAGATGAGTTTTATAAACTTCTTGAAAGCAAGCAAGTAGAATTAGCAAAACAAAAATTGGATGAAATTATAAATACATTCGGTTTAGATGATATAGAGACACAGAAAGCAATTGATAATTTTGATGATTACAATTGATATGAAATACATTAATAAACAAATAGCGTTAGAGCCTCAAACTTTAACATTATATCGTAATACTACGCCAAATGCGAATTATAAGGGTTTTGTAGATACAGATAGTTTATTGAAACAGGCATTATTAAACGAACAAGGTTATTTATGTGGCTACTGTATGAAAAAAATACCTGAAGCTAATGGCAAATATGTATCTGTTGAGCATTATATATCACAAGAAAAACACGTAGACTCTAATCTTACTGAACTTAGACATAGTCAGTCTTCTTTACGCTATAATAATATGCTTGCAGTATGTGTAAATAATGGTATTCATTGTGATAAATCAAGAGGTAATATACCTTTTAAAGTACTAAATCCACATCATATTTCTTGCGAGCAAAGAATAACATACTCATTAACAGATAAAGTTGAAAGTAAAAATAATGTATCTGTAGATTTTGATATAGAGTTATTAAAACTCAACTGTCAAAATTTAAAAGAGTTAAGAGGTTTTTTTTGGCTTGAAGCCAAAGAAAAATTAAAAAGAAAACATCCAAAAGGTACTTGGACTAAGCAAATTATTGAAACCGAGCGTCAAATTTATATAGATAAAAAAGCTGGTAAGTATAAAGCATTTTGCAATTACATAATTTTTAGATTCAATCATCTTTTGAGCTTGCCAAAATATTCTAAATGATTAGCTTATGAAAAACCTTACTATAAATATCATCCCATTCAAACACCCTTCTATTCAGAAGGAGTTTGGATTTTATACCGAGAAAAAAGAAGGTTATTTCCCTATACACAGAACCGAGCTTCCCAATGAGTTATGGGATAATCAAAAAGAAGAAGTTGTAAAACATAAATTCTACTATACCAATTTTGAAGATACAGAAGATTGCATACTCAAAACAAAAGTAGATTTATACAGCAGTACCAAGTTTGCAAAGCACCTTTATACACGTTTGATATATCAGTATTTCAATGCTATTGCAGATGCAATACAATTCAATTATGTAGGCAATATAGAAATATGGTTATTAGATGCTAAAGCATCAACAACCAAATACAACAGCTATAACAAATACACCCTAAAAATTGAATTTTCAGGCTTAACTAAAAGTCCTGCATTGCTTTTATCTTATGATAGCACTTCTAAAGTTGCTACCACAAGTATTGATGAAATCAATATTCCTACGGAATATTTCAAAACAGTAGTTTACAACAAAGAAATACAACGTTTTAAGTACCTTACAGAAGATGCAAAACAACATTTAGACCAAGTATATCCATTACTCAATATACCGCTTAAAAATCATTTAGAAATACCGCATACTGTACCAAGAAAAGGCAATAGATACAAGCCTTACTTTAATCACATAACCACTTTTTACAACAACTATCTAAATACAGATGAATTTAGAGCCATACTACCATTAGATGAAAATGGATTTTTTAATATTCCAGAAGATGAAGTACTGCAAACACATTATCACTCAAACAATTTAAGGTTTTATGATGGCGTAGGTATAGACCCAAAAGCAGGAATGAAAAATCCTGGTCCTTATAAATCAAGTCCACACGATAATGTAAGGTTCTTTTTTATATACCATAAACCTGATAGAGCAGACTATGTGGTTAAATTATATAACTATTTTGAAAAAGGATATAAATCGTTCTTTCCACCGCTAAAAAAACATATTCGTCAGCCATTTTATATGGATAGCGATACCAGTTTAGCTTTTGAAAGTCCAGATACTGCAATCAAAGAAATCAAACATCATCTAATCAATTTAGAGAAGCAACCAAATACAAGGTATGTAGCTGTTTACGTAAGTCCAATTCATAAAGAAGATGAGGATAATAAACATCTATATTATCAAGTAAAAGAAGAGCTTTTAAAGCACGAAATAACCTCACAAGTAATTTACAAAGAGAGTATCAATAACGCCTATTTTGGTGCATTCTTAGAGAATATCACGCCTGCATTATTGGCTAAAATAGACGGTATTCCTTGGCGTTTAGATAGAGAACTCAAACAGGAATTAATTGTGGGTGTAGGTGCGTTTAAATCAATGGAAACCAATACTCGTTTTGTGGGTAGTGCATTCTGTTTTAACAACAAAGGAGAGTTTAAAGGATTTGATTGTTTTAGAGATAATGAATTTGACTTAATAGCTGGAGCAATAGGAAAACAGATTTTAAAATTTGTTGTGGATAATGATAACAAAGCAGAAAGGCTAATCATTCACTACTATAAGCCAATAAGCAAAGATGAAATAGACCCAATTCAAAAAACTTTAGGTAGATTAAAATTAGATATTCCAATAGTTATAGTAACTATCAATAAAACAGAATCAAGCGACTATGTAGCGTTTGATACCAATGATGATGCCTTAATGCCTTTAAGTGGTACAATCATAGAAATTGCACATCTAAAATATTTGTTATTCAACAATGCCAAATACAGTAGTAACGGTTTTGCAAAAGACCATCCGTTCCCTGTAAAACTAAGTCTATATTGTACAGAACAAGACTATTTTGAGGATATAGCAATTGTAAAAGAGTTGATAGACCAAGTATATCAATTCAGCAGAATGTATTGGAAATCTGTAAAACAACAAAACTTACCAGTAACCATAAAATACCCAGAAATGGTAGCTCAAATATTCCCTCATTTTGAAGGAGATAAACTACCTGACTTCGGTAAAAATAACCTTTGGTTTTTGTAGTAAATAAAGATGGATATTCAAATACAAAATAAGGCTAAAGATGTTTCCCTTTTTAAAATTGCAAAATTTAAGAAGCATATTAGAAAAACATCACCCCACAAACATAACAGTTATTTCGAAATCATTTTTTTAACCAAAGGATCTGGTTCACATACAATTGACACAATAGAATACAAAATTCAACCACCTGTAGTATTCAATATACGTAAAGAACAGGTTCATTTTTGGGACATCAAAACAGAACCTGAAGGGTTTGTTTTAATTATTAAAAAAAACTTTATTGACAACTGTATAGATAAAGATATTAAAAAGCTAATTTCAGAACTGAGTGCCTTAACTTGTCTATTTCCTAATAATACCACAGTAATTGATATGTCAAATATATTATTAAAGGAATATGAAAGTGCAAAAATTAAAAACCATCAAGTTATAGAAGGATTGTTAAAAGCTCTGTTAGCAAAGTTTCTTGAATCGAAAATTGTAAGTAGTCCTAAAATAAAATGTAGCTCAATCTATCAAGAACTTATTTTGCTTTTAAGTAACGAAAATGAACTTACAAACAAGGTAAGTCATTATGCAAAATTACTAAATACCACTCCACAAAACTTAAATGCTATATGCAGAAAAGAATCAGGTCAATCTTCTGCAGAGGTAATTTCCAATTATATTATTAACGAAGCTAAACGCCTTTTGCTTTATACTGACTTAACGGTTAGTGAAATTGCAGGCAAACTTGACTTTAAAGATAATTCTCATTTCACTAAATACTTTAAACGAAACGTAGGTGATACCCCAATTGCTTTTCGTAAAGCAAATGATTAAGTACCATACGTTTTTCAAATAGACCATATTGTTAGTCTTGTGTTGTATAATTTTACACTATAATTAAATCACAACATATGAAATGGCTAATATATATTCTCACAGCATTTCTACTTTCTTCTTGTGGAGAAAAACAACAACAAATAGTAGAAGGAAATTGGATAAAAGGTACAGAACAAGAAAAAATTGAAACCATCGAAAACCAATTTAGGGGTTTTGATATGGCAATGGTAGAAACAGGATACCGCTATCAAGAACTGTATTGGGCAGGACAAGATGAAAATTGGGAATATGCTGATTACCAAATTGAAAAAATCAGAAAAGCGATTGAGGACGGCTTGAAAAGAAGACCCAAACGTGCAAAATCAGCAGAACATTTCTTAACCGTTGCAATTCCAGAAATGGAAAAAGCACTCGAAAAAAGAGATACCCTTGTATTCAACAAAAATTTCCAAATCTTCACCAATAACTGCATTAGTTGCCACGCAATGGAAAAAGTGCCAAGCTTTACTATAAAAAAACCGCTTTATAGACAATCACCAATTAGAAAATAATGATAGAATTTATTAATCAGATAGATATTGAAATTCTATTATGGCTGAATGGTAATCACAATCTATTTTGGGATGCTGTAATGTGGTTTGCAACAGGTACATTCACTTGGCTGCCATTTTATATGATATTGTCATTTCTGTTAATATGGAAATATAAAAGGGACGCAATATTGATGATTCTGTTAATAGCATTACTGATAACAATAAGTGACCAATTAGCTTCAGGCATATTTAAACCATTTTTCGAAAGATTGCGACCAAGCCATAGTCCTTATTTGATAGGTAAACTTCATTTAGTAAATGATTATAGAGGTGGTAAGTTCGGTTTTATTTCTTCTCACGCAGCCAATGTATTTTCATTAGCATTTTACTTGACATTAGTGACTAATGAGAAATTAAAATGGATACCATACGTGCTTATTCCTTGGGCAATCTTTGTAAGCCTTAGTAGAGTTTATCTTGGTGTTCATTATCCATCCGACATAATAGTTCCAGCGATTTTAAGTATACCAATAGCTTGGATAGTAGCTCGAATTTATAAAACGTATAATCCCATATTGATAAAAAAAATTGCTTAAAATGTTTAAAAAAACAATTAGTACTGATATATCAAAAACAACCATCATTATTCGCTTAATGGTTGGTGCTGTTTTTCTATCGGAAGGTATTCAAAAATTTCTATTTCCTGCCATTCGGGGTGCAGGACGATTTGAAAAAATCGGACTTCCATCACCAGAATTTCTCGGTGCATTTGTCGGCACGTTTGAAATTGTTTGTGGCACGTTGATTTTACTTGGCTTGCTTACCCGATTGGCAAGTGTTTTAACACTCGTAATTATGTTGGTTGCCATTGTTACAACAAAATCAGACATTTTAGCCAATGATGGATTTTGGATAATGATGCACGGAAGTCGAACTGATTGGGCAATGCTTTGGGGAAGTCTATTTTTAATTATTAAGGGCGGTGGGAATTGGTCGATAGATAAAAATATGTACAAAACCAAATGAATTTCTTTTTACAAATCGATTATGAATTTTTAAGATGGATTCAAGCAAATAGAATCGTTTTTTTAGATCCATTATTTTATTGGATTTCTTCATATACCTTCATTATTTCAATTATGATATTAGGTTTTATTGGTCTATTTTATATTAAAAATAAAGTAAAGTCATTCCAAATAAAGTACTACAGCCTTTTATTAATATTTATAGCTTCCTCAACATTCAGTTTAATTTTAAAATATATTGTAAAGCGGCCACGTCCATTTGTAGTACATCCTGCCATCATTCAATTGTATGAAACAAGTACCTTTTCATTTCCATCAGGTCACACTTCAATTGCTTTTACCTTAGCATTTAGCTTGGTATTCTTTTCATTAAAAAAATACTATGTGATACTTATTTTTATTTGGGCTCTTTTAGTAGCCTATTCTAGAATGGTATTAGGTGCTCATTATGTCTCTGATATAGTAACTTCAATTTTAATAGGTTTTATGTTTAGTCTATTAATCAAACCAATTTCAAAAGAATGGATAGTAAGAAAAACTTAAAAGAAGTAGCAAAACTTTTTTTTAAATTAGGAAGCATTGCTTTTGGCGGTCCTGCCGCCCATATTGCAATGATGGAAGATGAAGTCGTTAAAAAAAGAAAATGGATGAGTCATCAACATTTTCTTGATTTAGTTGGAGCAACAAATTTAATTCCAGGACCTAATTCTACCGAAATGACAATGCATTGCGGTCACGAAAGAGCAGGTTGGAAAGGCTTGATTGTAGCAGGTGCTAGTTTTGTTTTTCCAGCTGTTGTTATTACAATGATTTTTGCGTGGTTATATCAACAATACGGACAACTTCCAAAAGTTGAACCTTTCATTTATGGAATAAAACCAGCGGTAATTGCCATTATTCTTGGAGCAGTTTACCGACTTGGAAAAAAAGCACTCAAAAATGTAGAACTCGGTATTTTAGGAGCATTGACATTGATTGCTTGTTTGCTTGGTGTCCACGAAATTTTGGCGTTGTTTGCTTGTGGTCTTTTAGGTTTAATTCTATACTTTGTTAGAAATTCAAAAAACACATTAAATAGTTTTACTCCATTTCTTTTATTACAAGTAGTTATAACACCGAGTACTCTAAAGATTCTATGGACGTTCTTTAAAGTAGGTGCTTTGCTTTATGGTAGTGGCTATGTATTATTTGCATTTTTAGATGCTGAATTGGTTTCTACAGGTACATTGACTCGTCAAGAATTGATAGACGCTGTGGCTGTTGGTCAATTTACACCTGGCCCAGTTTTATCAACCGCTACATTTATCGGGTGGCAATTAGGCGGTTTTTGGGGGGCGATTGCAGCAACCGTTGGTATATTTCTTCCATCATTTATCTTTGTTTCTATATTAAATCCATTTGTTCCAAAAATGCGAAAATCAAAAATATTTTCGGCATTTTTAGATGCGGTAAATATTGCAGCAGTTGCTGTTATCGTAGCAGTTTGTGTAGAAATGGGAAAAGAAACGTTGACTGATTGGAGAACAATTCTGATTGCCGCTATAAGTCTAATAGCTGTTTTCGTCTTTAAGAAAATAAATAGTGCTTTTATTGTAATTGGTGGTTCACTTATAGGATATTTTTTATCTTTGATATAGAATATATGGATTCACTTAAAACAAAAAATAAGGAATGTTGTAATATCAATGAGGTAGTACAAGAATTTTATGAATTCTTGAAAGCTTATATCATAAAGAAAACAAACGATATAAACCTTGCTGAAGATATTGTTCAAGAGGTGATGCTCAAATTGGTAGAGTCTCATAAAAAAAACATAGAAGTTAATAATATCAAAGCTTGGTTGTTTCAAGTAACTCGCAATACCATTGCGGACTATTATAAGGACTATTATAATAAAAACAAAATTGAATTTAATTTTAATGAAGATTGGAAAGAACATAGTATTTCCAGTGAAAATATTTCTACCATTTTAGAATCAGATTTTATCATCCCTATGATTGGTTTGCTGCCAGAAAAATATGCGAAGCCATTACATCTAAGCGATATTGAAAACATTCCTCAAAAAGAGATTGCTCTACAACTTAACCTTGGTTTATCCGCAACTAAAATGAGAATACAGCGAGGTAGAGAAAAATTAAAATCCCTATTTATAGAATGTTGTGATATTCAATATGACAAATCAGGTAATTTTTCGTCGTGCACAATAAAACCTCACTGTACACCATTACAAGAAATAGAAAAAAAAATAACTAATTAACCATTGATACATAGTTGGTTATAAGTAACCTCTCAAAAAATACTTTTTTTTGTTCCTAAAAATGTGTCTTTTTTAAAAGATTTCAGACTTCGTAATAAAGTTTAATCATTAAAAACATTTATTATGAACACTGAAGTTAAAATTTTACACTCTTCTTGTTGTGCAAAAGGTTCCCCTATTAAGGAACAATTAGAAAAATTAGCACAAGAAAACAATCTGTCAATTACTATTGAGGAACTGTCAGAAATGCAAGACACTATGGTCTATGGTACAATGTCTTTTCCTTCATTAGTAATTAACGGTAAGGTTCACGCTTATAAATCATTTAATTCTGATGCAGAACTTCTTGCAGCACTAAAAGCAGCATAATATGGAGAAGTTGACAGAATTATTATCTAGTTTTTCAGACTATATAGTGTTTGAATTATTAGGTTTAGACCAATCAGGGCTGTTTGCAACAGCCCTTCAATACTTTATTGCCACGTTTATTTTAATAGCTTTTTTGGTTGTGATAGTAACCTACGTTATGGGTATCATAACCAGTTATTTACCAATGGGTAAAATACGTGACTATTTAGAGCGTAATAAAAAATCAGGTTTAGGGAACATATTAGCCTCTTTGTTGGGAGCTATTACCCCTTTTTGTTCGTGCTCATCAATTCCTTTATTTGTAGGAATGATGCAAGCTAGAATTCCGTTAGGTATCGCATTATCTTTCTTAATCACCTCACCTTTAGTAAACGAAATCGCTATTGTACTATTTTGGGTGTCTTATGGTTGGAAGGTTACTTTAATTTATATTTTATCGGGTATTGTTTTAGGTGTTATAGGTGGGATTATTCTTGATAAAATGGGAATGTCAGCTCATATAGCAGAATGGTTAAAACAATTGCATTCTAAAACTGAAAAAACTATTGAAGATAAAAGGTCTTTAAAACAGAAGTTTCCAGAAATACATAAAGAAGCCTTAAGTACATTAAAAAAATTAGTGCCATATATCTTTATTGGTATTGGAATAGGTTCTTTTATTCACGGTTATGTGCCTCAATCCTTTTTTGAGACATACATTTCTAAATCCAACCCTTTTGCAGTTCCTATTGCTGTCATTATGGGAATACCACTTTATATAGATGCTGTAGGTGTCTTACCAGTGGTAGAGGCTTTGGTGGATAAAGGTGTACCATTAGGTACGGCTATTGCCTTTATGATGGGGTCTATTGGTTTATCACTTCCCGAAGCTTTACTCTTAAAAAAAGTAATGCAGAAAAAATTAATCATTGCTTTCTTTTCGGTTATCGGGTTAGGAATGATTATTTCTGGTTATGTTTTTAATTTATTATTTTGATTTTTGAAATCAGTTTTATCATCCATAAGTGCTGTATTTGTAGCATTAGTCGCTTGCACTTGTTGTGTTGGTCCATTAATGGCTTTTGCAGGAATGTTAGGAGCAATTGTTTCTCAATTGGTATGGCTAGCAACAATAAAACCGTATCTTATAGCATTCAGTTTAATAGCAGTTTCTTACAATTTATATAGAGCATATTTTCCTAAAAAAGAACAAGCTTGCTGCACCATAGAAAGTCAAGAGACAATAAGTAAACTAGATACTAAACAAAAGAAATCATTATCATTTCTACAATCAAAAACGTTTTTATGGTGCGTTGCCATTATAACATTAATCATATTAATTCTACCATATATTTAAAAATTTAATAATTATGAAATCAATAACATCTCTTATATTAACACTAGTATTTGCTACAAATATTTTAGCTTTTACCCATAATAACGATACAAATATTCATCAGAAAATTGAAGGAAACATTGTTATCTCTGATACTGTTAAAAAACGTATCAATTAGAAAAATTCACCCAATCTTGTTGTACAGGAATTGTAGAATATTCATTAAAGAAAAACGTTAAAGGTTTTATTAAAGCTGTTTCTAACACTAAAAAAGGTCAAATAACCGTTTGGTACGATAGTACAAAATCTACCGATAAAGAAGTAAAAGAAGCCATTAACAAAACCCCTTATAAAGTAATTAAAGAAATTAAGTAAGGGCTTATTATGGCAATACCTAATAAAATATTTGATTGTATAATAATAGGTGGCGGGCAGGCAGGCTTGTCCGTTGCTTATTTTTTAAAAAGAAGTAAACTAAATTATTTAATTCTAGATGCAGAAGGTAATTCCGGTGGTTCTTGGTTACATACTTGGGATAGTTTAAAATTATTTTCACCTTCTCAATATAGCTCACTTTCTGGTTGGCAAATGCCTACAACTAAACAAGAATATCCTACAAAGGAAGAATATTTGAGTTATTTGTCCAATTACGAAAAACGATATAATTTCCCAATACAACGAAGTACATTTGTTGAAGAAGTTGTTAAAGAAGGAGAATTATTTAAATTAAAAACCAATCAAGGAGTATTTATTAGTAAAACTGTTGTAAGTGCTACAGGTACAGCTCGTTCACCTTTTATTCCTATATATCCTAAAATTGATGAATTTTTAGGTATGCAAATACACTCTAGTGCTTATAAAAATAGTTCACCTTTCAGAAACAAAAGAGTAGTTGTTGTTGGTGGGGGTAATTCTGGTGCTCAAATTTTAGCAGAAGTTTCTAAAGTAGCTTATACAAAGTGGGTAACACTAGATAAACCTACGTTTCTACCAGAAGAAATTGACGGTCGTTACTTGTTTAATCAAGCTAATGAAAAGTATCTTAAGAAAAAGAATACTTCAAATACTTTACAAGTTTCTTTGAGTGATATTGTACAAGTTGAAAGTGTGAAAGATGGATTAGCACGTAACGTATTTAAAGATCATCGTCCATTTTCCTCATTTTATAAAAACGGTGTAATTTGGCAAGATGGAAAAAAAGAAGCTTTTGATGCCATTATATGGTGTACTGGTTTTAGACCTTATTTGAACCATTTAAAAAAATTAAATATTATTGAAAATGATAAAGTAATAACAAAAAATACGCGAGCAGTTAAAGAGTCAAATTTATGGCTAGTGGGTTATGGTAATTGGACAGGTTTTGCTTCAGCAACCATTTATGGCGTTGGTAAAACTGCAAAAATTACAGCAAAAGAAATAATTAATTCATTGTCATAACTCCCCATTTGCTTCCAGTAGGTTCTTTTCGTTCGCTCGTACCTTACTTACTACAATCACCCACTTCCTGCAACACTCAGGAAGAGTAGTCCTTTATTTAATTTGCCTAACATTTATTATCTTTGTGTATAGTTAATGACATTTCAATTTTCAAAAGTATATAGGTAATAACATTTGTTAGTTAATAAAGTCAAATGATAATACCAATAATGTAAGTAAACTCATTAGCCAAATATGTTAATTCAGCAGAATGTATTGGAAATCCGTAAAGCAACAAAACTTACCAGTAGCCATAAAATACCTTGAAAAGGTAGCTCAAATATTTCCTCATTTTGAAGGTGATAAACTACCTGACTTCGGTAAAAATAATCTTTGGTTTTTATTACGGATAAATAATAAGGTGTGCCACAGGCACGACTTTAATAACGGTTGGTTCCGTAGGTTTCTTTCCCCAGCCTATAAAAATCCAACGTTATTCGTGCCTCATAACTCCTCTGTCTTTTTATAGGCTTCCGCTCTTCCAACGCTACAGTTGTTATTTTCTGTCACACTTTTTGCAATCCAACGCTAATTATAGCCCATTAATATCCTCGTTCCTTCGGTAGTAAAGAGCTATGCCACCACACAAAAGCAAAAAGGCGTATGCACTCCAAAGTACCGCTCTGTGCAACTTGTGCCAGAAAATAACAACCCAAAGCTACATTAACATAATGTGGCATTATAGTACATACCACAAGGGCTTCATTGCATTACGGGCTAAAGCCTATGTCCTATAATAACATTATGTTAAGTATCCGCTCATTGCCAACGCTTTAAACCTACTTCACCAACCGAAAGACCACAATTCCCCAACCACCCTTTTCAGCGGTCAGAAAAAAAATAAACTATGAGTTAATGTCGGTTTATAGTAGGTACATTTCATTCTCTCATTTCGTGCCTACATTCTTTCATTGCATATACCCACTAACACCTAATAATGCAAGCAAGAGTAGCTCATTCTCTACACTCCACTAAGCGACACACTATTCCATTACGCAATCCGTATGCAAGCCCACCGCACAACAACTTTGCAGTAAATTGTAAAGTTTGCAAAGTCTGCAACCCTGCAATGCATACAGTATTACTTCATTCCATCCCACCGCATTTAGTTCCGTTTCTTTCAATCGCTACACTTGCCACACACCAGCCCACGCTTTTAGAATAGGTATAGTTTATTTTTTTTCTGGTCATATTTCCCCAAAGGAATTGAACAACCAAATAAGCATTTTACAAATAAGAGAGTAAGTAAAAAATGTTATGCCAAAAGAATAAAAAAGATAGCAAATGTAGGTGGTTACAATTGGCCCTTCAAGTTCAAGCCCTACGGGTTTTGAAAAAAATCTCCACCCTATCGGGTAGTATTTTTCCCAAAAAACTTGCTTGTCCAATCTCCACCACCTGATGAGATGGCTTTCTTTTTTTTTCGTTTTTTTCTTTGTCAAAAAATTTTGTGAAGGGGATTTCGGAAGCCAACTAAAATTCTCGGAAAATGACAAAATTCACTCTCAAAACTTACAGACCAGCAGCCGAAACTGAAAAGCCACATTTCTACATTTTGAACAAAGGGATGAACAGCGGAAAGCCACTTAAACAACCTTGCCCGAATTGCTTTATTTTGATAGCACCCACAGAGGAAGCTAAAGAGCAGTTATATTGGCTATGTTTTGGGCTATGGCGTGCAAAATCCTTTCATTACTATTTAAAAGGTTCAGTTATTCCGTTCATCACAAAAAATGACCTTAAACAAGGCATTTTGAACGGATTTGAACAGGCAAATAATGATATTTCTATTTTCAAAAAGTCAGTCAAAGCCTTACAACTTTTAGAAGAACAAGAAAAGGTTTATAAACTCAACCTAAAACTAATTGATGATGCACGTAGGGCGGTTTTCTATCGCTATATTTCTAAAAAGAGGTATTCCTAGGGCTACTCATATTTGAGTACTGTATAAGGCATATTTTAGCCCAATAAGATTGCACCGTCTTAATAAAAAAATGCAAACCCTACAAAGTGCCAAAAAGAAAAGCCTACTCAAATGAGCAGGCTTTCTTCTAATTCCATAAATCTCTAAAATGGCATCTTAGAATATTTCGGAAATCTTTAAGGCGTTACCTTGTGCAAACACATAGTAGTTTGAACCTACTTCTTGATAAAACTCAATACCGATAGAGTTTAAAACACTTACATCAGTTGTCATAGTTGGAGAACCTGGTAATGTAGCAACCAATGAAATTAATGCAGTAACTGAATCAACAGGTAAATAGGCAGAATACTGAACATCTTTTAATTCGTTCAAACTTGCTTCTTTAGGCTCATAAACCTTTGTAGTAGTGTTAAACTCATAATCAGACAATACTGAAATAGCATTGATAATTCTAAAATGAGTTGCACCGGCTGGTATGTTTAAGTAATTCAACGGATTGAATGCGGGAACATCCAAAGTTGAACTATCACGAGAACCAGCAGGAGTAATTGTGAACGGAGCATTAAAAGCACCATTGAAAGAAGTGAATCTGTTAAAGTCAAATCCTTTCAAATAGTTTGGCACTGTCGAAATCAACACAGCTCGTTTACCTCTGGCTTCTGAACCATCTTCTAAATTGATTTTCTTCATTATAGCAGTCAATCTTCCAGTCACTTGACTATCTGCCATATTTTTCATTAGACTTGCTAATCCAACTCTAACGGATTTACCTGCCATAGCACAACCACCAAATTCGTTCATATTTTCACGAGTTCTTTGGAATGCGGGATCAGTTGCAATTTGTTCAGCAGTTGGACCACCAGTCAAACCTGCAAAATAACCTTCATTTCCTTTAATTTTAAAATGTCTAATATCTCCAAGAGTACCGACATATTTTAGGGGACCTTTCTGTCTTGCCATTTCTTTAAATTTTTAAATGTTAATAATAATTCTTACTATTACAAAGATAAACCTAACATATTGAATATCAATTCGTTAATAAACGTAAACAAATGCAAACAAGTGCTAATAAACAAACAAGGATAAGAACACACTATGAAGTGGTTAAAGTTTTGGATGGAGACGGACTAATCGTAAAAAATATTTTCACAAATGATGAAGAAGAAGTTAGGCTATTAGGTATTGATGCTCCAGAGATTAAACTATGCAGAAAATTAAAGCAAGATGAAAGAGAAGTGAATATCTCAGGCACATATTTAATTGAACTGGGTTACAAGTCAATGAAGTTTTTACTAAAAAAAGCCAAACCACAAACAAGCGTTACTATAAT
Source organism: Phaeodactylibacter sp. (assembly GCF_022763345.1). Taxonomy (GTDB): domain Bacteria; phylum Bacteroidota; class Bacteroidia; order Chitinophagales; family Saprospiraceae; genus Phaeodactylibacter. The sequence continues at coordinate 64,869 of NZ_JALEGS010000066.1, forward strand.
TCAAGAACAATCAAATCTTACAGATGCTTTTGGAAGAACATTAGCTTATATAATTTTGCCAAATGGCAAAACGCTTAATGAAATAATGGTCAGAAGAGGTTATGCAAAGCCATACAACAATGTATTCTGCGAAGAGTTACCAAAGTACCAAGCACTTAATTTGAGGGCTAAAACAAAGAAAAAAGGTTTATATTCGCTTATCAATTCGTTCTAATCTCCCTACATTTACTTGCTTTTATTATCTCTTATTTATAGTTTATTGTTGCCTATTTGTTGCCCAATAACCATAACTAACTGATATACAGTACTACTTTACTTTTTGTATCGGGAAATAACCCCTCACCCCCCAAACCGCGTATGCCGAAACCTCCCCTCCAGCGCCCCCGTGATAAAACCCGGGCGACTTCCATTCACAATCCGCATCTCCAGGCCATGGCGCAAGCATAGCTCAGCAGCGTATATCTTGGACGTCATGCCGCCGGTGCCCAGGCCATTTTCGCGCTCTTGGATGAAGGACTTGACGGACTCGGTATCGGTGACGTGCTCGATGAGCTCAGCCTCGGGGTGAAGGTGGGGGTTTTGGGTGTAGATGCCGTCAATATCAGTGACCAGCATGAGTAGGTCCGCTTCGCTGATGATGGCGACGTAGGCAGAGAGCTTGTCGTTGTCGCCGAAGATAATCTCGTCTACGGCAACGGTGTCGTTTTCGTTGATGATGGGGATGTAACCGAACTCCAACAGCTTGTGCAAAGTGTTCCGGACGTTTTCCCGGGCAGTATCGTTGTCAAAATCGCGGTAAGTGAGCAGGCATTGGGCAACCTGCAGCCCCAAACTGCCGAAGACCTCATCGAATATCCGTATAAGCTTGGGCTGGCCAATGGCAGCCAGGGCTTGCTTGGAGTCAATCTGTGCCGTACCGGCCTGATGGATTTCCGCAAACTGCCGGGCCGTGGCGATAGCGCCGGAGGAGACCAGAATGACCTCGTAAGCCTCTCGTATGGAAAGGATTTGCCAGGCCAGGTTTTCAATAGTGGCATAAGAAATACGGTTGCTCCCGCCCGTAAGTGTAGAGGTGCCAACTTTGATGACGATTTTCTTTTTTTGCTCCATGGCTTCGTGCTACCGTATCTGACCGTTTCCGTATACCATCCATTTGTTGGAGACCAGTTGCCCCACACTGATTGGGCCTCTTGCGTGAAGCTTTTGAGTACTGATGGCAATCTCCGCGCCCATCCCAAGTTGACCGCCATCGGTGAAGCGGGTGGAGGCGTTGTGATAAACGGCGGCGCAGTCGACTTCTTCCATAAATGCCCGGGCCTGAGCCGCATCTTCCGTGACAATCGTGGCGCTGTGCCCGCCGCTGTATTGATTCGTGAGCATAATGCCTTGCTCCATGCTGTCTACGACTTTTAGAACGATGCGGTTGGAAAGGAACTCCTCGTACCACATCGATTCCGGTACCGTTTGCAAAGCATCGTTGTTGCCTGCCCAACCATCCTGATCCGCAATGACTTCCAATCCGGCTTCAGAAAGGGCACTGCTGAGGCGCTGAAGCTTATCTTCCAGCTCCGGCCAGCCCCGGTCAATCAGGACCTTGTCCAACGCATTGCACACGCTGATCCGGCTTTTGCCATTTTTAATGATAGTCAATGCCATGTCGTAGTCCGCCGATGGGCCCACGTAAAGGAAGTTATTGCCCCGTCCGCTCACGATGACCGGGATATTGCTGTGCTCCCGGACGAAAGCGATCAGGCGCTCCCCACCGCGTGGGATGATGAGGTCAAAGCGGTAGGGGTTTTTCTTAATGAGGGCCTGAGTAGCAGAACGGTCCAGCGTCAGGTAGTTTACAAAACCGGTATCCACATCCTGCCCTTTCAGGGCTTGATCCCAAAGTTCAGCCAGCAGGGTATTAGTCCGTAGGGCTTCCTTACCCCCTTTCAGCCAGATTTTATTCCCAGCTTTGAAAGCCGTAGCCGCTGCTTCGATGGTCACATCCGGACGGGACTCATAGATGATGAGGATTTTGCCAAAAGGCACCGTTTGATTCACCACCCGCATGCCATTGGGGTGGCTGAATTCATAAAGTGATTTGCCTATAGGGTCTTCCATAGCCGCCGTCTCCAGGCAAGCATCAGCCATGGCTTTTACCTTATCAGGGCCCACTTTCAGGCGGTCATACATAGACTCATCCGCTCCGTCGTAAGCCTTCAGGTCCTGCTCATTGACCGAGATGATGGCGGCCTCCTGTTCTAGAATTAAGGTAGCCAGGGCTTTTAAGACCTGGTCTTTTTGCGCTCTTGTTTCCATTGTAATTATGCCGGTTCTGTTGCGGTAAATATAGGCTTTTTCGGGCTCCGGGGAACACCATACTGGTATTGGAAGGCTAAGGCCTACCCCACCTCCAGCACAAACCCACTCCCGTAAACATTCCGGATTTCAATGGCTGGGTCGGCAGACAAATATTTGCGCAGGCGGGAAATGAAGACATCCATGCTGCGGCGGGTGAAGTAGTCGTTCTGCGACCAGACTTCCTTGAGCACCTGCTGCCGGGACAACAGCTGCCCTTTTTGCTGGCAAAGCAACAACAGCAGATGGGCTTCGCGCTCGGTGAGGCGGCGAGGCGGCTGCCCAGGGAAAACCAACTCCTGATTCTGCACATCAAAAGTGTATTGCCCGATGGAAATCGTCTTTGCCTTGGGTGCCTCCGGCTGCGACCGCCGAAGGATGGCGCGGATTCGTGCTACCAACTCTTCCTCATCCACCGGCTTGACCAGGTAGTCATCGGCCCCCAGATCAAAACCCTTCAGACGGTCGGCCTTCAGGGCGCGGGCGGTTAGGAAAACCAGGGGCTGTGCGGGCGACTGCCGGCGGATCTCCCGGGCCAGGCTAAAACCATCGCGGCCTGGCAGCCCCACATCGACAATACAAAGGTCCACGGGGTGTTTTTCAAAGGCCTGCAAGCCGCTGTCGCCATCTTTGGACCAGAGGACTTCAAAGCCTTTCATCTCCAGATAAGCCTGTAGCGCAAAACCCAGGGTATCATGATCTTCGATAAGCAAAATCTTAGCCATTCGGTTGTGGTTGTGGAGAAGTTTCTCCGGGTTCAAAATCGGGCAGGTGCAGCCAAAAGACCGCCCCGCCTTCGGAATGGTTGTGCATCCCGGCTTGCCCATCATGCAACCGGACCACTTGCTGCACATAGCTCAGCCCCAGCCCAAAACCCTGTACAACTCCCGTATGCAGACGGACAAACTTCTGAAAGATATCAGCCTGCCGGGCTTCAGGCACCCCATTACCATTATCTTTAACTTTCAGGGTTAAGGCCCTTGCTTCGCTTATGGCTTCCACCTGAATAACCGGCGGTTGGCCACCATATTTCAGGGCATTGTCGAGGAGGTTGCTCAGGGCGTTGGTCAGATGGCCGGCATCAGCGGTTAGGAAACCATCAAGCCCGGTGTAGGACCACTGCAGGCTTCCGCCTTCGGCCTTGACTTTCGGCTCAAAGGAAGCACAGGTCTGATGCAGCCAATCCGCAACTGCCAGTGCCCGCCGCTCCAGCTGGTAAACTGGCTGCTCCAGGCTCGCCAATTCCAGTACCTGCTCTATCTGGGTTTTCAGCTGCTCGTTTTCGGCAGACAACCGTCCTAGGTACATTTTTACCTGCTCCGGCTGACTATCGCTCAAGGACTGCTCCGCTAACTTTAGCAGTAGACTGCTGGAAAAGACCGGCGTTTTCAGCTCATGCGTCAAAGTGTTGATAAAATCATTTTTGACCGCCACCAACCGCTGTTCCCGCTGCACTTTACGCACCAGCAAGACAAACCCAAGGAGGAGCAGCACCACTCCTAATACCGTCAGCGCCAGCAAAAGCCAGAGGCGCTCCAACAGATGGGGCAGAAAATCGCGTAGTTGCAAATGGAGGTAAAGCTGACAGGCACAGGCCTCTGCCAGTGTGCCCTCAATCTGATAAGCATAAGTGCGGTACGCGGCCTTCTCCGACCAGTCGAACCGGTCTCCAACGAGGAGCGGATAGTGCCAGATGGATTCCGACAAGGCAATGGAAAAGGGCATTCGCTTTTGCTGTGCTTGCAGGCCTGCCCGCAGCTGTCCTTCCAGCTTTAGCCGCACACCATACCGCAGTGAATCCGGAACCGACTGCCCTTTTCGCCTCAGGCGTTGCAGCTCCAGAAGCCCCTGCGCCACCTCCGGGTTCTGAGCAATGCTCACACCGGTTGCTTCCAGCAATTGGCGCAGCTCCCGGTCAAACAGCTGCTTCTCCACCACAATGCCCGACTTCACCCATTGAAACTGCACCACACCGAGACTGAGCAGTGCCACAACGACAAGGGCTGCCGGCAAAAAATTCCTAAAATCGAACTGATGGATCATACTTCTAAATATACAGCTTAATTGCGGGAGTGAACAGGTTGTTAACGCTTTAGCGGCTGGATTAACCTTCTGTTTACATTTGACGGAAAGGCGGGTTTTCAATTTTCAGTTACGATTATTCTCCCTACTTTTGTTTGCATACAAAACCTTCCTCTCTTAAGCGAAAAAACGAACATGAGAAACCGAGTTGTTATCGAAAATGTGCAGCCGGAAATAGACCACGGCAGCTATTTCATTAAGCGGGTACCGGGCGAACGGGTGGATGTCACCGCCGATATTTTTGGTGACGGGCATGACCATATCCGCGCTTCGCTCCTCTACCGCCACGAGAGCCAAAAACGCTGGACAGAGGTCTTTATGGAGGAAGGCATAAATGATGTGTGGGCCGCCAGTTTCAAAGTGGAACAGAAAGGCCTATACCACTACAAAGTTGCCGGGTGGATCGACCACCTCCTCCATTGGTACGATGGCTTCCTAAAAAAACAGGAAGCAGGCCAGGATATGAAGGTAGAGCTCAAAATTGGGGCAGAATTCCTCCGCAGTGCCGCAGCGCAATATCCAAAGCCTAAAGCCAAAGACCTAAAGGAAATGGCGGATCAACTGGAGGAGGAAGGAAAGTACGATGAGGCCGTACAGCTTGTACTCAGCCCTGGCTTCAAGCAGGTCGTAGAGTCTACCCCAATGAAGCAATTTGAGACCATCTATGACCACAACCTCCGGGTGCGGGTAGGCTGGGAAAAGGAAATGTTCAGCACCTGGTACGAGCTGTTCCCACGCTCTACCGCACAGGAGCCTGGCCGGCACGGTACCTTTAAGGATGTGGAACGCCTGTTGCCCCGTGTGCAGGAAATGGGCTTCGATGTGCTCTATATGCCACCGGTGCACCCCATTGGCAAGGTCAACCGCAAAGGCAAAAACAACAGCACCAATGCCCAACCCGGTGAGCCGGGCTCTCCCTGGGCCATCGGCAGCGACGAGGGCGGCCATAAAGCCATCCATCCGGAGCTGGGCACGCAGGAAGACTACGAAGCACTGATCGAAAAAGCCCGGGGCATGGGCATAGAAGTAGCCCTGGACCTGGCCTTTCAGTGCGCTCCCGACCACCCCTACATCAAGGAACACCCGGAGTGGTTCGTCTGGCGCCCGGACGGGACCATCGCTTACGCGGAAAACCCACCCAAAAAATACCAGGACATCGTCCCGATCAACTTTGAAACCGAAGACTGGAAAAATCTCTGGGAAGAGCTCAAGAGCGTGGTCATCCACTGGTGCGAAGCCGGCATCCGCATTTTCCGGGTGGACAATCCTCACACCAAGCCTTTCCGCTTTTGGGAATGGTGCATAGCGGAGGTACAAAAACAATACCCCGACACCATCTTCCTCTCGGAGGCCTTTACCCGGCCTAAAGTTATGGCGGAGCTGGCGAAAGTAGGCTTTAACCATTCGTACACCTACTTCACCTGGCGCAATACCCGCCGTGAACTGGAAGAATACATGACAGAACTGACCCGCACCGAGTCCCGGGAGTACTTCCGCCCCAACTTCTGGCCCAATACGCCGGATATCCTGGCTTATGAGCTGATGAACGCCGGGCCTTCCACCTTTGCGAAACGCTTTATGCTGGCGGCGACCCTGTCTTCCAACTATGGCATGTACGGCCCTTCCTACGAATTCATGGAGCACAGCCCCAATACCAACGGCAAAGAAGAATACCTGAATTCCGAAAAGTACGAAACCCGCCACTACGACTGGAACCACCGCAACCGCCTTACCGAGCTGATCACTAAGGTCAATCACATCCGTAAGGAACAGCCGGCCCTGCAGGACACCTGGAATATTCACTTTACCCGCACCGACAACGAATCGCTCATGAGCTACGTAAAGCTCACCGAGGACAAAAGCAACATCATCTGGTGCGTTGTGAATTTCGATACCGACTACCGCCAATCTGGCTTTGTGGAAGTCCCAAAGGAACTGCTCGGCGTTACCGGCAATGTCAACCTTCGGGTTACGGACTTGCTGACTGGCCAGATTTACCACTGGTTCAATGAGTGGAATTATGTGGAGCTCAACCCGGATCAGCTGCCGGGGCATATCTTCAAAGTGGAGCTAAACAACCGCCGGTAAAAGATGCCTGAAATCCTGCAACTTAGTGGCGGAGAGGCATCGGGCTATGTGGAAGACCTGGCACGGCTGCGTATTCAGGTCTTCCGCGAATACCCCTATCTCTATAATGGCGATATGGCCTATGAAGTGGCTTACGTGGATACTTTTCTGCAGGCTCAGCAAAACTTCATGGTGGTGGTGAAAGATGGTGATAATGTGGTCGGCGCAAGTACCGGGCTGCCTCTCGTGGAAGAGACCGATAACATCAAAGCTCCCTTTTTGGAAGCCGGATGGGATATCACCAAAATTTTTTATTTCGGAGAGTCGGTGCTGCTGCCGGAATACCGGGGCAAAGGCTATGGCAAACAATTCCTTGAACTGCGGGAAGCCTTCGCCCGTTCGCACGGTTTTTCCTCACTGACCTTCTGCGCGGTGGTCCGCCCGGATGACCATCCAATGCGCCCTGAGGGCTATCAGCCGCTCGACCCACTTTGGCGGGCGCAGGGCTTTCAGCCGGAAGACCTGCACTGCCTCATCAGCTGGCAGGAAGTGGGGGAAGCAGCGGAGTCTGCGAAGACACTTCAATTCTGGACCAAGCCAATATATACTGACGATTAAGTGGTTTGCCACAGCAAACCTACTCAATGTCAGATGCTATGTTTAGCATCTGAGCAAGTTCTTTGAAAATTTCATAGATTA
>NZ_JALEGS010000067.1 GCF_022763345.1 Phaeodactylibacter sp.
ATTCATCGTCTGGGATCTTGGATTTGCGACATCGGCCACTGACGAAGCATAGCTTGTCAGGGCAGGCGCAAGCCACTTCCCAGCGTAAATGCTGACCTGTCTGCCGAAGTACCGACACGCAGGCAGGCATTAAGTAGGTTTGCTGTGGCAAACCACTTAATCGTCAGTATACGTAGCCGGAGGTATCGGCTTGGGGCCGACCATCTTTTCCAACCGCCGCAAAGGGCAGGCGCTAAACCTGGGCGCTGGTTATTAACCGGTAAATAGCTAAATTGCAGGACATTAATCCTCCTATATTATGGCACTGGCCAAAAATCTATCTAAACACTTCAAAGGCGTCCTCTTCGGCGGGAACTGGTCGGATTCCAACTACAAGGATCAGTTGGCTGATGTCGACTGGAAGATGGCGACCTCGAAAGTAGCCGGGCTTAACACCATTGCGCAGTTGGTCTATCACGCCACCTACTACCTGCCCCATATCGCCAATGTACTCGAAGGCGGCCCTTTGCAAGCCCGGGACAAATACAGCTGGGAAACTCCGGACATCAAGTCCGAAGCCGACTGGCAGGCCCTTCTTGATGCGGTTTGGACAGATGCAGAACGGCTGATTGCGGTGACCGCCAAACTCCCTGAAGAGCAGATGTGGGCAGACTTTTCGGACCCCAAATACGGCCACTACTTCAGTAACCTAAACGGGATTATCGAGCATTTGCACTATCATCTGGGGCAGATTGTGCTGTTGAAAAAGTTGCATGGATCAAAAGGATAATCACAGCTTCTCACTCAATGCCCAAAACAACTGCCGGTAACCCACTTTATCATCCTTGCCCAAGCGTACCATGATGATGTTTTTCTCCGGATGCACATAAATGTACTGGCCCAGGATGCCAATCGCCAAAAACTCCGGCCCGCACATCCGGTAAGCGTACTCGCCATCCCGGAACGGAAAGACACCAACCCCTTCCGGAGCGGCAGCTACTGCAGATGCAGAATCGGGCGAAACACCCCGGTACGACCGGCTGTACCACTGGTACTGGTAGCAATCGTTGGTGTAATCTGGTGTGGTGCTGCGTTCGACCCACTCCTGATCCAGCAATTGCTGGCCTTCCCACGCTCCGCCGTGCAGGTATAAACGGCCGAACTTCGCGTAGTCCCGGGCCTGCGCATTCAGGCAGCAAAAAGCTTTGGTTGTGCCACTTTTTTTGCTGTCAAAGCTCCAGCTCGCCTGGAATTCCATACCAAGGGGTTGCCAGATTTTTTCCTGTAGATACAGGGGCAGGTCTTTTCCGGTCGCCCGCTCCACAACGAGCGCCAGGAGTTGGGTGTTGATGCTTTGGTATTCCCGGTAGCTATCCGGCTCGGCGGCGAATTTGGACCGCTCCAAGGTATACTTTTCCAGTTGCCGCCCGTAGTAGTCCCGGGCCACAGGTGCGAAAGGATTGAAATAGCTATTCTCATTGTAGTCCAGCCCGCTACGCATGTTGAGCAGGTGCTCGATAGTCAGGCGGCTGAACCGTTCGTCCCTGTCCTTCAGTTCGGGTAGGTATTGCGTTACGGGGTCGTCCACACTTGCTATGGCGCCCTCCTGAACGGCAAAACCCACCAGGGAGGAGACAAACGACTTGGCCACGGAAAAGGAAGGATGGGGCGGCCCATCCTCGGCATATCCATCGAAGTACGTTTCGTACAGAATGGTATCATTCCGGATAATGAGGAAAGCCAGCGTTTTACCATAATCGCCAATATATTCCGGGAGGGTGTATTTCTTGCCGTCCGCGGTCAGTTCCGTTTCCGCAAGCTTTTGCTGAATGCTGTCTGGCGCATAGGCAAAAGTGAAAGGCGTTTCCGGAGCGTTGATGGTCGTAGCCGGGAACTTTTTGTAATCATTGACATCCGCGAAGTTCCAAAGGAAGAAACGGCCAATGTGGCAGCCGGAAGCCAGGAAAACTAGTGTGGTCAGGCAAAACAACCGTAACAGATTGGGCATAGCAGTAGATTTTGACGGTAAATCTAAGCAAAACTACGTTATGCCCACTCCAATCCGTTAGCAGACACCTATAGTCTATCTGCTTCCTTTCTGAAGAAATACTCCAGGCGCTCCAACCCGTAGCGGGGGGCAACATTATCCTGCGCCATCATGGTGAGGAAAAACTCATAGGGCCCGTAGGTTTTGGAGGAGGTGAACGTGCGCATAAGCCAGTTGAGCAAACGGCGGCTCCAGTCGGGCAGGTGCAAGATATTCAGCGGACGTCCTACGGCTTTCAGGGCAAGCGCGGCGATCTCGTTTTGGGTGAGAATGTCGGGGCCGCCAACTTCCAGCTCGGTAGCAGATGAGCCCATCTCGTCGATGATGGTTTTAGCCAGGTCCCGCCCGTGGATGGGGTTGAGCTTGTAATCGCCATTTCCAAACAGGTATACCCGGCCGCCCTTCGCCATATCCAGGAAGTCGGTCATGTCTGAGAAGAACCCATTGGGGCGGACGATTTGATACTCCAGCCCGGAAGCCATGAGCGCATCCACAAACCGCTCTTTGGCCGCCATGATTTTGAGGTGGCGCATCTGCCGGCCATTGATGGCGGAGATGTAAATGAATTGGCGGACGCCTGCCCGTTTGGCCTCTTCCAACAGGTTGAGATTGGCCTGATAGTCGACGTCCATATAGGTCAGCCCATCCTTTTGGCGGGTGATGCCCACCGTGGAAATCAGGGTGTCGATGTCGGCCAGTTGCCCGCGCAGGGTGTCCGGTTGGGTAACTTCTGCCCGGATGAGCGTATCAGCAGGCAGTTGGAAGTGCTCCAGCTTCTGCGGGCTGCGGGCCAAAGCCTGGAATGGGAGCTGTCGTTCCTGCAATTCTGCGACGAGGTGCCTGCCAAGGTAGCCGGTAGCGCCGGCGATCAGTATCTTTTTCATAGAAGTATGTTTTGATTCCCTGCAAAGGTGAGGTGCAGGAGCGCAATGATCGTCCGGGAATAAAAATCAGTACAAGCTCACCCTCCGTATGAAATTTCGGACGCTCTAATTTTACCGGTTGGCCTTGAGCCAGGCACTTGGGGTTTGCCCGGTGGACTTTTTGAAGAAATCATTGAAGACCGACTTGGAATTAAATCCGCAATCGTAGGCCAGCCCCAGGATGGTGTAGTGGCTGAATTCCGGCAGTACGGCCTTTTGCTGGAAAGCATTCAGCCGCCAGGTGTTGATGTATTCGTTAAAGTTTTGCCCGAGCGTTTCATTCAGCAGCCAGGACAATTTATTGGGGTGGAGGTCAATCCGGGCGGCCAGTTCCCGCAGGTTGAGCTCGGGGCTGAGGTAAGCTTGCTCGTTTTCCATAATGCCCTGTAGGGCGGATTTGTAGCCTCCGGCCTCTTCGGGCGATAGTTTGGTGCTGGCTTTTTCTTTTTGAACAGAAGCCGTAACCCCTCCTGCCGCTGAAGGGAAGGTGTTTTGAACCAGTTGCTGGAATTCGGGTAGCGGGTGCAGGGGGCGCAGCAGCGGGTCATTGCCAAAGTTGATGTACTGCCCGTTGCGTTGTTGAATACCCTGTTTTAAGGATGCCAACGCCTGTGTTTGGTCGCCGGTGTACAAGGGCGCGTAGACAGCCCAGGGCAGGTAAATAGTGGTATCGGTTGCAAAATCAGAAACGGAAAGGCTGTTTTCGAGATGCATGGCTTCGTAAAGCCGCAGGAATTTGCTGTAGATGTCCCCCTTTGGTACACGACTGAGCCAGTGTACGAGTTCCTGCTGCTGGCCTTTAAGAATATAGCAGCACGCTTTCGCCCGGATCGCCAGTTCCCAGTTCAGGTCAATGGCCAGCGCTTTATCCATCCAATGCATGGCGGTATCGTATTGCTCCTGCAAATAGTAGATATTGCCTTTGGTGTAGTGGTGGTTGGGGGATAGGGGGTTGTACTCAAGGGCCTTGTTGATGTATTCCAGCGCCTGGTCAAACTGCCCGAGTGCGGTGTGGCATTCTGCAGCGGACTCCAGCGACTCCGTATCCTGTGGCGAGATTACCAGCCCTTTGTGCAGGGCCTGCAGCGCGCTGTGCGGGTCCCAGTTTATCCAGAGCGCCTGAGTGGCTTTCGCAAAATAGGCTTCTGTAGATTCCGGTTGGAGGGCAATGCCCTGCGTAAGGTAGAAATTGGCAGCGGTCAGGGCATCCAGTTTATTCATAAATCCCCAGGACCCGAGAATACCATAGCATTGCACGAGCCCAAAGTAGGGCTGGTAATAAGCAGGGTCTAGTTCTATACTTTGTTTGTAGCAATGTATAGCCCGGTCGAAATCCTCACTTTTCCACTGGAGTTGATAAAAACGGCCCTTCAGGAACATTTGATAGGCTTTGATGTCCCGTGTTTTGGAGGTTACGAGGTGGTCGTCAATATCAAGGTGCCCGTAGTTTTCCCGGATTTTCTCGGCGATGAGCAGGCTTATTTCATCCTGTAGCTCGAAAATATCCGTCAGTTCGCGGTCGAAGCGTTCGGACCAGAGGTGGAAGCCATTGTCCGTGCGCACGAGCTGTGCATGGATGCGGATGCGATTGCCTGCTTTCCGGATACTCCCGTCGAGTACGGTAGCCACGCCCAATTGGTTGCCAATGATCCGGACATCGGTTTTCCGGTCCCGGTAGGCAAAGCTGGAGGTGCGGGCGGTCACTTTCAGCCCATCCACCCGGCTGAGGGCAAGGATGATCTCCTCGGACATTCCATCGGCGAAGTAAGTGTTGTCCTGATCAGGTGTCAGGCTCTCGAAGGGGAGGACGGCTATGGACTTTGTTCGTATCAAGGTTGTTCCAGGTGTTTTGACCGCTTAGGGGTAAAAATAGAAAATTATCAGGCATTGGGTTTAATCCAATACTGGATGGGAGATTTTTTGGGAAAGCTTTAACGCTTAACAGGAAACGACCTTGACCGCTCATGACAAAAGTCACCCGTCTGTAATGATATAATTACTTTCAACATGGGTAGCATCCCCCTAATTTGTGCTCAGATTAAAACCTAAAAGATAATACAGACATGGTTAGCAAAACTGCAGCTGAATTTACCGTAGGGAATATTACCGAGCTTCAAGAGCTTATGGCCGTCGCACCAAGTTTCACTGTTGTAAGAAACATAGAAGAACTGGTGGAGCTGGCAGCGGGCGGAAAAGGTAGTGATTATCAGGAAGTTCGCTATGATCTTCCCGATGGGCAAAGTTATCTGGAAGCTGAAGTGCTCCGCACCAAAAACGGGATTGCCGCGAATTACACGGAAGTATACATGCGCCGGCGCGATCCAAATTGCATGGTCATTGCTGATAGCTTTCCTACCGATAAGCCCACCTTTGAAGACCGGTTCGGTCATTCTTTCGACGAATTGAGAGCCGAAACCTTTGACTGGTTAAAGACTCAGCACCTGGGGATGTTTTATTACCATGCCGGGCAGCCGGGTATGGGGTATAATGCCGTAGCCGTTATTCCCGCCAACGCAGGTTTTTTTGGCTTGGGGCTGGCACTGCTGCAGGGGATTATTGACCCCATGGAATTGCCCGAAGACTTCTCACCGGAAGCGGTTATTTATACGGCCCCGCCTTTCCGTCATACCCACTTTGAGGGTAAGCAGGTAGTGGTCCACAACCGTCAGCCGGGCAAATACGAAATGTTTTCCTACAACCTCTATCCCGGACCAAGTGCTAAGAAAGGCGTTTACGGGATGCTGATCGGGCAGGGGGAAGAAGAAGGCTGGGTAACCGCGCACTGCTCTACTGTCCGGGTAGTGACGCCTTACGATAACGTTATCACGCTCATGCACGAGGGAGCCAGTGGCGGCGGCAAAAGTGAGATGTTGCAGCAGCCCCACCGGTCACCGGAAGGCAGCCTGTTGTTAGGCAAGAATATTCTGACCGGCGAAAAAAGGATGCTGGACCTTCCCCGGACCTGCGACCTGGAACCGGTAACCGACGATATGGCGCTCTGCCATCCCAAGCTCCAGAAGAACGACGGCAAGCTTTGGCTGGAAGATGCGGAAGATGCCTGGTTTATCAGAGTAGATCACATCGAAGATTATGGTACCGATATGGTGCTGGAAAAAATAACAGCCAAACCGGAGAAGCCGCTCCTCTTCCTGAATATCGAGGCTGTGCCTGGTGGAAGGGCTATGATATGGGACCACAAGCAAGATGCCCCCGGCCTGCCCTGCCCCAATCCAAGAGTCATTCTGCCACGGGATATCGTACCCGGCATATACTCTGACCCGGTACGGGTGGATATCCGAAGCATAGGCCTACGGACGCCCCCTTGTACTCAGGAAAACCCAAATTACGGCATAGTGGGCATCATGCACATTTTGCCGCCTGCCCTGGCCTGGCTTTGGAGGTTAGTCGCGCCCCGTGGGCACGCCAATCCAAGTATCATTCAGACCAAAGGGATCAGCAGTGAAGGTGTGGGCAGCTATTGGCCATTTGCTACCGGTAAGAAGGTCAAACAGGCCAACCTGCTGCTGGAGCAAATCGTAGAGACACCTGATGTGAAGTACATCCTTACGCCCAACCAGCACATTGGAGCCTGGAAGACCAGCTTCATGCCGCAGTGGCTTAGCCGGGAATACCTGGCGCGCAAGGGCAACGCAGAATTCCTGCCCGAGCAACTGAGCCCTTCCCGCTGTAGCCTGCTGGGTTACGCGATGAATAAGATGAAGCTGGAACGCATCGAAATCCCTAAGTGGATGCTCAAGGTGGAGTACCAGGAAGAGGTCGGCAAAGAAGCTTATGACCAGGGTGCAAAGATTTTGTATGATTTCTTTGAGAAGACACTTGCCCAGTTCCAGGAAGATAGCCTCAGCCCTCTTGGCCAACAAATTATCGAATGCTGCCTGGACCACGGTAGTGTGACGGATTATGAAAACCTCTTTAAAAAAGGGTAATCTCCCACTGCCTTCGGGTTTACACAAAGCTTCGATTTAAAAAAACTGTTGTTGATTACATCATTCACCCTGAAGTCATTTCTGGCTCCAGGGTGTTTGTTTTTGCCTTTGCGCTCTTCAAGCCAGGGCATCTCTTTGGGCGGAGGCTGTTATCGCTTCACTACAGAAAAAGCAGACCGCTGTTGCCCCCATTGCACTTGTACCTGATAGGTGCCCGAAGGAAGGTGGCCCCAGCCCTGGAGCATGACAGTGCCCTGGTTGGCTGTTTCAGAAACAGACTTTAGGACTCTTCCACTGCTGTCAAATATTCGGATGTGCACTGGGTCAGTTACTGTTGTACCCAATTCGATCGTCAGCGTGTCCTCCACCGGGTTGGGAAAATACCGCACTGTTGATTTCTTTGGTGAGGTGACCGCCACGGGCGATTCCTGGTAGATACGTACGTAGTCCACTTCCATGGTGCTGCTGGTAAAGTCAGGCGCAATACTGGGCAGAATGGCGACATTAAATAACAAGTACTGCTCCGCATCGAAGGGCCAGGTCTCCGGGTTTTTATCGGTAGGGTTATAGGTAAAATGCTCCACGCCATCTACCGCAAAAACCAGCTTTTCAGCGGTCCACTCCAGGGAATACACATGGAAGTCTGTGGCGTAGGTCGGCAGGTTTTGTCCGCCGACATTAACTGTGCCCCCAAAGCTGGAAGGGGTATGTGTGGCGCTGGAGACATAACCAGGGTTGGTGCCCCAGTGCTCCATGATATCGATTTCTCCGCAGGCGGGCCAGGGCGTAGTACCGAAGCCTTCGTTATCCCAGTAGCCGCCATCTTCGTCAATATTCTTGCCCAGCATCCAAAGGGCAGGCCAGGTGCCGGGGCCGGTGGGCAGCTTAGCGCGGATTTCCACCCGGCCGTACTGAAAGGTGAACTTGGAATTCAGGCGGGCCGAAGTAAACTCCTTGGTATGGCCCTGATCGGTGAAGGTCTCCCGGCGGGCTTCGATTTTTAGTACGCCGTTTTCCACCCGGGTATTTTCCAAACGGTCCGTGTAGTGTTGAATTTCACCATTAAACCAGCTGTTGCCCAGTGGGAGCAGGGTTTGGTGAAACCACTTGGTATCATCCGCAGCGCCGTCAACGTCAAATTCATCAGCCCAGATCAGCTGATTGAAAACCGGGCCAGGGGTGAAGGTACTTTCGAATTGGACATTATCGATATAGGCTATCACCTGATCGTTGTTATTTTCCCCGTTGACCTGCAGGAGGACCCGGTTGAAGTCATTGCGCTGAGTGGGCGGGGGAGAATCCGGAGACAGGTTGATGTAATTGTCATTCGCAAAGTCAAAAGTGACCGTTTGCCATTCATCCGTTACGATGGGTTTAATGATCTCACTTTGGGTAGACCAGGGTTCCGGCAGATTGCCATCCTGCAGCTTTAGCGAAATTTGGTTGGGCTGTGCCCCGGTCAGCCCGCTGGATGGCACGTAGATTTGGATGGAGAACAGGTGTTCGCCCGAAAGGTCAAACGGGGCACCGGTATCAAAGCGCACATTGGCATACTGCCCGCCCATATCACCGTACCTCAGCACGGTAGCAGAGGTATTGCTGCCCTGAGGGAATGGATTGGGAAAGCTGGTATCGATCTGGCAGTCATCGCCCGCCCAGGTGCTGATGTCGCCGTTGCCTTCGAAGTTGTCCTGAATGGTGGTTTGGGCATTAGCTAAAAAAGTGAAGAACAGGAGTGCAGGCAGAAAAGCATTGCGTAGGATCATACTTTGAGGATATAATTTTTTATGAAGAGAAACAACCGTAGCTTCTCTCATCCTCTAAGTTAGTAAATCAGTACTTCACATTTGAGGAATCTTTGTCATATCTGTTGGGAGCGCCGGTTTCTTGCTGTTTCGCTAAGTTTTTGACCACAGCTTGGTCCAGGTAAATGAAATTCCCCCAGAACTGCACATTCGAAATGGCTCAGGGGGAATTCAAAGTCTATTGCTCAGAAACCCAAAAATCAAAGTTTCACGATTCTGCTCATCCCAAGAAGCTGCCCCTGCTCATCCGTTAATTTGGCATAATAGAGCCCGCCGGGCAGATCCGATACAGACAGTATTCCCGACTTTCCCACCAATTCTTCTTGCCGGAACTGACGGCCATTAAGGTCAAAAAAAGTGATCCGTAGTTGCCCTCGACTTTGACTAGCCTCCACTTTCCATTGTACTTCCTCCCTTGCTACGGTGGGGAAGAGCTGGAAGCCCGCAACTGTTTCCGGCGCATCGACAGCATTAATGACAGTAGTGTTTTCGAAGTATTCAAAGATGATTTTAGCATACTCGCCTCCCGACTCGTCATAAGTATACCCGGAAGTCAGCAGGTCCGTATCTCCATCTGCATCCAAATCTGCGGAAGTAGGGAGTAAAACGTAGCTGTTGGTAGTCGAGACCAGTCCAAAATTATTGCTTTGCGGAGGATTAAAGGCGGGCTGTTCCGGAGTCCCCGTATTTTCGTAATAATAGAGTAGAGGTTGATAGTAGTTTCCTGCGTATTCGTAGTCACCACCGGCAATAATATCGAGGTCGCCATCATTGTCAAAATCAGCCACGGTAGGGAGGAAAATATAACCATCTACCGGAGGCTGCAGCCCAAACGGATTAATCTGGGCCTCGCCGAATTCCGGGTTCTGGGCAGTACCGATATTTGGGAAATAAGCGATTGCTGCTGAAGAGGCACCAGAGGTTGTATAGTAAGTTCCGACCAGCAAATCTAAGTCCCCGTCATTGTCCAAGTCTGCCAAAAAAGGGACGGTGGCGTCCGGGGCATTAGAAAAGGCTAGTCCAAAGGGGTCTGACTGCGGTGGTGCGAATGCCGGAGCAGTCGGCGTACCTACGTTTTCATAGTAGGTGAAAAACAAACCATAGTAGGGCGCATCGTACTGGCCAGCCAGCAAATCCAGGTCACCGTCTCCGTCCAGGTCGCCAAAAGTAATTGTAGTGGTTTGGTTAAGGGTTTCCAAACCGAAGGGATTGGCCGCAATTGCACTGAACTCCGGTTCTTGTGGTGTGCCTATGTTTTCCTGAAAAAGAAGGATGGTGCTGCCATAAAGGTCGTCAGTCCCAGACCGGTGAAATAGGTCAAAGTCTCCGTCTCCATCAATGTCTGCCAGTTGTGGGAGCGGGAAGAAGCCATTCTCGTTTTGCCCCAGCTCTAAACCGAAGGGGTTTTGTACCGGGGCTGCAAACTCCTGCGCTTGTGCGTGCCCCAGGCCCAGCAGCAAGGCAGAGGCGGCCA
Organism: Phaeodactylibacter sp.; assembly: GCF_022763345.1. Lineage (GTDB taxonomy): Bacteria > Bacteroidota > Bacteroidia > Chitinophagales > Saprospiraceae > Phaeodactylibacter. The sequence continues at coordinate 10,176 of NZ_JALEGS010000067.1, forward strand.
TTGCGTGACGTAGTTTCTGTTGGGGGATGACCCGGCGGAGCTTTTGGAACAGCTGTTGTATTTGCCGGAGGAACGCTTGCTGTTTTTGCTGGCTCAGTGTGCTGAAAGCGCCACTTGACAGCATTCGCTTCAGCTTTTGGTTGAGTGCCAGAAACCGGCGGTAAGCCGCCGCAATGGGTAAGGGTTGGTACCTCATACTTCTGTTTTTTCAGGTGATAGACGAAGTTACTGTGAATAAGGTTGGGCCCAGTAGGTTTTTTCAGGTATGGAAAGGCCGAGTTTATGCTCTTGCTTTTCAGTATTGAGCAAATTAGGGCGTTGCAGTCCGGGCAAGACCCTGATGTCATAAATCTCATCCACTGAAGCCTGGTAGCGAATTTGGCCGGCGATGGCTCCGGTTGGCAGATGGACAATAGCAATGCCTGCCTGCTGTGCCTTATGTTTCATGGGGAGTTTGGCAAAGGTGCTGGAGTTGGGGCGCAATCTGGACAAGCCTACGAAGGCGTAATCACCGCATCGGCCGAGCCCGCGCACAAAACCGTTGAGCTGGGCAACGACTTTATACCTGCCTGTTTCCCGTTCGGCCCGCACCAATTCCCCGGTGGCGGAAAGGAGCAGATACAGCTGTCCGTTGTAGAGCCTTGGAGAGTGCGGCATAGCCAGCCCTTCCAGTATGGCCTCCCCGGTTTTTATGTCGATCAGCACCCCGGTTTTGGTGATGTTTTCCCGCCAGCTTTGCCGGGTATTTCCCTGATTGAAGGCCGTAGCGTACCGCGGAAGCCCTTCCTGCATAGCCATCCCGTTGAGGTGGCAGCGGTCTTCATGTGCGAGCTGAGTGATAAAATCAGGCTTCCAAACAGGAGTGAAGCTATACTGCTCGTCAATTTTACAGATACAGGAAAAGGAAGTATTGACCGCATACAAACCGTCTTTACCCCATTCCAGGTCGTGGATATCAATCTGGCCCGTATAAAAGGTGGCGCGCGGCATAAACAAAGCATCATAAGTGCCGGGCTTTGGGGGGTAATGGGCCGCCAGCCCCGGGGCGTTGGTCAGTAGATGCACTTCGTCTCGGGTAGCAATGGCAAGCTGCTGGCCTTTCAGGGCTATACCCATAGGTTTCCTAAAGCTCCGGGGGAGCTGAATGAGCCGTTCCCTATCCACTGAGCTAAGGAGGACTACTTTGCCTGCCTGATAGGTGCTTAACGCAATGGTACACCGGAGCTGCTGCAGGAGCTCGGGAACATTTGGGGAATAAGTACAGCTGAATGGGGGCGGTGGGTTAGAAGGTGTCCCTTTGTTCATGGCTGAAATGGATGTTTCAATAATGATTAGTCCAAAGATAGCAGGAAACCTGATGCGCAAACGAAATGAATGTCAAAACTTAAATCCTGCCTCTACCTGAAAGCCAAAATCGTTTTTGTACACCTCTGAAGTAAGCAGCCGCTGATATAGCCCGAAGCCGACGACCAGTCCATATCGGCTATCCGGAATAAAATACAGGCTTTGCTTTGGTGCGATCCCCAACAAAAGGTTGGTGGATTGCCGGTCAATCCGGTCAGTAAGGGTTTCTGCGCCAACGAGCAGCATGAAATCCAAATTGATGTAAACCCGGTCGGTGATTTCCCGGAACGGGCAAATACCAAACATGCCATAGTTGAGCCGGGCTTCCACGATACCAGATCGGGCAAAAGGTTGACTTTCAATCTGCAAAAACTCCCCTCCAAGGCGCCACGGAAAAAACCAGCCTTTATGGGAAGATTTGGAGCTGCGGTAATAGCTGAACATCCAACCTGTGGCATTGCTGCCAGCCGCATAGCCGGCAAGCAGCAGGTTTAACGGTATGACCTGTTGTCCCTGCTGGTCCAGGCGTTTTTTAAGGCGCTCTTCTGTTACAGGGGAGCCGGCATCTGGACTTTCCCAATCTGTATCGCTGAATTCGGTCAGGGCCTTGACCAGAGCCTGGCGTATCAAAGCCTCGGGAGGTTCCTGCCCGGAAACAGAAACCTGGGTTTCGAAAAGCAATACTTTATACCTTTCCCGTTGCTGGTAAAAAGAGGCCTGTAGCGAGACTTTCAGCTCCTGATCTGCACCGGAGGGCACAGGGGTAAGCGACAGTTCGTCCACCCCAAGGATGACAGGCAGGTCCCCTGCATCTCTGGGCACGGCTCTATCCAGGTAGTTACTGAAAGCATTCGTTAGCCCTCTTGCCAGGTCCACGGGGACTTTTCTGGATTGTGCCCCAATGAAGAGATAGCCAATGCTATCCGTTGCAGGGCGGCTGTCCACTACCTTTTTTATGAAAAAACCGGCGATCGTCGAGTCCGGTGGCGTATCCCGGAGTGCAATGAACTTTTTTTGCCCGAAGGCTGCCGCGCCAAAAAGGAAACAGAGCGCAAATTGTAACAAGTGCTTTTTCATGATTGATTATCCGTTAACTCTATCCTACAGAGATTTAAATACTTTAATATACCATTTTTTCACCGGAATAGCCTTAACTTACTGTGACCTAAAGCGCTCTGTTACACCCTTTCTGAGCCCTCTGGACTATGACTTTTTCTTTCTGTTAGAGCTATTATTCTGTAAATCAGTTTGTTGTATTTTTGGTGAAAATCATTTGTTATGCGTGCACCTGTCATATTAGGATTTGTTTTTTGTTTCCTGCTTAATTCGATTGCCGCTCAGGAGTACGATACCTGGAGCGGGCTGCATAACCGGCCTGCCAGATTGGGAACAGACGCCAGGATGGTGGTTCTGGGGGAGGAGGTATTCCTGGAGCAACGTGATGAAATGAGCGAGGTTTTCCTGTACAAACTCAATCTGGAAGGGGAAGTCCTGGATTCGCTGGTGCGCGGGGATTTTGCCCCCTATTCCTTCTACGAGCAACTGCACGCAGATCCTGTGGACAGCACCCTGTGGATGATTGGCTTTGCCTACCTGCTGGAGGATGGGAATAGCGCTGCGCCCAACTTGTCTGTATTGCACTTTGACCGCGATCTGGAGCTGATCAGCTATCATACCAATGATGCGTTGGCGGACTTTTTCTCACCCAATATGGCGATGGTTAACAATGAATCCAGCTTTGCCCGAAAAGGCGACCGGATATATGCCCGGTACTATGGCCGCCGCCTGAATACTTCGAATATTTTGCCTTACGATGTCGTCATGGATACCGCCTGCAATATTTTGAACACCACTCCGGCAGATTTCTCGCAGCCTTATGCCGTTATGGCTATGGTGGAGGACCGGCTGTTTGGTTGTTTTGGGTCCCTTTTTTCGGAGCTCAGTCTGGTCAATCTGGAGCCCATCCAGGAAAACGCCTACGACTGGCTTGGTACGGCCTACAATTTTGATGGGTTCGGATTCACCAATGCTTCCAATTTTTTTCCATACTTCAAGCCAAAAGATGGAAACCTGGTCTTTGCCAACAGGATTTTTGAGCTGAACAGTTCAGACAGCATCTATCAGTCCATTGAGATCAGGACGCCTGATTTCGAGTTAATTCGCCGGGCAGTGGTGCACGGGCTGGCTATTGAAGGGCCAGGCCTGGAAGACGGTGATCTGCGCCCGGCTTACCGATATCCATTAGACTATAATTCCAATGACGAGTATTTTTTATTAGGCTTCGATTTCGCGAATGGTAACCGCTGGCGCCTGAGCAAAGTGAATGCTAATCTGGAGCGTATTTGGGATGTGCATGTGTTGTTACCGTTTGACAATAGCTGGGCAACGGGTGTGGCCGCGACACCGGACGGGGGGTGCCTGGCCCACGGGCAGGTTCTCCGCGACGATCTTTTCCTAGAGGAAAGCCGTCACATCATCTACAAATTCAATGCTGAGGGCGATATGACCAATGCGGTGATATTGGGCGAAAGCCTGGAGGCTAAGCCTTCTGTTTTCCCGAACCCCTGCACTGAACAGGCACAGTTGTCCTTTCCGAAAGCATGGGAAGGGGCGCAGTTGGAGGTGGAAGTCCTCAGTAGCAACGGCAGGCCCATGTATAAACAATCTGCGGTTGCCGGTAACGGTATAGATATGGCTACTACAAACTGGCCCAACGGTATTTACTGGGTCCTGTGCCGGGAAGCGGCTGCGGGCCGGCTGTTGGGGGCTGTGCCACTCAAAGTTAGCCATTAGTGCTAAGATATGACAGGCATTGGCTGTAAGCTGTCCATCTTCATCGATTAGCATGTAGTAAAAGCCCCCGTCAGCCTGTTTTTAACACATATATGGCATACCGATGATTATGGTCAGCAAAAATCAAAGCGTAGAAGAGTACCTTGAGGTCCTAAATTTGCTAAGATGCGACCCCTTTTTGCCTTTCTTCTACTGATACACGGAATCATTCACCTCTTCGGGTTTTTAAAGGCGTACAATTTCCATCAGTTCGAGCAGCTTACCCAGCCAATTTCCCGGCAGCAGGGCTTGCTGTGGCTATTGGCAGGCCTTTTTTTTGCAGGAGCGGTGATCCTTTATTTAAATGGCGTTCAGTTTTGGTATGGAGTGGCTTTTGCGGCTATCCTGCTGTCCCAGTTTCTGATATTCCGCAATTGGGGGGATGCCCGGTTTGGCACAGTAGCTAACCTGCTCATTTTGGTGCCCGCTCTGCTCAGTTGGCAAAGCTACCGGTTTGAGCATCGGTACAGGGCTGATGTACGAGCCGGCATAGAGCGGACAAAGGCCATTCAACAAGACTTGCTCACAGAAGAAGACCTTCAGCATTTGCCCGCCCCGGTTCAGCGCTACCTTCGGTATGCAGGAGTGGTCGGGCAGCCTAAAGTACATAGCTTCCGTGCCCGGTTTAAGGCAGAAATGAGGGGCAAGGGCCAGGATTGGATGCGGATGGACTGCGAACAATATAATTTTTTTGATACCGACGAGCGGCTGTTCTTTTTGAGCGCAAAAGTCAAGGGGCTGCCTGCTCAGGGGTATCACCGTTATCAGGGGCACGAAGCCAGTATGGATGTCCGCCTTTTCTCCGTTTTGCCGGTTGCTCAGGCTGATGGCCCGGAAATGTTTATTGCGGAGACCGTCACCCTATTCAATGATATGTGTTTTCTGGCTCCGGCCACGCTAATTGACAAACGGATTAAATGGGAGGTCATCGACCGGCAATCGGTAAAGGCCAATTTTACCAATAAAGGCACCACTATTCGAGCCAGGCTCTTTTTCAATGACTACGGGCAGCTGATCAATTTTGAGTCCTTCGACCGTTATGACATCAATGCCATGCAACAGTTTCGGTTTACGACGCCACTTAGCAATTACAAGCGTTTTGGCAACCACCGGCTGGCATCCTACGGAGAAGCCACCTGGCATTACCCGGATGGCCCCTTCGTGTATGGGAAGTTTACGCTCAAAAAAGTGGTTTACAACCCCTAGCGATGCTTTTATTGCAAGGTGAATTCGATAGGTATGATCAGTTTGCGGGCACCAAGATAAGGTCGGTGGCTTACTACTGCCGGAGCACTAAGCATAATCCGTTCTACCGCGTGGCTGAATGAGGGGTCAGGGCTTTCCAGGATTTCATAGGCTTGTACTTTGCCATGGGTGTCGAGTGTAACTTTGACAGTCACCCTGCCCTCTGCCATCAGTTCCTGAAGCAATTCCGGATAAGTGACCTGCGTAGCGATGTGCTCAATGAGCGTCTGCTGTGCCAATTGGTTGTGCTGCTTGATTAAAGCATTTCTGCGGGCAATTTTTTCATTTAGAGAAATGGGCTCCTCTGAAACTGCTGCTGGCGTGGGCTCAGTTTGCGGAAAGGCTGACGCGTACTGCGCGTTGGCAAAAGACAAAATACAAAGGGTGAATAAAGCTACACAAATCGTTTTCATGATGGATAAGTTTTGATGTTTGCAGCTTTATTTATTCACTTTGAAAAAGGTTACCCTCTGTTTGAGCAATAAGTAGTGGAGCAATCCTGATAATCATCGCGACCAATTGCTTTGGTAGCTTTTGCCTTGATAAGTCCCATGCCCCGACCGATGGTTGGTTTTGTCAAGCCCTCAATTTAGTCTGAAGGTGAACTCCCAAAGAATTGAAAAGCGCCCTCTTGCTATAACCAGCCAATTCCCCTATCTTTGCACTGCTGGACAAACAACCCAAACTCCCCCAAGCCAGCACCCAAATCCATCAATCCTGCCGATTAACGCCCTGCATCAGGTATAACTTAACCCTGGTGATAACAAAGAAGCTTGTGCTGTCACAAGACAGTGCACAAGCCAACAACAAGTAAGCACAAAAACAGCTCCTATGAATAAACGGTATGCACCATCCGTTTCCCTGGCATCTCCTGGCGCCGCCAGATTTTTTCTTAAGCGCTTCCTGGCCACCCTTTTTTTACTAAGCGGATTGCTGAGCAGTCAGGCTCAGGTGTCCATTACCTATCCTGAGCAGGCAGAAGATGTCGTGACCTGCAATCAGGATGGGGACCTGCGCGTGCGCCTGCGCTTTACGTCCAATAACGCTGATGCTCCGGTAGTGACCATCAACCTGCCGCCCGGGCTAAGGTACCAAACCGGCAGCCTGCAAATCTTTGGTGGCAACCTCAATATCACCGAAAGTGACCTTTCTGACCCTGAGGCACCGCAGTTCCTGGTTACCCCTTCGGATATTGCTGCCAATGACGTGGTGGATTTTTCCATCACCCGCTCGGGTGGGTGCGATGCCCGGGATTTTGCGGTCGACGGGGGCCTGTTTAAAGATACCATCAGTGTACAGACCGTGTCCGGTACGGTTATCGAAGACAATCCTAACCTCAATACCTACAACCTCCTCTTTGCTTCCCTCAGCCATCAATATCCCAATGGCCCGAACAGTCAGGATACCATCATCAGTGATGTGCCACAGACCATTGACCGCCCAGTGCGCCTGACACAGGGAGGGCTGGGCTTTGTCGACTCGGTTACCTACTTTGTGGTGTTAGGGGATGTACAAAACTATGAGTTAAGGTACGCCGGCAGTGCTCTCGTGCCCTCATCCACTAATGGTGATACCCTTTTCTACGCCTTAAGTGAAAGTCTTCATCCTGGCCTCTTTGGAGGGGACGGCCGCTTTTCCAATGGAGAGCAGATTGATTTCCGGGAACGGTTTGAGGTGCAGACCTGCACACAGGCGCTCAATCAGGTGGTACACCATGCCTATTGGGGTTGTGGAGCCGATATCTGTCAGCGCACTATTCCGGCAACAGGCACCGTAGCCGTCATCGTACCTCAGCCTTCCATCTCTACCGGCACTTTATTCGCAAGGGCATTGCCGGTCTGTCTGGATGGGGCGACACCCAATCAGTTTGGTTTCTTTATCGAAAATACTGGGGCGACTACCGCTCAGATTGGATTTCAGCTGGGCTTTGAGGGCAACACCAGCCTGCCGGTTTTTGGGGACTACAGTGCCAATAATGCCTCCATTGATACCGCTTCTGTACAGCTGCTTTTAAACGGTGAGGACATTTCCCGGTCGCCGGATGAGGTGTACGGTTCCGTCAATTTCTGTACTACCGGGCTGCCCAAAGGAGAAGTCAGTGCCGCCCGGTATTTCAATTTCACGCTTCTGCCTGGTGAGCGGCTTGAGATTCGGGGCGACTATGTTTACTGCTGCCGGGAGTCCTGCAATATCAGCTACAGCTGGCCTACGCCTATTGCCCGTTTTCAGGTGCGGGACGCCTGTGGGAATATTCCACGTTTGGAATTGGCCAGCCACGACTTTGCCGATGCGCGCCTGGCCACCACCCCCACTATTATTTCGGGGCCAGCAACGATTTTTGACGGGCAGACGGTTTCCTACTGTTTTCAGTTTCCAACCTTGGACGGCTATCCGGATGTGAGCGGGGAGAATACCTATGCTGTAGAGTTGGGAATGCCAGCCGGGTTTGATTTGCAGTTTACTGGCAACGCCCAGGTCCTTGATGTTAATGGCGAGGTCATACCGTTCGAGCTGCAAGGTGCAGATTCTGACCGCCCGACTATTATCATTCAGCAATCGGATTACAACGATGGAGCTGTTGAATTTTGCTTTGATCTGGTATGGAACTGTGGCGGTTCCGGTCTGGTCGAACTGCCCGTTGTGCTTTACCAAACGGTGGGAGCAGGGTGCGAAGAGGCCTGTTATTTGGGGATCAGTTGCAGCAGTTTTCCGGTATTGCTGTTTTGTCCGGGCGGAGATTGCAATGGAGGGGGAGGTACAGTGCTCCTAAGCGAGACCAAGCGCTTCAACGTAGGGCTGGCGGATCCTGGCAACGAACGAATTTGGCAATCTAATGTCCCGGCAGATGCGGCACAGGTCCGCCTGGACCGGGTGGCCCCTTCTGATACTGTACTTACTAAAGCTGGCCTTGGGGTGCTTGCCGGCCCCAACGGACCCTGGGCGCAGGGGCGGTTCCGGCAGACAATGCTGTACCCTTACTTCAAGGCGCTCGGTGCCAAAGCCCGGGTGTACGACAACGGGACCTTCATCGGAGAAGTCAGTAATATCCCAGTGGCCAATGTCGTTGGCGATTCCTTGTTTGAGTATAACCTGTCGGCAGCAGGCTTGAATCAGCTCAATCCAGCCTTTCCTGAAAATTTTGTATACACGGCAGGCGATAGTGTGTACATTGAAACCCAATACGCTTTCGATACAGGACTTGCACAAGGCGAATTTTATGATTACTCCCTGGAAGGTTTTAGCCCCATCACGGCCTTCTGCGTGGACAACCAGGATATTCGCAACGCTTTCCAGCTTTCCAACGATAATTTCCAGAGCCGCGACGCCTGCGGAGTAACCTTAGACCGCGTTCAAATGGTAGCTGCAGCCGTTAGTTTTGCCTCCGGTGGGTCAGGGAGCTTCACCGGGTGTGAGGAGCTGACCTGGGAAGTTTTTACCAGGACGCAACGAGGATGCGTTACAAATGATGATATCGACTTCTTCCCTAATGAATTCCGACCCGTTTTTGCTTTTGATACCCTGGCCCTGGCCAAAATACCCGGCTACACCTTCCGGCGCCTGCAATACCGGCGCAGCCCCGGGGTTTTCACTATTGACGTAGCGCCTTTCGCTGAAGATGCCGACAGCCTTTACTTTGATATCCGGAATCTGTACAGTGATCGGGGCGGTCCCATCCCGCTTTGGGAGGAGCAGGCAAGGGACGAGATTCTTAAGTCTTTCTGGCAGCCTTCCTGTGCTTCTGAGCAAGGCGCCGTGTACGGACGGGCCCGTGTGCAATACCAGGATCCTACCGCCAATTTGCGTTACGATCAGGACCGCAGTCGTTTGCTCAATTACACCCCCATCGGGCAGTTCAGCTTTGTCTTAAACCCCCTCGTCAACAACGCCTTTACCGAAGAAAACTGTTACACCCTCTCCGTAGCCAATACCGGGGTGGGCAGTGGCTTTGATGTGCCTTATACCTGGCTGGAACTGATCAGTGAAGATGGCCTGGTAGCCGTGGAGCAGGTGCGCGAAAATGGTGGTGCCCCCATAGGCATCGATGCCGCTGGCGTTTACCGCCTCAGCGATCACCCCAACAATACCACCGAGCAAATAGAGATCTGCGTTAGCCAGACGAGCTGCCTCCCGGATAGCTTCCTGGTGGTTTACGGTTGGAATTGCGAAGGATTCCCTGGTACGGACAATCCCATAGAATCCTGCTTCCTCGATACACTGGTGGCCTACATCAATCCGCAGCTTGCAGAGGTGCAGTTGCAAATTACGAATCAGCCCAGCCCTTCTGAATCCCTGGAGCTTTGTGCCACTGATACCATTGAAGTCCTCGTAAACAGTGCGCAGCAGGCCGATCTGGTCAATCCGGCTCTGGACGTCATCCTGCCTCCCGGCGTGGAAGTGAACTCCATGAGCGCAGGCTATCCGAATGATGCCAGCATTGTCTTTGAGCCCCTTTCCAGTACTGTCAACGGGGATACTGTGACTTTTGATCTGACCACGCACTCCCGGGTTTTGGGTGACAGCCTACCTGGTACCTTCAGCAACCCCGGGATCGCCAACCGGCAAATGCGGGTGGTTTTTGAAATCGAAACCGGCTGCGGCTTTGATCCTACTAAGACGGTTGCCTTCTACCGGGCCCGGGGCTTTAGTCCCTGTAGCGACCCGGCCATCGGTTCTGATATTGTGGTGGCTTCCAATCCGGTTAATGTAGTAGGCACCGATGCACCCTACGAGACGCAGCCCGTTTCTTCAGTGAACGGTGCGCTACAGGGCTGCGGAAGTACAGTACGTGTTCAGGCGGCCTTTACGCTGATGGGCGGCGGCACAACCCAACGCGATACCTCTGTGCTGATTGCTCCGTCAGGCATCGCTTACGTGCCAGGCAGCTTGATTTGCGAAAGCCCCGATGCAAGCAGTTGCCCCACTTTTGCTACTACCCGTACCAATGCTGACGGGCTGACCGAAATTCGTTTTGCCCTTCCGGAAAATTTGCCGGACGGTACGGAGATCGCCTTTAGTTTTGAAATCGAAGAGCAAGGGGCAGCTTGTGCTGCCCCGTCGGTGGCTATTTTCCGCAATACCGTTACCCAGGACCCCCTCATTTGCGGCGGCATCCCCTGCCTGACCGAGCTGGAAGTCGCTACCGGGCAGGATACGCTGGCTTTACCCATCCAAAAGCCTGTCTATACCTTTACGGAGCTCAACTTCTGCGTGGGTGAGGACAGTACCTTCCAGTTGCAGGCTGGCCTGGTGCTCAGTGGGCTAGCCCAGTCCGAAAACGAATGGGTAACCGTCAATGCCTACTGTGTTGATGCCGAGGGGCAACCCACCGGTCCCCTCTTGTCTACCCTCACGTTTGAAGGCAGTTTTATGGCAGGAAGCCTGCTGCCCGTTGGCCTAAGCGGTGCGCTTTGTGCCGGTGCGACGGGGTTGTGGCTGGAAGCCCTGCCCAGCTGCGGTTGCGACACCGCTGTGCTGCTACTTTCCCTGGAGGAGCCTGTGGAAGTCAACTGCCCCAGCAACTTTTCCATTTGTCAGGACTCTGACCCCGTCCTTTTTGAAGAAATACAGCCCGCTGGAGGCGCTTATGAAGGCCCGGGCATAATTGGCGCAAGTTTTCATCCTGAAATTGCCGGCCAAGGTACACATACGATCACCTACACCTATTCAGATACCCTGGGCTGCCAGAGCAGTTGCAGTTTTGAAGTGACGGTCAATCCTGTCCCCGAAGTGGCTTGTCCGGAGCCGATGGCTGTTTGCACTGACACTCCTTCATTTCCGCTTGACGGGGCTACACCTCCAGGCGGCAGTTATAGTGGGGTGGGAGTAGCGCATGGGGTGTTCCACCCGGAGTTGGCTGGCTCTGGCGTACATACGATCACCTACCTTTATGCCGACACCTTGGGTTGCAGTGCTGCTTGTTCCTTCCCTATAGAAGTAACCGCTTTGCCGGAGGTGGCCTGCCCTGATCCGCTGACAATCTGTACTGATACTGCCCCACTTGCCCTGTCGGGAGCCCAGCCCGAAGGAGGCACTTATGCCGGTCCTGGTGTAGAAAATGGCATTTTCGATCCGGCTGAGGTGGGTCCGGGTATTCTGCTGTTGAGTTACGAATACAGTGACAGCAATGGTTGCAATGCTGCTTGTACGTTTGGGGTAAATGTGGTGGCCCCGCCACAGGTGAACTGTACTGACCTGCCCGCTGTGTGTATAGATGCAGCGCCCCTTCCGCTGACAAGCGGATTGCCCGGTGGGGGCCTTTATGCCGGTCCGGGTGTGGAGGGCAGCAGCTTTGACCCGGCGGCGGCCGGCACGGGCGTTCATCTGCTTTCCTACACCTATACCGATGGGAATGGCTGTACTGGCAGTTGTACCTTTGAGGTTTCCGTGAACCCGTTGCCAGTAGTCACCTGTCCACCCGATCAGGATGTTCAACTGGACAGCGCCCCGGTGGCACTAAGTGGCGGGGCACCGGCTGGAGGTGTTTACGGTGGGCTGGGTGTGAACAATGGCGTTTTCGATCCTGGGGCAGTAGGACCGGGTACCTATGCCATCACTTATACCTACACGGATGTGGCAGGCTGCACAGGGAGCTGTACCTTCACGATCACGGTAACTAACGCACTGGCAGAGGTGGGAGATTTCGTCTGGCTGGACAACAACCAGAACGGCCTTCAGGATCCCGGAGAACCGGGGCTGGCTGGCGTGAAAGCTATTTTGGAAAGAGCGGAGGGCAGTACCTTTCTGCCCGTAGACACCACAGTAACCGACGCTAATGGGTATTACCACTTTACACCAGAGCCTGGTACGTACCGGGTCCGGTTTATACCCACGAATGGGCTGGAAGTAACCCTGCCACTACAAGGCAGTAACACATTGCTCGACAGTGATATGCTGCCCGATGGGCGGTTTACGGAGTCATTTCTGGTAGACGAAGGCACCTCCAACCTCTCGATTGATGCCGGTTTCTACTCCGTTTGTGATAATGTAACGGACCCTGGGCAGATTGGTCCTGACCAATACCTTTGTGGCCCCGGGAATCTACCCGCGCCTATTGTCGGTCTGTCTTCTCCTGAAGGCGGCAGCGGGGCTATAGAATATCTTTGGATGCGTAGTACAGTGGCAGGCCCTTTCAACCTGCAGACCTGGCAGCTCGTCCCGAACAGCAATATGGCAGACTATACCCCCGGGCCGCTTGAAGAGACCACCTATTTTGCCCGTTGTGCCCGCCGGTCCGGTTGCACTGTTTATTTGGAAAGCAACATCGTAACAATTGAAGTCGGCACCGAATCGGTGGCTGAAATTACCGGCCCCTCCATTCTATGTGTCGGCGAGTCCGCTACCTTCACTGCTGCAGATGCCGGCCCCGGTGCAACCTATGAATGGGAAATGGGCCTTGGGCTTACTCCTTCCTCCGCTACGGGGCAGGAGGTGACGCTTTCCGCACCCTTCTCCCACGGGCGTTTCCGCTTTACCCTTTCCGTTACAGCCAATGGCTGCACGGCCACGCAAACCCGGCAGATCACTGCTACACAGAGCCCCTTTTACTGCGGGGTGCCCATGCCGCTCAGCGCCAGCCCGGTGGATGTGCAGGGGGCAAGCTGCGTAAAGGTAGACTGGATCCGGGAAGAACTGCAGGCCGGTTATACCTACACCGTAATGCACGCTATGGCAGGCGATAAAGTTTATGAGCCTATAGCCCGGTATGATCGGCCTATGGCTTACATTGGCAGTCAGTGCTATTACGAGCACTTGCACGAAGATCCAGGGCCCGGCGTACACCACTACCGGGTGGCCATTCATACCCCGGAAGGCGAGGAGGTATACTCAGAGGAAGCCGTCGTAGCCCTGCTGGACGAGGTATTGCTGTTCCCCAACCCCGCACGGGAGCAGGTCACGGTGTCCCTTGCCAACCCCTTTGAGGCAGGCGACCGGCTGGAGCTGTTCAATGCACAGGGGCAACTACTGCAAGCGCTCGGCGTGCGCACTGGCGACCGTCAGTTGGACATCGATTTGTCGGGGCTGCCCTCCGGGCCTTACTTTGTCCGCCTGCTTCGGGGGCAGACGCGGTGGGAGATGCTGCCGTTTGTGAAGGAGTAGGGGGGGGAGCAGACCACGGACGACACGGAATACACGGACTGTGTTTTTATCTAATTGAGGTGCATTCTGTGTGTTCCGTGCCCA